>JAEINP010000002.1 GCA_016342355.1 Desulfatibacillum sp.
ATGGATTCCAGGACCATAAATACTTCTCCCTGAAGGTCATACAGGCTTTTCACTCCAACTAATCGGGAGAAGAACCATATTTATTAAAAATATCTTGCCATCCTGATGCGTCGAACCGTCAGGTGGTTTTTATTACATCCAAATTACAAATCCTTTCCAGGCCTTGAAAACCAACTCTATGGCTGTACCAAAAAACACAACCCCTACTAAAGGAACATCCATCCTCGGCAGATTGCCGGCAGGACCCGACTGCCTGCCCTCCTGGCTTTTCTGGATTTTTCTGTCTCTTGCAATCTGTATGCTCCTGTACCTCTCATTCAACGTATTGCTTAACGGAACCTGGGACAACTACCGGTACTTGAATCTGGGCCGGGCCATTTACCAGGGTAATGGATTTGTACAACTCGATGTCCCGGAATACCCGCCGGAAACAACCATTTCCCCGGGGTATCCTTTTCTTTTGGCCATGATTATGGAAATCGCCGGGCACTCCCGCCCTCTTTTGGCCATGAAAGCCTTCAATACCCTGTGCTACGCCCTTTCCATCTTCCTGACTGCCTGGATATCCGTTCGTTTTCTCAAGCTCAATCGAATGATCGCGGTGATGGTTTCCTTGTATCTGGCCACCAACATCACGACATCCGCGTTTGCTTCCATCATTTTCACCCATTCCCCCTTCATTCTCTTTTCCACTATAACCATACTCATGCTTATGGCTTATGGCGAGAATCACAAGGTGGGCTGGCTTGCGGGAGCCGCAGTTTTCACCGCCCTGGCCATTTATGTACGTTTTCCAGGGCTGCCTTTAGCCGTGGCCGGCTTCATTTGGCTGCTTTTCCATAAACGATTCAAGGCCGCCTGCCTGTACGCCGGGATAGTCGGAACCCTCCTGGGCATATGGGTGGTTCCTCTTCTGAATTCCGGGGATTTTGGGTATTTGCAACAACTGACAGCCAAGGGATGCGATTATCCGACTCCCCCATTCGACTCCCTATGGCAACGGTACGGACACCATCTGTTCGGGTACGCCGTTGACCATATTCCCCAAAGAATCCTGCCGGGGCTCTTCCTCGACACCCCCGCAAACGGCAAAACACTCCTTCCCGCCCTATCGGCTATCCCTGCAATCAATTACCTCAATGGCCCATGCAAAATTACCATCATAGCCCTTTTCCTGGGCGAAACCCTGGCGTGGGCCAGGGCGCGGGATTGCAGCCTGATTGTTTTATACCCCCTCGTATACCTTTTGATGATCTCCGCCGCAGCTTCCTATTGGGGACGGTATGTAAACTATATCCTGCCTTGGATTTTTTTAACGTGCATCCTGGGATCGGGCAGGCTCATGCACGCCTTAGGCCTGAAAACCAACACCAGAAGACTTGTCGGAATTCTGGCCTTTGCCTTTATCTTCGCAAGCATCCTGCCCCATTACGCGCACAGGGTGCGCGAAACAGGATTTCATCGGGGACAGCTTATGGCTCTTTCCCGCCAACTCAAACAAGAACAGGACAATCAGTTAACATCTTCCTCCGCAATTTCAAAACCCATCCCATGGAACGCATTACCCGCGGAAACCTGCCTGGTTTCCAACACCCTTGGCGGAGCTCATCCCTACCTTGTAACCGGCGCATTCCGGTGGTGTCGTGACAACCTGCCCCCCCACTCTTCCCTCATGGGATGCCAAACAGCGCTTGGCTGCTTTCATGCGGAACGCCCCATGCAATTGCTGCCTTATTGGTGGTGCAAGTTTTCCTGGGATCATCCCAGGGCTATCCTTCCCGAATCAAACGAATGGGTTTGGCGCGAAGTCCTCAGACAAAATGCAACGCATCTGGTCATGAACCTGGACGACCCGGCTGATCCATGCAACCATTACATGGTGCAGGCTGTAAACGCCTTTCCCGATTGTTTCCAACCCATTCATATCTTTGGCGCCCCTCCCGCCGCTGCAGTGATCCTGAAAATTGATACGGAATTACTAAAAAATACCCTGCAAAATCGAAACGTTGAAGACATGCCGGAATAATCAATCCCAAACACTTCATCCCAGCCCTTTTCATCTGGGATTAATTACTTTTCCTGCTTTTCATCCCGTTTCTGAAGTGGTATGACGCAACCTCTTTTGGGCGCTCACAGCACGCCCTTGTTGCCGTATTTTTTGCTGACCAGGACGTCGGCTTTTGCATAAAGGTTTCTCCCAAGTATGAATACAAGAGTTCTAAAGGCCAACCTCATTTTACTAACCGCAGCTATTGTCTGGGGATCCACCTTTGTAGCCCAGCGCTCCGCCATGAAAGACATGGGCCCTGTAACATTCTCGGGTCTGCGCTTCGCGATGGGCGCCCTGTGCCTTGCGCCTATCGCCTTTGCAAGGTGGAAGCGCCCTTCCCTGCCCCTGCCCGGTGTGAAAAAATGGTTGCCCGCAGTGGGCATGTTGACTGCAGGGGTGATCATGTGTTTCGGGATCAACTTTCAGCAGGTGGGGCTGGTGGAAACCACGGCTGGCAAGGCCGGTTTTATTACGGGCCTGTACGTGATCATGGTCCCTATTTTAGGATTGATCTTCAAACAAAAACCGGACGTGGGCTTATGGATGGGCTTGCCTTTGGCGGTGACTGGCATGTATCTGTTAAGCGTCAATGAATCCTTCAGCCTGTCTCCCGGGGATGGACTGGTTCTTATTTGCGCGTTTATGTGGGCGGTGCATGTTCTGGTGGTGGGATATTTTTCCCCCAGGATGGATTCCTTTATGCTGGGATTCGGGCAGGCCTTTGTATGCGCGGTTCTCAGCCTGATCTACGCGGTGTTTACCGAAACGATCACCTGGGAGAGCATCTGGATTTCCCGGTACTCCTTGCTTTACGGAGGCATAGGGTCGGTGGCCGTAGGCTTTACCCTCCAAATCATCGGGCAAAAGGATTCCCCCCCATCCCACGCCGCCATCATACTCCAACTGGAGGCCGTAACCGCGGCGATTTCAGGTTGGTTGTTCCTGGGCGAAACCATGACAACCAGGGCTTTTGCTGGCGCCGGACTTATGCTTGCGGGAATGCTGGTGGCCCAGTTGTGGGCCTTTATACCTAACAGAAATCCCCGCTCCAAATAACGGAACCCCTTGAATTTTTTGTTTACATACGCGTCTTGCTTAGGTTAACATGCGGCAACTTTGCACACGAAAGCCTGACAAGGTGAACCCCCAAAACTAAACCATTCATTACGGAGGAAAAAACATGTTGAAAAAACTGATGCTGATTGCCCTGGCAGTCTCCCTGTTCGCGTGCCCCGCTCTGGCGCAGGAAAGAACCATTGTTTTCGCCACGGACTCCACTTGGCCCCCCATGGAATTTGTGGACGCCAACAAAGAAATCGTGGGCTACGCCATTGATTACATGAATGCCGCCGCCAAGGAAGCCGGTTTCAAGGCTGAATTCAAAGCCGTTGCCTGGGATGGCATTTTCGCCGGACTGGACGCAGGCAAATATGACGCCATCTGCTCTTCCGTGTCCATTACCGAAGACCGGAAAGCCACCATGGATTTCAGCACCCCCTATTTCAGGGTTAAACAAGCCGTGATCGTCCCTAAAGACTCCACGGTAAAAAGCCTGGATGACCTGGTTGGTCAGAAAGTCGGCTCCCAGATCAGCACCACCGGCACCTTTGCCGTAAACGCCAAAGAAGGCGTTATCTCCAAGACCTACGATGAAGTAGGCCTGGCTATTGAAGACCTTCACAACGGCCGTATCGCCGCCGTGGTGTGCGATGATCCTGTCGCCGCTCAGTACGCCATGCAGAACGAACGTTACAAAGACGTCCTCAAAATCGCCACGGTCATTGAAACCAATGAGGTGGAGTACTACGGAATCGCCATGAAAAAAGGCAATACCGAAGTCCTGGAACTGGTGAACAAGGGCATCGCAGCCGTCAAAGCCAAAGGCATCGAAGACCAACTCAAATCCAAATGGATTGGTCAATGATCTAAAATCCAACGCAGGGGCTTTTAGCCCCTGCGTTTTTTTTTGCACCCATAACCATCCCGCCAACGCGGGAACAAACCAAGGCAGGTCATGGCTGAAGAGAAAAAAAAGGTAAGAATTGATGTGGGGGATGGGGCTGCAATCCCGTCCAAAAGTGACAAAGGCTTATTTTCCGCTTGGCTGCTTTCATTTTTTTTAGCGGTGGGAGCCCTGTTGCTCCTATTATTTTATCCGGACCCGGAAGTGTCTGACAAATACCAGGAAATACTTGTTTTTCTTGCCGATGGCATCGTTATCACCTTCCAGGTCACCTTGTCGTCCATCGCCATCGCCATTGTCATCGGCTTTTTCACCGGGTTGGGCAGGTTGTCCAAAATCTGGATCATCAACCTCATCGCCAGCACCTATGTGGAAGTGGTCCGGGGCATTCCCCTTTTGGTCCAGCTTTTTTACCTGTACTACGCCATCGGGGAATTCATCAAAATGCCGGACATGGTGGCCGCCATCATGGCCATGAGCATTTGTTACGGCGCTTATATGGGAGAAGTGTTCCGGGCTGGAATCGACTCCATCGACCAAGGCCAGACCGAGGCGGCCAGATCCCTGGGTTTTAACGGCGCCCAGACCATGATGTACGTGATCCTGCCCCAGGCATGGCGGACCATCCTGCCTCCTGTGGGCAACGAATTCATCGCTCTTTTAAAAGACACCTCCCTGGTGTCCATCCTGGGTGTGGCGGATTTGCTGAGACGCGGCAGGGAGTACGCCTCCACGTCCTTTGACTATTTCCAGACCTACACCCTGGTCGCCATCATTTATCTGATTATTACTCTGATTTTGTCCAAACTGGTTAGCAAGATGGAGGAAAGGTTGGGCCAACATGATCAACGATAACCCCATCATAAAAATCACCAATGCATCCAAAAGTTTTGGAGAGCTCAAAGCCCTGGACAATGTTTCCCTGGAAATAGCACAAGGAGAAAAGGTCGTGATCATCGGGCCTTCGGGCTCAGGCAAAAGCACCCTTTTGCGGGCCATTAACCAGTTGGAAACCATTGATTCGGGCCAGTTGATCGTGGACGGGCACAATGTGTGCGACCTGGACGAAGACATCAACGCCATTCGCATGGAACTGGGCATGGTGTTCCAGAGTTTCAACCTGTTTCCCCACAAAAGCGTGCTGGACAACCTGACCCTGGCACCCAGAAAATTAAGAAAAATCCCCAGGGAAGAGGCGGAATCCTATGCCATGGAGCTCCTGGCCAAGGTGGATATTCAGGAGAAAGCCCATCAGTATCCCGCCCAGCTTTCAGGCGGCCAGAAGCAGCGTGTGGCCATAGCCAGGGCCCTGGCTATGAATCCCAAAATCATGCTCTTTGACGAGCCCACAAGCGCCCTGGATCCGGAAATGATCGGCGAGGTCCTGGACGTTATGGTCAAGCTGGCCAAGGAGGGCATGACCATGGTGGTGGTGACCCACGAAATGGGTTTCGCCAAGGAAGTGGCGGATCGGGTGGTTTTCATGGATCACGGGCAAATCCTGGAAGTGGGCACGCCCATCCACTTTTTTGAAAACCCCGAACACCCCAGACTCCAAAAATTCATGGATCAGATTTTGTAATCAAACCCAAAACGCTCCAAACCATTATCCAGAAAAATTTCGGCCAGCCTGACTTTCTTGCGTCAGGCTGGCTTTTTTTTTGGTGCGCCCTGCCGGGCTCACCAAAAAAAGGGGAAACCTTCCTTTGCGGAAGATTCCCCCTTGGATTTTCAGAAGCTATGTTCTCTCAGGACTTAGTGGTGATCGCCGTGTCCGTGGTCGTCGTGTCCGTGACCGCCGCCCGCCTCATCCTTCATGGTCTCGGCGATGGATTTGCCCACCACATAGTTCACGCCCAGGCCCAGGATGATTACTGCGTACCACAGTCCGCCCATAAAAACGATGTGCGACATGTCCCAGTGCCATTCAAATGAAAACGGAAACATATGTTTTCTCCTTTTCCCGCCTTACCGGGATCCTGGCCCTTAGACCGGGTTAAGTTCGCGTTCCTGGGGGAACACCGGCAAATACCTGTGGCTCAGGCTGATGAGTAACACCCCGTAAGCCACGGGCAGAATGGTTGTGGCCAGTTCCTGCCAACTCGGGAAGTATAATGCAAAGGTCTCGAAAGTCAAAACCGGCACGGCCATGACCTGCAGAACCATCACCCACCGGTTGATGAGAGCGCACATGCTTCCCAAAAAGACCGCTACGATGAGGGCGGGCTTGTTTTGCCGTCCCTTTTTGGTCACCAGGATGACCGCAGGAATCACGGAGCACAGGATTTCCACAACCAGAATCCAGGGCACACCGCCCAACTTGGAATAAATCAGGGACTGGTTGGTGAAAAAATCCAGCACATGCAGGTTGTGCTTGGGCAGCATCACAAAAGCCCAGTACAGGGTGTCGATGATCTTGGCGATGGAATAGGTCAAAAGCATCCAGCCTGCAATCTTTGCCAGGAGTTCCACCACATTGTCCTTCACCAGCTTTTTGCGGGTGATGGCTTCCGTAATCTTGGTCACCAGAATGGTGAAGCAGGGGCCGCAGGCCGCCGCAGACCAGGTGAACAGGAAGAATGTGGTGGGCCAGATAAAGAATTCAGGACGATAGGCAAAGGGCCTGCCGTATAGCACGCCGGCCACGCCGCCCAAAGAGCCCTGATGGAAAAAGGACAGGAACGCGCCTGTCGCCGCAAAGATGGCCATGACTTCGTGGAAATTATGGCTGGTGTGATGAAAGATGGGCACTTCATCAATCTTGCGGTTTTCCAGAACCAGGGGAATATACTCAATACACAAAACCCCGAAATAACAACTCAGGCAGAACGCCACTTCCGTAAGCATGGAGTGGACATTGGCGTGCCAAAAGATGAACCAGCCGCGCAGGGGCTGACCAATATCGATGGCCAGAATCAGGAGGGCGGAACTGTAGCAGATAAACCCTATGAGCACGGCGTAGTTGATAATGTATTTCAGGGGGTCTTTTCCGACGACATATCGGAGAAGGCCGGTGAAGAAGGCACCGCCGCCTACGGCGATCACGCCCAGGTCGGCCCAGATCCAGAGAGCGAACCCGTAGGAATCGTTCATATTGGTCTGGTTGAGTCCCTTGAACCAACATAGGAACATGGCGTACACACCCCAGAGAAGGATGGTCCCGAAAAAGCCCATCCACAAGACAAACTGCCACAGGGGGGCTCGCTGGACCCCGAGGGGGTGCAGTTGCGACTCCAGTCGAACTATTTTTTGATAGGCTGCTTCCATTAGTGCTGCTCCTTGCCAATCAATTATTCAAGCTGTTCATTCACGTTTCCAGCTTAAGCGGCGGGCTTAAAACGCGCCGCATTTTGGCCATTTAGTGGTGACCGCCGGTGTCCTTGACGGCCTTGGCTTCCTCCCGCACGGAGGCATTACCCGCCTTCACAACCCAGTCCCTGCCGGAAAGATAATAAACCTTGGGGTTTGTCTCCAGTTCCTCCAACAAACGGAAGGGAGTACGGCCCCGCAGGATTTCGTCGCCTTCGGATTCCTCATGGGTGACCTTGTACACCATGTGGTCTTCGTTATTGAGGTCGCCAAAGGTGATGGCTCCTGCCGGACAGGCCTGGGTGCAGGCGGTCTGGTATTCGTTTTCTTCCAGTTCCCGCTCTTCATAATAGGCCAGGTCCATGGCCCGTTGGTATCTGTGGAAACAAAAACTGCATTTTTCCACCACGCCGCGCATGCGCACGGAGACGTCCGGGCTCAGGTAGTTCTTCATGTCCGCAGGCCACTTGGGATCCCACCAGTTAAAATACCTGGCATGATATGGGCAAGCGCCCATGCAGTACCGGCATCCAAAGCACCGGGTATAGATCTGGCTAACAATGCCAGTCTTGTAGCTGTAGTCGGTCGCAGTCGCCGGACACACCGAAACGCAGGGGCTGTGGCCTGCGTCGTGTTTCCCTCCGCAATGCATGCAGGGCCTGGGCAGATAACAGGTTTCGGCATCGGGAAAGGCTTTGCCGTTGCTCAACTTGAAAACCCGCATCCAGGTGATGGTGTCCAGTTTGTTTGTCTCGTCCGGTTTGGTGGGAACATTGTTCTCCGCCATGCAGGCCACCATGCAGGCGCCGCAACCGGTGCACTTGTCCAGGTCAATAACCATACCGAATTTTGAACCCGGGGCGTGGCCTTCCTGGTTTCCGTGTCCTTGTGTTTCTGTCATCAGAACCTCACCTTATGGATTAAGTCAGTTTTGCCCTGATTCCCCAAGCCACGTCAAAGCCGGTGGCGGGATCCTGAACGGGGCTGATGAGGGTGTTATAATTTGTTCCCTTACCACCCACAAATTCATCATACGCTATGTGGCCCAACCCCCTGGGGACGCCCACCAAACCGGGGGCTATCTCTTCGGAGCAATGGACAAGCACCGTGGCCTTTGCCACAGGGGTTTCCAGGATGGCTTGGGAGCCCTCCTTGAATCCGTATTGCTGGGCGGTCATGGTATTGACCTGCACCACAAGCTCTCTTTTCTTCAGTTTTGTATCCGAAACGGTTTTCACCATGAAAGGCGTATCCGCCAAGGCCCCGGTGGACAGCCGGATGGTGTCGCAAGGGGTAATGACCAGGGGATATTTCTCAACGCTTCCCTGAAGAGAAATTCTGTCTTCCATGCCTGCACGGGCGAAAAAGCGGAAACGGATTCCTTCCTTTTCAGGCTGGAAATCCTCGTTCACATATACGCCGTCCGAATCCAGGGCATTCCACTTTTCGTTCATGGCCTGTTCCATGGCGTCCCCAAAGCCCCCCCACGGGAAGGATTCGGCAATTGTGCCGCCCATGGCCTTGGCGATTTCAATAATGGAGTCGCCCATGGCCTTGGTTTTGTAAACAGGATCAATGACAGGCTTTGCCAGGCCGTACACAGGTTTGGCGAATCCCGGAGGCGTGGGAACATCCACGGTACTTTCCAAATAAATATGATCCGGAAGGATGATATCCGCGTAGGTGAACGTGTCGTCCATCTGGGAAGCAAAGCTGACGATGTATTCAATCTTTTGCAAGGCTGCTGCGGTTTCCTCTGTGTCGGCCAGGGTGTACAGGGGGTTAGCCCCCGCCACCAACAAAGCCTTGAGGCCGCCATGCTGGGCGTTGATCGCTTTGGGCAAATTGCTCAAAAGGTTGGAAGCCCCGTATTTTGTGCGTCCTTTGGTGGTTACCAGGGCCGGTTTGTAGCCTTTGGCGTCGGCGTCCAGGACAACCGGGGGCCAGGGGTATTTATCCGCGTCGGGAATCACCACCATGCCGCCCTCTTCCCGGTTGATGCTGCCTACCAGAGCGTTGAGAGACTGAATTGCGTTGAGTTCCGCCTGGGAAACCGGGCGGTCTCCGTTGCCCTTACCAGCCAGAGCCAGGGGCTTTTCCGCCTTGGCAAAAGCAATGGCCCGGGATTCCAATTCTTCGGTCCATTTTTTAACATATTCGGGCTTTTGAACAGGACAGGCGATTTTCGCCACCTTTTCCGGGGCGTATTCGGTCTGTACGGTCCGGAAGAAGTCCCGAAAGCCTGTGGTGCTCCAGTTGACATATCCCCGGTCGTAGAGATTTTTCGAGATGATGACGTGGGCCATGGCCATGGCCACGGCGCCTTCGGTTCCGGGATTGATGGGCAGCCACTTGTCCGCCTTGGCCGCGGTGTTGGAAAGCTGGGCGTCAATCTGTACCAGGGTCACATGAGCGTCGTGGTTCTCGCGCCATTTGCTGTGGGCCTGGAACATACGCACCGGGGATCCCCATCCGTCCAAAAGGCCTGCGCCAAAGGAAAGGATGTAATCGGCCTTTTCCAGGTCAAAGCCAGCTGAGCCGTTCAAGCCTAAGGTGCGTTGGATATTCTCCTCGTAGGAGTCCCACGCGGTGGCCTGCCAGTAATGGTTGGGAGAGCCGTAGGCTTCCATGAACCGGGCGAACAGGGCGGATGTAACACCCTTGGCGCCATTGGTGATGCAACCCACAGCCTTGGACTGGCCCGCGCCCTTCAACTCGGCCAGCTTTTCGCTCACGTCGCTGATGGCCTCGTCCCAGGTGATTTCCACCCACTTGCCTTCGCCCCTTTTGCCAGCCCTTTTTAACGGAGTGCGAACCCTGGCCGGGCCGTACACAAGCTGAAGAGCCGTCAGGCCCAGGATGCAAATGCCGCCGTCGTTGACCGGGCCGCCATCCACGCCTTCAAGTTTGACGGGCCGGGAATCTACCTTACGCACCTTGACCCGGCATCCGCCAGGGCACAAAGCGCAGGTGGTCTCTTCAAAGCTCACTTCTCCGTCCAGGGGTACCGGCGTCCAAGGCCAGTTTTGGCTCCATACGGACGAGTCGTCCATGAGTTTCCAGGACAACGGGCTGAACATGGACCCCACAGCGCCGCCGGCCGCCCCTGCGGTACTGACCAACAGGAAGTTTCTTCTGTTGAGTTTCATATGTTTTATCCCTCACTTCTTGCCAGAAGAATTTGGTTTCGATCCGGGAATATTCCCATGCTTCAATTACCTGACAGCCTATTTATGGCAGACAAAGCAAGCATCCTTGCTCTTGCCCTCGTTGCGCTGGTCATTATGGCATTGGGCGCAGTCATCCATTTTTGCACTGTCATAGTAATGCTTGTTGAAGCCGGAGAAGTTCCTGCCCCAGATGTCCCGGCTATAGGTGGTGATCCGGTTCTCTTCGTACACGGGCAAGGATTCGGCTTCGCCAAAAGGCACGGCCTCACCTTTGATGAAGGCCATGTGGCACATGTTGCACCGGGCGTCTTCAGGTTCCTCATCATCCTCGAATTCCACCGGAGGAGCGCCAATTTTCCCGTCTTCCAACACCTTGAACTTTTCGCTGTTCAAATGGGCGGCATGGGAAAAGAACACGCAGTCAGGCTGCCTGGCGTAGATGAGCCAGGGTACTTCCTTGTCATTGGCCACATACTCTTCCACGAATTTAACCTCAGCCTTGTATTGCTTCATGAGGTCTTCGTAGTTTTCGTCCTCGGGGTCCGGTTCCACACTCTGGACGTCCTCGTGGCAGTCAATGCACTGGCTTAGGGTCGGTGCGCCTGCATAGGTGCCGTCATCCCGAAAGACATGGCAGTCTGTGCAACCGTCCACCTGCTCCATGTGGATGGCATGGTTAAAATCAATGGGCTGATGCTGCTTGGAATATAGCAGCTCGGGAAGCACAAGCCATCCCACAAAGAGACTCACATACAGTCCGATACCTGCGGCGAAAAGGGACATTGCAAATACGCCCGCGCTGTCTTCCTTTTTGTGAGTCGCCCCGTTTTGCTGGGTTTTTTCCGGTCCGCTCATGTTCACTCCAACTGTCGCCTGCTAAGGGTTGTTCAAAATTTCACAACATCCGACCGCACGCTTGGTTTAGCGGATAGCCGCCGAATGCCTGACAATAACGCTTTGTTATTAATTTCAGTGCCTTGCGGGAAAGCAGGAAGGACGCCCTCGCATCCAGTACTTTCAAGGAAAGGTTTAGTACTCACAGGAAGCAAACTTGTCAAGCCAAATTGCATGCAAGAGGTTGAGCAAAGGCAGCCATAGACCTGTAAAAGCCCTGGAAAACATGCCTTGAACGCATTGTGGGGAATGGGAAAAAAACAGGGGGCCAAAGGCCCCCCGATCATGAACATCCCAAAAGTTTAAGTGCAGGCCGCTTGGTGGAGCAACGGGGCTCTTTTCAGGTGGCGTAACTGTGGAGCCCTTTCAGCAAAGTGTTGACCCCGAAATAGGTGAACAACACGGCTGAAAATCCCACCAGGGAAAGATAAATGGTGCGCCTGCCTCTCCAGCCCCGGACCAGCCGGGCGTGGATCATGGTGGCGTAAATGAGCCATGTGATGAGTGACCATGTTTCCTTGGGGTCCCATGACCAATACCTGCCCCAGGCCGAATTGGCCCAGACCGCTCCGGTGATGATTCCGGCGGTGAGGAACATGAACCCGAACAGGATGGTCTGGTAAGTGAGTTCGTCCATGACTCCCAGGTCCGGCAGCATTTTGGTCAGCCTGCCCTGCCCTTCCGGATCGTTCTGCTTGATCAGGTTAATAATCGTCGCTGTAAGGAACCCTGCCGCAAGGGCCCCCCCCGCTCCTATGAAAAATCCCGATCCGGCCAGGGTCCAAAAGGAGTCCGTCTTCATTCCGGTTACGGTAACCGCCAGTGTGGCGGCCCCAATTCCGAAAATCGCCCCTATAAGCCAGGCAAGGCCCTTGTCCCTGGCTTTTAGCAGATAGATCACAGCCAAACCAAAAGCCACGGCAAAGGCGGCATAACCCAAAAAGCATGTCATAACATGGGCTATGAGCCAATTGCTTTTAAGGGCGGGCATAAGTGGCATGATGTCCTTGTTCTGCAACGCCGCATAAGCCAGGGCCAGGAACGCCAGGGGTGCTGCAAAAGCGCCCAGGGACCGGATTTTATGCTGCTTCTCAATGACCAGATATAACAGGGCAATGGTCCAGGAGAAAAAAACCAGGGATTCGTACAGGTTGGTAAAGGGCGCCCGGCCATGTCCCTGGACATAGGTCTCGACCCACCGCAGGGCAATGCCCCCGGTGTTGCCCAAAAAGCCGATAACCATAAGCCACGTGGCGGATCTTCCCAGAACAGGCTTTTCAAAAATCCAGTTGGCCCAGTATAATACGGCGGCTGCACCGTATATAAAAGTAACAACCGACAAAACCAGTGAGCTTTCCAAAAATTCCGGAAGTACCATTGCTACTCCTTGTTCTCTATGCGGCGGGCGATGCGCCTTGTGCGTTCTTCAAATCCCTGGGGATTTTTATTGGCGGTCCCCCCGATTTCCACAAAGGACCGGTTTCCCTTAGGGGATATTTTTATGTAAAGCTGCTGATGGGCCATGAAAAAGGTGACCAGGCATCCCACCAGAATAAGAATAAACCCGGCGTAAACCACCCACACTCCCGGGTCCTTGGTCACTTTAAGGCCGGTGACGTAAATGGGCGTGACCTCTCCTTGGATTACCCGCACATCCAAGCCCATTTTGTTTTGCATAAAATCCGGCTCGCCCACGGGCATCATGAACACAGCCGGAGGCCCATTTTCCGAAAACATGTGCATGCGCGCAGCAGGCCCCATGTCGTGGCCGTCCCGGGAGCGCAAATGCTCTATGTACTCCGTGATCATAAAGCTGCCCTTGTCAAAGGGCAGGGGCGACATCTGGGTAATGGTTGTGGTCACGGTTTCGGAGTTCCCTGTTTCCGGGTCCGTAAACTGCACGTCAATAGTCCCTGAGTGCTGGGAGATGTCGTAAGTGGATTGATACAGGTTTATGCCATGCAGCCTCAAGGGATGGTTGACGCGAATGGTTGTCTGCCAGGGTTCTTTTCCCGGTTCGATGATGGTCACGAACGAGGTGAACTCGCTGATGGAACGTGTGCCTTCATAATAGTCCAAAGAAAAACTGTCGCACTTTATGGTGAAAGGCAGGGCCATTTCCTGCTCATGCTGTTTATTTTCGACCGACTGGACCGACTCCCCTTCAGGAATATGCACATACCCGGAAAAGCCAAACACAGAGCCTATAATAGCGCCTAAAAGGATCAGCAAAAAGGCCATGTGGATCAGATAAAACCCCATACGGGTCCAACGGCCCTTTTCCCCGTAAACGGTAAAAGCCTCGCCCTCCCTGCCTTCAGTAACAGTCCTAAACCGTTTGCGGACAATGTCCAGAACAGTGGCCTGGGCCTGCTGGGCAGACATTTTAAGAGTGAACTGATGTTTCTCC
The DNA here is from genome assembly GCA_016342355.1 of Desulfatibacillum sp. GTDB lineage: Bacteria > Desulfobacterota > Desulfobacteria > Desulfobacterales > Desulfatibacillaceae > Desulfatibacillum. The sequence continues at coordinate 13,797 of JAEINP010000002.1, forward strand.
TTGATGCTGTTGAACTTGCCCTGGCTGAAACCCGGAGTAACTCCGGTGACCAATTTCCACGTAATGGGAAAACGTTTGAGAGTGCATACAATCAGATTAAAAGCCAACAGGCCCAATAAAAACTGGAACCACTTGGCCTGATACACATTGAAAAAACCCAGGGTGTCAAAAATCCGGAACAACGTGGGGCCGAAATTCTGATAATGCTCCCGCAACGAGGCTTCCTGGGGAATGAGAGTGCCGATGACCGAAGTCGCCGCCACAGTCAACAGCAGGAATATGGAGAGTTTGACGGAGGCGAAGAAAGCCACGAAGGAAATTTCCGGCTTTTTTACTGTCTGCTTATTGTTCATAGTAATCATTACCTCTTGCACCTGGATAGCATAAGTACCCCCACGGCGCAAGCCTTGAGGTTTTGAGCGAAAGCTTCGGAAGATAGGCATCATACAAAGGGTGTCAAGATATTGCCCGGTTACGCAGGCCCCACCCACAAGACAACATATAATTTGAATGAATGAAAAAGCAAACACATATCACAGGCCTTGACAAAATGGGGGATATTTGATTTGTGAAGGGTCCGTTCCATACATCTTACTTTAGGCCTTATCACGTTTTCCATTTTTGATGTTCCACGGGGTAAAATCAATGATAGAAGCCAGGCAACTCACCAAGTTCTTTGGCGAACACAAGGCTGTGGATGGTGTGAGTTTTACTGTGGAGAAGGGGGAAATCCTGGGCTTTCTGGGACCCAACGCTGCAGGAAAATCCACCACCATGCGGATGCTCACCGGTTATCTTCCACCCAGCGCGGGCACGGCGGTTATTGGCGGCTGCGACATTTGCACGGATTCGCTTGGGGCCCGCATAAAGATCGGCTATCTGCCGGAAAATGCACCAGTTTACGAGGACATGACGGTCACGGGCTTTTTGGCGTTTTGCGCCCGAATCAGAGGGCTTTCAGGAAGTGACGCAGACAAGGCGGTGGAAAGGACCATCGGGAAATGCTTTTTGGAAGGAGTGCGGCGCCAGATGGTGGGAACCTTAAGTAAGGGTTTCAACCAAAGGGTGTGTTTCGCCCAGAGCATTCTCCATGATCCCGAATACCTGATCCTGGACGAACCCACCGACGGCCTGGACCCTAACCAAAAGCATGAAGTGCGCTCCATGATCCAGGAGATGGGCCGGGACAAGGCCATTATCCTGTCCACCCACATTCTGGAGGAGGTGGACGCGGTATGCACCCGGGCCATCATCATCGCCAATGGCAGGATCGAGGCGGATGACACGCCTTTGGGCCTGCGGGCTCGGTCCGAAAAGGACGGCTCACTCGTGGCGCGTTTAGGCGTTCCCAGGGACACGGACCCGCTTCCCGGCCTGGAAGGGATGGAGGGGGTTCGTAAGGTGGAGCTTTTGGAAAAAGACGGCGACCGGCTGGTTGTGCGGGTTTTCCCCGTGAAAAAGGGGGAAGGTCTGGCGGCCCTGGTTGTGAGGCATATCGCGGACCAGGGTTATACCCTGGAATCCATGACCGAGGAATCGGGCCGTCTGGACGAGGTGTTCCGGTCCATCACCATGAAGCAGGCCGGTTAGAGATGTCGACAAAAATCAATCAAACCCATTGAATCGGATTGTTGGGGTGACTGTATGAACAATCGTCTTTTGGCAAACACACGAGCAATCATGGCCCGGGAGCTGCGGGGGTATTTCGGCTCGCCCCTGGCCTATGTCCTGATTGTAATCTTTCTGCTCCTTAACGGTTTTTTCACCTTCTTCATCAGCGGATTTTACGAGTTGGAACAGGCGGATTTGCGGGATGCGTTTTTCAGGTGGCATCCGTGGCTTTTTCTGGTGCTGGTGCCGGCCGTGGCCATGCGGCTATGGGCGGAGGAACGGCGCCAGGGCACCATGGAGTTGATCCTCACCCTGCCCATCACTTTAAAAGAGGCCATCCTCGGTAAATTTCTGGCGGCCTGGCTGTTCATCACCATATGCCTGTGCCTGACCTTTCCCTTGGTCATGACAGTGGCCTATCTGGGCGACCCGGACCTGGGCGCGACCTTTTGCGGGTATGTGGGCAGTATTCTGCTGGGCGGGGCCTATCTCGCCGTGGGCAGCATGACATCCTCCATCACCCGAAACCAGGTCATCAGCTTTGTGCTGGCGGCCATTATCTGCCTGTTTCTGGTTTTGGCGGGTTTTCCGCCCGTGACCGATCCCCTGGCCGAATTGGTGCCCAAATGGATTGTGGACATCGTGGCAGGTTTTTCGGTTATGACCCATTACCAGTCCATGCAAAAGGGCGTCATTGATTTCCGGGATCTGCTCTATTACGGCTCGCTCATATTTTTTATGCTTTTTGCCAACGGGGTCATCCTTCAGGCCCGCAGGTCTTCATAGGAAGGAGGAGAGATTTCATGACTCAGGCAAAAGAACGCAATTTGGGAAAAAATCTTGTTTCCGGCACAGGCCTCCTGGTGCTGGTGATCATCATCATTCTATTGAACGTGTTGTTCGCCAAGGCCAGTTGGCGCTGGGACGCCACCGAGGAAAAGGCTTATTCCCTGTCAGAGGGCACGCTGGAGGTAATCACCGGGCTCAAGCATCCGGTGACCATCAAACTGTTTTACACGGCCAGCCAGACCAAACTGCCCGTGTATTTGAAAACCTACGCCACAAGGGTAGAGGAGTTGCTGGACGAATACCAGCTAAAGAGCAACGGCATGGTCCGGTTTGACCTGTGCGATCCCAAGCCCGACTCGAAAGAGGAGGAATGGGCCGACATCTACGGCATGGAGGCCAAATCGCTCCAGACCGGGGAAAAAGTGTATTTCGGATTGATCGCGTACAGCCGGGACAAGGAGGAGATCATCCCCTTCCTGGACTATTCCCGGGATCAGGTGTTGGAATACGACCTCACCCAGACCATCACCCAACTGACCACCGAAGAAAAAAAGACCATCGGCGTACTTTCCACCCTGCCGGTCATGGGCCAATCCCAAGTGCCGGGCATGCCCCAAATGCCGGGCGCCCAGGATAAGCCGTGGTTTTTTGTCACGGAGTTGAAGAAAAATTTCAATGTCGTGGAGGTTTCGCCCCTGGCCACCGCCATAGACGGCGGCATCGACCTGTTGATGGTTTTGCATCCCAAAATGCTGAGGCCCGAAACCCTTTACTCCATTGACCGCTTCATCACCAAGGGCAACAACGCCATCTTTCTGGTGGACCCCGTCTGCACGGCGGATCAGTCCTCTTCCCGTGGCAAAGGCATCAATTATTCCAGCATGGAGCCCTTGTTCAAGGCCTGGGGCATTTCTGTTGATCCCCAAAAAGTGGCCGTGGACCTGGGGCAGCAAACCCAGGTGCGAAACCGCTTCAACGTGGTGGAGCACGACCCCTCGTGGATCACCGTGCGGGAGGCCTACCTGAACCGGGAAGACCCGGTCACGTCCAACCTGGAGGAGATGCTCTTTCCCATGGCCGGGGCCATTCGCACCCTGGACGACTTTGCCATGGAATTCACGCCCCTGGTCGTCACCTCGCCGGATTCGGGCCTGATCAATTCCTTTGACGCCACCCTGGGCGCCCGGACCATCAAGCAGGACTTTGAGTCCGGCGGCAAGTCCATGGCCCTGGCGGCCAGGATCCGCGGAGTTTTTCCCACCGCCTTCCCGGACGGACCTCCCGAAGAGGTCAAGAACCTTGTGGGCGAGGAAAATCTGCCCCTGGGCGACAATCCCCTGAACAAAAAATCCACGGTCCTGGTGATTGCGGACGTGGATTTTATCGTGGACGATATTTGCATGATGGCCATGCGCACGCCTTTCGGGTTCGCCATGTCCATGCCCCGGAACGACAACATGGTCATGTTTATCAATGGGACGGAAATGCTGACAGGCAGCAACGCCCTCATCAGCATCCGGTCCCGGGGCAAGACGGAGCGGCCCTTCACCAAGGTGCTGGACCTGAAAAGCAAGGCCCAAAGCCGCTGGCTCGCCAAAGAAAAGGAGCTCATGGAACGGGCCGAGACCGCCCAGAAAAAGCTCACCGAACTGGAAAACCAAAAAGACGCGGACCAGCGTTTTATCATGAGCCCCGAACAACGGGAAGCCATAGACAATTTCAAGGAAGAACAGCGGGAAGTGGAGCAGGAACTCAAAGAGGTGCGAAAAAACCTGCGTTCCGACATTGTTTCCCTGGGCTGGTTCCTCAAGTTCGTGAACGTGTTGCTCATGCCCCTGCTGGTTGCGTTGGTGGGAATCGGTTTCGCCATATACAGGCATAAGAGGATGAAAAAAGCATGAATACAAAAACCATTGTCAGGCTCTTTCTGATCCTGGCCGGACTGGCTGCCGCCACTGCCCTGACCATGTATCTGGGGTCCTCCCGGCAGGAGGAAATCCGCATGGGCCAGCCCCTGTTCCAGGACCTGGACGTGAACTCCATAGCCACCATCAAGGTGGAAACCCCGGACCAGACTTTTACCATCATCAAGACCCAAGGCGCATGGACTGTGGCGGAACGGGGCGGTTATAAAGCGGATTTTGACAAGGTGGCCCGGTTCGGCAGAAAACTGGCGGCCCTCACCGTGGGCAGGGCTTTTGAATACGACGCCGCCACCCTGGCCAGGCTGTCCCTCAAACTGCCCGGAACCATGGGGTCTCCCAAATCCGAAAAAGGAACCCTGTTCACCCTGCTGGATGAAAACGACGGCGAAATCGCCAAAATCCTGGTGGGGAAAGACCGGACCCAACAAACCCCGGAAGGCTATCCCATGCCCGCAGGTCAGTTCATCCGCATGGGCGCCATGGAAAATGTCTATCTGGTGGACCGCTTTTTCGAACCCGTGGGACAAGCTCCGGCGGACTGGCTGAAAAAGGCCATCCTCCAGGTTCCCTCCAGCGAGGTGGCCTCGGTGTCCTGCATGGAAATCCGTGACGGCAAGCAAAGGGTGATCTACGAATTGTCCCGGGCCACTCCGGGAGAGGCCTTCGCCCTTTCCGATCAAAAACCGGTTAAAAAATCCGAAGTGGATAAACTGGCGGACGCCCTGTCCGCCCTGACCATGGAAGACGTGCACCCCGTGTCCGAAGAGGAAAAACCGGAAGGCCCTTTCCTGGATTACTGGCTCTTTGACGGTACACGATACCGGGTGACCAAGGCGCCCGCCGGGGAAGAAGGGTGCGAGGTGCGTGTGGAAGTGAGCTACATGGCCCCGGTTTCCGCCGAAGGGAAAGACGCGGACGAGAAAATGGTCCAAGAAGTGGAAGCCTTGAACGCACAGCTAAAGCCCTGGGCCTTTAAACTGTCGGGCTGGCGTTGCAGCACCCTGGTTACGGACGTGGAAAGCCTGCTGGACCAGGAAACGGTTCAATAAATGGATATTCTGACGCCGCGCCCATGTCCGCCTTCTGCGGATGTTGGCGCGGCGTTTTTTTTCAGCCGCCAAGCATGATGGCCCGGCCAAAAGCTGAAAACGCCGTGTGTGCATATCTCAACATACTTATTTTATTTGATATATTTTTTTAAGAAATAACTTTTTTGCCTAATCATCAAGCAAAAATCTGTGCATAACTATTACGGGGAGCGATATTTAATTCCATTTTTTCACGTGTGGTGATTTTCAAAGCCCAAATATCAAGGGACTAAGGCCGAATTTGCTGACAGCGATAGAAATAAACCCTGCTCCCGGTAATATCAGAACAAACGATTTCTTCTCGGCCCCATGGTCCTCCGTGGGAATGCATACGGCTGCGCGTCATGATAAAAAGCGTGACCCATGGTCGCTAAAAGCTGACACCGCCCAGCAACGGGAAATTAAGTAAAGCGTCCCCGGAATTACAAGGAAGTAATCTATATCGGTTTAGGCCTCCTGGCCGTTTGCGGCATCTTCTCCGACTTAATTCCACTTCCCTTGGTCCAACTACAGGTTGGCAGGGGCTTTAGCCTTGTTATCCATTTTTTTACCATCTATTCTGCTTGGTTTCTGTGGACTGGTTAAGAACAACTGCAAAAATCCATCTCAAATCAGTAAGGTTTCGAGACAAAAATTCAATATAACATAGTGTATTTATGGGTATTGCTTGGCTGGAATGGTGGATAGTGAGTGAACATTACCAAACCTTTTTTGAAAAGAGTGATATATCCCCGATGATTAATACCATCCCAAACCATTTTCCGGCAGAATTTTCCAATATAGTGCTTTTCAAGCAACTCGCCCGATTCAATATCAATAATCTCCAAATATCCGGTAATATAACTAAGAGCAAAGAGCAGATTGGCATGATCATCTGAGGCAAGAGCACGTACCCCAAACTGGGAATCAATTTTGCGTAATAATTTCAAGTTTGGGGTTGAGTAAACCCAAATACTTGAACCCGTAGGATCAGGAATATACAGTTTTTCATGTTTCGGAGATAAAAGCATGCGGAAATCGGATCCGGGAGCCGCCGTTTCATGTTTGATTGCGAGGGAATACATATCCAAGGCCAGGATGCGAGAGGAATATCCAGGTTTCACATACAGCACTCTGTTGGTTTCATCCAGACATATTATTGGATTGGATTTCATATGTATTCGGTTAACAACCGCGCCATCAGATGCCTTAATCTCGTGGATCCAACCCCCATCTTCCGAGGACACAAACAGGCATTCGCTCTCTTTGGAGTAGGCCAGCTTGGGCGTGCCCGTAATTTTCGCCGAAATAAGGATTTCCTTTGTTACATCAAGGCTGGGTGAGTCCAAGATAATGAGGCGCGCCGGGTATAATCCCTCGCCCCCCCTATCTATGTGGAATATTTTTTGGGAAGACGCATCCAGAATGAAGTCTTCAACTTCGTAGGAAGGGATCAGGAAAGAGCGCGGCTGTTGCATTGGATTTGAGAGATTAAATGCATGACAGGGCTTTTTGTACCAAGCCAGTTTTTGGCTGACTAAAAGTTGATTTGAAGTCCGATCAATTTGGATGTCATACAGTTCAGGATCTTTCATAAGGAGTTTGGCTTGGCTCCATTCGGGCGTAGGAATTGTGGATGAAAACAAAACGCCAAGCAGGGGAAAAGAAATGAGGCATGTTATCAATTGTCCCGATATGAGAGCCTTCCTAAAGACTTTATGATTTCCAGGGAAAAGGCTTTCGACCGCAAGCCCTGCTATTTGGGCGGCTGCAAATACATGAGCTAAGCCGCCCGAGAGGACTATGACAGCCCCTCTGATTCCCCGGAAGAAACCATGTTGTCGATAAGGTTCGTGGTGTTGAACCCAAAGAAAATTGAATCCTATCACCAAATAGACTATCAGGGTGAACCAGAATACGTTTGGTAATGATATGGATTTTAGAAATAGAAAAAGTGAAAAAGCGGATAATAGGATTCCTTGAAAAAGCAATCTGGTCTTAAAGGAGAACGAACCATGTTTAGTTGTCCAATACAGGAATAGAGCTCCAACAGTCATCGCGCCTCCCATAAGAAGCCCAGGCCCTATCGAATTCCAATAACGGACGACGCTTTCAACCATAAATCGAAAAAAATAGCGTCGAAGCCATGCAGCGGCGACATCCAGCGATATGGGTGAACCTTCAACCAGTGATTTTGTAAAATATGTGTTATAGCGTATTCCAGTGTATTCCCTATATAAGCCTTCCCATAAAATGGGGGTGAGAATAACCAGCACCGGGAGCACATATAATGGAGAAAACAAGATAAAAAGGCCATAAACATTACGAGCCTTACCTCCCTGTTCTCCATTGGCAATGTCTGTTATATTTTTCATCATTTGTTTTGTAGCATTGCTCGCATCCGGCTGAATTTAATCCCGGATTTTATGAGAGTTTGCTTGCAAAATACCCCTCATGTCGGAGCTTGGCAAGCCGTTTTTTGGTCACATGTAGATTTTTTGATAGTTGAGAAATGCCGGAAAATGGAATGGAGCGCTTCTGGCTCCACTCTTCAAGTTTGGTTTTATGAGGCGACTGACGCCTTGGCGGACGCCATCGCCTCCACTCCCCCTATGTCAGGATAGTTGTTGGTGTGCCATGAAGGCGAAGCCAAATTGATTGGTTAGCCATGCTGTATCCGTGATGATCCTATCGACCAGAAATGATTACCCCAATAGGGTTTTTGCCTTAATTCGCGAAACCGGTTCAAAACACGAATGGCTGTTCGCCCTTTAACCGGCCCGGCAAACCCTGAAACCGACACTTTGGGGGGAATCATCGCAAGAAGGTGAACATGGACGCCCCCCCCCTCTCATTTCTGATCATCTATTCATAATCCCGATCTTTCCACCAGGGGTAGAAGTCGGGCATATTTTTGGTTACCGTGTCTGTAAATTTTGGGGACCGTTTTTCCAGAAACGATTCGATTCCTTCTTTGGCGTCATTGGAAGCCCCCAAGGCAAAAATCCCCCGTGTGTCCAGCTTATGGGCTTCCACGGGATGGTCCGCACCCAACATTTTCCACATCATCTGGCGCGCCAAAGCCACTGATACGGCCGAGGTGCTTGCCGCGATTTCCATCGCCAGTTTTCGAGCTTCACATACCACATCTTCCGACTCATGGACGCTGCGCACCAAACCGCTGCGCAAGGCTTCATCCGCACCGAATATTCTGGCTGAATAAACCCATTCCAGGGCCTGGCTGATGCCGACGAGCCTGGGCAGAAACCAAGTTGAACATGCTTCGGGAATGATCCCGCGGGCGGCGAACACAAATCCTAATTTGGCCTTGTTGGATACCAGCCTCATGTCCATGGCGAGGGTCATTGTAAGGCCGACGCCGACGGCGGATCCGTTGATGGCGGCAATCACGGGTTTGGTGCAGTCGAATATCCGGCGGGTAAGGCGGCCTCCGGTGTCTCCTTTGCTCAGGTCGAACTCAAAGGTGGACTCGTCGCCCTTCCATGTGGCCGCCCCCCCACTGAGGTCCGCGCCAGCGCAAAACGCCCGGCCTGCGCCGGTGACAATGATTGCCCTGATCAAGTCGTCAGCGTCCGCTTGATCAAACGCGTCCATCAATTCATTGAACATGCGCACCGTAAAGGCATTCATCTTGTCAGGACGATTGAGTGTAATGGTCAGTATCCTGTCTTCAATCTCGTATAGAATTTCCTGGTATTCCATCGAATTCTCCACCTTGGATTTAAGTAATTGTTGAGAGATGAAATCTCATCCAGCCGCACATTTCAATTTCTTGTGTATCGACGCTACATTTTTTTTGGAAAGGAAAACTCCATAACACCCTAATTCATAGAGCATTACTTATCACGAATGTGCTGGAAATTGCAGCAAATTTTCAACAGATGGATCCTAAGGCTTCCGGTCCGTAATGATTTGGCAGAAATTGCGTTATTCTTGTCATTGCAGACAAGCCCCCCATGGGTTTATAATAAGTCCAAGTTGCAAGGACAGGAGCTAAACCATGACCAATATTATTGAAATCATACTGTTTCCGGACGCTTTGGGCCTGGATATTTTCGGGCCGGTGGAGGTTTTTCATACCGCGTCCAGCCTCCTGGAGCACACCCGCGCCAAAACCGGGGCTTACACATTCCGGTTTGTCGCGGCTCAAAAAGGCCCTGTACGGCTGAGTTCAGGCGCGGAGTTGATCGCCCACGCCACCTTGGATGAACCCTCTCAAGCGGACATTATTCTGGTTCCCGGGGGCGGCGGAGCCAAGTCAGCCTCAACGGATTCTGTTCTTGTAGAACAAATCCGAAACAGGGCGAAGCACGTAAAGCGCATCCTGTCTGTATGCAATGGGGCCTTCCTGCTTGCTGCCGCAGGGCTGTTGGATGGCAAACGGGCCGCGACCCACTGGATGGCCGCGGAAGACTTGGCCACACGCTTTCCAAAAGTGAAGGTGGAACCTGACGCAATTTTCATCCAGGACGGCAACATTTACACCAGCGCAGGGGTCACGGCGGGCATTGACCTGGCACTGGCCATTGTGGAGGAAGACCATGGCGTGTCCGTAGCCCTGGAGGTGTCCCGTCTGCTGGTGCTCTATCTCAAACGTCCCGGAACCCAATCTCAGTTCAGCGTACCATTACGAGCCCAGGAAGCGGCGGGAGAGCGATTTTCTTCCCTACACACCTGGCTGACGGACAATCTGGATGCAGATATTTCCGTGGAGGATATGGCCGCATATTCCTCCATGAGCGAACGGAACTTCGCCCGCGTCTTCAAGATGCAAACCGGCATGACGCCGGGCAAATATCTGGAAACCCTGCGCCTGGACAGGGCACGGGAGATCATGGTTTCCGGCGGCGAGTCTCTGGAGGGAATCGCCCAGGCCAGCGGGTTTGGCAGGGAGGAACGTCTTCGCCGGGCCTTTTACCGCCGATTTGGTGTGACCCCCTCCCAATACCGCCTCCATTTTGGTGGGGCATAAATCGGCGCGGTTTGACACCAACGAAGCAAATCGTGCCAGTGGATGCACTAATCACTCCTCTGTCTTGTTGCTTTTCGGAGGCCGATTCATTCAATCTACGTCCCTTCCCCCCCTGCGGGGGAAGGACAGGATGGGGGGTAATAATTTGAAAATATTTAAAATTTTCAAATGTACTCCCCCGCAGAGCATAGAAACGATAAAAACATAACTAACTCATGAAGAAGGATAACCATAATGAAAATTCAACTTATCAGAAACGCGACCATGAAAATCATCTATAGCGGCAAGACCCTGCTTACCGACCCCATGCTATCCCCCAAGGACGCCATCAGATCCTTTGCCGGTGTCGCCAAAAATCCCACGGTGGATTTACCGCTTTCGTTGGAGCAAATCGTACAAGGCGTGGATGCGGTGATTGTGAGCCATACCCATCCCGATCATTTGGATGAAACCGGAATAGCAGCCTTGGAAAAAAACCTGCCCGTCTTTTGCCAGCCAGTGGACGAAGCCCAATTGAGGGAAAATGGCTTTCAGAATATTTTATCTGTTGAAACTACCCGGACTTGGGAAGGGATTACAATCAACCGCACCGGCGGACGGCACGGGGAGGGTGAAATCGGGCAACTCATGGGAACAGTATCCGGGTTTGTTTTCCAGGCCGAGGGAGAGATCACAGTGTATTGGGTGGGGGACAGCATCTGGTGCGAGGAAGTGAAAGAGGTCATTGACCGGCTTTCCCCGGATGTCATCATCACCCACTCGGGGGGCGCTACCATTCCCGGGCACGATCCCATTATCATGACCGGCGAGCAGACCATCCAACTGGCCCAAGCAGCCCCAAACGCCAAAGTAGTGGCCATTCACATGGAATCCCTGGATCACTGCACAGTCTCCCGCAAGGCGCTTCGCGAGATGGGCGATCAGGACGTCATTCCGGCTTCCCGGCTCATCATACCCAAAGACGGGGAAACCATTTCGCTATAGCAAATGTCTGCCCAGACCTAAAAACAACAACAGCCGCCCCCCATGGAGCGGCTGTTACTTTAACCTTAATCGATTCAATACTTCCTTCTGATTTATCCTGCGTCCCGCACCAAGCGCACAAAATTGTATATGCGGATCGCGTCGCCCTGGGGGCCGCGGCCCGTGGGAAAATCATCGGGATCGCCGGTTTTGGGGTCGCTCCTTTGTGCTCCGGCCCCATGGACATCGATCCAGGAAGAACCCATGTATCCCATGGCCCGGCCAAACGCCACGTAGGCCCCCGCATTGCCGGGGGTGGGAGTCCAGTTGGCATGGGTGGTGTTGGACCAGTAACAAGCGTAGTCCGCCTGACCTGCTTCGTTGGTGATCTGGGTGGCTTGGAACACAGGGTCCAGGGCCGGTGAACTGGTGGTGTCCGGGGAACGGGAGTAATCCACGATGGATTGCAGTTCCTTGGCGTCAGGCAAACGCCAATCATTGTACCCCAGATAATTCTGAGCGTTTTTCGCATCCGCCCAGGCCAGGGCTTCCGGGAAGTCCAGCCCCGAACCGCTATCATCCTGAGTCCACATGAGACCCGAGGACTTATCCGAAACAGTGCCGTCTCCGTTATCCTGGAAACTGTTTTCCAGGTACCCGGCGGTTCCGCGCACGTACATGATGTAAAAAGTTTTGTCAGTATTGTTCAGGGTCAGTCCGTAGCCCTTGATGCGTCCGTCGGCGAAGTTGACGCCGAACATGGTTCTGCCTCCGTCATTGCCCGTATTGGACACGTACAGGGTTCTGGAAGCCATTTGGGCGTCGATAATGCGTTCTCCGGCGCTGGTGTCGCCGTAGTCGAAATCAAAATAGGCTGTGTCGATAAACGGCGTCAGCCCGGAGGTATCCATACCCTCATAGCCGCTGGGGTCCAGGCCCCGGAAATCAATGAGCGAGTAGAGTTCCTTGATGGTGGGAAGCCGCCAATCGTCATAACCTGCCAGGGCAAAGGTTCCGGCCTGGGCTTGGGCTTGGTCATACGTGCGTTTGTCCTGGGCGTCGATGTCGCCGTCATTGTCCATATCCGGGCTTTTTTGCCACTTGAGGCCAGTGTTCAGGTCCGTGACGGTTCCGTCTCCGTTATCCTGATAAGCGGGTTGGGATCCATTGAATTGGGCGTCCTGGCCGAAATAATCCTGGCCAGGATCAGGGCAGGCAACGGCCGTTCCCACGCTGGTGTAGCAGGTGCTTTGCCCTGTATCCACCACAGTCAGCCCGGTCTGATTTTCACTTCGAAGCCCTGAAACCTTTTGGAGTATAAACAATGTCTCCGGGGGTCCTATCTTTCCGTCACTGTCCACGTCTCCGCACAGGGAAACAGAAGGAACCGTTGTGATCCCTCCCATCACCTGCAAAGACTGAATGGCGTCCGCCATATTTATCGCGCTGTTACCGTCTAAATCTCCAGTCGTACAAGCGGCGCTCCGCAATCCCATGGCCGACACAGGAAACGGCGCCAGTCCGGCAGCCGCGCACAGGATCATGGACAGAAGCAGCATCACAGTCACTATGGTTCTTATTTTTAATGACCTATCCATTACCTTTGCCATAATCTCTTTCCTTTCCCGATACGCGGGTCTGCCGAAACTCTGCGCCTCGTATGGTCAATATAGCCTACTGCGCCTGGTTTTGCCCATCCATGCGTTTTCCCCTGCTTTGCGGGAGATTTTCCATCTTTTCCGCCAGGGTGTCCGCCTGTTCCTGGGTGATGAGTCCGCAATCCACAGCCTGCTGGGCCACAACAAGCGTTTTTGCGTCCATGGCGACGCGGAAGGCCTCCTTATCTATTCCTGCATCCTCCAGGACCTCCCGCATGTCCGTGCCGTTGCCTGTGCCCAGGTCTGCCGCATCCTTTCCGGTGAGTTCGGAAAGCACCTCCAGGGCCATGGCGTCATGAAAACACTGTCCCAGTAGAAAACCCGCATTCTGTGGAGGACGATTTTGAGTGCTCTCCCCGGAGCGTTGATAATTCCCGGACCGAAAATCTCCGGCAAACGCCAGGGATGCCAGGACCAGGGTTATGATTGTCGCCAGGGTGATTGATTTTTTTGTCATGATCATTCTCCATTCCTATGGTGTGAAACCGCCATGCCTTCAAGCGCTTGCTTGCAGCCTGTTATGGCTATGAAATTGTTATGGCGAAAATTCTGCTTTCCAAATATTGCCGGATAAACAGACGCCTAATAGGACTTAGCCGCCGCCTCCCGGGTAGCGACATGATTCTTCAATACGTTAATGGCTGATTGAAACTTGTTGGTTGATGTGAAGGTGTATCCTGCTTGTTCCCAGGAAACGGAGTCCTCTATCAAAGTGGCATAATCTTCGTAGATTGGGACCATCCGTGCTGCGTTAAACAGGGTATCGGCGAAATCATGCACATATTGCCGATACTCATCGGCATAGTCATCATCGTCCAGCAAATAGCGAAGAAGCGGCCAGTCAGAGGTGATTTCCCAGGCGCTCAGGCTGGGACACATGGGAACAGAGACCAAGGCTTCGTTGTTGTCCCAGGGAATCCACTCCAAAAGCATCGTGTCAGGGTTTTGGTACAAATAGAAGTTGTGGGGCATCACTCCGTAGGTATCCCAATTCTGCATGACGTTATTTGCGGCAAACCACTTCAGAAAAGTGGGGACATCCAAAATCGCCTCAAGGTTGGTTTTCCAGGTGGTTGGATCGGAAACCCGAAGATTGGAGTTCAACGCATCATAAAGAGCCTGCACATCGCTGTAGTCAAGGTCGCTCTCATTGGTCTTCTTGGCTAACTCATAGGTGTCGAAGGTGCCTGCTGCAAAGGTCGCCGCGTCCTCTTCGGGCTTGTAAAGATTGCCATCGTTGTCGTCATACTGCGTCTTGAGGACGGTATCGTCGACTTCTTCCACCAGGGTGTAAAGTCCGAAATAGATGGGTCCGGCGCCATGATCGACATATAACTCGTAAAAAGCTGTGTGGGAGCTTTTCAGGCCAAAATCTCTGAAGAGTTCAGAGGCAACCACTTCGTGGACTTCCGACTCATCCTTAAAATTACTCTTGAGACTGAGTTTTTTAAATCCATAAAAACGCTGGCCGTCAATAGCCGGATAAATACCTTCGAACTCGTCGAATTTTAGTTTGAAGGGCAACTTATTGCTATTTGCGCTGTACAGACTGGAGTTCCCCTTAAACCGAATCCCGACTCGATACCATTGGATACCATTATATTCGATATCACACGGGACTAATATAGGATCATCCGTCAATGAAAAATCATTGGGACTTGCAAGTTGGGTCTTGAGATAGGCAAGATTACTTTGCATCACATCCCAGTTATTGGAGTCAATGGTGATATCCATACGTTGAACCTGGCTGGTATCAAAAACCTGTCCTAGGTTGATGGTGATGGCGTCTGCTTTCAGCTTTTCATGGGTTTCGGCGGTCCAGTCTGGAATCATGGATGAGATGTCTGTCTCGCCGAAGGTCAGGCTGGTCAGGGTAAGATAAAGGCTATTGGACGTTTCATTGGTTCCCTCAGAGCTGGTGACTGTCACCGTAAAGGCGCCTGCTTCAGCCAGTTCCTCCTCCTCAATTTCAGCAGTAAGATGGGTGGAGCTAACCAAGGTGGCTGGACGGCTTACGCCGTTGAAATTCACGGTGTCCCCTTCTGAAAAACCGCTCCCTATCAGCGTGAGGGTTTCATCGGAGGCGCCTGCATAAGTGGTTGCCGGAAAAATATGCGTAAGCACAGGAGCTCCCTCCGTTGTAGCACTGCTTTCCATAGCCGTGTCACCTCCATTTCCGCTGGTTGACGTGTCGCCACTTTCTCCACTACAGCCCATCAGCGCCAGGACTCCATACGCCACGAATAAAAATAATGCCGTTTTTTTCCCTAACATAAGGCGCCTCCATCAAAAGTTGTATGTGTGCTGAGACCGTTTTTGGGCTTCAAGCCTCCGGTGTATAAAATACCAATGTGTCACGTCTTGAAGCATACCGATAAAATGTGGGGAAAATATGGGGAAAATCCATTTAGATTGTGGGGATTTTACATAGACCTAAATCGGGAAATCAAATAGCCAACAGTTTAGCCCTGCATAGAATGCATCCACTCCGTTTACGGCGCTGGATATAAATTCGACCTGTTATAATCAAAAGAAATAGGCGAGTCTTCTTTGCTCCGGTGACCTTTCGCGGGGATTCCTTGCTCATTTATTGGACCGCTTGACACGGGATCAATGGGTAAACAAAAAGCTCGGCATGCGTGTTAGGTTATTTTCACCTCTATCCGTGAGGAGGACTTTTTGGAAAAACCTAAAAAACGATGGATTTTCAATTTTTTCTATCCCACGCTTAGTCCACCGGAGTTTATGAATACAGCTCTGCCTCCTCATTCTTTTCAAGGTATTTTTTTTGTCGGTGGCGCAGGGTGTTCCGACTTATACCAAGCAATTTGGAGGCCTGGACCTGATTTTGACCACAGGCTGCAAGGGCCTCCATTATGATCATTTCCTCAACCAACTCCAGAATATTGGCATGGATATCCTGGGTAGACAGGCGAAGAATTTCCGGAAGAATCTGCTGCAATTTATCCTTTAGGCTGTCCAGGAGCTTATCCCGATTCAGTCCTTGAAGCTGATGTTCCTGGGAGGGTTCCAGCAATTCAATATGGTCTTCTGAAATAATGTCTCCGGCGCATAACAGAATGGCTCTCCTTACGCAGTTTTCAAGTTCGCGTACATTGCCGGGCCAGGAATAGGCCAGAAATTTTTCCAAAACCCCTTCCGAAACATGGCGAATGGGTTTGTCATATTCTGCTCCGAAGCGAGCCAGAAAATAATCCACCAAAGGAGGAATATCCTCCGTTCGGGCGCGCAAGGGCGGAATGAAGATGGATATAACTTTCAAGCGCCAGTAGAGGTCTTCCCTAAATTTTCCACTTTGAACTTCGTGATCAAGATTTTTATTGGTAGCCGCAATGATGCGGACATCCACAGGTATGGTTTCCCGGCCCCCCAGTCTTTCCATTTCTCCTTCCTGCAAGACCCTCAAGAGCTTTGCCTGCAAGGCCACGGACATTTCGCCAATTTCATCCAAAAAGCAAATGCCGCCATGGCAACGTTCAATTTTGCCGATCTTTGCCCGGTCAGCGCCTGTAAAGGCCCCCCGTTCGTAACCGAACAACTCGCTTTCAAAGAGGTTTTCCGGGATGGCTGCACAATTAATGGCAAGAAAGGGTTTACCCTTTCGCTTACTGTGATGATAGATGGCCCTGGCCACCAATTCTTTGCCAGTACCGCTTTCTCCGCCGATCAGCACCGAGACGTCTTTTTCAGCGATTTGGCCGATTATTTTGTAAACCGCCTGCATGGGTTTGCTGTGGCCAATAATTGCCCGTGATCGCATTGCGCCGGTTTCTTTGTGGGATTCCGGGGGTATGGCAAAGGAGACAAACTCCTTCATCTGTCTGCTTAGAGCCAGCGCCTCTCCCACGACTCGGCTAAGTTCCTTCCGATCAAAGGGCTTGCTCAGGTAATCATAGGCGCCTCGTTTCATGGCCTCAATGGCGGTTTCGGTATTGCCATAAGCTGTCATGAGGATGATAGGGGTGTTGACGCTGGATTCCTTGATCTTATGAAGTGTATCCAGCCCGTTAAGCCCAGGCATTTTGTAATCCATTAAAACCAGATCAAAATTTTCCTCGGCTATTTTTTCCATGGCGGACAGGCCACACTTGCTGACAGCAACCTCATACCCTTTACGTTTAAAAAAACGTCCCAGGAAATGGTTCAGGCCTTCATCGTCATCTACAATCAGAATTTTTTCCATACTTCCATGCTTTCATGCTTCTTTTGGTTAAACTGGCAGAAAAACTGAAAAAACAGTGCCTTGGTTTTCGATGCTTGAGACCTGAATGTCTCCCCCGTGGCGCTTAATGGTGTTGCGCACAAGTGGCAGACCCAAGCCAGTGCCCGATTTTTTGGTTGTAAAAAATGAATCAAAAATAAGATCCAGGTGTTCAGGGTTAATACCCTTTCCATTGTCGCAGATATCTATCCGAACACAAGGAACCATCCTTTCATCCACGGACAAATCTCCGAGCCCCGCAGAGACAGAAATACTCCCCTCTGAGAGTATGGCCTCCAGAGCGTTGACCAGCAGGTTGACCATGGCTTCTTCCAAGAACTTTCGATCTGCCTGGATTGTTGGCAAACCTTTTTGAATAAGCACGTTAAGAGTGCATTCTTGCTTGTTGGCCATTGGTTTCACCATGGAAACAACATCCTGTATGAGCGTAATTATATCTGTTTTTTGAAAATCAAGCGCCTGGGGCTTGGAAAAATCCAGGAACCGGTTGATGGCGTCCTCCATTTTTCCAACCTGGGCCATTGCTACATCAAAGTCTTCCTGAAACTCGGGAGAGATTGAAATATCCGCCTCGACCGACTCCATAAACAACTTCAGCGAAGCCAGGGGGGTTCTGATTTCATGGGCTACGGCGGCTCCCAAACGGCCTATAGCGGCAAACTTCTCCGACCGTTCGGCAATCAGCTTGATCTGCTTGAGTGTTATGTCAGTGTCCTTGAGTTCGGCTTCTTTCAAATAAACCTTTTGTTCCAATTCATTACTGCGATCCAAAACCTTTTGCGCCATATTTTCAAAGGCTCTGGATAGTACTCCAATTTCATCGCGCCTTCCATCCCTGGGCAGTAAGGGAAGAGGTTCAGCCTCTGAGAGATGTTTAGCGGACTGGCTTAAAAGACGGATAGGATGGACAATATGCCACGAGATGATCCATATGATGAACAAGGTGCTACAGGTGCACAATAGGATTGTAAAAAATATGTATCCTTTGAGAGTTTGAAGACTTTGGAAGGCCTCGTCACTGTCCTGCTCAACCACAATATACCATCCGGTGCGACCCACTCTCGATGATATGCCAAGCACCTCTATCCCCCGATAATCCAGATAGGCCTTGCTGGGGTCGCGAGTACCGAAGATGTTTCGAAAACTGTCTGACTGGGAAATATTTTCCGCCAAGATCCTTTTCGGCTCTTTATGGGCCAAAAAAACCCCATTGCTATCTACCAAATAACATTCACCCGTCTTACCGAGCGCCACTTGCAAAATGATGGTGATAATTGTATTGGTACCCACCGTTCCAAAAACCGTGCCAAGCATTTCTCCATCTGCAACTATAGGCGCAGCGATCTGAAAGGAAGACTCGGTTTCCCCGGGTAGATAGGTGACGCCTGACATAAATATCTCTGTGTTATCAGAGTCTTGACTCCATAGATGCACCAACTTGGTTGGATCAAGCCCTATGCTGCTAAAAACCACCTCGTTGGCTTTGGAAACAACGGTAATATCCTTATATACTCCGTAATGACTTTGAATAAGGTTGAGATAAGGTCCGATTTCCAGGGGGTCCATGCCCGCAACAATGGATGTGGAGGCCATGACCTGGAGGTCAGCCCTCCTTTCATCCAGCCATCGTTCGAGCAAGATCGCTTTGTCCGCCGCCACATTTTTCAACTGGCGCAACACCATCTGATTGATAAGCATCTCGGTTGTTCGTATGGAAAAAAACCCGCTGACTAACAAGGGAGTCAAGGCAAAAATCAGGAATAGAAGCACCAATTTGTATTTGAGTGTAAACAAGACCTGAAATTTCTTCGTAAAACAGGTTGGCTTGCCAAAAGGCTTCCTTGTTCGGCCAGAGCGTGCTTCTCCCTGGCCTGGCTGGCAACCTGCTTTTGATGATGGGCCAATATTGTCCAACGCTCACTCCTGCCGGTAACAAACCAGTTTTTGGGTAACCACATCCGTTCTCAAAATCATCTTGTGCATGTCGAGGTTGTATACTTTGACAACGTGATCCCAGCGGCTATCGCCCGGGCTAATGGAGGTAAGCATGTTGGGAAGAGAATCAAGCCATTGCTGATTAAAAACAACCCCTGAATTCTCCGGATAAATGGCCATGTAAAAAATAGGGGTTTCAGTCAGGTCGTGAAAAAAATGTGTGCCAAAGGATAAATCAGGCACCAGGCTCCCATCCTGAAAACTGACTTCCGCCAGTGCAACGACTTGATTAATTTCAGAAAATGTTACAGGAACACCCATTGAAGGCGTGTGGGTGCCCCACCGACCGGGACCTGCCAGCAGCGTAGGCTTGCGTTTGGGATGGGCGAACAAGCGATTCAGTTTTCCGATCAACCTGGCTATACTGTATTTTTCGGAAATAGAAAGCTCAATGTAGCTTTTAGGATCGACCCAAATAATGGCAGAAATATCCTGGGAAACATTGCCTCCCATGAAATTGCCTTCTGTCTGGATGAAAACCTTATCCGCCTGAATTGTTTCAGGAATGGCCACACTGGGGTTCACACCTATGGTCTGGAAAGGCCGGCACTGCAGCAGATTAATTTGAATTTCGTCTGCCTGTGTGAAGTTGACCGTAAACTCGATATCCACGGGGGTCTCATAAGCCTTCTCCAGAGTTTTGAACATGGAGGCCATGGTTTTAACAAAGGGGGTTGCCGTTAAAAAGTGATCAAAAGTCAAAACCCAATGGTCAGGACCCGGCAAAAATCCGTTCTCTCTGCTTTGGGCTGTCTCGTTGTTTCTCACTGCAACAGCGTTTAATCGTATGTTCAGGTCCTTTTGAGTGAGTTCAAGCAGTGAGACAGTTTGGAGTTCGTTTTCTTCCAAGTTTAGCAGATCCACATAATGCTGGGAGTATTTCTGAATATCACGCATGCCTGCCAGGGGTTTTACCACAGGGTCATCCATGGCTACGATGCGTGGATAATCATCTTCCACTCGATCCACGGCCCTTGTCCCCAAACCCAGAACAAGTCTTAGCATTCCTGCATTGGCGTCCATGTTCCGTTTCCAGACATAGGGGTTGTGGGACAGCCCCACTCCAGCCAGATGGGGAAAATAAAAGCTCTTGTGATAAGCTCCTGAAACCCTTTGCACTAGCAAGGCCATTTGTTCGTCCATTTGATCCAGGCCCCTTTGCAAGCGATAAGCGAGGGCGTCTTCATTCATGGTGCTGGCATATATTTTTTTAACAGCCTGTTCGAAAAACTGGTATCGTTTTTCCGGCGATGATTGGTTGACGCAAAAATAGCTTTCATATTTTCCCGCAAACGCGCTTCCAAAGGCATCTTCAAGAAGGCTGCTGGACCGGACGATAATTGGCGATTGTCCAAAATACTCAAGCATCAATTGAAGACGTTCCTTCATGGCCTCGGGAAACTCCCCCTTAAGCATGAGATCCCTTAGCCGCCGGGCTTTGGAAAAATACCCATCCTTGGTTTTTTGGGCCATAAAGAGATTCCACCATCCGTTCTGCACGATGTAAGAATAAAACACATCCGAACCAATATAAAAGGAATCGTGGTGTTCAAGGATATTATCCCACTTCAAGGAGTGATTACTGTGGAGAATTTTCCTGGCCAGAAGCATTCCTAAGGCCTTGCCGCCAACAAAACCGGTTCCAATAAGCCTTTCCTTGATTTGAAGGATATCCTGCAGAGTCAAGTACTTCCTGATTAGGGCAAGGATGCGCTTGTTGCGGCTTAAGAGCAAGCGGCTAAGTTGCTCCACCATATCCTGCTTTTCTTCCTCGCTGGTGTCTGACTGAAGCAGTTTTTCGGCCCGCATGAAAAGCCGGTCCCAATAATCCAGATTGCGTTGGGCTATTTCCGTCTTGTCGCGTAACAGGTGAGAAAAAAGTTGGGTGGCTTCCACGCTGTCGATTACAGGAATCAACTCATTATCCCTTTTGATATGAGGAAAAAACATCGTGGGGGAATACCGGTGTTGAATCTTGATGGGATGGACGCACAACTTGCGTTTATAACTGTAAACATCGATCAGAACCTGGGTCGTTTCCCGGATATGCGCGATGGCTTTAAAAGAGTGGCGGTTTCGTAAAATTGCAAAATAGGCAATGGTATTAAGTTCAAAGAGGTAAGGACAGGTGATGAAAAAAAAATTGACGATCATCAGGTCTGTAGCCCATGCATGCAACAGATCGGAAAGTGAGTCAAAGACATAGAAGGTGTCCCTGCCCTCGGCAGTGATAATACTGTGAACCTGGGCGGAGAATGATTCAAACCCATTTTCCACGTTCAGATGATATATTGAGAGATTAGGAGGACGCTCCTCCAAAAGCGGAACATGACGGGCAAAGCGCATGTAGACCACTCTCTCGTTGTTGGATAGAGCCTTGTTTACAAAGAGGGAGACAAGCTTTTGATACTCTTCAATACCATCCACCTGCCACACCACATTATCGCCCCGGCGCAAATGATCAATAATGGCGTCCAGGCTGTCCCATCCAGTACTGATTTTTGAATAATAAGCCATCAGGACTCTCCCAAGGCTGCCTGAACCCGTTGCTGTCGGCTGCCAATGTGGATTTGATTTAAAACCTCCCAATCCGCGCAAAGGGAGTTACGACAAACTCATACCTTTTGGAAGCGTTGAAGAGCAAGCACTATCCGGAATTCGTTATTGCTTTAGAGGAATAGGAGGCGGAGTGGTTTCCCAAGAATTCTGAAAAGCCACCCGCCCCTGATCTGAGCTTATATTGTATCCATGGGAGGGAAACTATACAATTCCATAGGCCAACATAGCCTTGGCTACCTTGACGAATCCAGCGATATTGGCTCCAGCGACATAATCGCCCTTCTTCCCATAGGCGTCAGCCGCGTCCAGACAGGACTTGTGAATGCTTTTCATGATCACCAGAAGGTGATCATCCACTTCTTTACGAGTCCAAGACATTTTGAGGCTGTTCTGGCTCATCTCCAGGCCTGAAGTTGCAACGCCTCCCGCATTGGCTGCCTTGCCCGGCCCATACAGAATTTTGCTTTCCTGGAAAACTCTAACAGCTTCGGGGGTTGAAGGCATGTTAGCGCCCTCGGCAACACAAAAACAGCCGTTCTTGACCAGTGCAGCCGCATTTTCTCCGTCCAGTTCGTTCTGTGTGGCGCAAGGCAGCGCAATATCCACCTTAATCCCCTGCTCCCGAATAACGTCCCAAACATTTTGTCCTTCAAAACAGGCTGCCTGAAACTTATCAGCATATTCCCTAATCCGACAACGCCGATTATTTTTCAGATCCATAATGTAGCAGCACTTTTCCTCGTCAATTCCTTTTTCATCCACGATGGTAGCGCTTGAATCGCAGGCCGTGATTACACACCCGCCCATTTGAGTAACCTTTTCAATGGCATACTGGGCCACGTTGCCAGAACCGCTTACAGCCACAATTTTACCTTTGAAATCCAGACCCTTGGTTGCAAGCATTTCAGCGGCAAAATAGGTTGTGCCATATCCTGTAGCCTCAGGACGAATAAGGCTGCCTCCGTATTCAAGACCCTTTCCGGTCAAAACGCCAGTATGCTCATTTCTGATTTTCTTGTAATACCCAAACATGTAACCAATTTCACGGCCTCCCACGCCGATGTCGCCAGCCGGAACATCTGTCTCTGGTCCAATATGCCGGAAAAGTTCCCTCATAAACGACTGACAAAACCTCATCACCTCGCCATCTGACTTTCCCTTGGGATCAAAGTCCGATCCGCCCTTGCCACCGCCCATGGGCAACGTTGTCAGCGCATTCTTGAATATCTGCTCAAATCCAAGAAATTTGATAATACTCAAATTCACGGAAGGATGAAAGCGTATGCCGCCCTTGAAAGGCCCGATGGCATTGTTAAACTGGACCCGGAACCCCCGATTGACCTGCACGTCCCCCCTATCATCAACCCAAGGGATACGGAACAGAATAGCCCGCTCCGGCTCAACTATCCTTTCAAAAATCCCTGCCTTGACGAATTCCGGATGGCGCTCTGCAGTTGGCTCAAGGGTCTCCAGAACCTCGGCCACTGCCTGCTGGAATTCCTTTTGATCACCATCCACCAACTTGACTTTGGCTGTCACCTCATCAATAATTGACACGATTTACCCTCCTTGCGTTTTTCTGATTATTGTCCTCTTCAAAGACAGAATAACTTCCATCATTTTTCAGTATGTAAATCTTCCCTCTACAGGAATCCTGGACAGACGAGGCCTTGTTCATTTTAAAAAAATGAATCTCGCCATGCACTCCATCCTTTTTCAAATAGTCATTTTTCAATTCCTCCATGCTGTCGAATCCGCAACCTAAAAAGTCCAATTTCGAAAAATAGGGACTGGCGCTTTCTGTGTCTGCCAATACAGCAAAATGCACCGGAAATGCCTTCTCACCAAAAACAACAAGATACTTGTCCTCTGCGCAGGTGATATCGTATTCCAAGGGCAACCGCTCTTCCGGGATTTCCGTAAAATACTCCTCCAAAATATTAGAGGCCTCACTTTGCCCAATATCGTCACAGGACATCAAATCCGGACTCCTCAAATATCCGATTACATACAATGCAATGCTGTAATTGCTGATTTGTTCGTAAATTGGATGCTCCCTGGAACAAATCCAAGTGACTTCATGGATTCTCTCGGAAATAAGAAGCCCTTCACGGTTCATATGCACCACCTTTTCGTTTTGTAGTGTTTTCAAAGAAGCCTCCCTGGCTGCTGGTTTCCATCATTTCCCCAAGCGTTAATCTGCTGGATTTTCTATTGGCAAATGGCGTGCCACATTTAGCATTAAATACAACATGTTGATTTAACTATATATTGACTCTACATACTATCCGCAAAAAGTAGATACCCAGGTGGTTGGTGGCTCTAAATCACCAGTCTTGGAGCGGGATTATTCGCTATCAATAGTTATCTATCTGAAAATATGAATAAATTAACTGATTCGGAGAAGGTGTTCAAATATTGCACAACTTGTTGAAAAGGGCATGGTTCGTGGACAAAGGCTTCTCAATAACTCAAACATTTTTTATTAATTGGGCTTTTGGTATAAAAAAATATGCGCCCTCCAAAAAAAACAACCCCTGGCATCCGAAGATACCAGGGGCTGTTGTTGAATCACATATTGTAAAGTGTGTATTATTCTGTTTTTTCCGCTTGATCCTTAATGTAATAAGGCGCCCGGGAGGGCGGCAGGGGCGTATTGCCCAATATGGCGTCCGCTGCTTTTTCCGCGATCATCATCACAGGCGCGTAAATGTTTCCATTGGTGATGGAAGGCATGACGGAAGCATCCACCACCCGGAGGTTTTCCACGCCATGGACTTTCAGGTTGGGGTCCACTACAGCCATGTCATCCAGGCCCATTTTACAGGTGCAACTGGGGTGATAGGCGCTCTCCCCTTCCCTGCCGATGAAATCCAGGATTTCCTCTTCGGTCTGGCAATGGGCGCCCGGGGCCAGTTCGTCCCCCCGGTACTCGTCAAAGGCCGGTTGGGTCATAATATTCCGGGTGCACTGGATGGCTTCCACCCAATTGGCTCGTTCCTGCGGCGTGGACAGGTAATTGAACTTGATGGCCGGGTATTGCATAGGATCGGCGGATTTTAGCTTGACCGACCCGCGTACGTCGGTGTTCATGGGTCCCACGTGCACCTGGTATCCGTGCCCGCCCTGAGCCACGGAACCGTCGTAACGGATGGCGATGGGCAGGAAGTGATACTGGAGATTGGGATATTCCACGGTATCGTTGCTGCGAATGAATCCGCCCGCCTCGAAGTGGTTGGACGCCCCAATGCCCTTTCTCAGGAACAGCCACTGAAAGCCTATCCAGGGTTGGCGATACCATTTGAGAGCCGGGAACATGCTCACGGGCTTTTTGCAGGCGTACTGGACATAGACTTCCAAATGGTCCTGGAGATTTTCACCCACACCGGGAAGATCGTGCACCGTTTTGATGCCCATCTTGCCCAGTTCCTCGCTGTTCCCAATACCCGAAAGCTGCAACAATTGGGGTGAATTGATGGCTCCGCCGCAGCAGATGATTTCCCCGCCAAAGGCCCGGTTCACGGTCTTGCCTTTCATATACTCCACGCCCACGGCTTTTTTTCCTTCAAACAAAATACGCGTGGTCATGGCGCCGCAACGGACCTTCAAATTTGAGCGGTTTTTGACCGGATGCACATAGGCCCTGGCCGCGTTCCAGCGGCGGCCCCGGTAGCATGTCCTGTCAAAGCCGGAAAAGCCTTCCTGCTGGTAGCCGTTCACGTCTTCGGTCACGGGATGGCCCGCTTCCTGGACCGCCTTGAAAAACGCGGTGAACAGAGGATTTTCCAAATCCGGACTGGTGAGGTACAGGGGGCCGCCCACTCCGTGATAGGCATCCGCGCCTATGCACCGGGATTCAAAGCGCTGGAAATAGGGCAGGCAATGGGCATAATCCCAGTCTTGCAGGCCTTGGTTTTTGCCCCATTTTTCATAATCCAGTGCGTTGCCCCGGATATATATCATACCGTTGATGCAACTGGAGCCGCCCAGGACCTTGCCCCGAGGTTGATACACCCGGCGGTTATGCATGAAGGGCTCAGGCTCGGACTCGTACCACCAGTTGTAAGTCTTGCCAGCCAGGGGATAGGTAAGGGCCGCGGGCATATGGATGCGAAAATCCACCTTATAGTCCGGCCGCCCGGCTTCCAGAACCAGAACCCGGTTGGATGGATTGACGCTCAGGCGGTTTGCCAGCACGCTGCCTGCGGAGCCGCCGCCTACAATAATATAGTCATAAAGTTTTCTTGTCATAAGTGCTCCTGATATGGATTGAAACAGGCCTAAGGCCTTTCCATAAAATCCGGGGCCTGGTCCAGGCCCAGTTTTTTTAAGGTTTCGGATGTGGGGCGGCCTTCCTTATCCCAGCCCCGAATCCGGTAATAATCCCGGCGCATATAGTCCATGTCCTCCTGGCTGATGCGTTGTCCTTTATGGGGACCGTCGGGCAGGACTTCCTTGATAAAGCGCCGGGGCAGGGTGTCGTCCTTTGCCAAAAAACCTTCCCGGACGTTGTAAAGCCGGGTTTGGTTCCAGATTTTTTCTCCGATAATGTTGAAATAATCCGCCTCAACGGGTTTTCCCGTGGCGGCGCTCAGCATGGCGGCAAAGGTTTCGCTGGAAAGGCCGCAGGTGGTGAAATCGCATTTGACCAAAGCATCCGTGCCTGCAATAAAATTCTGGAGTTCCACCAGTATGACGGCCCTGCCCTTTGTCAGGTAGGGCTCCACGGGCTGGCCGTTGTATTCGTCTCCGCCCACGTCGTAGCCAATCATGAAGCCGCGCTGGTGGCACGCGCCCCGGTCCGCCGTCATGTAGGCCAGACCCATGCCGGGCGTGCCTCTGGGTCCCCAGGCCGGGCATTCCAGGCCTTTGACATGCATGGCATAGTCTCCGGTGTTTCCGCCCAAGGCAGTGCTGGCCCTTTTGACTCCCTGGGACAAGAGTTTGCCCAACTCATTTTCCTGCAATGCCATGGACCGAATGAGGTATTCCGCTCCCTGGACGTTGCCGAAATCCAGGGTAACGCCCGGAGGCGATTGGATGACGCCATTATTTGCCGCTTCAAAGGCAAAGCCGATCACCCCGCCCGCGCTCATGCTGTCCAGGCCGTATTCGTCGCAGAGCTTGGTGAGGTGGGCAACGGCCCGCACATCGTGGATATCCAGGTTGGAACCCAGCAGGGCTGCGGACTCGTACTCCACTATGTCGGTGATGAAATGGGAATGCTTGCCCGTGCGGACCGCGCCCATCTGGCTGCACCGTATGGGGCAGGCAAAACAGGCGGCTTTTCCCAAGAACAGGTGCTTTTTCTGGCCTTCGTCGCCAATTTTATCGGCCTGGGGGTCGGACTGGCTCTTGTAGTTCCTATACGGCAGGGTGCCTATTTCGTTGGACCAGGGTATGGCCGAACTGGTTCCTCCGTCTGTGTAGGTGGCGCAGGCCGCGCTTTGGGCGATTTCGGCGTAGGCGCCTTTGCAGGCAGCGTCAAAGGCCTTGAGGTCATGAACCTTAACGATCCGGCTGCCCTTGATGGCAATGCCCTTGAGATTCTTGGAGCCCATGACCGCCCCGGCCCCTCCCCTGCCTGCCTGGCGATTGTATTCGCAGCAGATCAGGGAAAATAAAACCTGGTTTTCACCGGCCTGACCAATGGTCACAACCCGGGCTTCAGGTTCTTCGATATCTTTTTTGATAAGGGCGTTGGCCTCCAGGGTGCTGGTCCCCCAAATTCCCTTGGCTGGCCGGATTTCCACCCGGGAATCCTTGATCCACAGGTAAACCGGCCTGGAAGCCTTGCCGAAAATGATGATGCCGTCGTATCCCGCATATTTGATTTCAGGCCCGAACCGTCCGCCGAAAAAGGAATCCAGATAGGTCCCGGTAAGGGGGGAGCGGGTGACGGCGCAGGCCCTCATGCTGGGGGCTGCGGTGGCGGTCAGGGGACCGGTGAGGAACATGAGGACGTTTTCCGGTCCCAGGGGGTTTGTCCCCGGGGGGACGAGGTCGTACAGGAGCTTGGCCCCGAATCCCTTGCCGCCCACGAATTGATCCTTGAGCCATTGGGGAACAGGCACGGCGCGAGTTGTTTCCCGTGTCAGGTCCACCATGAGGAATTGTCCCATATAGGCGTCAGCCATGGTCAGCCTCCTCATTGTTTTTCTTGTCCGGCAAGGCTCTGTACGCCAGTTCCAGGGCGCCGGTGGGGCAGACAGCCACGCAGGCGGGGTTTCCGTTGCAGAGGTCGCATTTCACGGATTTGTTCAGGTCCGGGTCCACACCCACCATCTCAATGGGGCAATATTTACGGCACATGTTGCACCCAATGCATGTGTCATGATCCACCACCATGGCCCCGGTTTGAGGATTGCGGGAGATTGCCTTAACAGGGCAGACATTGGCGCAGTAGGGGTTTTCGCACTGATTGCAAACCAAGGGAAAGTGGTAGAGGTTTTCCGTTTTGTGCGTGATTCTAAGTAAAGCCCTGTGCGGGTTGTAGCCCCCCAAGAGGCGTTGGGAGCATGCCAATTGGCAGAGGCTGCAACCCGTGCACAGGTCAAAGTTGGTTTTTATAGAAAGTATCTGGGTCATAAAGTGGAATAATTCCCTATTTACACCACCTGGGAACCTGAAACTTAAAGTTCATATATGGTTTGGCCGGGGGATCGGTAAAAATGGTCACAAGCTCGCCGTTCTGCACCTGATAATGGCCAATGGGAACGTCTCCGCCAGCACGCATGACGTTGCTTTTGTCCCATTTCCACCAGCCTGTTTCGCCTTTGTAGCCATTGGTGGAAATGTACTTGCACACGGCTGCATGGTCCTTTTCGTCGCCAACAGCCTTGACTGCGGCGGCCCATGCCATAACGCCACTATAAGCGGCCCAGGAACCGGCCTGGGGCTGATGTTTCCAGATTTTTGCAAAGTTATCCACCCATGCCTGTGCTTCGGGCGTGGGCGCCGTGGGAGTGGGCATGGCCGTGGGGACTTCACCGATGATGCCGTCCGCTTCCTTGCCCATGGTCTGAACCACTTCCCTGGGAACAATGGAATAGCCGTAGCTCAAAATCGATTTTGTGGGTGCTTCCATGAATTGGCGAAAAAACGTGATCACTTCCTGGGCGCTGACGATTTCCAGATGGATAATGGCAGGCTTGATCTTACGGATGCGGGTGAGGATGGGACCCCATTCCCGGGTGCCGTAAGGCACTTCTTCGTGCAGGGCCACTTTCCAGCCTTCTGCCTTGAACTTCTCTTCCAGGGTGTCGCCCACGCCCGTGCCCCAGGCGTCGTCGGCATTGATGATGACCACCTTTTTATTGGGGTATTCGTAAGGCAGGGCCAAAAGCACCCGAAACATGCTGGAAGCCTGGTTGACGTCCGTATCGGTAAGTTGAAAGATATTGGAGTATTTTACGGGGTCCTGGTCGAACACGTCCACGGCCGACTGGGAACCGTCGTCCGCAAAAAAGGGAGCGGTGTACTTGCCATAAGCACGCACATCCTGGCCCCATCCCGCCCATCCGGCATGGACCGAATCCACCTTTACGTTTCCACATAGGTAGTCCGCGCCCTGCATGACCCGTTCGGGGGCAAATTCCTGGGTGTCAAAACGCACGGCCTCCAGTTGTTTGCCCAAAAGTCCTCCGGATGCGTTGATTTCATCGATGGCGATCTTAATGCCCTTCCAGTAGTTGTCACCTGTGTCCGTGTAGGCGCCCGTCATGGCGAGGGGCACGCCCACTTTGATGGTTTCGGCTGCAATGGCCGGGATGGCCAACATCCCCGCTACTGTGATCGTCAAAATCAAGCTAACCAGCTTTTTCAATGGAACCTCCTTGGTATGAGTTTTTATTTGGGTGACGGAAGGTGACTGTCTGTCATGCGTCCGCTTCCTGAATTTTTGATTTACCGTTAAAAAACCGGCGAACAAGGCCTATGACGCCATCCGGTAAAAAAAGAACCAGGACCACCACCAGTCCCCCAAGAATCAAGGGTCTGTAAGACCCCAAGGGAGACAGCATTTCATTAAGGGTTACTGTGACGATTGCTCCCAGGATCGCCCCGGGAAAATGCCCGATGCCGCCGATGACCAGCATGATCATAAGGGTGACGAATAAGTCTATCCCCAGCATACGGGTGGAAAGCATACCCACGTAATGCCCGTAAAAGCCCCCTACCATGCCGGTCAAAAAACTGGTGAGGGCGAAAACAGCCAGCTTGTATTTGAAGGCGCTCACTCCCAGGCTTGCGGAAAAATCCTCGCTGTCCTTGAGTGCCAGGAACGCAGTGCCCCAAAAGGAACGAATGACCATGAGGATAATTATGGAACAAAGGATAGCCAGGACCAGGGTAAGGTAAAAGACCGCCACCTTGTGATCCGGCGTAAAAGCAAAACCGAAAATCTCGATGGGTTGTATTGTGAGGATTCCCCGGGAACCGCCTGTGCCGATAGCCCGGCCCATGGGGCCCTTCAAAAAGGGTTCCAGGATCATGTGCACGGCAAAGGTCACCAGGGCCACATAGGCCCCCTTGAGGCGCAGGCAAGGCAAGCCCACCAGCACGCCTATGGCTGCGGTAATGCCGCCCGCCACGAATATGGCAAAAATGGGCGGGATGCCAAACTTGTTGGCCACAATGGCCGAGGCGTAAGCCCCGATCACGAAAAACGCCACCTGTCCAAAGCTGAATATGCCGGCGAAACCCATGATCAGGTCCCAGCACGACGCCACTACACCCCATATAAGAATCATGATCAGGATGTGCATAAGGTGGTCTGTGCCGCCCACAAAGATCGGCATCAAGGCCAACCCGCCATATATTATCGCCATTAAAGCGCCCATGCGCTGCCAACTCATATAATCACCCCCACTTGCCCAACAGGCCCTGAGGACGTACCGCCAGGGTTGCCAGGAGAACGCCAAACAGTGCAAAAAGAACCCAGGTCATGCCAAACCAGTAGCCCACAAAGGCTTCCAGCATGCCCAGGATAAAGGCGGCGTAAAGACCTCCCCGGATGGAGCCCATGCCGCCGAACGCGGTAATCACCCAGGACTTGACCAGGATGTCCCAGCCTCCGGAGGGGGACACAAAATACTTTTGGGCCAGCAACACACCGCCCAAACCCACCATGACCGTGGAAATGCCAAAGGTGGCAGCGAATATACGGTCCTTGGGAATGCCCACAATCCGGGCGCCTTCGGGATTTTGAGCCACAGCCCGGACAGCCATGCCGATACGGGTGTTGTTGAGGAACCAACGAAACGCCAGAATGCCGCTGATGGAAAGGATGAAGATCACCACGTCCTGGTAAGAGACCACAAGGTCCCCCACTTCCAGTACGCCGTCCACAATGGGAGGCAGGGATTTCATGCGGGACCCGAAAACGACCTGAAACAGGTTGTCCATGAACAAAGCCAGGCCCAGGGTGAGCATCATGACCTTGATCTCCCAGTCCGACCTTTTTCGCAGGGGCGCTACAATAAGTTTTTCCGTCACATAGCCGAAGACCATCAGCAAAGGCAGGGCCACCAGAAAGACGGATATATACCCGCCCCAGATACCCACCAGGGCTAATAGTATCCAGGCCAAATAGCCCCCCAGGCTAAAAAAGGAGCCGTAGGCAAAATTAAAGGCCTTGGACACACCGTACACCAGGGTCAGGCCCACGGCCATGAGGGCGTACACCGAACCGTTGGTCATGCCGCTTATGAACACATCTACATATTCTATAAGCATTCTAAAACCTTACCTGTTTTATATTTCTGAAGATATTCATAATTACATACCCAAAAAAATCTCTTTTAGATGATCGTTTTCCAATGCTTCCCGGGCCGTGCCTTCAAAGGTAATCTGTCCCTCTTCCAGCATGTAAATGCGGTCCGCAAGTTCTGCAATCTGGGGAATGTTCTGCTCCACCAAAAGGATGGATTTTCCCTGTTTGTTGATCTCCTTGATAATATTGAACACTTCCACCCGCAAATTAGGCTGGAGCCCCAGGGATGGTTCATCAATGCAAAGAAAATCCGCATGGCTCATAAGGCCCCGGGCGATTGCTAGCATACGGGCCTCTCCGCCGCTTAAGGTGCTGGCCATCTGTTTTTTGCGTTCCTCCAGGCGGGGGAACAGGTCCAGGACCTTTGCCATGTTTTTCTTTTCATGGGACCGGGCGTTTTTGGAATAGGCTCCCAGCTTCAAATTTTCCAGGACGCTCATTTCGGGAAAAAGCTCCCGGTTTTCCGCAATGTATATGACGCCCTCGTTGACCAGTTTTTCCGCGGGCCGTCCGGTGATATTTTGGCCCTTGTAAAGAATGGAGCCTTCCACCCGGTCCACCAAGCCGCAAATGGATTTCAGGAGGGTGCTTTTGCCATGGCCGTTGGGGCCCAACACCACCACCACTTCCTTTTCCTTTATATGGACGGAGACGTCGTGCAACACATGGAACTGACCGTAATAGGCGTTCAGATCAGTTGTCCGAAGCATAGGCGTCTCCCAGGTAGCACTCCACCACATGTTTGTTGCTGGTCACAATGTCCGGGTCCCCGCTGGCTATTTTTGATCCCGATTCGATGATGAGGAGGGTTTCGGTGAGTTCGGTAAGCACCTTCATAAAGTGTTCGATGATGATGATGGTGACGCCCATCTCGTCGTTAATACGGCGGATGAACTCCATCAAATCCTGGATTTCATGAGCGTTGGAGCCAGCCATGGGTTCATCCAGCATGAGAAGCTTGGGCCGGGTAGCCAGGGCCGCGCCGATCATGAGTTTTTTCTTGCCTATGAGGTCGAGGTTGCCGGTGAGGTTGTAGCGTTCTTCCTGGAAGTCCAGAAAATCAAGCAAATGGTCCACGTATTCGGGATCAAAACCCGTGTTGTCTCCAAAGCGGGAGCCCACGCTGAGGGCCTGTTCCACGGTAAGGCTGGGAAAGGTATGGGGAACCTGGAAGGTGCGGGCAATGCCCATTTGGGCTATGCGGTGGGGCTTTTTGCCGGAAATATCCTCCCCGTTAAAAAGGAGTTTGCCCTCGAAGGGGAAAAAACCGGTGATAAGATTGTACACTGTGGATTTTCCTGCGCCGTTGGGGCCTGCGATCCCAAAAATCTGGCCTTTTTCCACAGTAAAGCTCAAATCGTCGACTGCTACCAGCTCTCCGAATTTTTTTGTAAGATTGATTGCCTGTAACACGACTATCCTTCCTCACCCGGCCAAGCCGGATTATGGGTCCCGCGTTTAGGGACCCGGGATATCGGGCATGGATTCCCAAAAATCGCCGTCCTGGACAGAGGTATCCTGGACGCTGGCTTGCCCTGCTTTTTCCGCAATGCATTTTTGCAGCATGACATAGTGGTAGCCGATATGGGACAAAGCCCGGAAGGGCTCCCCGTCTGCAATGCCCTGGGCGGTTTCCCGCCAGTTGCTGGCTGTTCTTTTCCGGTACCCGGCGTCGTCATATAGCACGTCGTCATGGGAGCTGAGCCCAAGCTGGACCGCCCGCATTATCCATTCAAAGACCGGATTTTTGGTCATTTGAGCCAGTCGGATATTCAGTTTCCGATCCAACTCGTGAACCGTTTCCATATCCGGGTCTTCCTCGTTAAGAAGAGTCTCCAGGAGTATGGTTTCTTCTAGTAAAAGCTGTTTTTCTTCGTCCCCTGCCCTGGCAATGGCCAGGGTGGTGATGGTGCGGTCCATGCTCTCGCGAAACTCAATGAGAAACTGGGGGCTGATACGCTGGAGCTTGAGAAACAAGGCCAGGGATTCGCTGGCATTGTGCAGCTCCGCCTCTTTGACAAAAGCACCACCCCGCGCCCCTTTTTTAACCTCAACAAGCCCTTTTTGCTTGAGAGCCCGGAGAGCCTCACGCACTACGCCGCGGCTGGTATGAAACTGGACATGGAGATCGCGCTCGCTGGGCAGACGCTCCCCGGGCTTTACCCGGCCGTCCATAATAGCTGCTTCGATCTGCAGGGCGACATCTTCTCCGGCCCTGCCGACCTGCGCAGGGGCAAACATGGGATTATCCTTCATGTTTATGATTTCCTATGGGTAGGGCCATTCTTTACAAATGGTCCTACTTTAAAATACCCCAAAAACCCCATCCCGGGGATAATTTCAAGTACGTAATACCAATAAAAAACTACAATATAAGGTAGTTAATACAAGTTAGAATTAAATTTCAAATATCTCAATGATTGAGATAGATCTTAATGGTCCTGCCATTCATTTGTCTCATGGGAGCCCCCCCCTTGTCAAGCATCCTTTCAGAAATCCCGCTCATGCTCTGCACAGAAGGGCGCATGATTACAGAATAGCTGAATTTACCTTGAAATATGAGCCAGACACAAAACATGGAATGGTCGGACCGCAAGAAGGGTTATGGCCCTACTAAAATAAAAAACCCGCTGCCTTTCCAGGCATCGGGTTTTTATTTAATTAATATAAAAACTACTTATTTGTTTCTTTTGGCCTCATCCTCGGCCCGAAGCACCTTGCGCAACAACTTGCCCACGGCGGATTTAGGCAGTTCCTGCCGGAATTCCACGCTCTTTGGCCTCTTGTAGGGCGCCAGTTTTTCCTTGCTGAATGCAATAATTTCCTCTTCCGTGATTGTCTGGCCGGGCTTGGCCACCACAAAGGCTTTGACGGTTTCGCCACGGTATTCATCGGGAATGCCCACAGTGACCACTTCGGCAACCTTGGGATGGGTGGCCAGGACCTCGTCGATCTCCCGGGGATAGATGTTGTATCCGCCAGCGATGATCATATCCTTGGTCCGGTCCACAATATAGATGTAGCCGTCTTCATCCTGGATGGCCACGTCGCCGGTGAAAAGCCAGCCGTCTTTAAGCTGACCAGCGGTTTCCTCGGGATTATCCCAGTATCCCTGCATGACCAGAGGTCCCTTGACGAGCAATTCGCCTTTTTGGCCGCGAGCCACTTCGGTCACGCCGTCTTCCGGGTCAATGAGCTTGATGTCCATATTGGAAATGGGAATGCCCACGCTTCCCAGTTTTTTCTTGCCTTGAACCGGACTCCCTATGCCGCAGGATGTGGTTTCGCTCATGCCCCAGCCTTCAGACATGCTGATGCCCATGTCCTGGCCCTTAGTAAAAAGGTTGGCTGAAATGGGAGCGCCACCGCTGTTCAGGAAGGTGAAACGGCGGTCCAGTTCCAGGTCCTTGGCCTTAGGATGATTGACCAGGGCGCTGATCATGGTGGGTACGGCAGGCCAGAACATGGGTTCCTGCATAAAGCCGATAATACCCATGACTTCATCGATGTCAAACCGGGGCACCACAATCTGGGTGGCGGCTGTCATGACGGACATGTTCATGGCAACCACATCGCCGTAAACATGAAAGAAGGGAAGGATGGACAAGGTGAAACGTTTGTCCGGGGGAAGCAAGTCCCAGGCCGGAGCGCACCATTCCTTGAGGGTGTAACAGGCTGCAATGAGGTTGTTATGGGTCAGGACCGCGCCCTTGGGAATGCCAGTGGTTCCACCGGTAAACTGGATAAGGGCCGGATCTTCGCCGTCAATTTCCACCCGATTGGGCGTGATGTCCGTGCAGCTCGCCAAAAACTGGGAAAAATGGAGCCATCCTTTTTCCAGCCCGATTTCCTCAGGCGTGCTCTGGGGCATGCCGTTGATGAAATCCGTGACCTTTGTGATGATGATCCTCTCCACGTCCACTTCCTTGATAACCTCCCGGATCAGGGGCAGAACCATGTCAAAGGAAATCAGGGTGCTTACACCGGTATTGCTGCACAGGGCCTTAAGCTCGTCGGGCGTATACATGGGGTTGAGATTGACCACAATGGCGCCCAGGCTCAAAACCGCATAATAGGCAATGATGTACTGGGGGCAGTTGGGCAAATGCAGTCCGATCCTGTCGCCTTTTTTCACACCGGCATTTTTCAGGGCGTTGGCCATGCGGAAGGACATCCTCCGCAGTTCCAGAAAGGTGGTGTCTGTGCCGTAAAAGGAGGTGGCGACTTTATTGGGACAACCATAGGCTGTCATGGTCAATATTTCGTGGGCTCCTATCTTGGGGAAATTAATGGTGTGGGGTACGCCGGGATCATAATTTTTATGCCAAAATCTTTCTTCCATGTCACAATCCTTTCCAAAAATAAGTCTTTTAGGGGGGATGGAGGGCGGTTTAATCCAAAGCCCGCACTTCCACAGGTATACCGTTCAATACGGAGTTGTTGGATATCGGATCAAAAGCCAGGTCATCCGTCAGGATATTGCTGTTTATTCCTCCGTGGGCGCGGGCCACCTTCATGCGTACGCCCGGAAGGTCGTGTCCCCAACCATGGGGCAGGCAGACCACTCCCTGGCGAAGGGCTTCCGTGATTTCCACCGGAGCTGACACCTTGCCCACCCGGCTGGTAATTTCCGCCATGCCCCCCTGTTGGAGGCCAAGCCGGGACGCATCCGAAGGATTTACCTGGAGGACGCATCGGGGCGGGCCGGACACCAAAGAAGGAAGGTTGGGCAGCCAGGAATTGTTGGTGCGCATGTGACGCCGTCCCACCAGCATCAGCCCCTCCACAGGCGCATCCAGCGCCTGTTTCAGACGCACCACGTCCTGGGCCAGAGGCCCGGGCGCCAGTTCCACCTTGGCGGATGGGGTTTTCAAAATCCCGGGCAAACGGGGTTCCAAAGGACCCAGGTCGATGCCGTGGGGATTCTCCAGGAGCTTGTCCAGGTTCATACCCTGGGGATTCATGCCAAAGCCGTCTCCATGGGGGCCGGTCCTGAGCATGAAATCCAACACGCGTTCCGGGCCTTTGTGTTTTGAAAGGGCCTGAATAATTTCGTCGTTTTTCCCGAACAGGGGAGATCCTTCCCGTTTGGTTGCGCCGCCCACCATCATGGCGCTTATGAAATCATCCATCTGGGAAACATCCCCTGCAACTCCTTGTCCGCTGAAAATCATGGCCAGCTTATACAGAATCTCCCATTTATCCATTTCGTTTTCAGCTTTGGGGATGACCGGCGGGGAGTAATTGGCGATATTGTGGACAGACAGGCCGTAAAAGGCAAAATCGTAATGGCCGGTGGACAATGGCCCGGCAGGCGGCAGAATGACGTCCGCATGACGGGTGGAGGCGGTGACGTAAAAATCCACGGAAACCATGAAATCCAGGTTTTCCAGACATTTTTCAATGCGGGCCACATTGGGCAGGGCGATTACCGGGTTGGACGCCACGGTGATCAGGGCGCGGACCTGTCCCTCCCCCGGAGTTTCCATCTCGTCGCACAGGGTGCACACGGGCAGTTCCCCCATGACCTCGTTCAGGCCCTTGACCCGGCTTTTCCAGCGGCCCAGTCCCCATCCTTTGCCGCCCGCTTTCATTTTCCTGGGGGCGTGGGCCGGGGTGGCGAACATGGCTCCGCCGGGCTTGTCCAGATTGCCGGTGAGAATATTGACCACATCCACCAGCCAGTTGGTGAGAGCGCCAAAAGATACGGTGCAGGTTCCCATGCGGCCGTACACCACGGCGGTTTCAGCCGCCGCCAATTCCCGGGCAAGATCCCGGATGCGGGCGGCATCCAGGCCGGTGCGGGTGCTCACCGCCTCGGGCGTAAAAGGCTGGCAAAGGGTCTTAATGGTCTCCACGCCATTGAGGATGGCATCCAGGCCTCCCAGGCTCACCAGATTTTCCGCAAATAGCACCTGAATCATGGCCATGAGCATAAAGGGGTCGCCGCCGGGCCGAATGGCCAGGTGCTCGTGAGCCAGTTCCGCCGTCCGGGTTCTGATTGGGTCCACCACAATCAACCGCCCTCCCCTATCCTTAATGGCCCGTAACCTGCCGGGCCAGTTCGGGGCGGTCGCAAGGGACCCGTTGGATTCCATGGGATTGGCTCCGATAATCAGTAGGAACTGAGTGCGTTCGATGTCGGGAAGGGGGATGATGGCAGGAGAACCAAACATGAGTCCGCTGGATACCTGCTTGGGAATCTGGTCCACGGTGCTGGCGGAAAAAATATTTTTGCTCCCCAAAGCCTTGAGCATGGGCCGCAAGGCTGTGATGCCAGCCATGGTATGGACGCAGGGATTGCCCAGGTAAGCGCCCACGGCATCCCTACCATATTTTTCCATGAGAGGCATGAGTCCGGCTTCCACGGCCTCAAAGGCCTCCTGCCATGTGGCTTCCACAAAGGTCCCGTTTTTCTTAACCAAAGGAGTGCGCAACCGGTCGGGGTCATGATGCAACTCATGAAGAGCCGCCCCTTTGGGACACAAGTATCCCTTGGAAAAGACGTCTTCCTTATCACCGCGGATCTTAACGGCCAAGCCGTCTTTAACGGTGATTTCCAACCCGCAGGTTGCCTCACACAAAGGGCATGTCCTGGTAGCTGTATATTCGTTCATGAGCGCCTTCCTTTCATCCGTATCCTGGATAGTATTTTGGGAGTAGCATCTTGGCATTGGTCCTGGCTTCCACACCTCGGACGAACAGGTTACAAGAGGGAAGGTGAATTATACTGAACGGTATTTTTATGTCAACGCATTTTACGGGTGACACGGCGGCCATTTCCCCCAGCCCTACCGATTTACCCATAGCGTCTATCACTACTAGACGAAATATTTAGCCATGGCAGTAAAAAAGGTCAAGCCTAAAAACCCATTAATGATAAAAGAACTGGTGTGTTTTTCCATGGGTAATAGAAGAGACATATTAAAGTCTGAGTTTTTGATGATGTTTCTATCCATAATCCATTGAAAAATTGAAGGGTTTGTTTAATTATTCTAATTTAGCAAGCAGGAAAAATCGCTGCCCGGAGGGATGCAGGCCATGAGGCCGTTTTGGTTGACACCCGGGATTCCTTTTTTTTTGCACAAGAGAAAGTGCGGGCCTTGAATGCCTTATCCCCTTCCGGGCAAAATACCGTGAAGTGAAGGGGACAAATTAAGGGTGCGGATTGGGGGTTTTTGATTGCTCTATCCAACCGAGGAATGGTCGCTCCGTATTTATTTTGGTTTGAATATTTGAATATTTTTCATTCCTGCCTATGTTGTAGAAAGCAGTTTGAATCTGGCTGGCAAGGATCACCTGTCCGGCCCTGCTCAAAAAGACAACCATTGAAAAAAGGAGATACCTTATGCGTGCATTGGCCATCAACGGAAGTCCCAGAAAAGGCGGCAACACGGAAACGCTCCTCAAACACGCCCTTGCTCCCCTCGAAGCAGCAGGATGGGAGACGGAACTGGTGCAGGTTGGCGGAAAGAAAATCAAGGGTTGTATGGCTTGCTACAAATGCTGGGAAAAGCAAAATATGCAGTGCGTCGTGGATAATGACATCTTTAACGGGGTCATGGAAAAGATGGTCAAGGCGGACGCTTTGATTCTTGGGTCGCCCACCTATTTTACGGATGTAAGCGCCGAAATGAAAGCCTTGCTGGATCGCTCCGGGTTTGTGTCTTTGGCCAATGACCGTGTTTTTGCCGGGAAAATTGGCGCGGCTGTGGTGGCCGTAAGACGGGCTGGAGCGATTCATGTTTTTGATACCATCAATCACATGTTCCTCATGTCCCAGATGATCATACCCGGATCCACCTATTGGAATTTGGGAATGGGCATGGACAAGGGCGATGTGGACTCGGACCAGGAAGCTCTGAACAACATGAAAAACCTGGGCGAAACCATTGCCTGGCTTGGAAAGGCCATGCAACCCCAGATGGCGAATTTTCCCAAGGCCCCGGTATCTTATGAATAGATGATCAGCTTTGCTTTGTTAATATGATGTTGTTGGATTTAACCCGTCCTCCCCGGCGCTTTGCGTCGGGTTTCGCGGGGCTCTACCCGACCTACGGAGCCAATTGCAAAACCCTTTTGAAGAAAGGTATTTCTGCTGGGATAAAATGACTTTTTTCGATTTATAATATGATGAAATAATTTGATAAATAGGAAAAAGAAGAATTGAATCCGTTCACGAAAAACAGCGTCAATTTGTATCGGTGATGGAGAGTTTCTGGACCCCGCGCCCTTTCTTGCACAGTTCCAGTGGTGCGGCAATGGCCGCAGGCTCAAGGATCGCCTGAATCTTTTCAAGGCTTTTGTGGCCAAGGCGGATTACA
This sequence comes from Desulfatibacillum sp., assembly GCA_016342355.1. Taxonomy (GTDB): domain Bacteria; phylum Desulfobacterota; class Desulfobacteria; order Desulfobacterales; family Desulfatibacillaceae; genus Desulfatibacillum. Next base: position 53,696 of record JAEINP010000002.1, read on the forward strand.
ATTTTTCCACCAATGAAGTATTGATGGAGCAACTCAAGGGCATCCGCAATCTTTCCCGGCTTTGCGGTTGGGAAACCTGTGGCGAGGTTTCGTCCCTGTCGACCTTTTCCCGGACCATCAAAATTAACCAGCGCGTTTTCTTCACGTTGTTTATGTCACTCGTTGAGTTTTGGGCCGTGAGCGCCCAACTCCAAATCCATGATGGTCGTACGACCATCGCGCAGCATTAACCGGTAAGCACAGGGTTCGATGCAATGCTGGTGGCCGTCGATAAAACCCGGCGCCACCACCAGCCCCTTGGAGTCGATGGTCTCCTTGCCTTTGATCGCTGGTTTGCTGATGACGGCAAACCGGTTCAAAACACGAATGGCTGTTCGCCCTGTGACCGGCCCGACAAACCCTGAAACCGACACTTTGGGTGGAATCATCACAAGAAGGTAAACATCGTTAATCTGTGCGTTCAGCTCTATGATTTCCGCCCCTTGCTGTACAGAAAACGTCCGGATGCAGTTCTCTATCTCCGCCTTAACTTTGCCCTTCAAAATTTTGAAACGATACTTGGGCGTCCACACTATGTAGTACTGGTAATGCCAGATCGTTTGTGATAATTTTTTGAAACGACTCATTTGTTGCTCCTTGGCTACGGTTGTGGGGACAACTCGGCCTCGGTTGTAGCAAATGAGTCGTTCAGACGACAAAGCCACTGAACTCTGACCTTGCCCAGAGGGCAAGGCTTTTTATGTTGGATTAAAAGCCTTTTAAAACCCTTTTAAACAAAAAGAGCCAAGCGGTTGCTCCCACTTGGCTCCCTTCCCTTTATAATGTTGCCAATTGGCAAACTGTTTCAACTGGTACTAAACCGCCTGCAATTTTAGGGCGTTTTCCGGCTTTTTGGGAGGGCAGTCTCAAACCGCAAATTTTTCAGACCATCCCGAAACCTGATCTCCAAAACCCGCGCCAAATCTAACCCTTCCCACCAATTCTCGCCAAATCCCGTCTAATCCCGCCTTCTTTGACCAGTCCCAAACCAACCGCCACGCAATAAAACCAACCGCCACGCAATAAAACCAACCGCCACGCAATAAATAGGCCGTGGCGCAGCAAGTGTATTTAGCGTCTTTGCCTACGGGCACAAATTCAGGCACAACCGCCCAAATCCAAGAAAAAAGGGCTAACCGCGCGACCGGCTAACCCTTTTAAATTAATGGAAACTTTGTTGGTACCCCCGGCAAGGATCGAACTTGCGACTCCAGGATTAGGAATCCTGTGCTCTATCCACTGAGCTACGGGGGCATATTGTTGAAAAATCTAAATTCCGGGAAAAACCGGTTTGCTGAATCTTCCCGCTTTCCCTGACACCTTCCCGGAATAAAAACCTTTTAGGACAAAGATCGTTTTTCCGTTGTCAATGCGGGTCCCCTGTCTCCATAGGGTCACCCGGTTCGGGCCTTTAGAACAATAATTCGGTCCTATGTCAAGCCCAAAGAGCGGCAGAGCAGGGCGAGTCCCGAAATTTTCCCGGGCAGAGCTCCAAGCCCTTAATCAGCCCCTGCCATGCCAATTGCGCATACCGGCTTTTTGGGGCCAAGCTCAATATCTTTTTAACGCACTGTAAAAAAAACCGACGCACCATTATAAATATTATTTTTTAAATAATATTTATAATCAGTTAGTTATATCCAAATTATCCATATTTTTTAATGGCACGGAGCCTGCTTATACCCTATGGCAGACCTGCCCGGCCACGGTCCAGCCCGGACTATCGGCGGGGCCATTCGTTCACAACCCGAAAAGGGGGTGAGACCATGTTGATCAAAGATTGGATGAAACAGGACGGAGTCTCCGTAAACACGGATTCCTCGGTAAAAGAAGCCAAAAGGCTTATGGAAGTCTGCCACACCCGGACCCTCCCCGTGCTCAAAAAGGGCAAACTCGTGGGAGTGGTGACGGATCGGGATCTCAAGCGGGCCGCACCCTCGGACGCCACGTCCCTGTCCCGTCACGAAATCGCGTATTTGCAGGAGAAAATCGCCGTCAAGGATGTCATGGCCAAAGACCCCATCACTCTGGCGCCAACGGATACGGTGGAGCAGGCCGCCATGCTTTTTTTGGAAAAAGGGATTTCAGGCGCGCCCGTTGTTGATGACAAGGGAAGGCTTCTGGGTACCATGACCCAGGACGAACTGTTCAAGGTGCTCATTACCCTGACCGGCGCCTGGCACCGGGGCATCCAGTTCGGTTTTCTCCTGGACGACAGGCCCGGCTCCATTAAGGAGGTGGCGGACATTATCCGGGATTTCGACGGCAGGGTGATCAGTATCCTAAGCTCCATGGAAAAGGCGCCGTGGAAAAGCCGTTTTGTCTATATACGCATAAGGCCCATAGACAAAAATCTGTTGCAGCCCTTGCTGGATGAACTGCGCAAGGTGGCGACCATCCTGTACGTCCTGGACCAGACAAACGGCTCGGAACTGACTCTGGGTTCCGGCGCTCCCAACGAGCCTGCCGGGGTAGACTGATACCCAGGCGGGTTAAAAGGATCATACCTCTGGTTAGCCGGACAGGGGGATAGCACCCCTGTCCGATAGCTTCCTTCCTCTGTTGTGCGCCGGAAGGGCTTATCCGCCCCTGCCGGACTCACCCGGCCTCCAGTCTTGACATTTTCCGCTCTCCGTAGTCTATGGAAAGGGCTCGGTTGCTCCGGGCCGGAGGAAGTGTTTCGTTCCATGACCAGGAGAACGATCTATGAAAAGTGTTTTTTACGCAGTGTTTGGAAACGCGGCCCTGGCGCTATTGGCCGCATTTTTCATTTTCGCAGGAAACGCCGTGGCTATGACTGAGTCTGAAGTGGAAATTCCGGCCCGTATTCCTTTTTTGCCCGGGGAAAAACTGACCTTTGAACTCAAATGGCTGTTCGTGCCCGCAGGCACGGCCACCCTGGAGATTCTGCCCCTGGAAATCCGGGACGGAAAACCGGTATGGCATTTTGTTTTAAAAGCCCGGACCAATCGGTTCGCCGACGCCTTTTACAAGGTCAGGGACCGCATTGACTCCTATGTGGATCTGGACATGACCCACACCCTTTATTACAAGAAGATCCAGCGGGAGGGCGACACCAAAAGGGATGTGGAAGTCCTTTTTGACTGGGAAAACAACAAGGCCGTTTATATACAGGATGGGAACAGGGAAAAACCCCTGGAGGTCAATCCGGCTTCTTTTGACCCGTTGTCCATTTTTTACCATTTCCGGTCCGGGGATCTTACCCTTGGGAGCCAAATGGACGCCTACGTGACAGACGGCAAAAAATGCGTGGTGGGCCGGGCCGACATCACCAAGGAGCAACCCCTTCGTGTGCCTGTGGGACGGTACGACACTCTGCTTTTGGAACCCGAACTCAAGCACGTGGGCGGGGTGTTCAAGGAAAGCAAGGACGCCACCTTGCGGATCTGGTTTTCCAAAGGGCCGGAGAGGCATATTGTGAAGATCAAAGGCAAAGTGGTGGTGGGCAGTTTTTCGGCGGATCTGGTCCGGGTGGAAAAACTCCCGCCCCATTTGATGGATCAGGATTTACCCGAGGAGGAATAGCTTTTTTTATGGGAGCGTCGGAAATCAACGAAAGAGATTTTGCCCTTGGGGAACTGAAAAAACACGGCCAAAGCCTGGAAGCCGTGTATGTGAACCTGGGGCGTTTGCAATATCTTGTCAAGGAAAACACCCCGGTGATCCACGTCCGAACCATAGAGGTGCTGGACGATCTTTTGCATCGGGAAGAGCACATCAACCGACGGACCTCCTATTTTACTTACAGAAAGGCGGCCGACGTCCTGGCTCTGGCCCTGGAAAAATCCCCGGACGCTCTGGTGAGGCAACATGCCTTGGCATGCCTCCGGGGTTTGGTCTGCGTCAAGCACGGCTCCGTGCACCGGGCTGTGGCGGAATCTCTGGGCTCCCTGCCCCTGGACATACGGGGACCTTTGCTGCAAGTCCCGGAGGGAAACTCCCCCCTGCCTTTGGCGTCGTGGGAAATGATTTTGGAACTGGCTGGCTTTGTTTCGGATGAGCCACCCCGGGCACAGGGAAGAAGTTTGGTGCTTAGGGCCAAAGAGGATCAGGTTTTGGTGATCAAAATGGCCAGGGTAGGGGATTCGGCCCAGGCCCTCCACGCCGAGGCATCCTGGATGGAACGCCTGGAACAGGAAGCCGCAGGTTTTCCAGTGGATTTTCATGTTCCCAAACCTCTTCGCATCGATGGGAGCCATGTTTTCCGTCTTGGCGACCTTCCCGCCCTGGAAGGCCAGCCCGAGGCGCTCCATCCCCAGCGTTTTGCCATGGCTTATGTGGCCCACGGCGACTACTTCACCTATCCCAATGATCCCTCGGGAAAAGGCCTCCCCACGGGGGGCGAATTCGTGGAGATCCTGGCAAAAAACGCCTGGCTTTTGGGTAAGCTGGGGGCCGGAGGCATGGTCCACACCGCGCCTATCCCTTTGTTTCACAACCGGGTCCAGGCGGGCAGACGCACGGACCAGGGCATTTACGAATGGCCTCGCCAGGGCAGGCTGGACCAATGGCTTTTTTCCTGCCAGTACCCCAACCTATGCTCCACAGGCCTGCGGGATTTCGAGCATATCCTGGCTTTTGACGGGTCCATGGGCGAGTTGTATCTCCACATGGGAACCCATGTTCTGAGTCTGGTTTTGGTGGCGGGCAGCTATTTCCGCAACAAGGACCCCAAACGGGTGGGATTCAGCCCTGAAGGAAAGCCCGTGGACGCCCGGGACCTGTTTGACCGTCCTTTGCTCATCCAGGCCATACGCACCATTTTTTTCCGCTATTACCAAGGATTTGTGGGCCGGGAATTCACGGGAACCCTGCCCCGGGACGCCGAAGCCCTGGCAGATGCCATGATCCGGGAAATGGGCGTGGACCAGCACATGGAGGAAGTCCTCCGCATCCACGACCAGGAAGCCATGACCCAGGAGGACTTCATCCGATTCCTAAAGGGCCGGGGCTTTTCCCTGGAAAAGGCCCAATCCCATACCCGCGGCAAGGGCGATATCATCCTGTTGACCGGCCCCCACCTGGGCGGTTTCAACGACACCATTTCCCTGCCCGAGCTGATCTGCTTTGTGGCTACGGTGACATCCCTGTGCGTGTCAGGCCGGTATGTGGAGAATAATCCCCAAAAAGCCGCGTGATATACGGCGGGATTGGAATGGATTGGACAAGGCGGGGCAGTATCCAAAACAGTCCTTTTAAGGAGAAACCATGGAGACCGAATCTTCCGTTTATCAGCAGACCTACCAAAAATATTTGCATGACCTGGAAGCCATCGACCTTGCCCGGGCATGCCAGACCCTGGATCTGGAATACCGGGACGGAAAGGCCCATATCACCTTTGTGGGCCGTCAATACATGGTGTCTCCCCGGGGCGTGGCCGACTCCCGGGGCAAGCAGCCCAACCTGGGAATCTGCGTGGCCCTGAGCCGGTATTTGCTCATGTGCCCGCCCTTTCCCCCAAAAGACGGAGACTGGACCACCTTTCGGGACATCAAGGGAGCTGGCCCCCTTACGGTTTTCTGGGCCAACGAGGTGGAAAAAGCCCTGGCCCAGGCCTTTGCCGGACGGCCCCGGGACTTGAAAAAAGCAGGCGAGGCATTGGACGCGGTCAAGCCGGACCAGGATTATTCCTATGACGTGGAATTCCAGGTCATGGCATTATCCCGTATGCCCATGCTGGTGCTGTTCAATGATGGGGACGAGGATTTTGCTCCCAAGAGCACCGTGCTTTTCCGCCAAAGCGCAGGAACCTACCTGGACCCGGAAAGCCTGGCCATCCTGGGCGTTGCCGTGGCCCAAAGCCTTGTTAGGGAGTAAGAAGGATGGCCCGGCAGGAAGCAGGGCCACAAAAACGCCGCAAAGGGCATAGTTTGGCCCTTATGGAGCTCACCCGGGCCTTACCCAAACGCCCCATTTCAGAGAGGCCGAATCGGGAATTTTTTAGGTTTAGAGTGAATTGACCTCGAATTGGAACTGATTCTTGACCGGGGCATTGTTTCAACATCCCGCGTTGTTCACTTTGATGGCAATGGCGCTCAAACACGGATCACCCGGCCACCCAAAAACCGCTTGTTTACAGGGAGGGGCCTATTTTTTGGAGTTTATGGCGACATCACCGTTCTCGTAAATTTTTTCCATAAGATGAACCACAAGGTCCTCCACCTCCTGAATATTCACGTATGACGTATTGAACACCATGGTATAGAAGCTGGGGTCATCGGGGTTCCCATCGTAAAAAAGTTTGAGAGTCTTGGATCTGCGTTGGTCTTCACGGCGCACCAACTCTGTCGCCTTTGTTGTGCTTATCTTATAATGCTCTTCCAAAAACTTGATTCGGTCAGGAAGCTCGGCCACCAGAAGCACCTTCACGATGTCTTCGCTATTCGGCAGTATGAATTGGGCGCCGCGTCCCACAATGACCACTTTACCCCCTTCCTGCCACAAATTAGTCACGACATGGCTCAGAAACTTAATATAACGTTCCTCTCCGAAGTCCTGACGATCCTCACCCAACAACCGGTCGATGAAACTGGAACTGACCATGGAGTGCACCAGCCTCATGAGAAGGCCGCCCGCCTCGCGCTCCACGGCTTCAACCCATTGCACGGAAACTTTGGCTTCCTCGGCGATCTTTTCAACAAGGAGCCGATCAACAAGTTTATAGTCCAGTCTATTGGATAAAGATTCCGCAAGAGTATGTCCCCCTGCGCCGAATTGACGGGATATTGTAACCACGGACATGTTTTCCTCCTTCAGTGTCTGTGCGGGGAGGGCTGCACCTCGCCATGGTCCCCTGTGTGTTCAATAGCGGCCCCAACCAAGTGGTTTGGTCCTGCGGGCTTCACTCGGGCGTGCGCATTTGGGCAAGTTCGCAAATCAGGGATTCAGCCCGGTCCATGGAAATATGACTTGTGTTCAAGCACAAATCATAGAGGCTAGGGTCATCGGGGTTCCTGTCCGTAATTTTCTTGAGAAAAGCCGACCGGTTTTTATCCCAGTCCTTTATGGTGCGTCGGGCTTCACTATGCGTAAGATTATGATTTTGAACAAGAAAATCCTCCCGCCATGACACAGGGGCTACAAGAAAGATACGAAGGATGTTTTCGCAATCCTGGCAGTAAAACTGGCTTCCCCGCCCAACGAACACCACCCGCCCCCCGGCTGCGATCTCAGGAATAAAGTGGGAAAAAGAGTTCCTCACTTTGGCGTCCAGATCATCGGCACTCTCGGCGCCTCCACGAAGACGGCCCAGAATTTTTGCGATGGCGCGTGAGGAAACCAGGCTGTCCTGGCCATGCCCCTCCCGTTCCGTGACATTGATCCATTCATCGGAAATACCCAATTCCCTGGACACTTTTTCCATGAGTTCATGATCGGCAAAGCGGTATCCAATCTTTTTGGCGACCCTCATGCCTAAGGTTCGACCGCCCGCCCCGAATTGCCTGGAAATGCAGATAACCGCCATGGACAATCTCCCAAATGTTATGAGTTTGTGTAATTTTTAGTTTAATATTAATATGATCACTGTGTTGTTGGCAAGAAAAAATATTTCATCCCTATCCCGTTCACAATCCACCTTCCAACGCAAAAAAGGATTTTCAGCTTGTGATACGGGAATTTGACATCCTGGTAGGCATCTCCAAACCGGCACTCATTTTTTTAACAATCAACAAAAATTTGAAATTAGTCACTGACTCCCGATCATTTTTTGCTTGAACTCCAGCCGTTCTTCATGCATGCTTGTGGATAACAACTTAGTAAAATTCAAGCCAAAGTGCAGGCCACCGGTTGATATGGACCCCAATCCCGCTTCTTGACAAGAGGCCCGAATCATGGAGTTCCCATTTTGAAACCTTATGACCTGGAAAAATTGCCTTTAAACCGCCAGGAAATCCTCAAGGCGGCCCGGCCTTCCCCCAAAAACCCCTTTATCCAAAGAGGTTTTGCACTAGGGGTTTCTTTTTCTCTGCTATTCGCCACCTGGATTCTTCTATCCGGCAAGTTCGATGCCTTCCACCTGAGTCTGGGGATTGTTTCCAGTTTTGCCGTAACGTGGATATCCCGGGACATCCTGTTTCCATCGGGAGACGTGGCTTCTCTGGTGCGATCCGCATGGGGGATGGCCTGTTACGCGCCCTGGCTCCTGGGACAGATCGTGCAATCGAACATCCACGTTTTACGGATTGCTTTCGCCCGCAATCCCAAAGAACTGATTCATCCCCACATCATCAGCTTTCATACAAGACTCAAAGGAGAAATCCCGCTTGTCACCTTCGCGAACTCCATCACTCTCACTCCAGGCACAATAACCATACAGATTACCGCCGGAAATGAAGTGCGTATTCATGCCCTGGATTTCACCACCGGTGACCTTGCCGCCCTGAGGCGCATGGAATCCCGAGTGGCCAGGGCTTTTGGGGAGGATATATAAATGCATGGTTTTCTTCTTGGCGCAGGATTATTCCTGACCCTGCTTATGGCGATGTCCCTGTACAGAGCTGCTTTGGGCCCCACAGTGCTCGACCAGTTGATAGGGGCGAATGCCATCGGCTCCAAAACCGTTGTTTTACTGATCATCATCGGCCACTTGTTCGCACGGGTGGACATGTTTGTGGACATCGCCCTGGCCTATGCCATGCTCAATTTCATCGCGGTGCTTGCAGCCTCGCGCTATTTTCACAAGCGCAAAGGCCTGGATTCCGTGGACGAAGAGATTACCCCTCACATTCATTGGGATTAACGGTATGCTACATATTATCGCCATGTTATCCATTGCATGCGGCCTTATCTTCTTTGCAGGAGCGACCGTCGGGATTCTGCGTTTTCCCGACTTTTACACCAGGCTGCATGCCGCGGGAAAACTGGACACTTTGGGGGTTTTGCTCGCCATGGCGGGGTTGGCTCTTTATAATTTGCATCCTTTTTCCATCGAGGCGCTTCTGACGAGCCTCAAAATTCTTTTGGCCGTGGCATTCACTTTCATAGCCAGCCCCACGGCGACCCATGCCATTGTGGACGCCGGGGTTCGCGCCGGACTTCGCCCCTGGACCAAACAGGAGGATGACCAACAATGATCTGGCAGTTGGATCTGGCCATTCTGACGCTGGTTGCCATTTGTGCGGTGGCTGCCATTACCGTACGCGATCTGCTAGGGGCGGCTGTGCTTTTTGGAGCCTACAGCTTCATGCTTTGTCTGTTATGGGCTATCATGGGGGCCGTGGACGTGGCCTTTACGGAAGCCTCCGTGGGCGCCGGGGTCAGCACCGTGTTTTTCATTGCCGCCGTGTTTCGAACAACGAGGAGGACGAAAGATTAAACGTCTTTGGCTTATACCTGTTTTAGGATGTTGGGCCATGCTGATTCATGCGGCCTTGGAATTTCCGGTCTGGGGAGACCCCAACGCACCGGCGCATCTACACGTCGCCCCGGAATATCTGGAAAGAGCCTATGAGGAAACAGCAACGCCTAACGTGGTTACAGCAATCCTGGCCGACTATCGCGGTTACGACACCATGTTCGAAACCGCCGTTATTTTTTCTGCGGGCCTTGCCTGCTTCTTTCTGCTCCGGACCCGGTCGCGGAAAGACCCCGGTGACCGCTTTTTCCGTCACCTGGCCACGGATATGGTGATCCGCATACAAAATCCATCCATGAAGATTCCGGATACCCCTTACCTGCAGCCGATGGACAGCTTCTGGACCCCAAGGAGTACCATCGTGCGGGCGGCAAGCAGGGTGCTTGCGCCTTTTATCCAACTATACGCCCTGTATGTGGTGGCTCACGGGCACTATAGCCCGGGAGGCGGATTTCAGGGGGGAGTCATCCTGGGGGCGTCGTTTATTTTGATAGCTCTTTCCCACGATCTCAGAACCTGCATGAGGCAGACCCCTGAAAAGTTGATTGGAGTGCTGAGCCCCGCAGGCGTGCTGTTTTATGCCGGCGTGGGAATCCTGTGCGTACTGGCGGGGGGAAATTTTCTGGACTACGGAGCCCTGGCCGGCTGGTTCGGAATGGCCCGGGAGGCGGCCCGCTCTCTGGGAATACTTTTGGTGGAAATGGGCGTGGCCGCCTGTGTCATGGCCACCATGGTGATCATCTACGCCAATCTTTCTTCCGCCGGCGGTCACCGGCAGGGATTGTAAACAAAATGGATGCAATAATAGAAATTGCCATCGCCAAATACAACTACTGGATGTACATCTCCCTTATGATGATCGGACTGTACGCCATAATAGCCAAAAATAATTTCGTCAAAAAGATCATCGGCATGAACATCCTTCAGACAGCCATCATTCTGTTTTACATCTCGATCAGCGCAAAGCGTGGCGCTACAATACCCATCATCCGCCATGCAGAAGGACACGGACATGAGGCTGTTAACGCCATGGAATACATGAATCCCCTTCCTCACGTGCTTATGCTCACGGCTATTGTTGTTGCGGTTGCCACATTGGGGGTGGCCCTGGCCCTTACGGTCCGTTTATACGCCCGATTCGAAACCCTTGAAGAGGATGAAATCAACGATCAGATACGGGAGGCCCAGTGAGCAATTATCCGGCCTTTCTGATTATCGCCCCTCTTTTCGCAGCATGCCTGACAGCCACCGCCGGATGGATTCGGCGTTCCCTTAGCTTCCCCCTGGCGGTTTCGGGCCTGACAGTTTCTTTTCTCTCTTCCTTAGGGATTGCCGCACGGGTATTGGCCTCCGGAAAATTCCAATATAGCATGGGCGGTTGGGCTCCGCCTTTGGGTATTGTCCTGGAGTTGGATTACCTTAATACGCCGTTTCTTGTAGTCGTTTCCGGAGCGGCTCTGGTCAGCCTGATAGCCACAAGGCAATTTGTTGAAAAAGAACAGGAAGCCAAAGCTCCGGCTTTTTATGCCCTGATGGTGCTTGCCGTTACCGGCATGCTGGGCATGGTAGCCACAGGAGACGCCTTCAACCTGTACGTTCTGCTGGAAATCTCTTCGATCACCGGATACGCCCTGGTGGCCTCGGGAGACCGCTTGGCACCCCTGGCGAGCCTGCGGTATTTGCTTCTTGGCACCATTGGCGCGTCCTTTTATCTCCTGGGCGTGGGACTCCTGTACATGCTTACGGGAACCCTGAACATGGCGGATTTAAGCAGGCTTCTGCCTCCCTTGTATGGTTCAAACGCCGTTCTGGCGGCCTTTCTTCTTATTTTGTGCGGAATTTGGTTGAAAGCGGCTTTGTTCCCATTGCACGCGTGGCTTCCGGGCGCCTATTCCCACTCAAGCCACGCTTCGGCATGCCTGCTGGCCCCCCTCATGACCAAGGTCATGATTTATGTGATGCTGCGGGTCATGCTTTCGGTTTTTACCCCCGCTTACATTTTTGATCACCTTTCCTTGGAGGGATTTGTGGTGACTCTTGCCTCCGTGGCCGTGGCGGCAGGCTCTGTCATGGCCCTGGCCCAGCGTAATCTTAGGCGCATGGCCGTGTATATTGTAATCGCCGAAGTGGGCTATATGGTCGGCGGCGCCTGGCTGGGAAACCAAACCGGAATCACCGGCGCGGTCCTTCACGCCCTGAATGACGTTTTGATGACCCTGTGCCTGTTTCTGGCCATCGCCGCAGTGGCCGGAAGGACCGAAACCCTGGATTTCAAGGATCTCAACGGCCTTTTCGGCAAAATGCCTTTTACCATGGGAGCACTGGTTCTGGGCGCCATGTCTATCATTGGAGTGCCTCCTGCCTGCGGATTCTTTAGCAAGTGGTTCCTGCTTCAGGGGGCCATTGAGGCCGGAAGGTTCGATTTTATGGCGGCTCTTCTGTTTTCCAGCCTCATCAATGTGGTCCTGTTTTTCCGAGTGTTCGAGTACGCCCTGTATTCAGACGGCCACATGCATAAACAGGAAGAGCACGGACAGACAGGCATCCAGGAAGCTCCGCTGTCACTGGTTATTTCCTTATGGGTTGCAGTGGCCGGAATTCTGGCTGTAGGTTTCTGTTCCGGCCCCATTGTGCGCATGTTCATTCAACCGGCGCTTTTGTGAAAGCGCCAACCGGAGTCTGAGAGTGCACGAAATTTACTCCATACGGCCCTTTCTTGCAGTTATCGCGTCCCTGGCTGTGACGCCCATCCTCCTGTCCGCCCGTTCGCCCAATGTTCGGGAGGGATGGACCTTTGCGGCGGGCGCTCTGAAACTGGGAATCGTCGTCTCTATGCTGCCGGCTGTGCTTGGCGGATCTGTTTTTTCCTTCCGTTTGGCCGAAATTCTTCCCGGAATACACTTGGCTTTTCGTGTTGACGCCATGGGCTTGTTATTCGCTCTTGTGGCTTCCACGCTCTGGATCGTGACTTCGGCATATTCCATTGGTTACATGCGCGGCCTTAACGAGCATTCCCAAAGCCGGTACTACTGTTTTTTTGCAGTGGCGCTTTCCGCCACCATTGGGGCGGCCTTTGCAGCCAACCTTGTCACACTTTACATGTTCTATGAAATTCTTTCCTTCGCCACATATCCTTTGGTCACGCACCATCAGGATGAAGAGGCCAAAATTTCCGGTCGCAAATATCTTTTCTTTATTGTGGGTGGCTCCGTCGCCCTGGTGCTGCCCGCCATGATTATATGCTACATAAAGGCAGAAACCCTGGATTTTGCGCCCCAGGGATTCCTGTCGGGGCATGTGGGGCCCGGGCTGACGACAGTCCTTCTTCTGCTTTTTGTATTCGGTATGGCCAAGGCGGCCCTCATGCCCATGCACGCCTGGCTGCCAGCCGCCATGGTGGCGCCCACTCCTGTTTCCGCCCTCCTCCATGCCGTGGCCGTTGTCAAGGTCGGGGCATTTTCCGTCGCCCGCATTCTTACAGGGGTTTTCGGAGTCGACCTTCTTGCGGAATATGGACTGGGGACCTTGCTGGCCGTGCTGGCATCCATAACCATGCTCACCGCGTCTTTCATCGCCCTTTCCCAGGACGGGCTCAAGCGGCGGCTCGCCTTTTCCACTATTGCGCAGCTATCCTACATCCTCCTTGGCGTTGCCCTCCTCACGCCCAAGGGAATTACCGGGGGCCTGGTTCACATCGCCATGCACGCCTTTGGCAAAATCACTTTGTTTTTCTGCGCGGGAGCCATTTTCGTGGCGACGGGGATAAAAAACATCTCTGAAATGAAAGGACTGGGCCGCCGGATGCCCATCACCATGGGGGCATTCTTCGTGGCAAGTCTTTCCGTAATCGGGCTTCCGCCCGGGGGCGGTTTTATTTCCAAATGGTTCCTGGTTCTGGGAGCTTTGGAAGCGCACGAACTGGTTTTTCTAGTAGTACTGCTTATCAGCTCATTTTTGAATGCGGCCTATTTTCTGCCCATTGCCTACAACGCATTTTTCGCTAAGCCGGAAAATGCCGACATGGACGCCGGATTCCAGGAAGCCCCGGCATGGTGCGTGGCGCCCCTGGTGGCGACCACCCTGGCCTCCCTGTGGCTTTTTTTCAATCCCTGGCCCTTTCTCGATCTAGCGCGGCTTGCCGTTGCACAGGTTACCGGAGGTTGAGCATGCATGAAGAGGCAACCCGGCAGAACCGGGAAGAAATCATGATTCTGGACCACGAGCCCAAGCCAGGATACCGAACCGCTCTTATTGCGGCGGTGATTGCGGGCATTTTGTGGCTTGCGGTGTGCTTTGCGGGAGTATTTCATCATGGCGCCTAAACCCGGATGGTTCGACAAGCCCGGCAATCTGCGGCTCTTTTTGCGGGCGTTTTATATGGTCCTGGGGGGGCTTCTGGTGGCGGACCTCTTCGTGCTCAAGCATCCCCATTTTCCATGGGAACATGCGCCTGACTTTTCTGCGGCGTACGGCTTTATTTCCTGTGTGGTTCTGGTGCTGGTGGCGCGCGGGCTTAGGCGCATCGTGAAACGGCGGGAGGATTACTATGATTCCTGACATCCCTCCCGGAATCCTGCTTATCTGCGGGGCGTTCCTTACCCCCTTTCTCCGGGGCGGAGCACGGAAGGCGTGGCTTCTGATTCTGCCTCTGACCGCTTTGGCCGTGGTGATTGCAGCTCCGGAGGGAACCCGGTGGACTGTTGATTTTCTGGGCCAAAAGTTGATTCTTTTCCACATGGATCGCTTGTCCCGAGTTTTCGGAATCATTTTCACCCTCATCACGGCAATAGGCTTTCTATTCGCCCTTCGAGTAGAGGACACCCTCCAGCATACAGCGGCCCTTGTGTATGCTGGAAGCGCTCTGGGGGTCACCTTTGCCGGAGATTTCTTTTCCCTGTATGTTTACTGGGAGTTCATGGCAATCAGTTCAACATTCCTGGTTCTGGCGCGCCGAACTCCGGAAGCCCGGGCAGCGGCGTTTCGTTACATCCTCGTACACCTGGCTGGCGGGCTGGTTTTATTGGCGGGAATAGTCCTTCTGTTTTCCCAGACCGGAAGTTTGGCTGTCCGCCACATAGGCCTGAACGGAAGCGCTTCATGGCTCCTTTTCCTGGGAATCGCCGTGAATGCAGCCATCCCTCCCCTGCATCCGTGGCTCAAGGACGCTTATCCCCAAGCCACGGCCACTGGCGCCGTATTCCTTTCGGCCTTCACCACCAAAAGCGCCGTTTATCTCATGGCGCGAACCTTTTCCGGCACAGAGCTTCTCATCTGGCTGGGGGCCATCATGACCTTTGTCCCCATTTTTTACGCCGTGCTGGAAAACGACATCCGAAGCGTATTATCCTACAGCCTGATCAATCAGGTCGGATTCATGATGTGCGGTGTGGGAATCGGCACCCAACTGGCCATTAATGGAACAGTGGCCCACGCCTTCTGCCACATCCTTTACAAGGCCCTCTTGTTCATGGCCGCAGGCAGCGTGCTGCATGTAACCGGCCGCATCCGATGCACGGATCTGGGAGGGCTGTACAAAACCATGCCCATCACCTGCCTGTTTTGTATTGTCGGGGCGGCATCCATATCGGCCTTTCCTTTTTTTTCCGGATTCATCAGTAAATCCATGATTGTTTCCGCCGCAGGGTATGGACACCTTGCCGTGGTCTGGCTTATGCTCCAATTTGCTTCAGCGGGCGTGTTCCACCATGCCGGAATCAAGGTTCCGTACTTCATGTTCTTTTCCCATGACCGGGGTATAGATGCCAAGGAGCCCCCCTTGAACATGCTCCTGGCAATGGGCATAGCAGCCTTTGTATGTGTCGCCGTAGGAGTTTACCCCAAGCCCCTGTACGCCATTTTGCCTTATCCCGTAGATTACGTCCCGTATACGGCGACCCATGTGGTCAGCCAATTGCAACTCCTTTTGTTCGGCGCTCTGGCCTTCGCCCTGCTCATGCTGTCAGGCGTCTATCCGCCCGAAATCAGGGCTATCAATCTGGACGTGGACTGGTTCTACCGCAAGGGCGCCCGCGCCGCGGACAAGGCTTTATCCACGGTGCTAAACAAAGCCAACAAAATGGCGGACGGGCTTTTTTTCCAATTCATTCCAGGATGCGCCGCCCGTTTTTCCTCCAACGCCCCTTCGCGCCTTGTGGGTATCCCTTTAGCTTGTTTCTTCTGGCTCATGGGGTGCAGGGGACAATACCTGGAGTTCAGAATGGACAGCATGCGGAAATCCATTGAGAAGGAATCTTTGCCCGTCGGATGGGCTGCGGCGGCCATCGCTCTGATGTTGGTTTTTTTGTATATTTGGAACTAAGGCGTTCGATTGCCCAATAGATCGTATCACCGGAGGCGCATTATGCCATCACTGGCCGAAATGAAGAAAATCCCTTTAATGTCCTTGCTGTCAGACGACATGCTAAAGCGTGTCATTCCTCTGATTACAGAAGAACGCCGTGCCCCAGAACAAAATGTTTTCACAGAAGGCGATCCCGCCAACGGCATCTTCATGCTCCTAAGAGGCAAGGCGCTGCTTAACATGTCCGCCTCCAGTTCCGTAAGCGTGTCGGTGTCCGCCATCGATCCGGGAGACACCTTCGGATGGAGCGCCATTTTGGGCCGAACTTTCTATACGGCGACAGCCGCTTGTGTTGAAGATAGTGTATTTTGGAGACTACCGGGTAAGGAGTTTTTGGGCCTTCTAAACCAGGACCCAACCATGGGGTATCTGGTTATGGAATTTTTGGCGAAAATCTTGAACGACCGTCTGGAAAAACGCACCACGCAACTTTTCAAAACCCTGCTGGAAAACATCGAAATGATTTGCAATCAGGAAGAAGTAGGCTGAATACCAAACAGGCGACGCCAATCAGTGAGCAAGCGCGGATATGGGCGATGGAACCGGCATCGTGGAATACTACGCGGACAAATCCCCCGGTGTCTGTCAGCCAAGCCACACGTAATCCCCCAAAATTGGTTTGAAATGCGAAAGATTTTTATTGACATGCCTTGCTATCTGGTTTACTGGTTGAACCAGTGAACCAGTGAACCAGTGAACCAGTTAACCAGTTAACCAATAAGCCAGATGACAAATGTTGAGGCTATTATGGATACCAGTCGGGACAACCTGTTCGCGCCGGTGAAAAAAGCAACTCGTACATCCGAAATTCTGACCGAAACACTTTGCCGTGTGATTGTGGAAGGCAAGATCAAACCCGGTGAATTTCTTCCTTCAGAACGAGCGCTGGCGGAAAAATTCCAAGTGAACCGGAATACGGTGCGGGAAGCCCTACATTCTCTGGAGCAAATGCATCTTTTATCCATCACCCAGGGAAGCCGGATCACGGTTCAGGACTATCTGACCACCGCGGGTTTCGACTTTGTTGCCGAGCTATTTTCCTCTTCTGAGGCAGGGTCCAAAAAACTTATGGCCGATATAGGGGAGGCTTATTGGGCAATCGGTCGGGCCATGATGCAGTATGCAGTGGATAACATGAAGGCGACTGAGCTTCCCGTCATCGCCGAAGCGGTGGAGGATTTCGCGGCCCTGGCCCTGACGGCTGATCCGGACCTAAAATTGCTCCAGGATCTGGATTTTGAGGTCCAAAACCGGCTCATGCGCAGCTCCGGCAACCAAGTCATGATCCTCTTGCACAATTCCATCCGCCGCATCTACGAAAAAATCTCCGGTCTCTTCGAGCCCATTGTAGGAAGCCGTGAAGCCCTGGCCCAAACCTACCGCGAAATCATTGCTTTGCTGGAAGAGGACCAGCGCGAAGAAGCCAAACAAGCCTTTGAAAAAATATTCCGGGAAGGAAAGGAAGCCCTTTCCCGGGCCGGTTGATAAAAAGGAGGCGTGACATGTTGGAAACCCAAAGTCTGAATATACCAGAAGATGGAAGAACCGGGGTCGAGGAAGATCCCCGTGATTTTGCTGATTTGCCCCTGGATTCTTTTCCGCGCCTGATCAACTTGCGGGGAAACCTCCGCCGCGCCACCAAAAGAATTTTCGTTGAGCGGGCTTCGCTCATCACCGAATTCCACAGAAAAAAATGAAACAGGAATTCTTCAATGATTAGGCCGCATATCAGGACCACATGGCGCTTTTCTTTGGCCAAAGCCCTTTTTACGCAGGGCGTAGCCCTGGCTCCGTTCACGAAGTTATCATTTTTAGGGAAATGGTTTTACAAGAACTTTTCCTCCCATGATGAGGGACGGGTCATTCCCATAGACCAATCCATCCAGGGCCATGAAAACACCGTCCTGCCTTCCCGGGTGCAGGGCCTGCGAAGAGGCCTGCTTCGCGGGCGCCATCCGGGTCCACGGCGGCAGGGCTGAGATATCGGAGGCCTGCCGGGGTTGCGGCAGATGCGTCACTGTCTGTCCTAACCAGGCCGTGAGCCTGGAGGTTTCCGGGCATGGCCTGCCTGAGGGGCTCTCGGAACGAATAGCTTAAAGTTGTTTCAGACTTCTTTGAATTGACTTTAATGCAGACCAAACAAAGCCATGGGAATCTTCCAATTATTTGATATAAAGAGAACTATCAATCAGACTGGAAGTTCGGGAGGGGTTGAAGGCTTGGTTGGAGGTGTTTTGGATGATCCCGGCCTGATTTCCGGCTCTGAACGAAGGAAAAACGACCCAAAACCTAAAAACCAAGCGTGTGGGGTCATTTTGGGAGTTGACTGCCGCATAATATGGGTTAATGCAAGAGAGGATGAATTATGCAGGGTAACGTGGAAAAATGGCGGAAAAGGGTGGCTGTGTGGGATAAGGGCGAAGTGCCCATTGAGTACGTGGCCGCTGGGGATAAGAAGGATCAGGCCATGGTTTTTGTGCACAGCCTTCTGGCCAACTGGAAACAATTCATCCCCCAATTGGAGCATTTCTCCAAGGACCATTATGTCCTGTCGATTTCCTTAAGGGGCCATGGCGGATCCGGACGGCCTGCCCATGAATCTCCGGAAACCTACTCCCTTGAAAAATTTTCCTCCGACGTCCTTTCCATTTGCGACCACTTGGGCCTGGAGCGTTTTCACTATGTGGGAAACTCAGCAGGAGGCCTCACTGGCTATGAATTTTTAAGCCGATATCCGGAACGACTAAAAACACTGACCACCTTTGGCTCTCCCGGGGATGTGGATTTTCCCCTCTGGCTGACCCGGGGATACGGCCGATTCATGAGCCTGGTGGTTCGTGTACTGGGACAACAGTTTTATGGAAAAGTTGCCTCAAGGGCGGCGGTATGCACGGGCGATGCCTATCAGTTCCTGATTGATGAAGTCGTCTGGGAGGTAAACTGGCAGGTGGTGCGCCACGTTTTTAACAGCATCGGCAAGATTTCTTTTGTGAATCTCCTGGAAACCTCCACCGTCCCCATCCTGGTCATCCACGCTGAAAAGGATTACGGTTTCCAGAGACTTTTAAGAACCACCTACGAGGCTGAAAAGAAAAATCCCCATCTCACCATAAAACAGCTTGCCAATGCCGGGCACCTGGCCAACCTGGACCAGCCGGAGGCATTGAACCGGATTATTGAAAAATTTTTGAAAGAGGACAAATAGACTCCTTTGGGCGCTATCTGTAGCCTGGTCCGAGGGACTAAATCAAATAAAGTCGAGGCGTTGAGTGATTAACCAGGCATCAAAACCTCTCTTCAAAGGATTGGAAAATGGCCGCCAAAAGAATTATCGCCGTGAACAACCGGGTTTTGGACGTAAATCTGACAACGGGAGAAACTGGAGAAATTCCTGTTTCCGAAACAGATCGGCGCCTGTATCTTGGGGGCAAGGGCTTGGCGTTGAAGCTCCTTTTTGACACAATAGCTCCCGGGGTGGACCCTTTGGGTCCGGATAACATCATAGTTCTCATGAGCGGCCCCACAGCCGGAACCAAAGCCCCCTCGGGCGGGCGCTTCGCCGTGGTGAGCAAATCTCCCCTGACCGGCATTTTCTGCACGTCCCTTGCCGGTGGTAAATTTGGGGTCAGCCTCAAACGGGCCGGATTTGACGGCATTGTCATCCGGGGGCGGTCGCAAAAGCCGGTCCTGATATCCGTGGATGACAGCGGCGCGACAATTCTGGACGCCTCGGACTCGTGGGGCATGGACACCTATGAGTTCCAGGATGCGAAAAAAGACCTGGGCGATTGGGTGGTGGCGGGACCGGCCGGGGAGAACCTGGTCCGTTACGCTGTCCTGGTGGCTGGGCGGAGGGTGGCTGGACGGGGAGGCATGGGCGCGGTTTTTGGCTCCAAGAACTTGAAAGGCATCGCGGCCAAAGGCAAGGCGCGGATTGCGCCGGCAGACCCAAAGGGTTTTGAAAAGGCCTTTGCCGTCGCCGACAGCAAGATGCGGAATCATGAAAAGACGGGCCATGTCCTCAAAGATCTTGGAACCCCCCTAAACGTGCGCCTGTATGGCCCGAACAACATAATGCCTGTAAGGAATTTCAAAAAGGCGCGTTTTGAAAAAATGGAGGATATCAGCGGCGAAGCCATTCGTGACAAGCACTTTGTAAAGCGCCATGGTTGCATGGGGTGCTCCATACGTTGCGGTCGGATGGGCCGGTATAACAATCAGGTGATGGTGAGCCCGGAATACGAAACCATCGCCTTGCTTGGCTCCAACCTGGAGATCGGCTCCCTGGATCATATCGCCCAGTTCAACGACACCTTAAACCGCCTGGGAATGGACACCATCTCCTGCGGCAACACCTTGGGGTTTGCCATGGAGCTTTCGGAAAAGGGTCTTTTGGAGTTCCCCCTGTCCTTTGGCGACCCGGCCGGGATTCCGGAGATGTTGGAGGATATCGCGTATCGCCGGGGCCTGGGCGACGACATGGCCAACGGGGTCCGGGAAATGGCCAAAAAGTATGGAGGCGAGGAATTTGCCATCCACGTCAAGGGCCTGGAAATGGCCGCTTACGATCCCCGGGGCTGCGTGGGCCAGGGTTTGGGATACGCTACGGCCAATGCCGGCGCCACCCACCTTTCCGGCGCCACCCATGCCGTGGAGGTGGAATCCTATCTGAACGCCCATGACACCAAGGGCAAGGCCGAGTTTGTCAAATTCATGCAGGACCTCACCGACGCGGTCAACTCGGCGATTTTTTGCATATGGACCGAATACCCGTTTCTGGAGGAAAATTTCGTTTACAAAAACACCCCCAAGCCGCTTTTGAAGTGGATGATGCAAAACCTTCCGTCCGTGGCCGTTTCCTCCACAGACCTTTCCGACTACTGCAACCTGTTGTCCGGGGTCTTGGGAACAAAAATCCGCCGCAAAGATTTCTATGGGGTGGGCGAACGCATTTTCAACCTGGAGCGGCTTATGAACGTTCGGGAAGGAATTGGGAGAAAAGACGATACTCTTCCCAAAAGGCTCTTGAGCGAGGTCCGGGAGGACAACGCACCACCTATTGATCTGGAGACCATGCTTGCCAAATATTACCGCCTGCGGGGATGGGATGAAGACGGGCGCCCCGGGAAACAGTTGCTCAAACGGCTGGGAATCGAGCCTTAACAATGTAAAGGCACGCCCATATATTGTAGTTCTCCAAGTCTTCAAAAAATTGGGACCTTCACGAGTACAATCCCAATTTCTTCGAGAAATACAGGGGTCTATGTCAGGCGTTTTTGAATATGGGCTAAATTGAAAAAAACACATGGCGGTTACAACCAATCCGATTGTTTTGCCAAGTGGTCCGGGAGGATGATCCCCGGGCCTGTTTTTCTTTGGTGGCAGCCTCGGGAACTTGTTCCCACGGTGCGTCAGCGCAATAAATCCATATATAAATCACTAAAATTTCAATAAAATGATTTGAGAGTAGCTTTTAAATTCCAAAAAATACACCTACATAAATTCATTTTTTTAGGTTAAGTCCTGTTTGTTTGTTATTTTCATAACTCTGTGGTATCAGCATAATTAAAATGAACCTGGTAGTGATGGAGTTGCACCATGAAAAAAATGTCTAACGGACTTCCCCTTGATAAGCACCTTGTACTGGCCGGACAGCTCAGGCAGGCCCAAATATACCTGGAACTGGCATCCGAGATTATTCACCAAGGATACCATAGAACCACATTTCCCGCCCATGATATCACACGCATTGTAAACTCGATGATTCATCTGCAATCCATGATGAAGGACAGGCTGGTCCGGGAGCACCCTGACCAGGAGTGCATGGACCTGATGCAGTCGAGCTGGTTTTCCGAAGGAACCACCCCGGAATAATAACTGGTTGGTGTGCGGAAGAATTTCCAGGATGACGCTGCCGAAAGGCCAACCGCCTGAAATGGCGGTTTACCCAATCCCCCCCAGCACAATGCCCAGAATCAATACCAGGACGCAGGTGGGGACAAAAACCCAGGCAAGAAACAGAATCACAGGGCGGCCCCAGGGTCTCCTGCATCCCTTGTTCACGGCTTCCAGGGCCTTTTGGGGTCCCAGCACCCACAGCATGGCTGCTGCAATGAGCAAGGCGCCCGCAGGCAACAGGTATATGGTGAAAAGGTCCACCCACTTCTCAAAGGCCCCCATGTGCAAATCCAGGACCATTCCCACGGCAAGGGAACCGCAAGCCACCAGGAGCGCGGCCTTTTTCCTGGTCATGCCAAGCTGGTCCATGAGGGTTTCCACCGGGACTTCCACCAGATTGATGGCTGAGGACAAACCCGCCAGGATCACACTAAAAAAAAACAGGCTTCCGTAAATCCTCCCGCCGGGCATGGCATCGAATATTTTAGGCATGGTGACAAACAGGAGATCAGGCCCGGCCGCAGGGTCCAGCCCAAAGGCGAAAGCAGCAGGAATGATCACAAAGGCAGCCATAAAGGAGGCCAGGCTGTTCATGATGGCTGTGGTTAGCGCGGCACGGGGAATATCCATGGTGTCATTGAGGTAACTGCCATAAATGAGCATGCCTCCCAAACTGACCGTAAAAAAACTCTGGCCTAAAGCCATGATCCAGGTATGGATGTCGCCCAGGCAGGACCAGTCCGGCCTGGCAAGAAAGATCACTCCTTCCATGGCGCCGGGAAGGGTCAGGCTCCGAACCAGGAGGATTGCCATAATCCCGAACAAGAGGGGCATGGCCGCTTTGTTGATGCGCTCCAATCCGCCCTGGACTCCCTGCGCCGCAATCAGGGCTGTTAAGGCCACGGCCAAAACATGCCAGGGGATGGATGATGAATGGCCCGCCAAACCTTCAAACAGTTGGACGGGGTCCATGCCGGAAATATCCCGGGTCAGGAACAGCCAGAAGTATTTCATGATCCAGCCCAGAACAATGGTGTAAAAAACAAGAATCCCCGTGACAGCCAGGACAGGCACGGCGCCCAGAGCCATGCCTAACTTAGGACTTATCGCCCCAAAGACCTGGATAAAAGCTCCCATGGGACCCCGCTGCTCTCTCCTGCCTAAAGCCAGTTCTGCAGCCAGGCCAAAACGCACCAGCCCGAACACAAACAGAAGATACGGTATCAGAAAGGCTGCTCCTCCGTATCGGCCTAAACGCCAGGGGAACAGCCAAATATTACCCAGGCCGATGGCGGCGCCCATGCAAGCGGCGATGAATCCAAAGCTGGAACTCCAGGTTTCACGAGGTGTCTGAGAGGGAGGGTCAATTTTCATCGTATGCAGGTACCCTGTTTAAAGGCCTGCTGTCAATCCATTCCCCCTATCCTCAAATCGTTTCCCGCCCACCTTTCATATGGGTGGGGCAATGGTCACGACCACACGCATGTCTGTAGCGCCTCGTATGCCGTGGGGTTCCGCAATGTCCGCAATCAGAATGTCCCCGGTTTTGGCTGGCAGAGTCGCCCCATCCGCCCCAAGGAATTCACCCTCCCCTTCCAGGACAAGGATGGAAAGCTGGCCCTCAATATCATGGGAATGGATGGGCAATTGCTGTCCAGCCTTGAAATTGAAGTTGAGAATCTTGAAATAGGGGGAATCGTGAACCAGGAACTTGCTCAGGCTCAGGTCGTTGAAGCCGTTGGATTCTATGATGTTCAGATGTTTCATAATGAGGCCTCCAGTTGGACTGCGGGTTTAGGGTTTGTGCACACCGTTTTGTTCCGTTGTCTCTTGGAATAAATATTAGGCCTAAAACCGCGGCATGTCCTTGACCCATGTCAATAGTTTCATTTTTCCTTACTTATTTTCAAAATGATTCTTTTGTTCAAACAGCTCCATGCCGGCCCCGGCGAAAGCCACCCTCCAGTCCCGGGGTGTGGGTTGGGTGACTGGAGGCCACTGGCCCGGTTGGGGATCGGGACCTTCCAGGGCGGTTTCCGAAGGGGAACGATCCACCAGCACCGGAGTCTTCCGGATATCCCTGCCAGGCACAGGCCAGGAAAACTCTATGGGAATACCGTTGGGGTCAAAGGCGTAAATGGAATGGATAAAGCCGTGGTCCATGGCGTCGGAAACGGAAAAACCGGCAGCCTCCAGCCTGTCCTTAAGGTCGTACAACTCCTTTTCCGTGGCCACGCCTATGGACACATGATCAAAAATATAGGGTCCCTGGACAGGATACCCGTGGTCTTTGGGTTCAACAGGCTCCACCTTGGGCCACTCAAAAAACGCGATACAATCCTTTTCGTTGATTTCAAAAAAATAATGGCGAATGCCCGGCTTTCCCAGCCCCGCCACCAGACGCATACCAAGGAGATCCCGCCAAAACCGAATGGTTTTTTCCAAATCGCCGGTGGCCATGGCCAAATGGTTAATACCCGTGTAGGTGGTCATGATTTGTCGCCGCTCCTTTCAGGCAATTCCTGGTTAATATTGTTGCATTTTATCTATTAAGTGTATGGGAGTCCAATCGACAGGTCAAGAAACTCACATAGTAATAACTCTCATTTTTTGTTGCCATAAGAGATGGAAATACCCTATTATTGAAAAAATCTTGGAAACACCTGGTTGTAATTCACAATAACTATAATCATCATAGGAGGTGCCTATGCCAACAGAATTCAAACCAGGATGCGCCCGCCCTACAGGAGGGCCTGTGGGAGAAGGGCCGGCGAAAAACGCCGCACCGAAAACAACCATCCAAGAAAAACCCAGGGAGGCAAGCATGATCAAGGTGGGGAAAAAGGCCCCGGATTTCACGGCCCCGGCCTATTTGAAGGGAGGATTCGTTTCGGTGCAGTTGTCCGAGTATTTGGGCAAGTGGGTTGTTTTATGTTTTTATCCAGGTGATTTCACCTTTGTCTGAGCGACAGAAATCTCGGCGGTCGCCGAGAAGAACGCAGAGTTTGAAAAACTGGGCGTACAGGTCCTTTCCATGAGTATCGACAGTGTTTTTGTCCATAAAATGTGGAACGACCACGAGCTATCCAAGATGGTGGAAGGGGGCGTGCCCTATCCCATGCTGTCCGATGCGGGCGGCAAGGTGGGGACCCTTTACGGCATCTATGATGAGGATGCGGGAGTGGAAACCCGCGGCAGGTTTATCATTGACCCGGACGGAGTGGTCCAGGGCTATGAAGTGCTGACTCCGCCCGTAGGCAGGAATGTCGCCGAGTCACTGCGCCAAATCCAGGCTTTCCAGTTGGTGAGGCAAAGCAAAGGAACGGAGGCCACGCCTTCCGGATGGAAACCCGGCAAAACCACCCTCAAGCCCGGACCGGATCTGGTGGGCAAGGTCTGGGAAGTATGGAAAACCTCCATGGCTTTTGATTGACCAGACATTTCCAAGATGCGAAAACCAAACGGCCCGGGAAATCTCCCGGGCCGTTTTTTTTGAAATGTCGCCTGGTTGGAACAAAGGCGGCAACAAGTATGATCTGTCAGGCCGCCGGAATTTGGGAATTTTTCCGCATTTTTTGCATGCCCACCGCCACGGCGTAAATGGCCAGGCCAACCAGGAAAAAATAATACTTGTGCTCTTCGCTCACGCCAAACCAGTTTGCGGGAGCTCCGGGATGAAACAGGATAAAGGAGGCGCACAGAAAAAAAGGCATATCGTACCACCGGTTTTTCACAAGGCACCAATCCTGGGCAAAGCATTCAAAGGCGGACATGGCTATAAGCGCCATGCCGAAAATGAGTAAGCCCTGAGGCCAGCTTGAAATGCCTTGCAAGAGAAGATCCGGATTGAACACAAACAAAAAAGCAATGACCGAGGTTCGGATATCGTACAGGAATCCCTGGATTCCAGTGGGAATGGGGTCGGAATCCGCAATGGCCGCGGCGGCATAGGCCGCCAGCCCCACCGGAGGGGTGTCGTCGGCCAGGATGCCGAAATAAAAGCAGAACAGATGGGCGGAAATAAGGGGGATTACAAATCCGAAGCTCTGGCCCACATTGACGATGATGGGAGCAGTGAGGGAAGCCATGACAATATAGGTCGCCGTGGTGGGCAGGCCCATGCCCAAAAGCAGGCTGGCGATGGCCGTGATAAAAAGCAGCAGATAGATATTTCCCTGGCTCAGGGTTTCCACTATCTGGCTCACCATGCCGCCGATGCCCATGTTCACAACCCCCACGATAATGCCCGCCGCAGCGCAGGCCAGGGCCACGGACATCATGTTCTTGGAGCCCTGGATCAGGCCCATGCCTATGATGCGAACCGAGTCTAGCAATCCTTGCAAGAGACCGGTATTTGCCAAGTATGAACGGCGGATTTCCTGGTAGAAAATCACACCGAACAGGATGAGTATGGCACGGTAGGCAGCCATTTCCGGAGAATGGCGCAGGATGATCAATTCATACAGCAACACCCCCAGGGGCAGCATGTAATGAAGCCCTCTTTTGAGGGTCTTGAAAAACAGGGGGATTTCTTCCTTTGCCAAGCCGCTGATTCCCAGCTTGGAGGCCTCCAGGTGGGTGATGCAAAACAGGCCGAAGTAGGATGCGAAGGCCGGAATGGCCGCCGCCTTAACCACCTGGATATAGGGAATATTTACATATTCCGCTATGATAAATGCCGCGGCGCCCATAATGGGCGGCATAAGTTGGCCGTCGGTGCTGGCCGCCACCTCCACAGCCGCGGCTTTTTTCGCCGGATACCCCACCTTTTTCATAAGAGGTATTGTGAACGGTCCGGTTGTAACGATATTGGCGATGGACGAACCGGAAACCATGCCGGTGGCGCCCGAAGCCACCACGGCGGCCTTGGCGGGCCCGCCCTTGTACTTGCCCAAAAAAGATAGGGCTAAATCCGTAAAAAATTGCCCTGCTCCGGCTTTATCCAGCAAAGAGCCCAGGAGGACAAACAAATAGACAATGGAGGCCGACACCCCCAGAGGTATGCCGTAGATGCCCTCGGTGGTAAGGCTGATGTTGCTGCAATACTTGCGGAGGGACACTCCCTTGAAAGCCATAAAATCCGGCATATGGGGTCCCATAAAAGCATAGATGGTAAAGACGATGGCGATGACGGACAAGGCCGGGCCGATCACCCTGCGGGCTGCTTCCAACAGCAGGACCACCAGGACGATTCCAAAGGCTATGTCGCGCCCAATGGGAGCGCCAGCCCTGTATGCCAGACCGTCATAATCAAACACAATGTATAATGAGGCAATGACGCCAATAACGGCCAAAGCATAATCCATCAGGGGAATACGGTCGATGACAAAAAAATAGCCCAGGCCCCTCCGGGTTTTCCGCATAAGGGGGGTGAGCAAAAAAAGCAGGGCCATGGCGAAGGCAAGATGAAAAGCCCGGGTTTTGGTGCCATCCAGAATCCAAAGCCCACCGGCCAGGGCCATTTGAAAAGCAGCCCAGGCTATGGCGATGGAGCCCACCAAATATTTTTCAAACGAGCGCAGGTTTCGGACATCGCCGGTTTCTGCTCTCAGGAGTTCTTGGGCGTATGAAAGATTTTTTTGGTCACTCATGGAATCCCTTCTACATATCCAAGGGGGTGAACACTAAAGGCATGGCGGCATTATTACTCCATGCGCCAGCGGGTTTTAGCCCGGCAAGCAACCACAGGTTCAATTTTAGATGGGTTGCGGTACAGTGCGTACAAAAACTGTCGGTTTAAAAATCGGTATGAACTGATACTGCTCTTCCGAAACAGAGCCGGAGCACCCGGGTGTCCCCGAGCGCCCCGGCGTATTGCCAATATACTATTTAAGGAGTGAAGGCTTGATGTACTTCACCAGCCCGGCCTCCTTAAAATACTTGAGAGCGCCTGGGTGAATAGGAGCGGAAAGACCCTGAAGCATTTCTTCCGCGGTAAGGGCGGCATAGGCCGGATGCAGTTTTTTGAAGTCCTCCAGGTTGTCGAAAACTTCCTTGGTGATGGCGTAAACTATATCGTCGCTAACCTTGGCCGAGGTCACCAGGGTGGCCTTGACGCCAATGCTGGGCACGTCTTTGTCGTTCACGGCGTTGGGGTAATTGTCGATCTTGATATAGCTCTTGGCGTAGTAGGGGTATTTGTCCAGGAGTTTATCCACGCCAGGGCCGTCAATAGGCACAATGGCGACCTTGATGCGACCGGAAGTGGCCTCCTTGATATTTCCGTTGGGATGGCCCACGGTGTACACAAAGGCGTCGATTTTCTCGTCCTGTAGCAGGCTGGGAGATTCCACGGCCTTGGCGTATTCGGCAACGATATCACTCTCGGTCAGACCATAGGCTTCCAGCACGTCCTTGGAGTTCTGGAGTTGCCCGGAACCCGGATTGCCGATATTGATCCTCTTGCCCTTGAGATCCCCGAAATTCTTGGCGCCAATGCTGGCTGCGGCCACACAGGTCATCAATTCGGGATGGATGGAAAAAACCGCGCGAAGGTCTTTTTGGGGACCTACTTTCTCCCATTCGGCCTGGCCCATCATGGCCTGATATTGCCTGTCCGACTGGGCGATACCAAAGTCCAGGTCTCCGGAAAGAACCGCATTGATGTTATAAACCGAGCCGCCTGTGGATTCCACCGTGGCCTTGATGTCATACACGCTGGCCTTTTGGTTGACCATTCTGCTGATGGCTCCGCCCGTGGGATAATACACACCCGTGACGCCGCCCGTCCCGATAGTCACAAAGGTCTTGGCCGACACAGGGCCAAACCCGGTGAGACAAAACAAAACGGCAATAAACAGGATTAGTGCTTTTTTCATAATTTCCTCCTTCGGTTGTTGTTGTCGGTGCCATACACAAGGAATAACAGCGCCTGAATTCGGGCCAAACCGCAAGACCTGAAGCCAAACCTAAATTTGATAACTGGAAAACGGGCAGACTGCGTGTTGCAGGGCATGAAACCCGGAACAAGCAATCTCTCAATGGTCTTGTGGTGAATCCGGTGTCGAATATATAAACATGTATATCATAGATTTCATGGTCTTGAAAAGTTTTTAGGAATCATTTTCCAAAACCGAAGAACAGTGCAGGGAAAATACATCAAGTATATCCATAATGTTGCCCTCAGGCGCTTGCTGCACCATCAAAACCAAAAATCTGCTTGGCTAAAAACCAGAATGGCCCCAGGGACTCGGGTTATCTGCTTGAAAGCCAGGACAGGCTATGGTAAGATTTTTCAAGTCAAAAGTTTCTGCGACCTCTTCACAATTCGTTAATCGCTCTCCGGGAGGTCAGGACATGGCGCAATAACTGATGGATATGAAATCCGTGAATTCATCCGAATAACATAACCAATGGATACAAAATCCAAAGAGTTCCCGCGGCTGCAATCTGTTTTCTATTATTGCCGCACCCCACCGCCTGCGTTTCTTTCGCACTGTATTGCTATGAGTATATCATCCACAAATACCTGTTTCGTGCATAATAGGCATCCTGGCATTATCATGAGTCACTGGAAAATCAAGGGATCATGAAATGCCCATAATCAAATTGAATATTCGGTGGAAGTATTTTCTTACCCTTCTGGTCCTTTGCCTTTTCCCCCTGGTTGTCATCACTCTGGCCAGTCATATAGGAATCAAACAACTTGTTGAAACCATTTCCCAGGACACGCGGGATGCCTTTAATGATTTGTCCCACAGGGCATTGCTCCAGACTGCCCAGACCCAGTCCCTGATTTACCAGCGCTCCCGGCAGGCGGTGGAATTTGCCTTGTTGGACTTGAGCAAAGAAGCGCAACTGGTTGAAAAGCAAGGGGGCAGCGTCCCGGAGGCAATTTCCAAACCCATGGCTGACATATTGAACGCTTTTCCCAGGATGGCGAAAAGAGTTTTAGTGGTGGGAAGTTCGGGCGTCGCCCTGGTTTTGCACGAGGGGGATGACGCGCCTGTGGCCCCGGATCAGGAAACCAAGGATTGGATCAAGGAAAAGCTGGAGAACAGCCACGAACCTGGCAAGGTTGTGTGGGCGTCTCCCGGTTTTTCCTCACCCGGGGAGCCTTCCCACTACACAACCCTGGTTTTTTTCGGGGATGCTAAAACCGGAAAGCAAATGGTCGCCCTGGAAATCAGCACCCTGGACAAACTCAACCAGGGAGTGACTGCAGCGCCTTGGCGAGATATGACCCAATCTTTTTTGGTTGCTTCCGGGATCCATCCGGAGACAGGCGAACCGGGTTTAAAAATTCTTGCTCAAAAAAAAACGGGCCCGGGAGGATGGTCCGGCCCGGAAGATGAAAAATGGCTGACATCTTCGGATCAAGGACAAATCAGAAGCATACTGGACTCCATTTCCAGGGACGGTTCCGGGACCAAGCAGTTTGCCCATGGAGAAGAAACCTGCGTATGGGCATGGGCGCCCACAGGCAAGGGGACCTGTTTTGTCACCCTGGTTCCCACCTCGGTGGTGGAGATAAAATCCAGGCAGGTGGCCCAAATCTTGGCCGGATACACCCAATCCACCCTGGTCCTTTCGGGCCTGGCTGCCCTGGCCACCCTCCTTCTTGTGGCCCTGGCTGCCTTTATGGGCTCCCGGCGTTTTTCCAGGCCTCTCATGGAAGTCATTCAGGGGATTGCCAAGGTCTCACGGGGGGATTTTTCCATAAGGGTGAACCTGAAAACCGGAGATGAATGGGACAGCCTGATCCAGGGTTTTAATCGCATGGTGCCCATGCTGGAGGAAACCATGGCCTGGCGCAAACGATTGGAACTTGCCAGGGAAGTCCAGCAAAGCCTTTTGCCCAAAAGCCCTCCTAGTGTAAAAGGGCTGGATATTGCGGCGAGAAGCGTCTCGGCCCAACAGGTGGGAGGGGATTACTACGACTTCCTGAAAGCCAACGAGGAGCAACGGCTGACCGTGGCCGTGGGGGACATCACCGGCCACGGGGTGGGTGCAGCCCTGCTCATGACCACTGCCCGGGCACTGGTGCGGAGGCGTTCCAGGAGAGCCGGGAATCTGGCAAAAATCATCTTTGATATCAACAAGCAACTGGCCCCGGATGTGGCCGACTCAGGCAAATTCATGACCCTTTTCCTGGCGGAAGTGGACATGAACAAAATGGTTGTGCGCTGGGCCAATGCCGGACACGACCCCGCCCTGATATATGATCCTACCAATGATTTATTCGAGTCATTGGAAGGGGGAGGCCTGATCCTGGGGCCGTTTGAAAACTCGGTGTACGAACAATACAAACGCCCTATCAGCCCCGGGCAGATTATTATCCTGGGTACGGACGGCATTTGGGAAACCATGAATTTTGAGGGAAATTACTTTGGCAAGGAAAGCCTTAACAAAGTGGTGGCAGCCCATGCCCATTTACCTGCCAGGGACATTGTGGAACAGGTTTTTCAGGCTTTGAATACATTCCGTCGCCCCAAACGCCAGGAAGACGACGTGACTCTGGTGGTCATCAAGGTCCTGGAGGAAGGGACAGAGTACAAGCAACTCAAACTTCCCGAGCTTTGCTAAAGCCGGGAAACCTCAGGCCTCCCGGCTGATAGGTAAACCGCCTATTCCTTGTCCGTGATCTTGTCCATAGCCCTAAGCAAGGGGGTAAACAGATCCATGGGCAAGGGAAAAATGATGGTGGAATTGTTTTCGGACGCCATTTCCCGCATGGTCTGGAGATATCTTAGTTGGAGCGCCACGGGGGTATCCTGAATAATCACCGCCGCTTCGGACAGACGAGTGGATGCCTGAAACTCCCCTTCCGCATTGATAATCTTGGCCCGCCTTTCCCGTTCCGCTTCCGCCTGCTTTGCCATGGCCCGCTGCATCTCATTGGGCAGGTCAATATGCTTGAGTTCCACATTGGCCACCTTGATGCCCCAGGGGTCCGTGTGGGTATCCAGGATTTCCTGGAGTTGGCTGTTGAGTTTATCCCTGGCTGATAACAATTCATCCAGTTCCGCTTGTCCGCAAACGCTCCGGATGGTGGTTTGGGCAAGTTGACTCATGGCGTACTGGTAGTGTTCCACCTCGATGGTGGCCTTGACCGGTTCCACGACCCGAAAATAAATCACCGCGTTAACCTTTACGGATACATTGTCCCGGGTGATGACGTCCTGGGGGTCCACATCCAAAGCCACCAGACGCAGGCTGACTTTCATCATCTTGTCGACCCCGGGAATAAGGATGATCAACCCGGGACCCTTGGCGCCAATGCACCGCCCAAGCCGGAAGACCACACCGCGTTCGTATTCGTTCAAAATCCTGATGGAAGATGCCAAAAAGGCGACCACAAAAAATACAATAATTCCAACCGGTATCATGCCATATCCTCCTTGATGGTGGTAAAATGCTTTTAAAAGGCGAGTTGATAAATCTCCGTCTTCCGCTCATATATGCAAGCATGGAGGTCCAATGCTCCATTCCTTTGCCCCTTGCATTTCCATTTCCCAAAAATCAGGGCTCCGGTCTTTTTTCCACAGTCAACAATAGGCCGTCCACAGAAACCACGCGGATATAATCCCCAATCTCCACAGGCTGGGAAAACTTGGCGTTCCACATTTCAGCATGAACCCGGACCTTTCCCCGCGTGTAGGAGGACACTTGGATCACCTGGCCTGTTTCGCCCACAATCCCGGCTTCGCCTGTGCGGATTTTGGCTTTGTGGGCCTTCACCACCAAGGCCACCACAATAATAAAAAAGGCGGAAACAAAGGCCACGGTGGGAATCAACACGCTCCAGGCCACACGCATGCCCGATACCTCGTAATCAAATAACATGGTCGCCCCCAGAAACATGGAAACAGTACCCCCTATGGCCAGGGCGCCATGACTGGCGATCTGGGTTTCCAGTATAAACAATACGCCCGCCAGTAAGATAAGCAGCACGCCTGCGTAATTGACCGGCAGGGTCTGAAAGGCGTAAAAGGCCAATAAAAGGGAGATGGCGCCCAAGACTCCGGGAAAGATGGCGCCCGGGCTTGCAAACTCAAAATACAGGCCCAGCATCCCTAGTGTCATGAGGATGAAGGCGATGTTGGGGTCGGAAATTGTTTTGAGGATCTTTTCCCGCAGGGATTCCTTGACCGTCCTCACTGTATATTCTTTGGTCTCCAGCACGCCCTTGCCCGGTATTTCCCTGCCGTCCAGCTTTTCCAGCAATTCGGGCAGGTCCCTGGCTATCAGGTCAATCACGTTCAGTTCCAGGGCCTCTGTTTCCGTGGCGGAAACGCTTTCCCGGATTGCCTTTTCCACCCATTCGGCGTTTCTTCCCCGCTTTTCAGCCACGCTCCTGGCATTGGCGACGATATCGTTGGTGATTTTGGACACCATGGTTTCGTTGATTTCCGCACCGCCAGAACCCACGGGATGGGCGGCCCCGATGTTGGTGGCCGGCGCCATGGCCGCCACGTCGGCCGCATTGGTGATCATCACCCCGGCGGAAGCGGCCCGAGCGCCCGGGGGAGACACATAAACCACCACAGGAACCTTGCTTTCCAGGATAGCCATGACAATGGGACGCATGGATTCCACGGCGCCCCCGGGGGTGTCCAATTGGATGACGCAGCACAAGGCCTTGGTGTCGTTGGCGTCCTTGATGCCGTTCATTACATAGGAGGCTGTGGCCGGGCCAACGGCGCCTTTGAGTTCTAAAAGAACGACTTCTCCGTTGGCGCCCCGGGCAGACGAAACCGCTACCACAACCAGGCAAAAAAACATCCAACCGACTATCCATGGCATGTTTGTGTCTTTAAATGCACGCATGACGCCTCCTGACCTTGGAACGAATTTGGTAAATATAATACTAAAGTACCCCAGGCCATCTGGCAAGGCAAGGGCTTTTGCCCGGGACGGACCGGTTTGCCAAATAAAGATCGAATTTATACGGGAAGTTGACTAGACCGTTAGGAATGGGATACAATGTTTGAGCCTGAACAAGGCTAAATCACTAAGGACCGCCCTTGGGCTTTGGAGTTGCCGTGCTTAACCGCTGTCTATACATTTCCATATTCACCGTCGCCCTGGCCTTCCTGCTTTTCTCCAGTCCCGCCTTCGCCGGTTGGGCGGTTAACGGAGACGCCTTTTGGGTGGATCTTCCCGGGGATTCGGAACAGGTCACCCTCACTCCCGAACTCAATGATCAGGCGGGCTCCGCCTGGATTGAAACCCAGATCGACCTGGCCCAGGACTTTGATATTTCCTTCCGTATTTATTTGGGCGATATTGACTCCGGCGGAGCGGACGGCATTTCCTTTGCCCTGCACAAAGATCCGGCTGGCACGGCGGCCTTTGGCGACACTTCCGGCGGCGGCGAGTGGATCGGCATGAACGGCATCTGTCCTTCGGTGAGTGTGGAGGTGGATACCTGGCAGAATACCGGTCGGGGCGACCCCACTTATGACCATGTGGGCATAAATGTTTACACTCCCTCCGGAACCACCTGTTCAGGATATCCCAACCACTCCGGAGCAGGCCCCATCCAGGCTGACCCGGGCTCCACCAACGTGGAAGACGGGGACGAACACGTCCTCCGCATCACCTGGGACACATCCAGCAACCAATTGGTGGTTTATTTTGACAATTCGTATCGTCTTCAATACACGGACGACATAATCAACAATGTATTCTCGGGCGACTCCATGGTTTATTTTGGATTCGCCGCTTCCACGGGCGGGGCATACAACCTCCAGTACATCATACCCAACACCCCGGACGTGGCCGCCGAAAAAACCGTGGACCAGCCCCTGTTTTTAAAAACCGACCTCCCCGCCACCATTGAATACACTATTGATATAGAAAACAACGGGGATGTGACCGGGTTTGGAACCCAGATCACCGACACCCTCCCCGCAAACTTCACATATATAAACAACTCCACCTCCGGGGGCACCACCGTCAACCCCTCCATCAGCTATTCCGGCGGACGTCAGGTTTTGCAATGGGACATGTCCGCCACGCCCATCCCCCCGGACGGGGGCTCCATGAGCATCACGTTTGAAGTGACCATCAGCTCTTCTGTTGTTCCGGGATCCTTTCCCAATGACTTCACGGTTTCCGGCGATAACTTCGCTCCCATCAATCAGACGGAAATGGCGGAAGTGGTGATCGGACCGGCGGACCTGGAAGTGGACAAGGCCCATACCGGCGACTATTACGTGGGGCAAAACGGAACATTCACCCTGGACGTCTATAATAACGGCCCGGATTATTGCGAAAACATCATCATTGAAGACACCCTGCCCGCTGGCCTGGATTATGTGGGGATTTCCGGAACGGGATGGTCCCTGCTATCCTCTTCGGGCCAGACATACCGCTGGACCCATGCAGGCCCCCTGAACAACGGCGCCAGCCTGCCCACCCTGACGGTTACTGTGTTTGTCAACGATACTAGTGGCGCCGCCTACCCCTCCATAACCAACTCGGCCACCGTGTCCAGCGACGCCCCGGACCTGGTTCCCGGCAACGATTCCGACTCGGACACGGTGACGGTCCACGCCCTGGCGGACCTCTCAATTACCAAAAGCCACAGCGGCGATTTTGGAGTGGGCAGTAACGGGACCTATGACATTGGGGTGACCAATAACGGCCCCAATGAAGACCCGGCGGCGACCATCACTGTCACGGACACCCTGCCCGCAGGACTGACTTATGTCTCCTTTGGGGGAACTGGCTGGTCCCTGGCTTCTTCTTCCGGCCAGACATACACCTTTACCCATGCAGGCGCCTTGGCTTCCGGCGCCAGTCTGCCTGTTTTATCCGTCACGGTGCTTGCCGGGGCCGGGGCCGTTGGCACGGTCACCAACACGGCAGTGGTTTCCAGCGCCACTAATGACGACGACCTGACCAACAACACAGCCACAGACCCCACTACGGTATTGCCTACAGTGGATCTGTCTATCACCAAAAGCCATACGGGCGCATCTTTCGCCATTGGCGATAACGTAACCTTTGACATCGCAATCGCCAACAACGGCCCCAATGACGATTCCGGCCCCATCAGCGTCATGGACACCCTGCCCACGGGACTGACCTATGTGTCTCTTTCGGGCGCGGGCTGGTCCCTGGCGGCTTCCTCCGGCCAGGACTACACATTCACCCATGCCGGGCCTTTGAACAACGGCGGCAGCCTGGCCACCCTGTCGGTCACAGCCTCGGTGGCGGCCGGTGCGTATCCAACGGCCACCAACACGGCCACCGTGTATACCACCAATCATGACCCGAATTCCGCCAACAGCCAGGACACCGACACAATCACCGTAGCCCCCCTGGTGGACCTGTCCGTTTCAAAATCCCATACGGGAAATTTTTCCGTGGGAGCGGCGGGAACCTATTCCATTGACGTGGCCAACACTGGCGCAACAGCCGATCCCGGCCCCATTTATGCAGCGGACACCCTGCCCGCCGGATTTAACTACACTTCTGTGTCCGGCACGGGCTGGTCCCTCTACTCCACCTCGGGCCAGACCTACACATTTGTGCATTCAGGCCCCTTGGCAACGGGCGCAACCCTGCCCACACTTTCTGTTTCCGTGACTCCCGCTTCCGGTACTATCGGAACCTTCATCAATACAGTCACGGTTTCCAGCAGTTCCACGGACGGTGATTCGGGCAACAATACAGCCACTGACCCCACTACGGTGACGGACAATGTGGACCTGGCAATCAATAAGAGCCACAGCGGCGACTTCACGGTCAGTTCCAATGGAACCTTTTCAATTACTGTAAGCAACTTAAGCGCAAACGCGGAGCCCGGACCTATTTACGTGGTGGACACCTTCCCAACCGGCTTAACCTATACGGGTTTTAGTGGGACGGATTGGAGCTTGGCTTCATCTTCAGGCCAGGAATACACCTTTGTGCATGCAGGGCCATTGGCTGGTGAAAACACCCTGGATACCCTGAATGTGGAGGTTTTTGTCCAGCCAGAAGCCTATTCAAGCGCCACAAACAGCGCAGCGGTTTCCGGCATAGGAACAGACATTGCGCTGACAAACAATTCAGCTACAGATACCGTAACAGTAGTCCGGCCTTCATCAGGCAACAAGCCGATATATTTCAGGGAGTATTCATCGAGTTATTCACTGCTTTCCAGAGACAGCGATGCCTACTCGGATTCTTCTGAAGAAATTGATGGGGGTTCGGACAGCAATACCTGGTTTTTATATCCCTATTTGGAACTGCCCATAACCATTCCCGCCAATGTTGACAATATAGTGGTCTATCTTGTTTTGGATGAAAACGGGCGTGGATCAAGAAGATATATCAACATAAGAATATGGGACTATTATGGGTTTTTCGACGAAGACATTGACCAGACTGTGGATATCTCCGGCAGGCAACAGTACTCTTTTTCCATCCCAATTGGCAGCAGTGCCATGACATTGCCCGCAGGCGACTCAATTTATGTACAAGTTACAAACGAAACGAATCAAGTGGATAGAACGATTATTGTTTATTCAGATGATGGCTCCTCAAATCCGGGCTTATCGAACAGATCATACGTGGATCTTGTGTCGGAAACGGTAATCTCCATAGATAACCTTGACACGTACGATGCCACATATAGCGGGGGCGCCATCGAGACCACCTTTGACGCCTCCGTCCCCGATACGGTCTATGTGCGTGCGGAAATTTCCGACCCCTTCGGCAGCTTTGATATCACGGAAGCAGCCATCGACATTATTGATTCCGAGTCAACTTACCAGATTACTTCCGGATCCATGACCGAAGTGTACGACTCGGGCGATGCGACCAAAATTTACGAGTACGCCTTTACCTTGAACTCCACCATGCCCACCGGCCTGTGGACTGCAAGGGTGACCGCCGTGGAAGGCACGGAAGGACTGGTGACGGACGTGGGCACAACCCAATTTACCGTCGTCATCCCCCCTGACTTCACGGTCCTGAAAACCGCTCAGACGGTGTACGATCCCTATAACAACACCACCAATCCCAAGGCCATTCCCGGGGCGTATGTCATGTATTCCGTGCTTGTCACCAATTTCGGGGGAGCCTCTGACGCAGATTCCTTTATCATGACCGACCCCATAGACTCCAACATAGAACTGTTTGTGGGAGATCTCAGCGGCGCGGGTTCCGGCCCTGTCCAGTTCAGTTGCAGCACGGGCGCACCCCCGTGTGGTTTGACCTACACGTTCACGAGCCTCGCCAGCACCACGGACGATTTGGACTTTTCCCAATACACCACGGGCACGGATTTTTCTTATGTGCCGGTGGGAGATGCCGAAGGCTTTGACGATGTGGTTCGCCGTTTGCGTGTCAATCCCAAAAACAGTTTCAGCGCTGCCGGGGTGGATAATCCTTATTGCACCATCTATTTCAAGGTACGCGTTAAATAGTTTTCTATCCACGTCTTGAATGGTATTTGCCAGCCTTGTTTTCTTTGACGCAAGGCCTTTGGCCGGATAGAGAATTATCCCCTTGCTCCGATTAGCCTGTATGGGATAATATCTGTTTACGGGGATCAAATCTGAAATAGCATAAATATTGCATAAAAATTCCCTGGAATTTTTTTTCACGTCACGATTCGCCGCCCTATCCTTTAAATGTTCCGGAGACTTGTCCATGACCTGGCTGGCGCCTTCCGTTGTTGCAACCTTGATGGGCACTGCGTTACTGGCCTTTGTGTTTTTTTATCTATATGCCCAGGACCGCAAAAAATATCTGGCTGTGTGGGCTGTTAGCTGGACTGTCTATCTCTTGCGTTATTGCTTCATGATGTGGATTATCTTTGGCGCAAAAAACAATCTCTTACTTATGGGGAACCAGGTAACATCGCTCATAAGCGGAATGCTGCTTTTATGGGGCACCTATCTTTTCATGGGCAAAAAATTCCCCAAAATCCACCTATACCTCTGCAGTGCGGGAGTTCTGTGGATCATCGCCAGCATTTCCCTGAAATTTTCATTTTTTGTAATGGCTTTTCCAACCTTCACCTTCCTGGCCATTGTTTACATCCTGACCGGCGCTCAGTTTGTAAAGTCCCGGGACATCCAAGGCCCGGAGTTGAAAGTTACCGGCTGGTTGTTTATTGTTTGGGGATTACATAAGGCCAATTATCCTTTCATGCGACCCGTGGAATGGTTCGCTGCCTATGGGTACCTCATAAGCGCCACTCTGGAATTCGCTGTAGCTCTGGGCATGATCATGGTCTATTTCCGCAAAGCCAGGAGCGACCTCCACAACAGCGAAAAGCATCACCGGGAAATGATCGCCAACATTTCAGACGTCATTTTCATTATGGACCCCACAGGCCGTATAGAGTTCGCCAGCCCGAACCTGGAAAAATGGTTTGGATGGAGTTCTCAGGGTATTATAGGCACCCATGGCCTGGAGCGGGTCCATCCTGACGATAGACAACAAGTTCAGTCTGAATTCATGAAAATCATGGAGGACAGACTGAAAGTCCACCCCATGGAATGCCGTTACATGTGCAAGGACGGGTCGCACAAGCCCATTGAGGTCATTGCCACGGATCTTTCCCACCATCCCACCATCCAGGGTGTATTGATGAATTTCCGGGACATCTCGGACCGTAAACAAACCGAAGCCGCATTAAAATGGGAACTGAAGCTCAATATAGCCAAGGCCGACATTTCCAGAGAACTGATGTCCCAGGACTATGACATTAAAAAGGTTAGCGACATTACTCTGAAATACGCCCTGGAGCTTACCAAAAGCAGCCACGGCTTTGTTTCTTCCATCGACCCTAAAACCCGGGACAACCTGGGCCATACCCTGACAGATATGTTCGGGGACCAATGCCGGGTTGCAAACCAAATGGCCCGCTTTCCCATTGGCCCGGATGGAAAATACCCAACCTTGTGGGGATGCGCCCTCAACGACAAAAAATCCTTCTTCACCAACCACCCGCACCGCCACCCGGGTTCCACTGGACTCCCCCAAGGCCACATTGCCCTGAACAGTTTCCTGGGTGTGCCGGTCCTCATGGGTGAAACGCAGATGGGCCTGATCGCCCTGGCCAACTCGGACCAGGAATATACGGAAGCCGACATCCAATCCATTGAAAGACTCTCGGAGATTTACGCACTTGCCCTGCACCGTCAGCAATATGAACTGGACAAAAGCAACATGGAAAAACAGCTCCAACAAATTCATAAGTTGGAAGCCATCGGCACCCTGGCCGGAGGAATCGCTCACGATTTCAACAATCTCTTGTTTCCTATTGTTGGTATGGCAGAGCTTCTTTTGGAAGACCTGGACCCGGAAAGCCCTGAACATGAATACGCCCTGGAAATTTTTACGGCGGGAAAAAGAGGAAGCGACCTGGTTAAACAAATACTGGCTTTCAGCCGCCAGGCGGAGCAGGAAAAGAAACCTGTCAGAATCCAGGATGTGCTGGAGGAAGCTATCAGGCTCAGTCGATCAACCATTCCGGCCAACGTGGAAATCATGAGGGATATTCAAAAAGATTGCGGATGGGTGATGGCGGACCCTTCGCAAATCCACCAAATAGCTCTAAATCTTATCACCAATGCCTGCCACGCGGTTGAGGAAAACAATGGAGCCATTGCCGTTAGTTTAAAGGAAACAAAACTGGCATCCGAAGATTTATGGAACCAAATCCTTGCTCCGGGAAGATATGCTGTCCTGACAGTATGCGATAATGGTACCGGCATTGAACCCGGGGTCATGGAAAAAATATTCGAACCCTACTTCACCACCAAAAAACAAGGCAAGGGAACCGGGCTGGGGTTAGCCCTGGTCCATGGAATCGTCAAGGAACATAAGGGCGACATACGGGTATACAGCGAGGTTGGCAAAGGAACCACTGTCGGTATTTATTTGCCGTTGATATACAGCAAATCCGAAACAGGGCATAAAGATACGCCTGACAAACTGGAAACCGGGTCGGAACATATCCTGCTGGTGGATGACGAAGTGGCTGTCACTCGCCTGGAGCAGCAAGTCCTGCAACGGATGGGTTACCAAATCACGGCGTTTAACAGCAGCGTCAAAGCCCTGGACGCTTTCCAGGCCCAACCCAACGCATTTGACCTTGTGATTTCCGACATGAGCATGCCCCATATGACAGGGGAACAACTGGCCCGGGCTATGCGGGAAATCAGGCCGGACATTCCCATCATCATTTGCACGGGTTTCAGCGAAAGAATGAACCAGAAAAAAGCAGAGGCGCTGGGCATAAAGGGCCTGTTGATGAAACCCGTAGTAAAATCCGAACTGGCCCGGGAGATAAGAAAGGCGCTGAATGGAAATGATTAGTCCGGTTCAAGACAACACCGCCAGCCAAACCGCCTATTAATAATTCCCTTTGATAAAACTCCGCACAAGCCTTGCTGCCGCCACGGCCTCGGGCGAATGCCCGTCCGCACCCACCTCGGTGGCGATGGACCCGTTGACCGCCGCGCCTCCTACAATCACTTTCAGGCCAGAATCGCCAGCCCGGCGAACGTCCTCAATCATGGCAGGCAACTGCCGCCGGGCCGAAGTGATAAACGCCGATAAGCCCACAATGGACGGGTTATGCTTATGGACTGCCTCCGCAAACCGGCTGGCAGAAACATCCACGCCTAAATCCAACACACCAAACCCGTTCGCCTCCAGCATGATGCGCACCAAATCCTTGCCGATGGAATGCAGATCCCCCTTGATCGTGCCGATGATCACCTGGACGGAAGATTCCCCAGCCTTGTTGATCAGGGGCCGCAACTCCTCCATGCCATGGTAAAAGGCGTCCACCGTCAGGAGGATTTCAGGCAGATAGCATTGCTTGGTTTCGTAGCGCGCGCTGGCCTTGCGCACAGAACGAATAAGCCCGCCTTGGGTGATGAGCAAAGGGTCCATGTTGCGGGACAAGGCGCTTTTCACCAAATCCGCGGTTTCCACATTTTTCCCCAAAGAAACCGCCGAGGCGATAGGCCGCAACTGGTCTGCGTGTTTTCCCACCTGGTCCAGGGTTTGGTTTCCCGCCTCCATGAATGCGGCGATGTTAGCCAGGGGGGTACCCGGTGGCAGGGCGCAGCCCGTACTCAGGATGAAATTGGGCAAAATACCCATGGTGGCGGCCAGTTCCCGGGTGGATTCAGCCACGGATTCGGGCGAGGCCATGGCCACGACGTCCACCGGGTCCAGGTTGCCGATTATCGCCACATCCTCAGGCAATCGATCTTCCACGGCCATTAACTCCATGCACTGGTCAAAGCTGATGCCCGCTGTTCCCGTGTCAATCATGGGCTTTATAAGGCCGGAAACATCGCCGCAGATATGCAGGATGCTGGGGCCGCCATTAACCAGATCAAAAACCTGTTGCAGATACTGGCCTGCGCATGCCTCAAAGGCGTCCGGCGGCAACAGGGCCGCCAAAGGATCGGAAATCCACAACACGTCCGCCCCCGCATCCAGAAGCAGACGGGCGTAGCTTTTCGCCACCTGAGTGGCTTTTTCCAGCAAGGAGGCCAGTTCCCCCTGGCCTTCCCGGACATTGCGGAGCACTGCCTGCTCCCCCGCCACCTGCCCTGCCGCGGTAAAGGGGCCGTAGACCTGCCCGGCAATAGAACGATGGGGAAAAGCCCGGCGCATGTCCCGGACCACCCGGGCATTGACAGCCATGCGGGGCGCATCCACAGCCTGGGGAGTCAGGATGGAGGATGTCGGAGCCTTAACCGCAGGCATGTTTTCAGGGTCAAACAAAACCTTTGCGCCCATGGCTTCGGCCTGAATCACAATGTCGCCGAAAAAAAACATCAGGTCCGCCGGAATCTCTTCATAGTACCGGGACACAGCTTCCCACTTGGCCTCATAGCTATGGCACAATTCCCCGACATTGGCGGAAACCAATTGCAGGGAAGGAAGGGCATTTATAGGGAATACCCGGATACCCGATAGCCTGTGACTGGCCGAACTGTCATTTTTCATAAAAAACTCCCCCATGGTCAGGGCGCCATTCCCAATCCCTCCCCGGTTCCATTTATTCCGCGCCTTCCAGCAGCAGGTGTATTCGGTCGCTCATGTCCATAAACGCCGCAGAATTCCGGTCCCTGGGCCGGGGCAGGTCACAATCAATGATCTCCCGAATATGGCCCGGAGGCCCCTGCATCACCACCACCCGGTCCGCCAGCAAAACCGCCTCCTGGATATCATGGGTCACAAACACAATGGTCTTGCGATCCACCCTCCATATGCGCATCAATTCCTGCTGCAAGACCGCGCGGGTCTGGGCGTCCAGGGCGCCGAAAGGCTCGTCCATAAGCAGCACCTGGGGATCGGTTGCCAAGGCCCGGGCAACGGCCACACGCTGCTGCATGCCGCCCGATAGCTCCACGGGATAAGCCCTGGCCTGATCCTCCAGGCCCACCAGGGCCAGGTAATCCAGGGCGGTTTTCTCCCGCTCAGCCCTGGACACGCCCTGCATCTCCAGCCCAAAAGCCACATTGGCCAGCACGGACCGCCATGGGAACAAGGTGTACCGCTGAAAAACCACGCACCGTTCCGCCGAAGGCCCTTCCACCTTTTTGCCACTGAGTAAAATCCGGCCCCGGGTGGGTGTTTCCAGGCCCGCAATCAGGCGGAGGGTGGTGGTCTTACCGCAGCCGGAACGGCCCACCAGGCAGACCAGTTCATTTTCGACTATGACCAGGGAGAGGTTGTCCACGGCCTCGATTTTCTCACCGTTTATACTGGAATAAACTTTACCAACACCTGCCAATTCGAGCATAATCTATCCCATTCCTCCCCAAAACAACTTGGATTCCAGCCTGCGAAAGCCCCTGTCCATGAAAAAACCAATGACGCCAATGGCCACCATGCCCGCCACAATAATATCGGCCCGCAACAGTTCATAGGCGTACCAAATCAGATATCCCAGGCCGGAACTGCTGCCAGGCATCATCTCGGCGGCGACAAGACACATCCACCCTATTCCCAAACCAATGCGCAGGCCCGTGACAATCAGGGGCAGGCTGGCTGGAATAAGGATCTTCACCAGCAAGGGCCACCCTTTGGCGCCCAGGGTCCGGGCGGACTCAATGTACTCCCGGGGAATACTGTGAACCCCCTGGATGGTGTTGAGCAAAATGGGAAAAAACGCCCCGATGAAAATAATGGCAAGCGTAGAAAACTGGATGCCGGACCAGATGGGGCTGGCCGCCAAAAACGGAAGCATGTCCGGCACGCCCCGGATTCCCATCCATGCCAGAATCAGGGGCACCCATGCCAGGGGCGGAATGGGCCGAAGCATTTCCACCGTGGAATCCATCATGTGGTTGACGGTTTTGAAATAACCCATGGCCAGCCCCAGGGGCACGGCGGTAATCACGGCCAGCAAAAAACCCAGGATGACCCGCAACAGGCTGACAGCCATGTTTTCCAGCAGGCTGCCCGTGATGAGAATTTTTGCCGTGGGGTGGAACAATACCGCTGCCACGGCGTCAAGCCGTGGCAGAATGGTTTGTTTGTCCAGCCACAGGGCTACCACCTGCCACAAGGCAGCCAGGACCAGGGGCAGCACAAAGCGTCTGGCGTGATGTCCTATGCGTTTTATTACACGCATCAGGCAATCAGCCCTTTTGCCTTAAGCTGCCGAGTGGCATTGTTCATCATTGCAAAATCAAATGCTGCGGCTTCCAGGGCAGAACCCTGCACACCCTTGAGCTTGCCGTCAAACATGCCCATGCCATCCATGGTCTGGGCGTAAATATTAACGCTTTCAATCCATCGTTCGGTGGCCACGGTGGTATATGTCATGGTTTGCATGGCCATAATTTCCACGGATTCGGACACCCCCAGCCAGGAGGAACAGGCCTGGGCGGTCAGGTCCTTGCGGGTATTGGCCACTTCCACACCCAGGGCCATGAGGGACAGCACGCGGCCGACCAGTTCCGGTTCCTGGGTCATGAAGGTTCCCGTGGCTTCCAGGGAGCAGCAGGCATGCCCGGCCCAACGCTGGGCAGGGGGAACATCCTGGAGATTGAGGATCTGGCGGCCTATGCCCTGGTCGATAGTGACCGAGGGAAAAGGCTGGGCGCCGATGATGCCTTCCGTGATGTTGTTGCTGAGGGCCGCCACCAGGTTGCCGTGGCCCTTCATGTTGATGAAAAGGATGTCAGCCTTGTTATCCCGGGAA
Organism: Desulfatibacillum sp.; assembly: GCA_016342355.1. GTDB lineage: Bacteria > Desulfobacterota > Desulfobacteria > Desulfobacterales > Desulfatibacillaceae > Desulfatibacillum. The sequence goes on from JAEINP010000002.1 coordinate 98,498, forward strand.
TCCTCCGTGTAGGTCACGCCTTCATAGTCCAGGGCGGAACGGAAAATGATGGCCGATACGGTCTGAGGCCCGGGCATGCCGATCTTAAACTGCTTGCCCTGCCCTTTTACATAGGCCACAAAGGAGTCCCAGGTCTCCACGGGAATTTCTTTTTTGAGCACAAATACATTGCCAGCCGTTTGTAAGGGAGAAATGATTTTGGTGTCCACGCCCTTGTCTATGGACGCCATAATTGACTGGGTGCCGCTGATCGCCATATCCACGCTGCCATTGGCCACCAGCTTTTCCACATCCGAGCCTTTTTTGGTGGGAATCAACTGAACCCGGGCTATGGAGGAGCCATGGTCATACAGCTCATAGAGCTTGGCCGGATTCAAGGGCTTGAGCCAGGTTTTGTATTCCTGATCGAACAGCTCTCCCTGGGTTGCGGCAACCATCAAAGGGGCATGGTGGTCAGACAGGATGTAGGCCATCTTAATTGTGGGAACGCCAGACGACCATGCCTTGCGAGGGGCAAGGGAACCCAGTGCCGCACCCAGTGCGACCGTTCCGGTGGTTTTCATAAAGCTACGACGGGTAATCTCTTTCATGACGGTACTCCTTGGATTTGGTTGTTCATAAATCAAAATTTTAAATTATTTCCAAAAACGCTTCGATGCGCGTTCGCAAAGATTCCAGGTCGCTCTCCCCGTAATCCGAACACAAATGCAGCACGGGCAATCCCGGATCATCGTTCATCAATCGACCAACCCGGTGCGCTTCCACCATGTAGGTGTGGCAGGCGTGCCAGGTGAGATCAACAATGGCGTCCACCTTGTATAAACCCGCCAGTTCTTTAAGCAGGGCCACCCGGCCGCTATTGGGGGTCATGCAGGCGCAGGGCAGCTCAAGGTAACGTCGGGCAATGGCATCCAGGGGATGGGGCGTGTCCTCGTCCACGTTAATCCAGGCGGATTTGAGACTGGTACAATTTTCCATGGCAATAACCGTGGCCCCGGAGTTTTCAATCAGCCTCAGCACCTTGTCCGAGCCTTTACCAATGGGCGTACCCGTAAGCAAAATGCGGGAGCCGTTCGCAGGGGGGGGGAGCGGGGATTCTTCCATGGCCCGGACCAGGGCCTCCAGCCTTTGTGCGTAGTCCACCTGGTCCGCCCAAAAATTCCTGGCCTCCAGAACAGCCAGCAATTCCCTGCCTGAAACGCGGATACCACCGCCTCCCAGGTTTGCCTGGTGCAATTGCCTGATGAGGCTGCGCACCCTGTTTTGAATGCGAATTTGCCGGTTGAGTTCCTCGGTGGTAATGGCGTTTCCGGTCAGTTCCTGGAGGAATTCGCCAAAACGCCCCACCTCTTCCCTCCAGAACGCCAGGGAATGGGGCATCCCGGAATTGTAGGGCAAATGCATGAGATGGACTGGTTTTAGTTTTTCCATGGCCTCGAACATCTTTTTTTTGCCATCGCAGGTGGTTTCCCCCACAATGGCGTCGGCAGCGGAAAAGAAAGGACAAGTGCCAGTAATGGCGAATCCGTAGCTGGATTTAATCAAAGGGCACAGATTGGCCGGAAGTTCCGCCTCGGCGGCGGAAATGGGTTCCTGCTTTTTGCCGCACAGGCCAACCGGAAGCGCTCCGGCAGCCCGAATCATTTCCACGGGGGCGAAAATGCAATAAATTCCCACCACCTTGCGGCCTTCTTCCCGGGCGCCCTCAAGGCTTGCCAGGCTTTGCTCCGGCATACTGTCAAATCCGTTTAACAACTTTTTTATCAGGCTAAATTGTTCCATGATCTCCGCAAGGCCATCGCCCATATTCGTGAATATGTTTTCCCTGGAATGCCCTGGTGTTTAAACCGTAACATGCGAGGCGCAACAGAGTACGCCCTGCACTGGACAAAGAGGACTGTATATTATAAATAATTAAAATATGTCTAATTGATTTTATCTATCAATCAGACCCAAGCCTTTCGTCAAGCCAATAACAGATTCATTTCAAGGTCATATTTGATTCACTTTTTAGAAAATTTTTCAGGCCTGTATCTGTTGGAATTGGCGCCACAATTCATACGAATTTTGATTACTGTCATTGTGGCGATTAAAAATTGAGGCCTGTTTACAGGAGTGTTTTTTAACAATATGCCGGGAGTATTTTACCTGAACTCAGGCAAAGAACGGTTGCTCTTAAAGGAAAACTCAATAAAAAGGCAATAAATATTAATCAAGGCTTGCAAGAGACGCCGCCTGTTTGATAGTATCATCTCTAGCCATCCTGGCTTGCTCCGACCATTGCACTGTTTTATATAATCTAGTCATATTCAAAACCCGGGGGGGGAAGATACGGACTATTAGCCACGCAAGTCCCCGTCCTCAAGAGGACTGTATCATGAGCATAACAAGCACTTTATTGAAAAAAGCCTTTGTATCGTCGGAAATTGAAGAAGTCCATAACCGGATCACCAAGGAAGTTGGCAGCTTTGGATATGATGCCTGGGGGTATTCCCGGGACGGGGCCGCCGTATGCCTTGGGGTATTCAAAACGCTTTACGACCACTATTTTCGAGTGGAAGCCGAGGGGTTGGAAAACATACCCAAGCAAGGCCGGGTATTGATTATCGCCAATCACAGCGGGCAATTGCCCATGGACGGCGCCCTGATCGGCATTGCCATCGCCACAAATCCTCATGGTCCCAGGGCGCCCAGGACTATGATCGAACGATTTTTCCCTATGGTTCCTTTTGTGGGGAATCTACTCAACATGGGCGGGGCGGTGATTGGCGACCCGATCAATTGTCTGCGCATGCTTAGGCGCGAAGAATGCGTGGTGGTTTTTCCCGAGGGAGTTCGAGGCAGTGGCAAATCGTTTAAAAAGCGTTACAAGCTCCAGCGTTTTGGCTTTGGATTCATGCACATTGCCATGGAAACCAACACTCCCATCATTCCCGTGGGGGTTGTGGGGTGCGAGGAAACCATGCCCTCGCTGGCCAATATCAAACCCTTGGCCAACCTGTTAGGCCTACCGTATGTTCCAATTGCCATTCCCTTTCCCCTGCCTTCAAAGGTCTACCTGAATTTTGGGAAACCCCTGCAATTTGAAGGCGAAGTGGAGAAAGAAAAGCAAGTGATTGAAAACGTGGAAGTAGTCAAAGACGCCATTCGAGGACTTATAGACAAAGGCCTGGCGCAAAAGTCCGGTTGGTTTTTCTCATGAACCTCCGGTCCTGCCTGCCATAACCACTTAGTTACACTGCCAGAAATTCGTGCACTAAAGAGCTGGGGGGTCCAGTCAATAAAAAGGGAAGTTCAGATGCCGAAAATACAAACAATACCGAAAACGGAAAATCCCCAAGAAACAGATAGACCAACAGTGCTTGTTACCGGCGCAGCCGGTGTATTGGCCCAGGAAAGCATCAACCGCCTATCCCAAAAATACAATGTGATAGCCATTGATTTCAGGCGGGCCGTGCAGATAGGGGAGGATATTCCCAGTTACAAGGTGGATTTTTTAAAACGGGGTTTTGAAGATATTTTCCGCCTGCACAAGATCGATACGGTCATCCACCTGGGCCGTGTGGGCACGGATGTAGGGGGGAGCCATTTCCGTCACAATGCCAATGTACGCGGCACCCAAAAGCTGTTTGACCTGTGTGTGAAATACGAGGTGGGACAGGTAATGGTGCTGTCGTCATTTTTCGTGTACGGAGCCAGCGCCTATAACCCCGCCCTTTTGGACGAAGAAACCCCCCTCAAAGCCTCGGACCTGTCCTTGAACCTCATCGACACGGTGGAGTTGGATAACCTTTCCCAGATATACATGTACAAACACCGCAAGGTGCGCATGAAAATCCTGCGCCCGTGCAATGTGGCGGGGCCGGGGGTGCGGAACAATATCGGCAGGCTGCTGTCCCGCAAGGTGGTCCCTGTTTTGTGGGGGTTTAATCCCGTCATGCAGTTCATCCATGTGTCAGACATGGCTGACGCCATTGTCAAGGCTTGCGCCAAACCCAGCATTTACGGAATTTTCAATATAGCGCCCAATGACTGGGTTCCTTACAAGGAGGTTCTCAGACGGTGTGACATCCTGGGGGTCCCCATGGTTTCCATACCCGATGCCCTGCCCATGTGGATCAGCCGGATGGCCGGGTGGCAGGCCTTTCCCAGTTATTTGGTCAACTATTTCAAGTATCCGGTGATCATTGACGGCAGCCGTTTTGCCAAGGCCTTTAATTTCACCCCAAAACGAAGCCTGGACGAACTTTTCATCCACTACCGGGAAATGAAGGCCAGACGCTGGGTCTGATTGTCACCACAGATTTTTGCTCCAATGGACAAGAGTCCTAAAACACCAGGCAAACCTGTCGGACCATGATCTGGCAGACCCGGGTTTCTCAAGGCTGGAGATAAAACACCCTCCCCCGCCCGAACCACCGGAGCCTACCCCATCCAGTTCCTCTTCGAATGAGCTTTCCCCGAAATCCAGGCCAATGCCAGCCTTGTTCTGGGGCGCTGCCGGGTCCAGGGTGGTGAAGGTGGAGTCATTGCCAAGATAGCTCATGCTCCCGCTCCATACCCGTACCCTGAAATGGTAGGTGGTTGCCGGTTTCAGGCCTACGAGCTTGGCGCCCACGCCCTGCTGGCGGGAAGCTCTGGCCCCATCCTTGCCCACCACATATTCGTCGGCCACAATTTCTTCTCCATATTCCGCTGTGAGGCCGTATTCAAAAACCACGGTTCCCTGTCCCGGAGGCCGGATGGTGCCGGAAAGGTAGGCTGCAGTTTCGCTTATCTCGTAAGCTGCGCCCGTGGTGGCGTTGCCCGTGGAAGAAACATCCACATAGAGTTCAAAGGCCTGGTCTACGGAATGGGGAGTCCAGTCCGGTATGTTCACTTCCGGGAATATGCTGGTTCCGGGTTCCAGCCTGACAGCGCTCCGGGAGACCACCCAGTATGCCTGGGGAGTCCAGGTGAGATCCGCCTGGATAACCAACCAATATTTTTTACCGGCTTCCGGGACGAATTTGGGGTTCAGTTCAGCCTGATATTCATAAATGTCCTTGTCCCGGTAGTATAGGTTTTCCTGGCATTTCTCCCCCGGGATATTCCACGAGGCCAGCAAATTGCCGGGCTCTCCCATGCCGGAGTCATGGTAAATGTAAATGTTCCAGGAGTCCGGGGTAACCGGGTCAGCCCGCAGCTGGCGGCTCCACCAATGGACCCGATTGATGCTGCCCACAGAGGTTTCAAACATGAAATCATCCGCGGTCCTGGCGTCAAAGGGATAGGCTGCGTCCACCTGAGAGGTATGGAGCAATGTGCTGGTGAGGTCCGGAGGCTGGGACCAAACCTTCATGGAGTCGTCGGTCCTGAAACTCATGTCCTGGCCGTAGGAAATTCCGTAACTGTTCCGGGCGGCTATGCGGAAATGATAGGTGGTGAGAGGCTCCAGGCTGTTGGCCAAAATGGACGTGGGCACGCTCTCCGTGCTGCTGCCCGCCTCCACCCATTGGGTGCTCAGGCCGTAATAGGTCGTGGAGCCGTACTCGAACCTGTATTCGGTGTAGGCGCCATGGGCAACCACACTGCCCTTGAACATGGCGGAATGAGCCATGACGTTCTGGGCTTCCAGGGTCTGGACTGTGGGGGCCAGTGGATTGCCCGCCGTGGAAAAGGTGCGGTCCGCGCCGTAATTGATCTCCACCCCGTTATATGCCGCCAAGCGGTAATGGTGGGTGGTTTGGGAATCCAGGCCGGATATTTCCAGGGTTACGCTTTTCCTGCCTTCCGATGCATTTAGATAGATTGAAGTACTGGCATGGTCGTAGTCCTCGTCCGTACCGAACTCCACCCATACTTCCGTATCCATGCCTTGGGTATCCACCGTACCGCTGATGACCGCGGATTCCTGGGTCAGGTTCAGGACTTCACCGGTATTGACAACCGGCCAGTCTGCGGGCGCCAGATACACCACGGCGCAGGCAACCCGGGCCGAACGGTACTTGATGCGCATGTATCCGTTTTCGCCCCACCCAGTGCCCCAACTGTTCCGTAAAATCCAATACCCGTTATTTTCGGCGTCTCCGTTGTCGTTCCAACCCACCAGGGCCACGGCGTGGTTGGTGGGGGCGTAGTAGGCGGGCACGGTGTCGCATGTGGTGTTGCCGTCTTCGTAAATCCCGGACTGATAGGCCAGGAAGGCCGGGCCCGCGTAAACTGCGGCAACCACTGCCCCATAAGTAAGGATGGCGGCCTTGATGGCGTCAATGTCTCCGCTGGGCACCCTGCCCCACGAATCAAACACCACGGGGGCGTCCCCGGCATGCTCATAGACCCCGGGATCTTCCATAATGTAAGGAAAGGCCTTTTCCGTCACAATGCCTTCCTTGGTGAGGGCTTCCACTTCCGAGTATGTGTAATCGGCATCATCACACCCTCCGAAATGGGAGGAATAAGGTTCCAGGTTGCCAAGATGCCACGCGATATAGGATTCGGAAAAATCCGCCACGTTTTCATCACTGCGCTGGGAAGCCATATTGTACACACCTTCTGCGGCGGCAGCAGCGGCAAAAGCGTAACACGACCCGCAATCCCCCTGGTCGTGGACGGGACCGATATAGGAACGGCCATCCACATCCCTAAGGTCGTAACTTCCCGGGATGTCCTCCCAGGCCCCTTCATAGGCAAACCATTGTTCCTGGCCCACCACCATGGTTTTGAACAAACGGGGCATACGGCGGCCGAGGAGTTGTTCCAGTTGTTGGGGATCTTTATCAAAAACGGGGTTGGAACCGACCTGAAAGGCGTAATTATTGTGAGTAATCTCGTCCCGGATTTCCTGGAGGGCGGTCTCCCGGGTTGGCGTTGCATCGTTGCCTGCCAAAGAGAGGCATGGAATGAAGAGCCCGAGAGTCAGGATCAATGCAGGTAAAAATCCTCGGGAAAGTATTTGCAAACGCATGGGTATCTCCAAAGGCCGTGAGCCTATCTGGCAAACCCGGTTTGGCTTAGCTTCCCTGCCCGCCCATCCGGTGAATTGAAATCTATGTTCCAAAAAAGCGCTGAATTTGTGTTTGGGGCTTTCGAAGGGCCGCCCCTTATCCATCTCGGCTTTGTCAGTTCACTTAAGGTATCGGCACAAAGGGGATTTTCCTTAACCGGAAAATGCTTGGAATCCCCAAGTTTTCTCAGGCGTTAGGAAGGAAGGCGGCATGGGTGAAAATGCGCACGGAGGGGGCGATTTTTCGCCCCGATTTTTAGGAAAAAATTTTGCGGGAGCTTTTTACCCAACACCCATAGACAGGATTCTTGTGCAGGAATGAAAAGGGCTGGAGGCATGGCTATTCAATCAAAGAGCGGCAGGCGCCAAATCCACCCAAAAAAATGCCGCCGACAATTTTGTATCCCTGTTTTGCCTGGGACAATCAGGAGATGTTATCAATTTTGCATTTACCCGAATAAAAAACGGAGTTTTTAAAAGCAGACGCGGTGAAAAACCCCGCAAATGCGGTGAAAAGTCCCGGCCCATAGGAAAAACGTTGAAAAAAATTTGAGGATAATTGGGTATTTTGCTGGAATTGCTATATTTATTTAGGAAAAAAAATGTACTTTTTTTAGGGACAATGGGTCAAAATCCAGGGCGCCGACAAAAATGTCGGATTCCTTCAAATTTGTCGGCCTAAAAACCAAAGGATTGGGGCCACCTTAAAAAGATAAAAAAAACATTGTTCATTTTATCTTAAATTATAGATACTTAACTATGTTCAATACCAGACGTCACTATTCTGGCATTTTTTTTGCCTAGTGCCTTAAGTATTCTTGACGCAGGTCCAATCCCTCCCGCCAGGACTGGAATCTGTGGGTTTTAACAGCTTGTATAGAAAGATGGCGGGGCAAAAAGAGCTATTGATAATCAAAATCAGAACTTGCTTTTTTTTGCTGGCACGATTATTGGAAGTGCCTAATGAAAACTTGTGGTTTGTGCGTGTGGAAGAAATAGCGAGCGATTAAACCCCTCCGTTTCTCCATTGCCTCTTTCCGGGCTCATTTGCCCTGATGCCGAGGCGAAAACGAAGAGCTTAACAGGCTGGACCGCACCGATCGATACAGGGCGCTCCTGTGCGCTACCATGCGCGTGGAGCACACAGGTGTTTTGCGCCCTGCGGATCGATCAGGCCCGGAGCCAGCCTGACACCCCGGTGGTGTGGGCTCTCGATTTCCTTCCTGCGCAAAATCGAATGCGAAAAAGGATTTTGAACGCCAAGTCCTGCCTGACATTCCTCAGTCCCGAAATGGGCCTTTGCTGGCGCTAATCAGTCACCGGCCATTATTTCGGAAACTCATGTCATGCAACGCGGAAAAGGGTTTCCCCTTTGCCGCCGTTCACCGTTCCTGCCGCTTGAAAAAGCGATTGCCTTTCCCCGGCAGCCTGGCTTCCTAAGCCTTTTCGCACACCTGAACAGGACATCAGTCCAGATTCCGTTGCGCTATGCACCGGTCCGACCAGGATGCCTTGTTCCGAACCCCTTTAACCGGAGGACCAGGACTATGCCCCGGAACACTCACCAAGACTTTCGGCAGGTGTTTCCGAAAACTTTAGGAAAAAATGAAACATTTTTCCTGGTCCGGCCCACTTTTTTTCAACATCCTGTAATTGTTGGAAAAAATAATTGTTCCGCGCCATGGGCGCGGCACACGGCGGGCTTTCCATAATCCAAGAAGCAGACAATCGGCCTTGTGAAACTTTTTAGAACAACCCTTTAGAAGAATTTTTCGGATGTGGCTTTAGTACAAGTTTTTAAAAACACTTTTTGAATAGGGGAGGATTCAGAAACAAATGCAGGAAAACAAAATGGAAACATGTAAACCGAACAACCTTAACCCATTAACCTTAAACCCAACTTGTTCCACTAAACCAAGAGGAGGAGTACACATGAAACGTTTGGCAATCGTAGCTTTGGCACTATTCGCAGTAGCTTTCATGACCACCGGCGCATGGGCCGAGGGAACAAAGGCTGGTACAACCGTCAGCAACACGGCTTACGCCACCTATAACATCGGTGCCGGCGCCACTGACTACACAGCACAGAGCGGTGCCGAGACCTTCACCGTGGACGAACTCGTCAATGTGGAACTCGTGCACATCCAAACCAACAACGTGCAGGTCTCCCTGGATGAACAAGACGCAGTAACGGTCTTCGAAATCACCAATACCGGTAACGGCGATGAAAATTATCACTTGGTTGCGAACAGCGGCTACACCACGCTACTGGACGGCGTATCAGATGATGACTTCAACCCCTTGAATCCCATCATCTACATCGACGTTAATGACGACGGCGCTTATGATGGAGGCGACTCACTGTTCAACTCCACCAACTATCCCGCGGGCTTATCTCTGATTCCAGACCAAACGATTTCCCTCCTCGTGTTGAACGATATTCCCGACAGCGGCATCAATGTGGGCGAATTTGGTTTGACCCGCCTGTCCTGCTATTCCCAGACATTTGGCCAGGGTGCCGCAGCAGGCAACACCTCTGCCTCGGCTTCCAACGGCGCCAACGCCTCCGTGGCCGGCTCCACTGCCGGTCTGGGCGTGGACGAATGGTTCTACGAACTGGTCTCCGTTTCCATTTCTATTGATAAATCCCACTTCCTGGATGACGGCATTGCTACGGGAGATTACTACATCCCCGGCGCCACCATCACCTACACCCTGGAAGTCTCTGCTTCCGGCGCAGGCGACGCCACCAACTTGTTAATCACAGACGGCATCCCTGTTGGAACCGTGTTTGTGTCAGGAAGCCTGAAACTGGACGGCGTTTCTGTTGTTGACGGTTCTGCTGTTGGTGGTGGAACGGACTTCACTGACGCTGCCGATAGCGACGGAGCCACTTATATTTCCACAACCACCACTGATGCCAACGGCGACACTTGCAATGGCCAGGTTACCTTCACTTTTGCTGACTTAACCGCACAGGCCCTCGACACCTTCAGCGCTGCTGACGGCGCCCATGTCCTCAGCTTCCAGGTGACCATCATCGAAACCGGCGTCACCCCATAGTGACCAGGAAAGGGGAATATTATGAGAAAGACCACTCTCATCATTACTGCACTATTCACCGCCTTGCTGCTTTGCGGCGTAGCCTATGCAGAAAACGGAATCAAGCTCACGAACACGGCCCAAAAAGAGACCATCGTGACCAAAGAGGACGGGACCAAAGAGGTGGTTTTGGAACAGCCTGACAAGGTTCTTCCCGGCGATACCATTGTGTACACCATTATGTATGAGAACCAGGGAAAAGACACCGCTGAAAAAGTGGCGGTGAACAATCCCATTCCGGAAAACACCCTGTACCTGGACGGCAGCGCTCAGGGCGTAGGGACGGAAATCCGGTTCTCGGTGGACAATGGCGCTACCTTTGACTTCCCCGGAAACCTTAAGGTGGAAAACCCCGATGGAACCGAACGCATGGCCGGACCCGGCGACTATTCCGCCGTCCGGTGGGCCTTGGGCTCTGACTTGGCGCCCGGGGCCAAGGGGTCTGTCTCCTTTAAGGTGAAAATCAAGTAACCAACCTGTCCGCGGGCCGCAAGGCCCGCGGATATAAAAGACAAGAAACATGCATGACACAAAACATTGTAAACCCCATGGAGGAAAGACCATGAAAAACATGAAAAATCTTTTTGTTTTAGCCCTGGCCATTGTCGGCATAGGCCTCTTTGGCGTGCAGAATGCCCTGGCTACGGAATCAGGACAAGAGGTAAGCAACCAGGCAACTATTTCCTACGCCGTAGGCGGCGTTGGTCAGGATGCTGTTACGAGCTTAGCCGCCACCTTTGTCGTGGACCAGTTGGTGGACGTTCTCGTGGTATCAAACTCCAATCCGGAGTATGTGACTCCCGGTGAGACCACACCCTATCTTTCCTACACCGTGACCAACCAGGGAAACAACTATCAGGACTTTGTCCTCACCCTGTCTCAGGGGACGGAGCAGGATATCTACGGCGAGGACAGCAGTTTATTGAGCAACCTGACCCTGTCCACGCCGACTGCCGGGTACTCAGTGGATAATGACGGAACCAACGATTATATTGACGAATTGGCGCCCGGCGAATCCGTTGAAATTCGCGTCACCTACAGCCAGGTTCCGTCAACCGTCGTAAACGGCGACGACCAGGACATCGTCTTGCTGGCCACGGCCCGCGCAGGCCACAACACGGTTACGAGCGCAGCAGGCAGCGGCGTACTTGGAACCGCTCTGACCCCCACCGCCGTCACTACCGCTGACACCGCCGGTTCCGTGGATGTCGTCTTCGGCGACGAAACCGGCGACGTTGACGCCGACCGCGATGCAGCCCACAGCGACACGGCCCAGTTCGAGGTTCAATCCGCCTCGATATCCATCACCAAAAGCAGCTTCGTTGTTTACGACGGCGTCAATGACGTCTCCTCCGGCGAGGAGCCCAAAAGAATCCCCGGCGCCTGCGTGATCTACAGGGTGGTGGTGACGAACGATAGCGGAGCCGCCGTTTCCGCAACCTTGGGCAGTATAACCGATGCATTGCCCACCTCGTACGTAACATTCGCCGGCAATTTTTATGACGGCTCCGGAGTCACCGCCAATGGTCCGGTGCGGGTGTTCACGACAAGCACCACTCGATCCAACGTGGAAGCCGACCCGACCAGCCCCAGCGGCGTTTACTACACTTCGAACTACACATTAAACAGCGGCACGCTCTCCGTTGATCTGGCCGCTATTCTCGCTGGAGAAACCGGCTCCGACAGCTACGTTTACTCCGCAGGCGAATTGCAGCCCGGCGAAAGCGTGTATGTGGATTTTGCGGTGCTGATCAACTAATTGGAAATCCGGTTATTTGGCACGGCCAATAACCAATACGTACACAGGAGAACCAATCAGCAGTGTTTCGGTCTTTCTTCCATAAGCGTGATGGGCGCACCTCAGGCCTGACAGCCTGGGTTTGCGCCCTGTTTCGCCTATTGGTTGCATTCCTTGCACTGCCTGACAACCTTAAACAAGGGTTCAGGCGGCGCACGTTCGGTGCAATCTTGCGCCGGGGTGCGCCCCTGCCCTTTATAATTTTTACCTTGTGCTTAACCAGCGCTGCAGCTTACGCTTTGGAGCCGGGGGATCTCATCGTCAACATCGCTTACGGCACTTACGATGTGGGCTCTCGGATTGGAATCCCCGTGGAGTCCAACCGGGATGAAATCACGGTGGTCGCTTCCAACAAAACAAGCGCCGTAATACAACTCATGCAGTACGCTCCCACAGCCCTGAACGCTAATCTGGTGGAGGTGAACACCACTCAGGGCCGGAGCAGCGGCTCCACAGGCGATCCTTTTGAGCCCCTGGACCCGCCCATTCCATTCGGCAGGTCTGTAGCCATTGACTTGGACGACCCTGTACCCCTGTTGGACGCCACCGTGTATCACGGGGGAGAACCCGTGTTCCTGTTGGTGACCGACGCGGACCAGAACACCGACCCCTTAACCCGGGACACCATTGTGGTGACCCTGACGGTGTCGGACACCGGGGACATGGAACTGGTGCTTGTGACGGAAACCGGCCCCAATACGGGCGTCTTCGCAGGCTACATTCAATCCAGAGTCCAGGCTAACGGCGCTCAGTACGACGGATACCTGGATGTGATTAACGGATGCGAAATCCTGGCCGAATACACCGACCCCACAGACGGCACGGACAAAACTGCTGCAGCCGCCATGGTGGACCCCTCGGGCATTGTATTCAACAGTTCCACAGGCCAGCCCGTGGACGGCGCCATTGTCACCCTGGTGAACGCGGTCACCGGCGGTCCCGCCACCGTGTTTGGGGATGATGGGGTAAGCACCTTCCCCGCCACCCTTACCTCCGGGGGTACGGCCACAGATAGCGGCGGCGCCGCCTATACTTTCGCGGCAGGCGGATTCCGCTTCCCCTATGTGAACGCCGGGGATTACAGGCTGGAAATCACTCCGCCCGCCGAATATTCCGCGCCTTCGGTGGTCTCCACAGCCATTCTCCAAACCCTGCCCAATGCGCCGTTCAGCATCCTGGAGCCGGGTTCCCGGGGCGAGGTGTTCACTGTTCCATTAGGGCCGCCCGTTGCGGTGGATATTCCCATTGACCCTGCAAAGGGCCCCTTGTGGATTACCAAATCAACCAACAAGACCACGGCGGCCATTGGCGACTTTGTACAATATGAGGTTACCATCAATAACGGTTCGGACGCCAACCTGACCCAGGTTCTGGTGACGGACCGCCTGCCCCTGTCTTTCCGGTACCAATCCGGTTCCTTGAAAGTGGAAGACCGGAAAAAGAAAGACCCAAGCCTTTCCGATGATGGCAGAATCCTATCCATAGAGATTGGCGCCCTACCCGCCGGAGAAAGCGTCACCCTCACCTACGTGACCGAGATTTCAGTAGGCACGCCCATGGGCAAGGCGGTGAACACGGCCCAGGCCTATGAAATACTCGGGACCACAAACAAAGGCGCATACAAAACCGGCATCGTTTCCAATACGGCCCATGCCACGATCCTGATTAAGGACGACTTCTTTAACGACCGCAGCATCATCATGGGCCAGATTGTGGCGGACCATTGCCCTTCCACCGAGCCTCCCAAGGACGGAGTAGAGCCTATCGTGGAACACTCGGTCCAAGGCGTGCGGGTCTTTTTGGAGGACGGCCAGTACGCTGTGACAGACGAAGACGGCATGTACCATTTTGAAGGGGTCATGCCCGGTGTTCATGTGGTGCAACTGGACCTGGATACCCTGCCGGAACAATACGAAGCCGCCTTCTGTGAGGAAAACACCCGCCATGCAGGCAGGCCATTTTCCCAATTTGTGGATGCGGCGGGCGGAACCATGTGGCGGTCCGACTTCTACGTGGCTACTAAAGGGCCGGAAACCGGCAAAGCTCTTTTTGAACTGACTGGAGAGGCTCAGGAAAAGCACGATAAGGTCAGCATCAAAATTCATGCCGAAACGGTGGACTTGAACAAAGTCATCACCACAGTTCTACTGTCCAAGGGGGCTTCTTATATACCCGGCAGTTGCAAAAAAGGCAGGGAGCCCCGCCCCGATCCCACAGACGCCGGCGGTGCATTAATTTTTCGAATAGGGGACGTCAACGGGGACGAGGAGGCTGTATACACCTTTGAGGTGAACCGAGGAGATCTTGAAAACGACCGGAACTACAAGGCGGTCTGTATGTTCAGCACCCCCACGGAAAAAAATGGGAGAGCTCCGAAGATTCAGTGGTCGCCCTCAATGGAGTCGCCGGATGAAGGCAGGTGCGCCATTGAAACCAAGGGCGCCCAGCCCGGGGCTACGGCTTCGGAAGAAAATAGCGGCGAGTATGTCAATCCCTTGAATGCTTTTGACAAAAATTGGCTGGAGGCGCAGGAGCCTGGCCTGGAATGGATCTACCCCGGCCCCGAATATCTGCCGCCTATTCCATCCGTGAAACTGGCCGTCAAACACCCTCCGTCCGAAAAACTCAAGATCCTTTTGAACGGCAAAGAGATTTCTCCGTTTGGCTATTCCGGTTGCATGAAGAACGGTGCCAAGACCGTGGCGGTTTCCAAATGGATCAGCGTTCACATCAAAGACGGGGACAACCTGTTTGAGGCGATCTGCTACAACTCCGACAACGCAGAAACGCAACGGATAAAAAGACTGATCCACTTCTCCACCCAACCGGTGGATGCAAAATTCCAGGAAGGAGACTCTCTTCTGATTGCAGATGGAAAAACCTTTTCGGAAGTGCATATTCTGTTCCTGGATGCCACGGGCAATCCCGCACGTCCTGGCATTGTGGGCGAATTCTCGGTGGACCCGCCCTATTCTGTGTATCAGGAATCCAAGGCCGTGAAGGCCGACCCTCTCGCCCCCAACCAGGAGGAAGAGGGAAGATACAAGGTAAACAATAAGGGCCAAGCTGTCATGAAACTCATGCCCACCGTCCAATCCGGCGAGGCCATTGTCCGGTTTAAATTGGACGGCCAGAATTTTGAAGAACGGGTATGGCTCCAACCTGGCTCCCGCGAGTGGATTCTGGTTGGTTTGGCCGAGGGCACAGCGGGGTATCGGACCGTGGACGGGAACAAGGAAAACCTCAGGGACGCGGACCTGGAAGACCAATGGTACAAGGACGGCCGGACCGCTTTCTTTGCCAAGGGCTTGGTCAAGGGCAAATGGCTCATGACCCTTTCGTACGATTCCACCCGGGATTCCGAGGAAACCCGCATGTTCCGGGACCTGGACCCTGAGGAATATTACACCCTATACGGGGATGCCTCCACAGGCGGATACGAAGCGGCCAGCACGGAAAAGCTGTACGTGAAGGTGGAGCGGGGCAAGTTCTACGCCTTGTACGGCGATTTTGAAACCGGCCTGTCCACCACCGAGCTTTCCGCGTACAGCCGCAGTCTGACCGGCTTCAAGACCAAGTTGGACAGCAAGTACGTGACTCTGGACGCTTTCGCCAGCGAGACCAACCAGGCCTTTGTGAAGGACGAAATCCGGGGCGACGGCACCTCGGGTCTGTATTACCTGTCCCGCAAGGACATTGTGGAGAACTCGGAAAAACTGGTCATTGAAACCCGGAACCGCCACCGGAGCCAGGATATCATTTCGTCCGAATCCTTGGCCCGCACTGTGGACTATATTATTGATTACGACGCGGGAACCATCTTCTTCAAGTCCCCTGTCCTGAGCACGGACGGCGACTTCAACCCGGTCTACATTGTGGTGGACTACGAGGCCGAAGACTCTGACGACAAGGACTTCACCTACGGCGGTCGCGTCGGCCTGAAAATCCTGGACGACAAGGTGGAAGTGGGCGGCACCCATGTGCATGAAGGCGGCAAGAATACCCAGGCTGACCTGTTGGGCGCAGACCTGACCGTGGACATTACGGAGAATACGGAATTCAAGGCGGAATACGCCCATACGGACAGTGAACTCAAAGATGAGGAATCCCAGGGCGAAGCCTATCTGGCCGAACTCTCCCATGATTCGGCCAAGGTGGACGGCAGGGTGTATTACCGGAAGCAAGGCGCGGGATTCGGTGTGGGCCAGCAGAACGCCAGCGAGTCGGGCACGGAAAAATATGGCAGCGAGGTGGAATACCACATCACCGAAAAACTGGACGCCGAAGCCGAAGCCTATCGCAACACGGATCTGGGCACCCGGGCCCGGGACGACATGGGCGAAGCCCGTGTGGAATACACCCAGGACCGCTATACCGTGGAAACCGGTTTCCGGGGCGGCGAGGAAAAAACCGACGAAGGCGACGTAAACCGGGTGACCCAGGTGTTGGGCGGGGCTTCGGTTAACTTCCTGGACAGGAAACTCTTGTTCACCGCGGACCACGAACAGGCCCTGTCCAATGACAATAAAAATACGGATTATCCCACCCGCACGACCTTGGGCGTGGATTACCGGATTATTGAACAACTGAGCCTGTTTGCCCAAGACGAAATGACCTGGAGCGACGCAGAGGAAACCGAAAGCATCCGGGGTGGATTCAAGCTCATTCCGTGGCAGGGAGCCAACTTCGATACCTCCCTGGAGCAAACCGCGACGCGTACAGAGGAACACGATCCCACAGGCGCCACTCTCGCCAATTTCAGCGTGGGCCAGAATGTGACCCTTTTCGAAAAATGGAAGCTGGACGCCTCGGTGGATCACTCCCGGACCTTGTCCAAGGACGGCCAGGATGCGGATTCTTCCGACTCGGACAGCGATTTTGTGGCGACTTCCTTTGGGGCCACATACAGCGAAACCGACTGGAGTTTTTCCAGCAAGGTGGAATTCCGTTTTGCCGACGACATGGACAAATGGAACGCTTCCGTGGGCTGGTACGGCGAACTGAACGATGGCCTGGGCATGTCCCTGGGAGCTCAGGTTCTCCACAATGATTACAATGTGGATGGCGCCGAGGACGCCTCGGGCGACCTGCGTGTGGGCCTGGCCTGGCGGCCCCGGTTCTCCCGGTGGATCGTCCTGGACCGCCTGGACCTTATCTGGGAAGATGACAATGATGCGGATTCGCCCTATGAAAGCCGTCGCATTGTGAACAACATCAATGCCAATTACAAAACCGGCTACGGCACCCAGGTTTCCCTCAAGCACGGCGCCAAGTACGTCCTGGATAACATAGACGGGGACAGCTACAGCGGGTTCACGGACCTGTACGGCATGGAAACCCGGTACGACATCACTAAAAAATGGGACCTGGGCCTCAGGGCTAGCGTGCGTCACTCCTGGAACACCCACCAGATGGAATACAGCACAGGCCCCAGCGTGGGATACAATCCCTTTGAAAACACCTGGGTAAGCGTAGGATACAATTTTGTGGGCTTCCGGGACGAAGACTTTGCAGACGCTGATTTCTACGCCCAGGGAGTGTACTTCCAGTTCAGGCTCAAGTTTGACCAATACACCAAAAAGGATCTTGAAAGGATCTTCGGGTTCTAAACCTGTTTTTCCAAATGTTTGAATCCGGCTTTTACTTCCGCCTGATAAACCGGCATTTTGGAGGGCCTGACATGGAAGAAAAAATTCGCGCCCTAAAACAAAAGGTAAACGAACTGGAGGAAAAGGTCCGGCAACGGGAAGCCAGTCTTCCGGCCCATTCTGTCCGGGTCCACCAGATCGAGGAACTGGAACGCCTGGAAGAAGAAAGAGATTTGGCTCGGGAGCAGTTGCAGGAATTGTTGAAACAGCAGGGATGAATTCATAGCGCCGGGCAGGATTAGGAGTTAGGGGGTCACAAGTTACTCCAATGGCGTCAACTTGGTATAAAACCGCCTGACAGCCGCCGCGTAAAGGTTTGTTCTGTCCTCATGCAGCCACAAAAAAATGGCCCGCACCCGGGGTAGGATGCAGGCCGAATATTTTTTTTTAACAAAAGGCCTCATCCGGCCTTTTTTAGCTTTTCAGTTTCTTCTTTTTCATAGCGGATCTCTTTTTGAGATCTCTGAAGCGCCACGCTTTCATCGGAGAACAGGTCCTCCCGCTTTCCTTTAATATTCTGATAAAAAGCCTGAATTTTCTCCATATCCTCATCAATATGGCCCGTGGGTATGAATACGGGTCCCATGCCCCCGACCTTGCGCCCAAAATCTATGAAACCCATGACAATGGGAACCTGGGCCGTATGGGCGATATGGTAAAAACCGGTTTTCCACCAGCGCACCTTGCCTCGGGTGCCTTCCGGGGGCACCACCAGGATCAGTTTTTCCCTATCGGCAAAAATTCCGGCTGTCCGTTCCACCATGTTGGTGGAACGACTGCGCACCACGGGTATGCCGCCCAGCCATTTCAAAAGAAGGCCGAGGGGAAACCGGAACAAGGTGTCTTTGCCCAACCAATAAATGTTGATTTTGTATTTAAAGGCCAGACACAGGGTCACCACCAAGTCCCAGTTGGATGTATGGGGCGCGGCAATGAGTACATATTTAGGTTCATTCGGCGGCTGCCCTTCTGTTTTCCATCCAAAGGCCCACAGGCCTGCAACGGCAATCCAGCGAAAAAGGGTTCGGATAACAGGTGTATCAAAAATGGTGAAGTGCATGCTATTTACCTTTCCAGCAAAATGGGTTGGGGCATTTTGGCCCTGCAGGATCAAGGTAACACAAAATTGTCGACAACATAGGATTTCCCGGAAATGTGACATTTCTTTTACAAACAGCAGATATCTGTAAAATTGCCCATGGTCGGTTTTGTTTTTTGTGCTAAGTCTTTTAATGGTCGGAAGCCGATCCAAGCCAACCCGGCCGTGAATATTGCCCCTTTGGACTTTTTTGGAGAAAAATCGGAATGCCTGTTTTACCCCATGAAATATGGATACTCTTGCCCATTGTTCTGGCGGCCTATACAGCCCAGACCCTTACAGGCTTTGGAGCCTCCCTCATCGCCGTGACTCTGGGCGCCCATTTCATGGACATTGACAGGCTGGTGCCTGTTCTTATTCCCCTTACTGTGGCGGCCACGGGCATGATTGCATGGCAGGAGCGAAAACACATTGATTTTGGACTTCTTGTCAGGCAGGTCTTCCCCCTTATGGGCGCGGGCCTTGTGGCGGGTTTGCTGGTTTATGAAATGCTTAGGGGCATGACTCCCAAATGGCTTTTAGGCCTGATTGTGGTTGTCTTTGCCGTCCGCCAGTTATGGCTGCATGTGCAGGAGAAAGCCGGAGACTTTGCTCTGTCTCCTGTTATGACCGGCCTGTTTCTGATTATGGCGGGCATTGCCCAGGCCTTTTACACAACAGGCGGTCCGTTCATCACTTATGCCTTCATGGGCAAGCAGATGTCCAAGAAGGTCTTCCGGGCCACCTTGTGCGCGGTCTGGTGCAGCTTCAATTTGGTGTTGATTGGGGTGTTCCTCATAAACGGCCGCATCACCATGGATTCGTTCAAAATCACGGCCCCCCTGTTTGCTGTTCTTCCTCTTGCCTTTTTTCTGGGGGACCGATTGCATAATCTGGTGAGTGAGAAATTTTTTCAGATTATCACGTGCATTCTACTTATCCTGTCAGGTTTTCCTCTGCTATTAGGTAGTTGCTGACCTAAACCACTGAAATAGTTACTCTCACAATACCATTTTTAAGGAATTTTCACCCCCATAGACACAATCTTTTATTCCAATTATACAACCCAAATAGAATTTTTTTGTTATAAATTGAAAATACAGTTGCCGTGACTGGGCTGAATTGGTATACTGCTGTCATTGCATGTTTGGAATACATGCATCCAGCCTCTAACACGTGAGTTCAGTATCATGATTATACCTAAGCATACCTGTCCAATATCCCCATTCATGCCCTATTCCTACCCGGGCTCAATCAAGACAACTTGCGGGTGTTTCACCAAGCAGGAGTTAATCGTTCCACTTGAGGAGGAGTTATGATGATGAAAAAAGTTGCGGCATTGTTTTTGGTGATGTTCCTGTGCCTGGGCGCAGGGTTGAGTTTTGCCGGATACGGTGGCGGACATGGAGGTGGATGCAATTGGGAAGACACCGGATCCATCCATCTTACCCCGGCTTGCTGGGATGTGTACATGCCGCCTGACGGAGGAGCCGCTGGCATCTATATGGCCATCAATTGGTTCTACATTCAAAATCGTGACGACAATGAAGTCAACTTCTACATTGACTTCTACAACGGCCTTGGGGAAATCATCGGCCGTATCCCCGAAGAAGGCACAAGGTCCCTGGCAGGACATGCAGGCACCCGCGTTTCTCCCACCCAGGAATTGGACTTTCCAGTGAATACCTGGTGCAGCCCTGTGGTCAAATGGTCCGGATACAACATCGACTTCAGCCCCACCTGCGTGGGAAAAATCCAGTTCTTTGACATTGATGGAATGTTTGTCCACTCCGAATGGGGAGTGGCTTACGACGACAATGCCATCAATTAACTCGCCACTGTTGATCAGTCTTTCCCCTCCAAGGCAGGAAGAGGGTTTCGGGCAGATCGCCCGAAAGGCCCCCGAGGGCGCATGCAAGATATAGTGAAGCAGGAGGGTTGAAACACCCGCAAGTTGTTTCACCCTCCTTTTTTTATGCCCGCCCCCTTCCCTTCTGCAAAGAATCTCCCTTGGACCGCCCTCCCCTTATTTTACCAGTATCCCATCCCCCACCCATTTTCACTTACCTAAAAAATTTGGATATCCCCAACTTTTTCACACCTGTTGAAAGGATCGGCCAACAGCTTGAGAGTTGAATACAGATGACGATTTTGTACTGCTGAAAATGGCTCACTGCTACACAGCATTGACATAATCGTCCAAAACCCTTAGGTTGCCGACAAACTCATGCAAGCATTTGGCGTTTTATTGCAGGTGCTCTGCTGAGATATTCCTTGTTTTGCTACTTCCTGGATGCGCAGTCATTTTTATTCGCCATTTTTCGGGACAGGTTCTATCATGCCGCTACTGTTTGTATTGGGTATCTTGGTTCAGGTTACCTTTGCCATTCATGCCATAAAAAATGGCAAGGACAGGTATTGGATCTTCATTATCATGTGCTTTCCCCTCCTGGGTTGCCTGGTTTACTTTCTTGTGGAAATGCTGCCTGATATGCATCATAGCCGGGCAGCCAAGGACATTGGCCAAGCCGTTATCAAAACCGTGGATCCTTCCCGAGACCTTCGCCAAGCCAGGGAAAAATTCGAATTCACCCCCACCTTTAATAACTCCAAGGCTCTGGGGGACGAACTGGTCAAAAGCGGCCTCCATGAAGAAGCCATCCAAACCTACCGGTCCTGTCTTTGCGGCCCTCACCTAAAAGAACCGTATTGCCTGTTTGCCTTGGCCCAAAGCTATTTCGCCACAGAAAAGTTCCTTGAGGCCCTTGATTGCCTTGAAACCCTCGGCGACACCCGCCCGGATTACAAACCCGCCGAAGCCCATCTTTTATATTGCCGGGCTTTGGAACTCTCCGGGAACGAAAACAAGGCCCTCAATGAATATGAAACCTTGTCCAGGCATTATCCAGGAGAAGAGGCAAGATGCCGCTACGCCCTGCTTTTAAAAAAAAATGGGCATGTCCATCAAGCCAGGGACGTGTTTCAAAGGGTTTTGGTGGAAGCCAAAATGGCCCCCAAGTATTACCGCTCCTCACAAAAAGACTGGATCTCCATGGCTCGGCAAAACCTGTCCTAAGGGCCCGGGACAACCCACCCGTTTAAAATTTGAGCCAACAATTTCCGGCAAGGAAATAAGGAAAACAAGCCGGCCCGCCCCTGGTGTGAAAGAAGGGACAGGGCGGAATAAAAATGCTTGATGAAAAATTATTTGAGGGAATCCCAAAAAGCCTTTGCGCTGTCCTGGGCGTTGCGCGTTCCGCCGCCCTGGCTGGGGGGTGTGTCAGGGCGCATTCCCGTCAGCCGGGCGATCCGTTCTTCCAGCGGAGGATGGGTGGAAAACAGGCTGGCCAGATTCTTGCCGGACAGGGGATTCACGATAAACATATGGGCTGTGGCGGGCTGGGCGTCCATAGGTATGCGACCGGAATAGGATCCAAGTTTGGCCAGGGCATTGACCAAGCCCCTGGGATTGCCCAAAATTTGAGCGCCTGTGGCTTCCGCCTTTACAATATGGGCAGGAATTTGGGCAGGCTGCATTCTTCCGAGACATCATCCCAAGCCACCTGCACCGGCATCTCGCATGCCAATGATTCATGGGGGCATCCAATAATGTTCGTGAGTATCATGGGCCCCTCATCTAATTGCACGATGGCAACCACATAGGGCAACTTCGCCGCAAATGCGGGATGAAAAGCCTGATGGTAAATGGCGTAGCTGTAAACGGTTCCCTTGCCGACGGATTCGATCCACTCCGCATCCCGGCAATGGCATTGCGGGCAAAGAATGCTGGGCGGCCACCTTACGTCGCCGCATTCCGCGCATTTCTGGAACATCAACTGATGATTGCGGCATGCATCCCAAAAGGGTTTGCTGTCGGCATCCGGCGTGGGCGTTAGTTGATCATAAGACATGATGGCTACCCTTTCCTGAAGATATAACAGGCATTAGATTGGAGTATCCCGCCGTTATCGCTGCAGAGAATGATTTCCGGTTCCTTGGTGTTGGTTTTCGGCCCCAATTGCCTGTCTCCACATTGGCCCCTGAGCTGCATGACCGCCTCGGACATGGGGGTCAGGCCCATGTAGTAGGCCTCGGAAAGCTGGCCGCCCGATGTATTTAGCGGCATGCGGCCTCCAGGCTCAATGGTTCCGCCCTTGAACCAGTCCTCTCCTTCACCGCGCCCGAAAAACCCGTAGTCCTGCATGGTGAGTTCCACGGTATAGGTAAAGCAGTCGTAAATCTGGCAGGCGTCCACATCCCCGACGCCGATTCCAGCCATTTGAAACGCCGCCTCCCCCGCCTTTTTCGCGCCGGTGGGTCCGGCCATGTATTTGGCTTGGCCGATTTCATTGGACGGATTATGATGCCCCATGCCTGCAATCAGCACGGGCGGTTGTTTTAAGTCCCGGGCTCTTTCTGCGGTGGTTATAATGATCGCGCGTCCGCCGTCGTTGATCAGGCAGTTGTCAAAAAGGCGAAGGGGTTCCACCACCATGGGCGCGTTGTAATAATCCTCTTCGCTCATGGCCTTTTTGTGCATCATGGCCGCCGGATTCAGGTTGGCCCATTTGCGCTGACCCATGGCGATATGCTTCCATGTTTCCGGGCCCGTGGAAAACTCGTGCATGCCTCTCATGGCGGCCAGGGCGTACCCGCCCACAGCCCCAAAATGCCCGAACGCCGCTTCATTGCCCGTCAATTGGAGCAACATCTGATACATCCCGCCGCCCCACAGGGCGCTATGCCCGTAGGTGATGACCACGTATTTGCAGATTCCCGCTTCAAGCACGCCAACTGCGTGCTGTAAATGAAACCGCGATCAGTTGGCGTCCTGGCTGGCGTAACTGGGCGTCAGACCGAGATACTGAGAGATTGTCTGGGGCGTCAGATTTGGTTCGCCCGGGCAAGGGGGAAAATGGCGGTAGGAAATCAGGCCGTCAATATCCTCTTTCTTCAGACCGGCGTCCTGTATGGCATTTGCAACAGCCTCCTGGTGAAAGCTGACAGAGGTCCGTTCCGGAACCTTTCCCTGGGGCGTATAGCCCACTCCCACCACGGCGTACTTGTCTTTCAAATCCATGCGAAGTCCTCCCTGTTTTCCCAAAAAACCAGGACATTGCCAATTTTTTAAATATTAATCCTTCCGCATTCAGCAGGTCAAGGCAGGGCAATAAAACGATATGATGAGATCGTTAGAAATCAATCATCCCGTACCGGCAGGAATATTACCGGTGCGGGATGATCTGCGTAACAACTACTCGCCGATGAACACGGGCGGGCGTTTTTCCAGGAATGCCGTAAAACCCTCCACGCTGTCCTTGGTGTCTTTCACTACGGCGCTTCCCTCTGTTTCTGTGGCCAAACCTTTTTCAATGCCTTCGTAGGCGCCTGCGGACATGGCCCGCAACACCATTTTCACGGCCACGGGAGCACGTTGGGCGAGAACTCCGGCAAAGGCCAGGGTTTCTTCCATGAGCTTTTCCGGGGCGCAAATTTGGTTGACCAGGCCGATCTCCAAGGCCTGTTTTGCGTCCAGACGCTTGGAAAACAAAATCATGTCCAGGGCCTTTGCCTCGCCCACCACCCTTGCCAGGCGTTGGGTGCCGCCCCATCCTGGAATAATGCCCAGGTTGAGTTCAGTCAGGCCGATTTTCGCCTTGAGGCTATCCGCCATAATGCGGAAATGGCAGCACAGGGCCAGTTCCAGGCCTCCGCCCAGGGTGTGGCCGTTAATAGCGGCGATCACGGGTTTTTCAAACCGATCCAGGCGTGTCCATAGAGTCCGGGCCATGGGGCTGGTTGTAGGCAGGTTGGCCGCATCCGACACATCCATGCCAGCGGAAAAGCATTTATCGCCCGCGCCGGTTAGCACCACCACCCGCACGTCCTTGTCCTGGTCCGCTTCGTCCACGGCGGCCTTGAAATCCAAGACCGTAGCCAGGTTCCAGGCATTGGCCGGGGGATGATTGATGGTGAGTATGGCGATGTGATCTTTTTTCTCGTAAATGATATTATCCAGCTTCACAATTCTCTCCTTTACCGGTTGGCCTTACGAAATCCCAGTTGATCCATGGCAATGATCATCTTGCAGATGTTGGCCGAGCCTTCCACCAGCACATAGGTGGGGATGTCGCGGTAATACCGGGCCATGGGATATTCGGTGGAGTATCCGTAAGCCCCCATGAGGCGCATGCCGAAATTGGCGCATTTCATGGCGGTTTCCCCGGCGAAATACTTGGCCTGGGCCACTTCAAGCCCGTTATTTTCCATGCCCTGGTCCTTCTGCCAGGAGGCTTTATAAACCAGAAGGCGGGCCGCCTCCACTTCCGTGACCATTTGGGCGATCATGTCCTGATTCATCTGGAAATTGCCCACGGCCTGACCGAACTGAACCCGTTGGGTGCAATATTTTGTGGCGATGTCCAGGCAGGCCTGGGCGCTGCCCAAAGCGCCTGCGGCGGCGGACAGGCGGGTGTTGGCCAGGGACGAGAACACGATCCTGGTTCCGTCGCCGGGTTTGCCCAAAAGGTTTTCCTTGGGCACACGGGTGTTGTCGAAAAAGAGTTCGCCGGTGGGCGAGGAATGGGAGCCCATCTTGTTGATGTCCGTGGTTTTAATGCCGTTAAAATTCTTGGGCTCCACCACAAACGCGGAAAGGCCCTTGGATTTGGCGGCTTTATCGGTGTAGGCGTAAATAACAATTGCGTCCGCCTGATGGGCGTTGGAAATCCAGGTTTTGGAGCCGTTCAGAACATAGTGGTCGCCTTCTTCCCGGGCTTCGGTTTCAATAGCCATGACGTCGGATCCGGCGTTGGGCTCGGTGATGCCGAAGCCGCCCAGGTATTCGGCCTTGCACAGCTTTTCCACGTATTTTTTCTTGGCCTCTTCAGTGCCGTATTTGTAGATGGGATAGGCGCAGCCAAGGCCGATAAGATTAACCTGCACCCGCAGGGAACTGGAAGCCCGGGCGATTTCTTCAGTGATGATGGAGGCGGCCAGCCAGCCCATGCCTTCCCCACCGTATTCCTCGGGAATGACAGCCCCGAAAAAGCCCAGCTCGCCCATGGGTTTCAGAACCTCCTTGATGGGCAGGTAATGGTCGGCGTCCCATTGGTCCGCATTGGGAGCGATATTCTTGGTGGCGAATTCCCGGACAGCCTTTTGGAGCATCTTGTGCTCCCTGGACAGTTCAAAAAACATGGCGTATCTCCCTAATGCCGGGGAAACCCCGGCCACAAAATTATTTTTGGGTGGTCAAATTTTCCCAGATGATGGTATAGCCCTGCCCTCTTCCCACACACATGGTGCACAGGCCGTATTTGGCCTGGGGATTTTCCCGGAACTGGGCCGCCATAAAGGCCACCAGACGCGGGCCGGAGGCTGCCAGGGGGTGGCCGAAAGCCAAAGCCCCGCCCCAGGGATTCACCCGGGGGTCATCCCATTGCACGCCCAGGCGGTCCAGGCAATACATGGCCTGGACAGCGAAAGCCTCGTTGATTTCCACAATATCAATATCCGCCATGGAAAGTCCGGCCTTTTTAAGAGCCTTTTCAGTAGCGGGAACAGGGGCGATGCCCATGACCCGAGGGTCCACGGCAGCCACGGCTGAAGACACAAAGCGCATGACCGGATTCAGGCCCATGTCCCAGGCCTTGTCCGCTTCCATAAGCAGCACGGCGGAAGCGCCGTCGTTGAGGCCCGAGGCGTTGCCCGGGGTAACCCGGCCGTTTTCCCGGAAAGGAGTTTTCAGAGTGGCAAGGCCTTCCATGGTGGTGGACGGCCTGGGGGCTTGGTCCGTATCTATGAGAATTTTACCGCCATCCTGGTCCCGGGATTCCACAGGAATGATCATGCTTTTCATTTTTCCCGCTTCAATGGCTTTGGCGGCCCTTGCCTGGCAATGCACGGCGTAGGCGTCGGCCATTTCCTTGGTGAACTCGGGAAAACGGTCGTGGATGTTTTCGGCGGTCTGGCCCATGTTAAAGGCGCTATCGTCTCCCATGACCTCTGCGGCCCGGGGATGGGGGTCCCGCATGAATCCCATGGGCAGGTGGCCCATGTGTTCCACGCCCCCGGCCACCAGGCAGTCGTTCATGCCGCTGGCGATAAGCGCAACAGCGAAGCCCACGGCGGTGAGGCCGCTGGCGCACATGCGGTCCACGCTGCAGCCGGGCACGTCCCAGCCCCAACCAGCCAGCATGGAAATCATACGGCCTATGGTGCCGCCCTGCTCTTTCATCTGGTTGGTGACGCCCCAGACCACGTCTTCAACGAGTCCGGGTTCCACGGGGGAATTCCGTTTTATAAGAGCCTGCAACAGGGGCACGCACAAGTCTTCGGAGCGGGTATTCCAGAATATGCCTTTTTCCCCCGCCCTTCCAAAGGCGGTGCGCACGGCGTCCACCACAACGACATCATACATTTTCTTACCCATTAGGATTTCCTTTCCAGGACTGCGGCAATTCCCAGGCCGCCACCGCCGCAAATGCATTCCAGGGCCATTTTGGCGTTCCTGCGACGCATTTCATAAACCAGGGAAACAAGGACTCGCACGCCGGTGCAGGCGATGGGATGTCCCAGGGAGATGCCCGATCCGTTTACGTTGATCTTGCCGTAATCATTTTCCCCAATACCCATGTCTTTCAAATCTGCCAGAACCTGGGCGGCGAAGGCTTCCTGGATTTCGATCAGTTCCATGTCTTCCATGACCACGCCCGCCTTGGCAAGGGCCTTGCGGGCCGCCGCGCCCACGGTGAGGTAGGTGCGTGTGGGGTCGGCCCCGGCCACGGCCACGGATTTTACATAGGCCAGGATTTCCAGGCCAAGTTCCTTGGCTTTATCGGCGCTCATGACCACCACGGCGGCGGCGCCGTCGTTTTCTGTGGAGGAATTGCCTGCTGTGCAGACACCGCCCAAAACCGGCTTGAGGGAGGACAATTTCTCAAGGGTGGTGTCGGGCCGGGGATTTTCGTCCCGGTCCACGATAATGGGATCGCCCTTGCGTTGGGGAATGGCGACGGGAACCATTTCCCCGTCAAAAAGCCCTGCATCCTGGGCGGCGCAGGCTTTTTGGTGGCTGGCCAAAGCCCATTGGTCGCATTCCTCGCGGGTGACGCCTTCCTCTTTTGCCCCGGTTTCGGCCCAGGACATCATGGAAGGCAGGATGCCATACCTTTTTTCCGGCTGGCTCATGACCCGCGCCCGCTGGATGCGGTCGAACATGGGCATGCCCCAAATGGAAAGGTCCCCGTGTCCCCTGGGCATGCCTTTCTGGCCGCCCACGCCCCATTTGAGGCTGCCGGGAAAATAAAACTCGGCGTTGGACATGCTTTCCACACCGCCCGCCACCACGACCTCCGCCTGCCCGCTTTGAATAAGGGCCGAGGCCAGCCGGATGGTTTCCAGGCCGGTGCAGCACCTGCGGTCAATGGTGAGGCCGGGAATTTCCTCGGGCCATCCCGCGTTGAGGAGAGCCATGCGGGCGATATTCACATATTCGCCGTTCTGGTAGGACTGGCCCATAATCACCTCGTCCACCTGATCGGGCGTGATACCCGCCTTTTTGACGGCCTCGTTCAGGACCAGGGCCGCGAGGTCGTAGGCCTCCACTGTCTTGAGCGCGCCCATGTAGCGTCCCACCGGAGTGCGAACGCCGCTGACAATTACAATTTCTTGCGACATGATTTCCCCTCCATGGGTTTAGAATGCGTTGTCAGCCAATTCCACCACTTCCCTGTCCACCCGCGTGCAGGTACGGGCCCGAACCTGGGTGTGGGGCAGGGTGATGTCTGTAAAAAAGGTCGCCTGGGCCACCTTGCCGCGAAAATAGTCATTTTTCTTGCCGGATTTCTGGGCCCGGTCATAGGCGATGATGGCCATATCCACCAGACGCCAAACCATGATGGCTTCTGCAAAGCACATGAGCGCGGGATAGGTGTACGAAGCCCATTGCAGGGGATCGGCGGAATAGCGGGCGCTCATTTCGCGGGCCATTTCCGTGATGTCGGCCAATACGTCCTTGAGGAAACGCACCTGGCTTCCCAGGCCGGGGTGGCTGTGATGCTTTTCGCAAAACTCACTGATTTCCTTCATGAAGGCCTTGTATGGTGCGCCTTCGTTCATGTGCATCTTACGGCCCATAAGATCCGAGGACTGAATGCCGTTGGTGCCTTCGTACAGGCTCATGATCTTGGAATCGCGGAGGTATTGCTCAATGGGATAATCCTTGCAGAATCCATAGCCGCCCAGGCATTGCATGGCGGTTTCGCACACCCGAAAGCCCGTGTCCGAGCAATAAGATTTAACAATGGGAGTCATGAATTCGGTGAGGGCGGAATAGCGCTCCCGTTGGGCGGCGTCCGGGGACTCGTGAGACAAGTCGGCCCAAAACGCGGCGGTGTAGATCATGGAGCGCATGCCGTCCACGGCGGCCTTCATCCACAACAGCATGCGGCGCACGTCGGGATGGTCAATGATGGGCACGGAGCCTTGCTTGCGTTTGGCGATGTCCCGGCCCTGTACCCGGGACTTGGAATAATCCAAAGCGTTCTGGTACGCGGCGCTGGCCATGGTCATGCCGGAAACGCCGGTGTTGATGCGGGCGGAGTTCATCATCTGGAACATATGGGCCAGGCCCATGTTCTCCTTGCCGCACAGGTAGCCAATGCAGCCGTCCTTGCCGCCAAAAGCCAGGGCGGCCGTGGGCGAGGCGTGGAGGCCCAGTTTCTTTTCCAGGCCGGTGCAAAACACGTCGTTGAATTCCGCCGCGTTGCCGTTTTCATCCACACGATATTTGGGCACGACAAACAGGGAAATGCCGCGCACGCCTTCCGGGGCGCCGTCTATGCGGGCCAAAAGCAGGTGCACGATGTTACCGGCAAGGTCGTGATCGCCCCAGGAGATGAAAATCTTGCTGCCCTTAATCTTGTAGTGATCGCCTTCGGGATAGGCCATGGTTTCCAGGGCAGCAAGGTTGGAGCCCGCGTTGGGCTCGGTCAGGGCCATGGTGCCCGCCCATTCGCCGCTATACATCTTGGGGACGTAAGTCTTCTTGAGGGATTGGCTGGCGAAGGACTCGATAAGATGGGCCGCCCCGTGGGTGAGGCTGGGAGCCATGTTAAAGGCTTGACAGGCCCCGTACATGAGATCGTTGATCACAATGCGCATCATGTGGGGAAAACCCTGCCCGCCGTATTCCGGGTCCCGCACCGCCGCCGTCCAGCCGTCCTCGCCATAGGCATGAAAAGCGGCCTTGAACTCCTTGGGACAGGTGACCTTGCCGTTTTCCAGGTGTACGCCCTGCTCCTCCCCGATTGCGTTCAAGGGCGCCACCACGCCTTTGGCGAAACGCAGGGCCTCGTTGACCAGCATGTCCAGGGTGTCCTCATTGAGGGACTTGTAACGGTCGAACTCGCAAAGCGCGCCGTATCCCAGTTGTTCCTTGAGGATATAAAACAGATCCTTTTGGTTGATTTTTAAATCGCTCATTGTATTTCATCCTGTTATATCGCCCGGAGGCGCTTGGAAAGGGGTCAAACGTCAAACGTAGATTTGACCCCTTTGGTTGGTTATTTTTTCCGGGTGCCATCCTCGTTGTATTCGTACCAGCCCTTGCCGGTTTTCCGGCCCAAATGGCCTGCCTTGACCTTGCGCCGGAGCAACAAGGGCGGATAAAAGCGGGGATCGCCGGTTTCCCTGTACGTGGCCATCATGGCGCCATAGGAAACATCCAGACCTACCATGTCGCCGGTCTCAAAAATCCCCATACGGCGGCCCGAACCCAAACGTAGGCCCTTGTCGATGTCCTCGCAGGTAGCCACGCCCTCTTCCACCAGCCGCATGGCCTCTATGTTGGAGGGGAAGTTGATGCGATTGATCACAAACCCGGCCACGTCGCGATTGACCATGATGGGCTCCTTGCCGATCTGAAGCACATATTCCCGGCCCGCCTGGGCGGTTTCATCGGTGGTGCCCATGCCCTTGATGACCTCCACGGCCATCATCATGGGAACCGGAGAGAAAAAGTGGATGCCCAGAACCTTTTCCTCCCGGTTGGTGACGGCGGCCAACTCGGTGATGGGAATGGCCGAAGTATTGGAGGCGATGAGGGTGTCGGGGCCACAGACTTTGTCCAGGGACTTGAAGATTTCCTGCTTGAGTTCCAGGTTTTCGAAAATAACTTCAATGGCCAAATCCACGTCCTTGGCTGCGTCATAAGTGGAGACGGTCTTGATGCGGGCCATGACTGTGTCTACATCCTCGGAAATCTTGCCCTTTTCCGCAAACTTGCCCACGGACCAGGCAATGTTCTTTCGGGCTTTTTCCAGGGCTTCCTCGGACATGTCGTTCAGGTAGACCTCAATACCGGCCTGGGCGCTCACTTGGGCGATGCCTGCACCCATAAGTCCTGATCCCACCACAAACATTGATTTGATAGCCATGATTTCCTCCTGGTTGGTAATTCACTTGAAAGGTTAACAGGTTTGTCAAAAGCGTTTATGGTAAGAGCAAAAGGCTTGCCAACATGGGGACCAAGCAAATATTATATGATAACGATATGATTTTAATAATAATTTAGACAAAAATCCAGTCAATGGTTTTGCCTGAACGGGCGTTTGGGTCGGACGATATGTATAGGATCATCTACACATCCAATGAATAGGTGGATTTATGATTTTGGAATTGCAAGGAATCGCGTTTATGTATACAATACTCTACATGTAGACATTGCTATACGCCTTCCCTAAAAAAGGATCTGGTCCATGTCAGAAACCCCGGAAAAACCCCCCAGCCAGGAAAATATTCCATCGAAACTCCTGGACGCCCTGCTGGACAACCCGTACGAAAGCCTGATCCTGGTGGATGCACGGGGGATCATCCGGTATATGTCCAGCGCCAATGAGGGAATATATCCTTTTACCACGCAGGAGGCGGTAGGTAAACATATCCGGGAGGTTTCCCCCAAAACGCGCATGGACCGGGTTTTGAAGACCGGCAAGGCGGAGATTGGCCGTAGCATGGTCCTGGACGATAAAACGCGGGTGGTGGCCCGGATCCCCCTGACCAAGGACGGGCGAGTGGTGGGGGCGGCGGGCAAGCTGCTGTTTGTGGACCCGGGCAAGGTCAAGGAGTTGTATAACCGGATCACCCATTTGGAACGGCGTCTGGAAAAATACGAGGACGAGCTCCAACAGATTTACCGGACCAATTATTCCCTGGACAGCATCCTGGGGGAATCCCCGGAGATTGAGGAGGCCAGGCAACTGGCCAGACAGGCAGCCCGGGCGACCTCTCCCGTGCTCATCATGGGGGAATCGGGCACGGGAAAAGAGTTGTTCGCCCACGCCATCCACGGGATGAGCGACCGGGTTTCGGGCAATCTGGTGAAGGTCAACTGCGCGGCCATACCAGGAGAGTTGTTGGAGGCGGAGCTGTTTGGGTACGAGGCCGGGGCCTTTACCGGCGCCAAAAAATCGGGCAAGACCGGCAAGTTTGAACTGGCCCACGGGGGCACCATATTCCTGGATGAAATCGGCGATATGCCAGTGCCCATGCAGATTAAAATCCTGCGGGTGCTCCAGGAGCGGGAGGTGGAACGGATAGGGTCCAATAGGCCCAAACAGCTGGATTTTCGGCTAATTTGCGCCACCAACCGGGATTTGTCCAAACTCATGCGCCAGGGATTGTTCCGGCAGGATTTATATTACCGCATCAACGTGATGACCCTCAAACTGCCCCCTTTGAGGGATTGCAAGGGAGATATTTTTCCTGTGTTCCAACATTTTTCACGCATACTGGGTCGGGAAAAGGCTTCCCCAATCATCCTTCCCGGCGTGCAAAGGGTGCTGGAAAAATACGCATGGCCCGGCAATGTGCGGGAATTGCGCAACGTTACGGAACGAGCGCTGATTGTGTGCCGGGACAACTCCATTGCTCCGGCGGATTTGCCGGACCTGAGCCAGTCGGAAGTTATGCCGGAGCCCATGAACGGTCAAGCCACGCTGAAAGCCATGATGGAACAGGCTGAAAAAAACGCCATTGAACAAGCCCTGGCCCAGGCGGAGAGCCGGGCACAGGCTGCCCGGAGCCTGGGGATTCATCGCACGGGATTGTATCAGAAGATGAATAAATACGGGATTGAATAAACCACATTCATTATTAAATCAGCAATTTGAGTTGTACAATTCCATGAATTACTGTTGTAACTGCTTCCAGTTTCCCATGGAGAGATCACTTTTTCCCCTTTAGAATCCTGCAGATTCCCCATAAACCCCTTGGCAATAAGACAAGATGGGGTATATACTTTTCTAAATAGCTTTCATAAGCCCTTAGCCCAAATCATGGATTGAATATATGGATAAAACATACAAGGGGCAGGTCGTGTCGGTCAGAGGCAGCGTGGTGGACGCTCATTTTGACGAAAAAATGCCGCCCATCCATTCCCTCATGTGGGCCGGGGAAAACGGAGAGGTTGCCTTGGAAGTGGCGGATCACCTGGGTAACGGTTTGATCCGGAGCATCGCCCTCACCCCCACAGCAGGTCTTGGCCGGGAGGACGCCGTCCACACCGATGGCAAGAGCCTCCAAACCCCTGTGAGCAATTCTCTTTTGGGCCGCATGTTCAATGTTTTCGGCCAACCGATCGACGGCGAGCCTCCCGTTGAAAATGCGGAAATGCGTTCCATCCACCGTCAGCCCATCGCCCTTTCACAACGCATTACGTCCGACGAGGTTTTTGAAACCGGCATCAAGGCCATAGACCTGATGGTTCCTCTGGAGCGGGGAGGCAAGGCAGGGCTGTTTGGCGGCGCGGGCGTGGGCAAGACTGTGCTCATCACCGAACTCATCCATAATATGGTGGGCAAGCACAAGGGCGTAAGCATTTTTTGCGGCATTGGCGAACGGTGTCGCGAGGGGGAAGAACTGTACCGGGAGATGAAGGACGCCGGGGTGCTTAAGAACACCGCCATGGTATTCGGGCAGATGAACGAATCGCCCGGCGCGCGGTTTCGGGTGGGCCATACGGCACTGACCATGGCCGAGTTTTTCCGGGACGACCAAAGCCAGGACGTGCTGCTGCTTATCGACAATATTTTCCGGTTTATCCAGGCTGGCATGGAGCTTTCGGGACTCATGGGCCGCCTGCCCTCCCGTCTGGGCTATCAGCCCACCATGGCCACGGAACTGGCCGAGTTGGAGGAGCGCATATCCTCTACCAGGGAGGCTTCCATCACGTCCATCCAGGCGGTGTATATTCCGGCGGACGACCTGACCGATCCTGCGGCGACCCACACGTTTTCGCATCTTTCCACATCCCTTGTGCTTTCCCGAAAAAGGGCCAGCGAGGGTTTTTATCCGGCCATTGACCCCCTGGAATCCCGCTCCATGATGCTGACCCCCGCCATTGTGGGCCAGCGCCATTATGACGTGGCCCGGGAGGTGCGCCGCACCCTGGCTTCTTACGAGGATCTCAAGGACATCATTGCCATGCTGGGTTTGGAGGAACTTTCCCGGGAGGACAGAAAGACTGTGGAACGGGCCCGGAGGCTAGAGCGTTTTCTAACCCAGCCATTTTTCACCACAGAGCATTTTACGGGCCAAAAGGGCCATTTGGTGGACGCGGAACAGACGGTCAACGGGTGCGAACGCATTTTGAACGATGAATTCTCGGAAACGCCGGAAAGCGATTTGTACATGATCGGCAGTTTGGACGAGGTGAAGACGTCGTGATAATCCAGGTGCAAACCCCCATAGAAAGCCTGCTGGACCAGGAAGTGACCAAGGTTCGGGGCCAAAGTCCCGGGGGGGAATTCTGTCTCCTTCCCAGGCATATTGACTATGCCACGGCCCTGACGCCCGGGATTCTGTCTTGCACCCTGACGGGCGGGGAAGAGGTTCACATGGCTGTGGACATGGGCATTCTTGTCAAAATGGGGGACCAGGTGATGGTCTCCACCCGGAACGCGGTCGTGGGAAACCTGGGAGAACTGGAACAGGAAGTGGAAAAACTGGTAATGGAGGAGGACGAACGGGAACGGGTTAACCGGTCCTCCGTGGCCCGGCTGGAGGCCAATTTTGTGCGCCGATTCGTGAGCTTTGGAAAAAATGCCTGATAAAAATAACAAACGGGATAGCTCCCGGGATTCCCATTTCCGAAAGCAGATTTCCAGTAAGGAAAAAAGCAGGCTAAGGGCTCGAAAAAGGGGTCCCGGCGACATCTGGTTTGGAGTAGGAACCTTTGGGGTTGTGGGGTGGGCTGTCGCCGTTCCCACGGTGATCGGCGTATTTTTGGGGGCCTGGATTGATATTAAGAATCAGGGCCAGTATTCCTGGGCTCTCATGCTGATGGGAATCGGCATGGCCCTGGGCTGTTTGAACGCCTGGTTCTGGATTTCCCGGCAAAATAAAAGCATCAACAAGGAAAGGGACGAGGATGATTCCTGAGGTGCTGGGTTATTTTTTTGCCGCGTTTGCCTGGGGCGTTGCCCTGGGGCTTGTGTTTTTTTGGGGATTGTGGATAACGGTCCGCCATGTGGTGAGTTCCCCCAAGCCCAAGGCATGGTTGACATTCAGCATGTTGCTGCGATTCACGCTGCTCCTGGCAGGTTTTTACGGGGTTGCCAGGCTTTTCCCGCCCGGGATTATCCCGGCCATGGCAGGGGTTTTGGCGGCCCGGGCTTATGTGAGCAGAAAAACGCGCAAGACAGGCGAGGCTCCATGAACCTTTCGCCCGACAGCATAGTGTATTGGCAATCAGGGTTTGTGGTCATCAACGCCACCCTGGTGTTCACCTGGGCCATCATGCTTTTTTTGGTGATTTTTTCCTGGACGGTGACTCGCAACCTCAGTACCGGGGAGAAAATTTCCAAAAAGCAAAACCTGCTGGAAAGCATAGTGGGCGGTGTTTTAAGCCAGATACAGGAGATTGAGCAGAAAAATCCAAAAAAAAACCTGCCATTGGTGGGCACCCTGTTTATTTTCATTGCAATAAGCAATGTGCTTACGGTTGTGCCGGGCTTCCAGGCCCCTACCGGGTCTCTTTCCACCACAACGGCTCTGGCTTTATGGGTTTTTGTGGCTATTCCCGTTTATGGAATCGGGCAGGTTGGTTTTTTGGCGTATATGAAAAACTATTTTCAACCATCGCCCTTGATGTTGCCCTTTAACGTCATGGGCGAAGTTTCCCGAATCCTGGCCCTGGCGGTGCGCCTTTTCGGCAATATCATGAGCGGCAGCATGATCGGCATGATATTGCTTTCGTTGGCGCCCATCATTTTTCCCATCATCATGCAGTTATTCGGCCTGCTGACCGGGTTGGTCCAGGCGTATATTTTCGCGGTGCTGGCGGCGGTGTACCTGGCAGCCGCAGCCCAAACCCAGCAATCAAACAGCCCTTAAAGGAGCGAAAGGGGATTTTATATGGATACATTAGGATGGGTCGCGGTGGCCTCCATTATTTCGGCGGGATTGTGCATCGGCCTGGGGGCCATAGGCCCTGCTTTGGGGGAAGGACGGGCTTTGGCCCAGGCATTGAGCGCCATCGCCCAGCAGCCGGACGAGACAAACTCCATCACCAGGACGCTTTTTGTGGGCATGGCCATGGTGGAATCCACCGCCATTTATTGTTTTGTGGTGACCATGATCCTGATTTTCGCCAATCCATTCTGGAATTATTTTCTTTCCAAGGCCGGAGGCTGACGCGTGCTCATCAACTGGTTCACGGTGATTGCCCAGGCGGTCAACTTTATCATCCTGGTGTATTTGCTAAAGCGTTTCCTTTACGGCCCCATTATAAAGGCCATGGAAGCCCGGGAGAAAAGGATCGCAGACCAGCTTGCAGAAGCGGCCCGGGCAAAGCAGGAGGCCCAGGCCCTGGCCGATAGCCTGAAAAAGGACCGGGAGGATTTCGCCCTGGCCAGGGAGGACATGCTTGCCAAAGCCCGGGAGGAAATCGTCCAATGGCGGGACAAATCCCTGGAAACAGCCAGGGAAGAGGTGGACCGTGCCCGGGACGCCTGGGTTGACAGACTGGAAGGGGAAAAAGAGAGCTTTCGCCAGGAGGTTAAAACCCGGGTGGCAGACCTTGTGCTGCTTGCTGCAAAAAAGGTGCTGGAAGACCTGGCTGAGGGCAAGCTGGAGGAGCAGGTGATCCTGACCTTTTTGAAAAAATGCGGGTCCGTGCGGGATACGCCGGAAATCCGGCAAATTTCCGGGCAGTCCAAAGCCCGGGTCCTGACAGGGTTTCCTCTGGGTGCGGAATCCCAAACCTCGATGCGCGACGAGCTGATGAAGATTTTCCAGGAATTGAAGGATATTGACCTGGAAGTCAACCCGGACATTGGCCTGGGGCTCCGGCTTGTCGCCGGAGATTTCCAGGTGGAATGGAACCTATCATGGTATCTCCAGGACCTGGAGGCGGGCATGTTTCAAGCCCTGGGACCGGCAAGGAGGGCTGCGTGAATTCGGAAAGCCTGGCTTCCTCATTGGAGGAAGCTGCAACGGATATTGAGCAAAGCATCCGGGATCATAAAGCGGACCTGGAAACGGAAGAGGTGGGCCACGTCCACTACGTCGGCCAGGGAATCGTCCGGGCCAAGGGCCTGGGCCGGGTCAAGGCCGAGGAGATGGTTCTTGTGGGCCCGGGCGTTCCGGGCATTGTTTTGGATATTCTCCCGGACCATGTGGGCATTGTCCTGTTCCAGGCCGGGGAAGATATTGTGTCCGGCGATATTGTCAAGCGCACCCGCCGTGTATTGGATATACCCGTTGGAGACGCTTTTTTGGGACGGGTGATCGACCCCCTGGGACGCCCCCTGGACGGCCTGGGCCCCATCCCGGAACAAGGGCGCAGGCCCGTGGAATCTGTGGCGCCTCCCATTTTGCAGCGGGCGCCGGTGGACAAGCCCTTGCAGACGGGCATCAAGGTCATTGACGCCCTTATCCCCATCGGGTGCGGGCAGCGGGAACTGGTTTTGGGAGATCGCCAGACCGGAAAATCCTCCATAGCCCTGGACACCATCGTCAACCAGAAGGATAAAAATGTCCTGTGCGTATATTGCGCCATTGGCCAGCGCAGTTCCAGCATCGCCAAATTCATTGAGGCCTTGAAAACCCACGGGGCCATGGACTACACCGCCGTGGTGGTGGTGGAAGGAGACGACGAGGCCGGGCTCCAGTATGTGGCTCCCTATGCGGCCACGTCTTTGGCCGAACATTTCATGCTCCAGGGCAAGGACGTGCTCATCGTGTACGACGACCTGACACGCCACGCCCAGGCATACAGGCAAATTTCCCTGCTGTTGCGGCGCCCCCCCGGCAGGGAGGCGTATCCGGGAGACATTTTTTATCTCCATTCCCGATTGCTGGAACGAGCCACCCATCTCAAGCCCGAGTTTGGCGGGGGTTCCCTGACGGCCATTCCCATCATTGAAACCGAGGCCCAAAACATTTCGGCCTACATTCCCACCAACCTGATTTCCATTACCGACGGCCAGATTTACCTGTCGCCCGAGCTATTCCAGAGAGGACTGTTGCCTGCTGTGGACGTTGGCAAGTCGGTCTCCCGGGTGGGAGGCAAGGCCCAGTTTCCCGCGTACCGGAAAATCGCCGGGGATTTGCGTTTGTCCTATTCCCAGTTCCAGGAACTGGAGGCATTCGCCCGGTTCGGAACCAGGCTGGACGAACGCACCAAGCAAACCCTGGCCCACGGCCAGCGGGCACGGGAAGTGTTGAAACAAAAAAATCTTGCACCGCTCACCGCCGGGGAGCAGGTGGCCGTGCTTATGGCCGCGTCCCAGGGCCTTTTGGACATGGCGCCCCTGGAAAAAATGGATGAGGCCCAGGAGCTTATTGTGGAAATCGTGCGGGGAGACGGGGAACTGAACCGGAGTATTCCCCAGGCAAAACCCGATTCCCCGGAGTTGGAAAGCCTGCACACAATGATAAAGGCAAAACTGGAGCCCCTGCTAAACCATGGATGACCTGGAAAGCCTGAAAAAACGGATCAAGACCGCCGGGGATTTACTGTCTGTGGTGAAAACCATGAAAAACCTGGCAGCCGTGAACATCCGTCATTTTGAGGGAGCGGCCCTGTCCCTGGAGGAGTACCGGCGAGTGGTGAATATGGGGTGGCAGGCCCTTTTCCGGTCCGGGGGCCATCTTGTGGCCCCTCGGCAAAACCCGAAAATCGTGCTGTTAGTTATCGGCTCGGATCAGGGCATGTGCGGCCAGTTCAACGAAGTGATTTTGCAGGAAGCCCTGATACGGTTCGGAGATTTGCATGGACAGGGACTGCAGCCGGTTTTCTGGACCGCAGGAGAAAAAATTCGGGCGGCGCTGGAGGATGAAGGACACACCATACCCCAACATTTTTCCTTGCCGGGAAGCGTCTCCAGCATCAAGCAGGTTGCCGAAAGCCTGGGAGACGCTTTTGTGGAATGGGAGAGGGAAACCCGAGCCCAGGCCCTGCGCGTCATCCACCACCAATTGGTCAAGGAAGGGGGATTTGAACCCATGTGCGCCCAAATTCTCCCCCTGGACCAGGCCTGGATAAACAAAACCAAAAGCCTTCCCTGGCCCAACAGGTGCCTGCCCTTGATAGGCATGAGCCCGGAAGAGTTCTCGGTGCAGTTGTTCAGGCAGCATATTTTTGTTACCATATACGCGGCATTTACCCAAAGCATGGCCAGCGAAAACGCGGCGAGGCTTCGGTCCATGCAGGCGGCGGAAAAGAACATCCTGGAAATCGAAGAACGGCTTGTGGGCCTTTTCCGGGAAACCAGGCAAAGCGTAATTACTGCCGAACTTTTGGACATTGTGTCCGGATTTGAATCCCTTAAAGATGAAATAACCTGAAAAATAGAATCCCTATATGAATAATAAGACAGCAACACCAAGCGGAAGCCAGTTGGGCACCTTTGCGGGTGTCTTCACCCCCAGCGTCCTGACCATCCTGGGAATCATCTTATTCCTGCGCCTGGGATACGTGGTGGGCGGGGCGGGACTATGGAAGGTCCTGATAATCATAGGATTGGCCAACGCCATATCCGTGCTCACCAGCGTGAGCCTGTCGGCCATCGCCACAAACATGAAGGTCAAGGGCGGCGGAGATTACTACCTTATTTCGAGAACCCTTGGGCTGGAATTTGGCGGCGCCATCGGCTTGGTGCTGTTCCTGGCCCAATCTGTTTCCGTGGCTTTTTATTGCATTGGTTTTGGTGAGGCGGTCAGCGGCATGCTGCCGGAGGGGTTAATGCTATCTCCCCGGTTGATAGCTCTCATCGCCATGAGCCTGCTTTTTATTTTCGCCTGGATGGGAGCGGACGTAGCCACTAAGTTCCAGTACGTGGTCATGGTTCTGCTGGCCCTGGCCCTGGTTTCCTTTTTTTGGGGAGGCATTCCTTTGGTCAAGGGTTCCCAGCTTGCCCATAACTGGACAGGGCCTTCGGACGGGCCGAATTTCTGGGTGTTATTCGCCATATTTTTTCCGGCGGTGACAGGCTTTACCCAGGGGGTGAGCATGTCCGGCGACCTGAAAGACCCTATCAAGAGCCTCCCCCAGGGCACTTTCATCGCCGTGTTTTTGTCCATTGCGGTCTATTTTGCCGTGACTCTGGTTTTTTCGGCAGCTTTGCCCTTGGAAGCCCTGAGCATGGACTATAACGCCATGCGGCATGTCGCCAAGTTCCCCTTTTTGATAGACGCCGGGGTGATTGCCGCAACCCTTTCCTCTGCCATGGCGTCCTTTTTGGGGGCTCCCCGCATATTGCAATCCCTGTCTCAAGACAAAATTTTTCCGTTTCTAACGCCCTTTGCCAAAGGTGAGGGAAGCAGTAACAATCCCAGACGAGGCATTCTTCTGGCCGCGGGCATCGGGTTAGTAACTGTGCTGTTGGGCAACCTGAACCTCATTGCGCCCATTGTATCCATGTTCTTCCTCATTTCGTACGGGCTCTTGAATTACGCCACCTATTTTGAAGCGCGGGCGGCCAGCCCATCGTTTAGGCCGAGCTTTCGCTTTTTCAATAAAAAATACAGTCTATTAGGCGGACTGGCCTGCCTGGGGGCCATGCTGGCCATTGATCCTGCAGCCGGGGTTGCGGCCATCGCCACGATCTTCGCCATTTACCAATATCTTCAAAGAACCGCTCATACGGAACGGTGGTCCGATGGCCAGCGTTCCCATCATCTCCAGGAAATCCGCAGGCATCTCCTTGCCACCGTCAACGCGCCGGAACATTTCCGGGATTGGCGGCCTCAGATCCTGGTATTCAGCGAAAATCCCGAAAGAAGGGCCCACCTGCTGCATTTCGCCACCTGGCTGGAAGGAAAAAGCGGCACGGTCACAGCGGTCCGGGTTATTGAGGAAACAGGGGCCAAAGGACTCAAGCTAAGACAAGATGCAGAAAACGAATTGCGCGAGGACATAGCCAAGGAAAAACTTTCGGCCTTTCCGTTAGCCCTGCGAACTTCCGACGTGGTTCTCTCCCTGGAAACCCTGTTGGAAAGCTATGGCATAGGACCGTTTAAAGCCAACACCGCCGTGTTGAACTGGTTTGAGGAAAAACGGTTCAGCACCGTGGGCGTGAGGGAAATCCCGTACAGCCGGAACCTGCGCATTGCTTTCCGGGCCGGTGTGAATATTGTGCTTTTGGCCGGGGGCGAGGAGGAATGGACTGCCCTGGAAGCCATTCCGGCTGAAAAGCGGCGCATTGACGTGTGGTGGCAGGACGACGCCACGGGCCGGTTCATGCTGCTCCTGGCCTATCTCATGACCCGTAATGACGCCTGGAAAGATGCCCGCATCCGGGTGCTGGCTGAGGCCAAGGAAGGGAATGAAGCGGAAACTCTGCAAACCTTGTCGAGTTTCCTGGAGGACGCCCGTATCAAGGCAAAGCCTGTTGTGCTTCCCAAGACGGACACCCAGGCAGTTCGGGAGCACTCAAGGGACGCCGCCCTTGTATTCAGCCCGTTCAGGCTTCATTACAATCAGGTGCAAAACGTTTTTGGAGGAAAAGTTGAGGATTTTCTCACCAATCTTCCCATAGTGGCCCTGGTTTTGGCTGCCCGCGACGTGGACCTGACGGCCCAGCCTGACGAAGGTGAGGCTGGCAAGATCGCCGCGGCCATGGACGAATACGAGGAGGCCCTTAAAAAGGCCCGGAGTCTGGACAACGAAGTGGAGATGACCAGGCAGGAGGCTTTAAAGGCTGAGCACAGGCTGCAATATGCGCCCACGGGAGCCTCGGAAGAAGAAGCGGAAAAACGGGCCGCCATGGTCCAGGAGGCCCAAAAAGCCCGGGACAATGTGGCCAT
This sequence comes from Desulfatibacillum sp., assembly GCA_016342355.1. GTDB lineage: Bacteria > Desulfobacterota > Desulfobacteria > Desulfobacterales > Desulfatibacillaceae > Desulfatibacillum. The sequence goes on from JAEINP010000002.1 coordinate 140,422, forward strand.
CGCACTTAAAAAGGCCGCCAAGGCAGAGGCCAAGCTCCTGGATGCAACCCGGACTATGGAATCTCTGGGCCTGGAAACCAAAGCGCCAAAAGAGGTAGGCTCTAAGGAGCCAATGGGTGAAAACGACAATGAGCCCAAGGAGGATGACGCTAAAGAGCCAATGAGTAACGGCGGTCAGGAATCATCGGACAATAAAGGCAGCCGGAACCAATAAGCGATCCCGGCTGTCAGATCAGGTTTTATTCTGTAACGGCTGGTTTGGGAGTGCTGGCGATAACCAGGTTCCACAAAGCCTGCTTCAAGAGGGGGGCCTTTTCAGCCGGGCAGGAAAACACAACCATTTTGCTTACATGGTTCTTGTCGCTACGGCGAATCAAAGTTTTTTCACCCCGTGTGGTCAGCAGAACCCCGGTAATGCGTTCGCCCCTTTTATGAAAGCGTACCGAGGGATCAATATCTTCCAGGCGGAAGGTTGATTTTCTAACCCAGGGTTCTCCCTGGCTGCCTTCGTACTGGATCCTGCGTTTGACGTTCACGATTCCGTTTTCAATGGTTACTTCCTGGGCCAACACATAAAAAGGAGCCACCCCGGGTATGATGCCCGCGGCAAGGTACTTGCAATTGCCGTCATAATTGGCCAGTTCCGCAACAATCGCCAGGGCTTTTTCTTCCGGCATGATGGGGCTTTCCTCCGCAGGCGCAATCCCTTCGGAAGCCAAAATCATGCTTGGGCAGCACAAGCCCAGAATAACCAGGGCTATACAAACGCTTTTACTCAGATTCATAATTCTATCCTTTCTTCAACATAAAAAAACCTAAAAGAAACAAAAAAAGCACCTTGCCGCCCAATCCTTATAAGGACGCCTCCACATCAAGACCCATGGTTTTAGCGCGCTTTGCCCATTGCTGACGGGCCAGGGCCTGCATATCCTTTACCTTATCCATTTCATCCATAATTTCCATACCCAGCAGGGTTTCCACCACGTCCTCCAGGGTAACCAGCCCTTTTGTGCCTCCGTAGGTTCCGGCCACCAGAGCGATATGCTGCCTGTTGTCCAGAAAATATTCCAAAAGGCCGGACAGGGGCTTGTCCTTGGACACAATAGGCAATTCCCGTTTAAAGTTTTCCAGGGGGGTTTCCCCTTGTCCCTTTGCCATGGCCAAAAGCATGTCGGTCTTCAGGACAAAACCCGTGATATCGTCCATGTCTTTTCCAAACACAGGCAGCCTGGAGAAAGGAGAATAGCCCGAAATTTCCAGGGCCTGGGCCACGGTCATGGTTAGGGGATGGGCGGCGATGACTATGCGGGGAGTCATTATATCCTCAGCCTTCAGGGAATCCAGATGAAACAGGTTACGGATAATCCGGGACTCCCGTTCGTTGATATGTCCGGATTTCGCCCCTACCCCGGCCATGGCAATGAATTCCTCCCGGCTGAACACGTGGAAATTCCCGTCTTTTGCTATGAGACTGGTAAGCCGCTCTGAAACCAGAATCAGGGGATACAGAATGAGAATCAATATCCTAACAAAATGGGCCGTAATGCCCGTCAGGTTTCTCCAGTAAACCGCGCCCAGGGTTTTGGGAATGATTTCGGAGAGAAACAGGATCATAAGGGTCATGACTGCAGAAAACACCCCAAACCAAGTGCTGCCGAAAACAGCCGTTGCCTTGGCGCCGGAACCGATGGCGCCCACGGTGTGGGCGATGGTGTTGAGGGTCAGGATAGCGGCTAGGGATCGGTCCACGTCCTCATGCTTTAATTTTTTAAGCAGAGCCGCCTTTTTGGGTTCCTTGTCTTCAAGCCCGGCTATAAAGGAAGGTGTTATGCTCAATAACACGGCCTCGGCCACGGAGCATAAAAAAGAAAACACCAGAGCCAAAAGGACATAGAGCACCAGTAGCAGGACATCTGTTTCAGAGACCGCGCCCCGGGCTTGGAGGGGTTCACGCATTCCAGCGGCAAGGGCCGCGCCCCCGGCCAAAACAAACAGGGTGAGCGCATATACGGAAAAAGGGCTGCCGTGCTTTCCAATCCTCAAAATGCAATTACCTCCCGAATGCAGGGCATCCACGCTTTTTTTCCAGGCCGACCACCTATCCGAGCGCTCTTTGCAGCCATCTTGCGCGCAGAGGCGTGGCCACCAAGATTCTGGTGTTTGCCCTATTAGCAAACCTTAGATATACGCTATTCTAAACCACATATAGGCGGTAAATGCAAAGATAAAGGCCCCACCCTCCCACCGGTCCAACTCCCGCCTTTTGCCGGTAAACATAAACAGGAACAGAGTAAGGCTGGCGGCAAACACGGCTGCGGCGTCGTATAAGTCTCCCTTGTTCAGGGTGGCGGGCCGGATTATGACGCTCAATCCGAGGATGAGAAAGGTATTGAAAATGTTTGACCCCACCACGTTGCCCACGGCCATGCTAATCTTTCCCCGGTAGGCCGCCACCACCGAAGTAGCCAGTTCAGGCAGGGAAGTTCCTGCAGCCACCACGGTGAGGCCCACCAGGGACTCGCTCATGCCGAATTTCCTGGCCAAGAGGACAGCGGAGGCCACAAAGATCCTGCCGCCCAGGATGAGCAGGAGCAATCCTCCCGCAACAAGTCCCGCCATGGCCATGCCCTTTATTGAGCCTGTCAGGCCTACCGGGACGGATTCCAGGACGTTTTCGGACTTGGCGATGGAAAAGGTATAGTAAATAAAAATGACAAACAGGCAGAGCAACATCAACCCGTCATAAAGGGAGAGTGTGGAAGAAAGGCCCGGGCAGGCCCCTTGAGGCTCCGACAAAAAAAAGACGGAAGCAGCAGCCAACACCAGGAAGGGGATGCCCTTCCAGACCGTGTTTTTGTCAACCGCCAAGGGCGTGACCAGGGAGGCGATGCCCAGGATCAACAGCAGGTTGAACAGGTTGCTTCCCAGAACATTGGAGACTGCCAAGCCTGTGCTGCCCTGGATGGCCGAAACCACGCTCACCACCAGTTCAGGGCCGGAGGTCCCAAAGGCCACAATGGTGAGGCCCACCACCAGTTCGGACACGCCAAAGCGCCGGGCCAGGGCCGATCCGCCACGCACCAGCAATTCCGCGCCCACAATAAGCAAGGCCAATCCGGCCATGATTCCAAAAATATACATGTATGACAAATCTTTCACATCAGAAAAATATGAGAAACCAGAGAGTTGTAGAATCTGACGGCCCTATTCTATTTCTTTTTCAGGATCGCTCTCCACCCTGTTGGGGACGCCATGAAAGGTCGGATCACTTTGCTCACGCTTCCGGCCCGTTCCATGATGTAAAAGGCCTGGGGATCAGCGGCTTTGATCATATGGATAATGTTTCCCACATCCCTGCGCCTGCACACAATAAACAATTGCGTGACCGGACCTTCCATGCCTTCTCCCTGGAAGGTGGTGACCTCAAAGCCTTCCTTGCGGATTGTCTCGGCCATGGATTTACCCATGGTCATGGTGATGGCCCGGAGAATCATGTTACCGGCTGCCAGCCAGCGTTCGAGCTTGATGCCCGCAAAATTGCCTGTGGCGAAACCCAGTGCGTAAAAAAGAATCAGGCTGGGCTTGTCCTTGATAAGGGGCACCACCGTGGAAATGGCCAACAGCCAGATGATTATTTCAAAGAAGCCCAGAAAGAACGAAGTCCAGGTTTTTCCCTGGACAATCATAATAGTGCGAATGGTGCCCAGAGAGACATCCATAATCCGCAGGCAAAAAATCGCCATACCCAACACAATCAAGGGTAAGTCGGCAAGCATTTCCATAACCGCCAGTCTCCAGAGTGAAATTTGGATTATTTTTTGGAATCAACACCGGAAACAATGGCCAGGGGCGGGGTTTCCGCACCCCAATACAATGTGTGGTGAGGAAAGGGGATTTCTATGCCCTTGGCGTCAAAGGCTTTTTTCAAACGGCGCAGATATTCCCGTTTCACCACCCACTGTTTGAGGGGCTTGGTTTTCAAACGGGCTTTGATGATCACGGCGCTGTCGCCAAAAGCGTCCACTCCAAACAGTTCAAAAGGTTCCAGGATCAAGCCGCGGAACTGGGCGTCCCGGGACAAATCCTCGGCTACTTCCGCCATAACCTTGGAAACAGCATCCGTGTCTTCCTTATAGGCCACGCCAATGTCAAAAACCGAGGCGGACCAGCCCTTGGTAAGGTTGGACATGGCGTTGATTTTGCCGTTTTGGAACATGTGGATGGTGCCCTGGGGATCCCTGAGAGAGGTGGTCCGCAGGCCGATATCCTCCACCACGCCGGTGGTGCCGTTGATGGAAGCCACGTCGCCTGTACGAATATGATTTTCCAAAAGGATAAAAAAACCCGAAATAACGTCCCGAACCAGTTCCTGTGCGCCGAAACCAAAGGCCAGACCTGCAATGCCTGCGCCTGCTATGAGAGGGGCGATATCCACCCCGACTCTTTTCAGGAGCAGCATGCCCACCATGGTCCAAAGCACCACCTTGACCATGGTGGTGAGAACCCGGGTAAGGGTTTCCAACCGGCGGTCCGCTTCGTCCGGGTCAATGCGTCCGCTGGTTTTCATTCTGTCCACCATGAAAACCTTGACCTTTTTCATACCGAAACTAAAAAGCCGCAAGGCGATAACCGCCAGGAGCAGGATAAAAAGTATCGAAGGGACGGCTGTTATCAGCCACAAACTGGTCTTTTGAATAATGACCTGCCAAAAAGTGGTGTCCAGCCATTGCTCCATTATTAGTCTCCCCATTTGAACAAAATGCCTGATCAAAGCCATTTCAAGCGTTTAAAAATAAAAAGCAGCATGCCGCCAAGCCCAACCAGGAAAAGGCAAACAATCAAAAAGGCCCAATGGTTATCCGTGCCCGGTATTCCACCCACATTGATCCCCAGCAACCCAGTCATGAGGCCCAGGGGAAGAAAAATGGCCGTTACAATAGACAGGACAAGCATGGCCCTGTTCATTTCTTCCGAAAGCCGGTTGCCCAGTTCCTCCTGGGTCACTGCGGCCCTGTCCCTGGCCGCGTCCATGTCTTCCACAAAACGTGCGGTGCGTTCGGCGTCTTCCCGGATTTGCAATCTGTGGGATTCGTTGATGAGGGGGTTTCTTTCGTTTTGCAGCCGCATGAGGACATCGCGCTGAGGGGCGATATATCTGCGGAGGGCGATGGCCTGCCGCCGGATCTTGGACAGTTGGGGTCTGAGCGCCCTGGCGTCCTCCTCCAGGATGGCCTCCTCCATCTCGTCCGCAGAATCGTCGATATCCTGAATGACGTCCCCCATGCGGTCGGTTATCCGGTCGCAGACAAAGGTGAAAAAATCCCCCGGGTCCTTGGGGCCGTTCCCGGCCGCGAGGGCTTCCGCCGCATCTATCACGGCCATAACCCGTCGGCGGCGCATGGAAATAATGCGGCGTGGTTCCAGCAACATCCTGAGCGCAACCATGTCTTCGGGGTCGGAGCCCGGATTGGCGTTTATTCCCCGCAAAATGATGAGCAGGTCTTGACCGTAGTCTATGGTCCTGGGCCTGGTTTCATCGGCCACCAGGCTTTGCAGCACAATAGGTTTTAAGCCGCTTTCCTCTTGCAGCCAATCCATGGCGTCCTTGTGGAGGTAGTCCAAATGAAGCCATAAGGCCCCTTGTTCCGGGGTCCATGCTCTTATCGCCTCCCAATCGATACTTATTCCACCGCCCTTTCCATCCAACAAAAAAGCATAAATAAGGCCTGTTTCATTATCCATTGCGCCCTCCCGAGCCGCCTGCGTGATTATGGGCGAACCCGGTCAGGAATTGATTTCCTTATCTTCGGGGCATTCCCTTTTCCCTTTAAACAAGGCTGGAAGCCATCCAGCCAATAGCCCTAGGACAAAAACGCAAATCAAAACAAGCGCCCTGGAAGCATAGGTGCTCCATACTAAAAAACGAATCTCCACGACCTCTGCATTCTGAACCACAAAGGCGGCAAAAAGCAGCATCACCACTATTCTGAAAATGTTCTTAAAGCTCATTAACACACTCCTTCGCCTCGAACATTCAACTCAAAAAACAGCCAATTTGCACCTCGAAAACTCATATCTCCAGGACATGGTTTTTAGAACCAAAGCTATTGAGACATACACACTCCTCGTTCGGGTTGAGCATCCAGGCGCCATCCACCAGGAACTTGTATTCATACCGCCCCGGGGGGACCATAATGATTTTCTGCCAGCACCCGTTTTTATCCATTTTCATCACATGCTTTTCAGCATCCCAACCGTTAAAATCCCCGGCTACCGCCACCACAGTCGCCTGCGGCGCCTCCAGGGAAAATGTGACGCGTTTTTTGGAAGGTTGTGATTGGGATGAATTAGCGCCTTTTTCGTTTGCCGCGTTCTGTGATTTTTTCTTGGCCATGGTCAGACCTCCTGTAAAAATCCGCAAATATAAAAACCAACGCCCTTGCACCGTGAAAAGCTGTGCGCTACCACCTACATTCTAAATCTTTTTTTTCATATTCTTATAATATACTCACCCCAAGAGGGCATGTCAAAGCAGATTCTTGTTAGCCAACATCGGGTTCCATCCAGAGCATGCCTGGATGAAAATACAATAGGGCAGATATAGACCCTGATTACAGTTCATCTTGACATAGTGCGTCATTTGCGTTAGTTTTGGACACATGTAAAAGGCTATTATCAAACACCCTGTATTTTTTCAATAAACTTAATTACAACACCAAATATCAATGCTTTTGACTTTTGCGGGAAAAGCATATGGCCTTTCCTAACGTTCTCCGGTAATGATTCAAAATGGAGAATTGTTTTTTTAAACCCCATGAGGTGATGCATGATCTGGTCGGTCCGGGCAATTACCATACCTATATTTTTCGCCAGCGGACTGGCCTTGCTCCTGGCATTGGAACAAGTCACCCGAAAAAAGCCCAATAAAGCCAACCTCTTGTTTTCGGGAATATTTCTTTGCTGCGCCGTTATTATATGGGGGGCTGGAGCCGTGGCCAACTGGCTGCCCCCAAAAACACCCTGGACTATATACCTGTTTTTTACGGCCATATGTGCGGTGGGGCCATTATACTATTTTTATTTCACTATTTTGCTGCATCCCGAAAAAAAATTCGCCCGCCGATCCCTGATGCATTTTATCCCTGCCATGGGGGCTTTTTGCATCGAAACCGGGTTTCAGATGCTCCCCCTGAATTTCAAGTCACACTGGCTCAACGAGATGTTTTTGCAGCCGCCCAAACACGCCCTCATGATCCTTGTGGTGGTGGGGGCTGTCCATGCCTTCGCCTATATCAGCCATCTGTTGAAAATGGACTTACGCCTGGTTTGGAATGTGAAGGAAGTCAAGATAGAACTCCGATCCCTCTTTGTCCTGGATATCCTGGCAATCCTCTCCGTGGTCAGCCTTTACATGGGTTTTACCTTTAAAATTCCCTGGCTGTTCGACTACGGGGGCCTGTTGCTGGCTGTGCTGACGGTCAGCGTGTTCCTGGGATACAACCGTTTTCCGAATTTCTTACAGTTGCTTAAAGAGGAGTTCGGAAAAATGCGCTATGAAAAGTCCTCCCTCACCCATGTGGATACCTCGGCCATCAATGAGGGGTTGATCAGGCTCATCACGGAGGAAAAAATCTTCACAGATCCTGAACTGAACCTTAAAGGCCTTGCCGAAAGGCTTTCCCTTAGCCCCCACCAACTATCCGAATATCTTAACGAGCGGGTGCAAACCGATTTCCGGTCTTTCATCAACGTCTTCCGGGTCAGGGAGGCGAAAAGGGTCCTTGTGGAGGAACCGGATAAAAACATTCTGACCATTTGCTATGATGTGGGATTCGGGTCCAAATCCACCTTCAACACGGTTTTCAAAAAGGAAACCGGCCAGACTCCCAGCGAATACAGGGAAAGCGCCCTTTCCTCGTCATCCTGATTTCACTAAACCCGCAGGCCCCTGATCCCTCATTTTCGAGATTTTCCACACTTTTTACGTCCAATCCTATATATCCGAACCTTTTTTTTGCCCGAATCTATAAGACCGGGCGACGTCCCCCACTTTTTTTTGCATAAATGGCTCATCACAGGGCGGCCTGCACTTCACAAAGAGCTTAGACCCCTCTGACAATAATTTGCAGGCCTGCCCTGTGATGGACTGGCCCCATGGGCGACAAGCCCCCCTTCCCCCGCGTATTTTTCAATCGGCCGCATATACCGTGGCCCCAGGCAGCATCACAGGAGGCTCCCGTATGAAGAAAGTGCTATTGGCAAACTCCATTGGCCCCTATGAAACCGGATGGGGGGAGGACGTAAACGACCTTTTTGCAGCGCGACTGACCAGGGGCCAGGGACCCTATACCGCAAAGAGCATTTTTCCCGCCTTCGCTCTCCACCTTTTGGCCGAAAACCTTAACGCCCACACCACAATCATGGAATGGCCCACAGAGGCTTTGTTCCGCAAGGAACTGGAAAAAGAGTACGACTACCTGGGCATCCAGGTAAAATCCATCCACATGAGCCAGATCGCCCGAATGGTGAAAATCGCCAGGGAGGTTTCCCCGCTTACGGAAATCGTCCTGGGCGGATACGGCGTCATGCATATTTTCCAGCCCTACCCTAACGACCCTCTGGAGGACGCCAAATATCTCAGGGAAAATGCCGACCATTTTTGCTTTGAGGAAGGGGTGGGGTTTTTCCGGAAAATCATCGGCCAAAACCCCAAAGACAGAATCACCCAGGTAAAACAACCCATGTTTGAAGTGACAGTCCATGGGGCGGATTACCTGGCCCGATTTCCCCTGAGCTCCACCCTGGTCTCCCTGGGCTGCCCCAATGCCTGCGAATTCTGCAATACCTCCCACTTTTTCAAATTCAAAAAAATTACCATCTGCACCCCCGAAGAAACTTTCGCCTCCCTCAAGGCCGCCAATGACCGGATGGCCGGACTGCCCTCCCTGTTCAACATGATCTGGGACGAGGATTTTCTCATAGACCGGGATTATGTAATGCGCCTGGGGGAACTCCTTCAAAAAGGCGGACTCATCGGCAAGGTGAACCTCTTTTGCTTCGCCAGCATACGCTCCATTTCCCAGTTCACGGTGGAGGAACTGGTCCGGTGCGGCATAGGCGCCCTATGGATTGGCGTGGAATCCAAATTCGAGGACGGCATTCTGTCGGAACACAATTTCCAAAAGAGGGTAGGCCGGAATGTGGTAGAGGTCTTCGAGGAACTGCACAACCATGGCATTCTGATCATCGGCTCCAATATTCTGGGTCTGGATTTTCATAACCACCAGAACATCCTGGAGGACATCGACTATTTTGTGTCCCTCAAACCCGACCTGTACCAGGTTTCGCCGCTCAGGCCCTGCCCGGGAACCACGCTCTATGACCGGCTGCTGGAGGACGGCAGGATCGAGGAGGAATTCCGCGCCCAGGACACCATGCTCTGGAGCGATATCGGCCTGAAGCACCCCAACTTCAAGCGAGGGGAAATCCAGAAATATTTCCATCTGGAGCATAAAAAGCTGCTGGAAACCAACGGCCCAACCGTCTTGAGCGTCATGGATGTCATGCTCAGGGGCTACCGAAACATGGTCCACTCCCCCGACCCCTTTCTCCAGGCCAAAGCGGACCGGTGCTACTTTTTCGCAAAAAAACTGGGGGCTGGTTTTCTGCCCAGTGTGCGGGAAATGATTCCCACTCCTGCCGTCCGCCAAAGGGTGGATGAAGTGGAGAAGCAATACCGACGCCATATTGGCGACTTTTCCGCCCGGGAAAAGATTGTCCAGCAGGCTATCCGCAAAATGATGAAAAAACAGGCTGCCAAAGAACCGCCGGAATCCTATACCCCGGATTATCTGATCACCCAAGTCAAAGGTCCGGGGGCTGGTCCCAAGGTGGTCAAACGCCAAAGGCCCCTCCGTCATCTTTTGAGCCAGGGTTCGTTAAAGGTTTTGCGCAAGGTGCTTGATCTTCAACATAAAAACACTGTTCCCATCCGATTAAAGGATATTGACGATTTTCCCGTGGAATTCCAAACCATGGAAATCGAGGGCAACCGCATGAACTACGTGGACGAGGGCAAGGGCGAGGTGTTGCTCATGCTGCACGGCAACCCCGCTTGGTCCTATTTATACCGCCACTTCATCAAAGACCTGAAAAAGGATTATCGATGCATTGCATTGGACCACCTGGGGTACGGCCTGTCGGACAAGCCCCATTTCGAAGACTATTCCATGGAGGCCCACATCCGCCGCCTGGGTGTTTTCATAGACAAAATGGGCCTGAAAAACATTACCCTCATCTGCCAGGACTGGGGCGGAATCATCGGCCTGTCCTATGCAGCCCGGAACAAGGAATTGTTTTCGCGCCTCATCCCCATGAATACCACGGGTTTCCTGCCCAAGAGCCCCGGGGAATTTGCCCGATGCATTGGAGCCTGGGCCTTTCCCTATTTATGGTCCTATAAAGTACCGGTCTTAGGCAAAAAAATGGCCATGGACTGGAATATTTTCCTCCGGGCAGGCATGCACCTGGGGATATACAATAGCAAACGGCAACTGCATCCCAAGGCCATAAACGGGTATCTTTATCCTTTCCAAATGGTGCGGGACCGCACAGCCATCATGAAGTCGGTGCGCCAAGTGCCCATGGGGCCTCTGGACAAAACATGGTGGCTGCTGCGCGATACCGGCAAGGCCCTGGAAGGCTGGGACGTTCGCACCCAGGTGATCTGGGGTATGAAAGACCCGGTTTTCGTACCCTGGTTCATGGAAAAATTCGAGACCCTGCTGCCCAACCACGCGCCTTCGATGAAAATCCCCACAGCCGGGCATTTCCTCCAGGACGACGAGCCGGAGATCATCATCAAGGCCATTCGGGGTTTTTTGAGCGAAAAACAACTGAAACGGAAAAAAAACCAAAGCAAACAACGCGCTGCCTGACAGGCGGTTTTATCAGAACCTGACAAAGAAATGGAACGCCTATGAGCCAAACCTATCCGTTTTCCGCCTTTGTGGGCCAGGACCTCATGCGTATGGGACTCCTATTGAACGCCGTGAATCCCCGCATAGGCGGCATGCTCATCCGGGGCGAAAAAGGCACCGGAAAAAGCACGGTGGTTCGCGCCCTTGCCACTATCCTGCCGGAGATTGATGTGGTGGAGGCTTGCCCCTTTGTGTGCGATCCCCACGGGTTGGATCTCATGTGTCCCCGATGCCGAAAATCCGCGGAAAACGGTCCCCTGCCCGTCACCCGGCAACAGACACGGGTGCTGGAATTGCCCATCAACGCCACCGAGGACAGGGTGGCCGGAACCATGGACCTGGAACACGCCCTCACCACCGGGGAAAAACGCTTTGAGCCCGGCATCCTGGCCAGCGCCAACCGGGGCATTTTGTATGTGGACGAAGTTAACCTCCTGGACGACCATATTGTGGATATCCTGCTGGACAGTGCCGCCATGGGCGTCAACACGGTGGAGCGGGAAGGCGTGAGCTTCACCCATCCGGCCCGGTTCATCCTGGTAGGCACCATGAATCCAGAGGAAGGGGATTTGCGGCCCCAGTTGCTGGACAGGTTCGGCCTGAGCGTCCATGTGACCGGCATCCACGACCTGGATTCCAGGGACGAACTTTTAAGGCGTTGGGAGGAATTCGAAGCCAACCCCAGGGATTTCACCTCCAAATGGGATAAGCAGGAAAACGCACTCAAAAAGCGCATCGTCAAAGCCAGGACGCTGCTTCCCAAGGTCAAGGCGGACGGGTCCATTATTCGCGCAATAACGGATATGGCCGTGCGCCTGGGCACGGACGGGCACCGGGCGGATCTGGTAATCCTGAAAACCGCCAAAACCCACGCCGCACTGGAAGGAAGAAAAGAGGTATGCCTGGACGACGTGGCCATAGCTGCCAAACTGGCCGTAAGCCATCGCATGCGCCGACAGCCCTTTGACGAAATCCCCGACCACTCCCACGCGGTGGACAAGGTGTTGGAAAACGCCCGAAAGGCGGAACAGGATAAAAAAAAACTCTTGAGCCTGGAAGCTCCTTCCAATAATAAGGACGAAACGCCCCTGAAAAATGGATGTCCCAAAGAAAAAAGCCTGCGCCCGCACCCGAAGGGCGCGGATGCCCCGGGGCAAGTGCACGATTTGGGGAAAACAGGCGCTTTGGCCGAGCAAAGCCATAGAACAAGGCTTCCCCCAGCGCCCAGGCCGGAAAAAGGCCGTTTTCAAAAAGCGCGCTCCGTTGACAAAAGGGGCCGATACACCCGTGCATCCATTATATCAGAAGGCAACGACCTGGCCCTGGACGCCACCTTGCGGGCTGCGGCGCCCTTCGCCCGCACCCGCCCTGCCGGGCCATTGGCTATTCCCATACGCCCATGGGACTGGAGGCGGAAAACACGCACCCACAAATCAGGAGCTTTGTTCGTCTTTGTGGTGGACGCCTCGGGGTCCATGGGCAATCACCTCATGACCCAGACCAAGGCGGCCATCATGCACTTGCTGGCCCAGGCCTACAGGGAGCGCAGCGAAGCCGCCATGGTGGCCTTCAAGGGCCGGAGAGCCGAAATCCTGCTGCCTCCCACCAAAAGCATGAACCTGGCGGAAAAGATGCTAAGAACCCTGCCAACTGGCGGAACCACCCCCCTTTCCGCTGGAATGGCTTTGGGATTCCGCGTGGCCCAAAAAGCTCTGAACAGGGCCAGGGTTCCCTGGCCCCGCATAGTGCTTGTGACGGACGGCAGGGCCAACATTGGCATGCACAACCCAGGCAGATTGAGCGGAGCAACGCCCCTGCCCTTCCATGAGGAAGTTTTCGCAGTGGCCCGGAATATCCGAAAGGAAAAGCAAATCCGGTGTCTGGTCCTGGATACCGAGGAAAAACACCCCGGCGGCCTGGGCATGGCCCGGGAAATCGCCACGCACATGGGCGCACGGTATGTGCCCATGCATGGTTTGCAGCCGCACTCTATTTTAGAAGCTGTACTGGAATAGTGCATCCTAAGTTTCAGGCATAATCAGGGTTTAAGGAATGGAGGGAACCATTGGGATATCTGGATCTGGACACAAAAATGAACAAGCGGCTCAAAGCCCTGCAACAAACCGCCAGGGAATTCGGCAGGGAGGTTGTGAGGCCGGCGGGCATCGCCCTGGACAAACTCACAGACCCGGCGGACGTCATTGCCGATGATTCCGTGCTGTGGGACGTGTTTCAGGGGTTTCGGGAAAGAGGCCTCCATAAGGTCATGATACCCAAGGCCTTTGGGGGCGCCATGGGAGCCTTGCCGCCCCTGGCCCTGACCCTGGTGAACGAGCAGATGGGCTATGCAGACGGAGGTCTTGCCGTCAGCATGCTGGTTGCAGGCATGCCCTTTGTCTTCGCCATTATGTCCCCTCATAAGGAGGTCCGAAACTGGGCGCGGGATTTTGTAAATGACACCAAAGGAAACATGATCGGATGCTGGGCCATTACCGAGCCTGACCACGGAACCGACTGGGTGCTGGGGACCAGCAGGGCCGGTGGCGATCCCCGCCTTGCGCCCGGACTCACGGCTGTCAAAAAGGGGGATGAATACATCCTCCACGGATGGAAATCCGCCTGGGTCAGCAACGGAACTATCGCAACCCATGCAGTGCTCCATGTGGGGCTGGACCCGTCCAAGGGCATTCATGGCTCGGGCATCGCCCTGTGCCCCTTGGATCTGCCCGGGATCACCCGCAACGCCCCGTTGAACAAGGTGGGCCAACGCCCCCTGAACCAGGGAGAAATCATCTTCGACGAAGTCAAATTGCCAAAAAAATACATGCTCCTTCCGGCCCCGGGTTTTTTTGGCGCAAACACCTTTGGGCACACCTTCCTGGGAGTTGCCAACAGCAGCATGGGCGTCACCTTTGCCGGACAGGCCCAGGCCACCCTGGACGAAGCGCTCCGGTTCGCCTACGAAAACAAACGCAACGGCATCCTGCTTGCAGAACAGGAGGACGTTAAAATCAGGCTGTTCCGCATGTTCGCCAAGGTGGAGGCCGCCAGAAACCTGGCCCGAAAAACATCCCTTCATTTCATGTCCATGAGTTCCGGCAGGATTTCAAACTTCGCCACATCGCACCGCCTCACCTTTTGGGCCTTGGGCAATGCCTTGCACGCCTTTTTCCAGGCTTATGAAAAGTATGAATCCGTGCGCGATTGGGCCGAAGTCCTGACCCATCCCGTCCGGACTAACGAACTCATGGAATGGGGAAAATACGGGGTGGCCTCAAAAATCACCGCCACGGAAACCGCCTACGAAGTAGCCCAGGAAGCTCTCCAGATATTTGGGGTGGATGCCCTTTCTCCGGATTGCCCCATTGAAAAGATGCTCCGGGACGCACGGGCCTCCATGATCGAGGACGGCGCCAACGACGCCCTGGCCATGGCCGCCTTTGAAGGGGTGTGATTGTTCCACGATGCGTTTTGACCATACAAAAAAAGGGAGGCCTTTTCATGGCTTATCGAGATATTGACGTCTGCCCCAACAAGGAAACCAGCGCGGTTCTTAAGGAAGTAAAAAAATTCGCCGTCGAATTCATGCGGCCTGCGGGCATCGCCCTGGATCAACTGGCTTCCCCGGCCCAGGCCCTCCAGGATGATTCGCCGTTGTGGGAAATGTTTTCCCGTTACAGAAAGCTGGACCTCCACGCCCTGGATATCCCGGAGGAACAGGGCGGCCTGGGCAAGGCGGACTGGATGACCTCCACCCTCATCGCCGAAACCCTGGGTTATGGAGACGCCGGACTGGCGGTTTCCCTGGTTTCCGCAGGCCTGCCCTTTCAATGCGCAGCCCGGCTGGACGTCAAAAAGGTCAAAGAAATCCTCACCAGCTATTGCGAATCCGGGGATTGCCCCACCATTGCCTGTACGTATTTGTCCTGCCTCAATTTCATGCAGGACCATTCCTCCCGGAACGGAAGCGACAAACTCCCCGTGACAGCAACCCCGGACAAGGGCAAGTATGTGTTGAACGGGACCACCCCTCCCCTGCCCAACGCGCCATTCGCCACCCACGTTTTCCTGGAATTCACAATCAACCTGAAAAACTCCCCCCCACGCACGGCCCTGGCGGTCATCCCCCTGGACTCACCGGGGGTTTCCCGCAAAGCGCCCCTGGACGTGAGCGGGCAGCGTTCCCTGCTGCGTGCCGCCCTGGAATTTAAGGATTTGAAAATCACAAAGGGAAATATCCTTACCGATGAAGATGCAGTCTTAAAAGGCCTCCATAAGGATTATGTGGTGCGGCTGAACCAGTGCCTGGGGCTGGTTTTCTGCGGCCTGGCCATGTCGGCCTTTGACCAGACCCTGGAGTACTCCCGGGGACGCATCCAGGGCGGAGTTCCCATATTTTCCCACAAGAATATCAAGCTGCAATTTTTCAAGATGTTCAAAATGATAGAGGCGGCCCGGGCCAATGCAAGGCGGCTGGCCTGCCACTATCACGATTGCTCCGTGGAATGCTCCCTGGCCCATGCCCTGGCCGCCAAATGCCTGTCCACGGAGACCGCCGTCATGGCCGCCAGCGAAGCCATCCAGATCCTGGGCGGCTATGGCCTGACCAGGGAGTTTCCCATGGAAAAGCTGTTCCGGGACGCCCACGCGGCCATGATCGAGCACGGCGTCAACCAGGACCTGGCCCTGGAAGCGATGGAGTGCTTCAAATAGAATTTCCTGCTCATACGGGCCGTGAGTTTACCAAGGTCTAATTATTGGAGGCTGGCTCCACATCACCATCCCGCACCAAACGCACGTAGTTGTATATCCTTATTGCGTCTCCCTGGGGTCCATTACCCGTGGGCCAGTCTTCCGGATTGCCTGTTTTGGGATCGCTACGCTGCGCTCCCGCCCCAAGCACATCGCTCCATACGCCATCCATGTAACCCATGGCCCGTCCAAACGCCACATACACCGCAGCCGAACCGGCGCCGGCGGTCCAATTGGCATGGGTGGTGCTGGTCCAATAATAGGGAAAATCGTCCTGGCCCGCTTCATTGGTGATGGAGGTGGCATCGAACACGGGATCAATGACTGCTGTTCCTCGGTTGACGGGCATGCAATTAGGCTGCTGTCGCTGAAACAGGTGTCTTGTCAGATATCCACCAGTGCGTAAGCATACCCCGAGTCCCCCACCGTGTCCTCTTTATTGCGAGGATGCACCCGATGTGTCTCCGGTGGAACCGCCAACGTTTGATCCCTACCCCGTGCAGCCGACACATACAGCCAGAAAGAAGAAAAAAACGCCAATGACAACCAAATGCTTTTTCATGGTCAAGAACCTTTCCCTGGAGTTGTTTTGGTTTTTCAAACAAAAATCCAGCGCCTTCGAAATCCATGATAGAAAAAGAATGTGGGGACAATGTGACGAGAAAATGGAAAGGTAATGGGGGGTTAATAAAAAGGTTGTAATTAGCTTAACAGGTTTATTACAAAGGGTGTGATGTAACGATTGAACGGCCAAGAAAGCCATTTATCCCGGGTGGCGCAGTCCCCCGTGAAAAAACAGCTTAACCATGCAATCCAGATTATCCAATAAAATCATCGGAGCTTTTCTCCTGTTGGCCTTCATCAGCATAGGGCTTACCGTGGGATTGTCCCGCTATTATTCCTATAAGAATTTCCGGCAATACCTTTGGGAAAAGGAGCTTGGAAAAATCGAACTTATTGCCACAGCAGCCGCCCAATACTATTCCCAAGAGCAGGGGTGGGAGGGTCTCCGGCGAGACCACAGGCAGTGGTTAAAGCTGATGGCCTCCGGCAGGGACGAGGACGAAACACCGTCTTCCGGACCTGTCATGAATCCCCGCAGCCAGGTGGGCTTCCCCGAACATCCTCCATTTGAGCCGCCGGGCCGGAACATGGAGGGACGTCCACCGCATCCTGTCCAACCTCCGGGCGAGCCTTTGCAACTGGGGCAACGCGTCAGTTTGCTGGATGCCCAAAAACGGCGCGTCCAGGGCGCCCGTTTTTCAATCGACAAGTTAACCCTGGTCCCTGTCAATATTTCAGGAGAAACAGTGGGTTGGATAGGAATCGCCAAGGATTTCAAAATCACACACCCGCTGGAGGTGGGTTTTATTCGCCAACAATCCAAAGCGCTCTTCCTCATAGGAGGGGCGATTCTGATTCTGTCCATCAGCCTGTCCATGCTCCTGGCCAGGAGCTTTCTAAGGCCCATACGCATGCTTGTGAAAGGGACAAAGGAAATTGCAAAGCATCATTTCCAGGTGAGAATCCCGGTCAGAAGTTCCGATGAATTGGGACAATTGGCGTCTGATTTTAACGAAATGGCCAGACAGTTGGAAAAGTACACCCAGATGCAGGAGCAATGGATTTCGGATATTTCGCACGAACTGCGAACGCCCCTCTCAGTTCTTATTGGGTCTATAGAGGCCCTGGAGGACGGAATCAGAAAACCGGACGCACAAACCTTTGCCATGCTGCATGCCAAGGCCCTGTATATAAATCAGTTAGTGAATGACTTGCATACCCTGTCCATGACGGAATCCAACGCCCTGAAAATGAACAAAACAAATCTCGACATTCAAGCCCTATTGATAGAGGTAGTAAACCGTTTTAGGGAACGGACAGAAAAATCAGGCCTGGAAGTGATGGTAAAAAATTTGATGGACCCCCCCTCGATAATACACGGAGATCCTAATCGGCTTACCCAGGTATTTTCCAATCTGCTGGAAAACTCCCTGCAGCATACCGACATCCCTGGAACCCTTTGCATTGGGCAGGAACAAAAAGGGGATGCTGTGGAGATAGTTTTTGAAGACTCCGCCCCTGGCGTGCCAAAGGAGGCTTTGCCCAAAATTTTTGACCGATTGTTTCGGGCGGACCCGTCGAGAAACGCGGACACGGGGGGAAGCGGGCTCGGGCTTTCCATTTGCAAGAGCATTATCGAAAGCCATGACGGAACCATACGCGCCCAAAATAGCAGTTTGGGTGGGGTATGCATCATAATCACACTGCCACTGGCAGTGAAAAACAGCTTCCAAAAATCTGATGGTGATTGAAATATGAGCAAAAATAACATCTTGATAGTGGAAGACGACCGGGATATCTCGGATTTATTGAGGGACTATCTCAAGCAGGCGGATTTTTCCGTGAGGCAAATATTTCACGGTGACGAATTAATCCCGGAAATGCGGATTCATGCGCCTGATATTGTGCTGCTGGACCTCATGCTGCCAGGAGCGGACGGCATTACCCTTTGCCGGGATATCCGCAGATTTTCCAGCATTCCCATTATTATGATAACAGCCAAAGTGGATGAGATTGACAGGCTTCTGGGCTTGGAACTGGGGGCGGACGACTACATTTGCAAGCCGTTCAGCCCCCGGGAAGTCGTCTCCAGGGTCAAAGCGGTGCTGCGCCGTACCTATCCGGAATCAACGGAAAAAGTGCTCCACGCTGGCCCGATATTTTTGGATGCGGAAGCCTATTGCACAACGATTGAAGGCATTGATCTGAAACTCACGCAAAGTGAGTTTTCTCTCTTGCGGGTGCTTATGGAGCGCCCGGAACGGGTTTTTTCAAGGAATGAACTCATAGCCGAAATCCAGGGTTATACCTACGACGGATATGACCGAAGCATCGACACGCATATCAAAAATTTGCGAAAAAAACTGGATGCCGTCCGCCAGGGTCTGGACCCTATCAAATCCGTTTATGGTGTTGGCTACAAATTCAGCCTGGATGCTGAAAATAACTGATTTCAAAAAAATTCAGGACTCCAACTTGCCCCTTGTTATATCCTTTCAAAAAAATGAAATAAACATTGAGGCGGATTTATGCCATATTGGCAGGCGTCTAATTTGCTTCCAAACCAACTTTTTTCAATTATTGAATTCATACAAAAACATAAGGGGCTTTTTATGAAGATTTCCACTCGGGGACAAAACATACGGCAAAGCGACATACGCACCATGACCACGGCCTGCCGTGAGGCTGGAGGCATCAACCTGGCCCAAGGGGTTTGCGACCTGAAAGTGCCTGCCCCTGTAATCGCCGGAGCCAAACAGGCCATGGACGACGGATTCAATATCTACACGCCCAACCACGGCCTGCCTCAATTGCGTGAGGCCATCGCCGACAAGACCGCGGCTTTCCACGGCAAACGCCCCAATCCGGAAACGGAAATCGTGGTGAGCCTGGGCGCCACAGGAGTCTTCTATTGTGCGGCCATGGCCTTGTTGAACCCCGGGGACGAGGTGATTTTGTTCGAGCCCTATTACGGATACCACGCCAGCACCCTGGAGGCTGTGGAGGCCGTGCCTGTTTATGCGCCCACCCAGCCGGGCTCCTGGAAAATTGAGCCCGACGCCCTGGCAAAGGCCATCACCTCAAAAACAAAAGGCATCGTATTGTGCTCCCCGGGCAATCCATCCGGCCATGTGTTGACCCGGGAGGAAATAGACATAGTGGCGGACCTTGCCAACAAGCATGATCTTGTGGTCTTTTCGGATGAAATCTACGAGCATTTTTTGTTTGATGGACGCTCTCATCTTTGTCCGGGGCTACATCCCGGCCTGGACGGACGCACCGTCACCATGTCCGGCGTGTCCAAAACATTCAGCATCACAGGCTGGCGTCTGGGTTATTGCATCTGCCCCGAACATGTGGCCACGGCCATCACCCACCTGAACGATTTGGTCTACGTCTGCGCTCCCGCGCCCCTGCAAATGGGCGTGGCCGCCGGACTGTGCCAGTTGGGCAGGGACTATTACGAGGGCTTGGCTCGGGATCATGAAAAAAAGCGCGACCTGTTTTGCAACACGCTGGCACAAGCCGGGCTGGCGCCCCATCGGCCTGAAGGGGCGTATTATGTATTGGCGGATGTCTCCAGCGTACCGGGTAATGACTCCCTGACGCGGGCCATGTATCTCCTGGAAAAAACCGGGGTGGCCAGTGTTCCGGGCCGTGCCTTTTTTCACGATAATTCCGGAGATAGCCTGGTCCGTTTTTGCTTTGCCAAGGAATTTCCCATATTGGAAGAGGCATGCGATCGGATACTGTCTTGGGCAAGATAGAAACCGCCAACTGGTGGTGAAATCCACCCACCACACGAATTCCATGAAGCAATCCCAGGGGGAATCCTGACGGGCAGAAGTCATCATTCCCCGGCGCTTTTGAATTGCGTACAATGTCAAACCCATCTATCAAATTAAAATCATAACAAAAAACTCCTTTCTGTCTCACAAAGGAACCTGCGCAAAGATTTTCCTTGACACGTTTCTTCGCTATATTTTATAAAAAAATATATTTATATAAAATAGCTTTGTGCAAATTAAAGCTATTCACCTGCACTTTGCCCTGACAATGGACTTCGCCCTTTTGAGGGCTGAGGAAAAATCGCATCATCCACACAGGAGGAAGCACATGGCCGTCACAAACTCAGAAGCATATACAGAAAGACTAAAACAAATCTCTCCCAGAGTTTTCATCCTGGGGGAAAAGGTGGATCAGGTCTGGAATCATCCCTTATTCCGCTCGTCCATCAATCAGCTTTCCAAAACCTATGATTACGCCTTTGATCCGAAACACAGGGAGCATGCGATAGTGCATTCGCCATTGGTGGACGAACCTGTGCGCCGCCTTGGCATACATATTCAAACCAGCAAAGAGGATTCATTGCTGAAAGTTAAAATGACCCGGGAAATTTGTGCGGAACGGCTTTGCACTCAATGCATGTCCAATACCATGTCCAGCGTATGGTGCGCCACTTATGACGCCGAGGAAAAATACGGGGAGCCGTACCACCAGCGTTTTGTGGAGTTTATAAAGTATCTGCAAAAGACCGACAAAGCCATGGCCTGGGGAATGATGGACCCCAAGGGGGATCGCAGGCTCAAAGCTTCGGAGCAAAAGCCGTTTTGCGATATGAGAATCGTGGAAAGAAACGCCAAAGGGATTGTTGTCACCGGCGCCAAGGCGCACACCACTCTAGGGCCCGTATGTGAGGAAATTGTGGTGGCGCCCTGCCGCTCCCTCACAGCGGAAGACAAGGATTTTGCCGTTTCCTTCGCCATACCGGTAGACACTCAAGGCGTCACATTCATTTGCCGCCCCGCTCCCGGGTCCCGAACCCCCATGAACATGGAGAAGCCCATTGGCAGTTCCATTGGCGCCGTGGAGGCCATGACCGTTTTCCAGGATGTTTTCGTGCCCTGGGATCGGGTGTTCCTGTGCGGAGAGTGGGATATGAACGACCGTGTCCCAATGTATTTTGCTGGCATCCATCGCCAGTCCAAATGCGCATGTCTTGCCGGGCACACGGACCTGATCATCGGGATCGCCGCCTTAACCGCCCGGGTTAACGGGCTGGATATGAAAGCCACCCACATCCGGGATAAAATCACCCGGCTCATGATCGATGCGGAAGCAGCGTATGGCTGCTCCCTGGGCGCTGGAGAGGAGGGACATCACCATCCCAGCGGTGTTTGGGTGCCTGATTTCCGAATAGCCAATGCAGGGCTTAATAATATCCGGTCACAGGTGGGCAACCATCTGGCCGCCTTGCACGATATTGCCGGGGGCGTCATCGTCACCATGCCCACCGAACACAGCTACAATCATCCGGAATTAAAGGAACTCATGGATGTCTATTTTCAGGGAGGACAAAATTACACCACAAAGGAAAGATTGCGAGCTTTGCACCTTTGCCAGGAAGTGTGCGCCTCCAACTTTACCGGATACTTTCTGGGCTGGGCCATCAACGCTGCGGGTTCTCTCCAGACCAACGAAATGGCGGTCAGGGCAGCCTATGACTTGGAAAAACGCGTAAACATTGCTAAGGGATATGCTCAGATTGCCTGATGAAGGGGGCGTTTTCTGAACTGGAATGGAAACTGAACCGTTAATCCCATAAAAAGGGGGCAACCCGTTTGCATTACGGCTTGCCCCCTGCTGATATCCTGAAGGAGTCAATCATGGATGTGGAACTGACAACCCTGGGTTTTCTCATGTCCGGACCGAAAACCGGGTATACGCTCAAAGCCATCTCCAGCAAAATGATGATGCTGTACAGCAAAATCACCTTGAACCAGATCTACCCGACTTTACGAAAACTGGAGTCAGCCGGTTATGTGGCAAAAGAAGTCGTTTTTCAAACAGGCAAACCCAACAAGCATGTATATACCCTGACACCGGAGGGAAAAGACTTTTTTTTCAGGAAAATGACTGACCAGCCCCCTCCCTTTGAATTGTCTTTTCCATTTTTTGAAAAGATTTACTTTTTCCGGTTTTTGAACAACGAACAAATCATGGGGGAATTTGAAAAGGAAATCCAGGCCATGGAGGAAATAATAGGCGATATCACAAAGGCCCGGGGCGAGGTTGAAAACAAGGCCGACGACCATGGCAAATTCATTTTTAAAACCACCTTACGCGTCCTGGAGACCCTTCAGCAGTCTTACCGGGAGGAATTGGACTCCTATCGCAAACCGGATATGTCTGACTCCGTTTAATCCTGCCCCATCTCCCGGGATATTTTTTCAACAACATGGTCACTGGATGCATTGATCGCACGCCTTCAGACAACAAAGGCAGGGAAGCCATAACCCAACTTCATATAAATAAAACTTACACCCACTCGTTGACTGGCCCTTAAGTTTTTCCCCTTTTGTCCGATGTTGTGAGAAGGCAGGTAAAAACTTTTCCTTAACAGGAGGATCCGTATATGGCCTTTTTTCAGTGGGACGATAAATACAGCGTGGGCGTGGCTCGATTTGACCAGGAACACAAAAAACTCATTGACCTGACCAACCGGTTTTATGATGCAATGAAAGAGGGAAAAGGCAGGGATGTCATCGGGCCAACCTGCAGGGAACTGGTCAACTACACCAAAACCCATTTCGCCAACGAAGAACTGGCGCTGGCAAAGACCTCGTATCCCAACCTGGCTGAGCACAAACGGGAACACAATCTTTTTACAAACCAAGCCCTGGATCTGCAAAAAAAAGTGGAGTCGGGGGAGCCTGTGGTAATTTCATCCATAGGCAATTTTCTTAAAAACTGGCTTATTAACCATATCCAGGGCACGGATAAGACCTACTCCAAATATTTTTCGTAGTAATTTTTTGCCCTGAGTCCTAAAACAGGCTCAGTTGCTTGGGTTCGGACTGGGATTCTGACGCGGAATTTGAAACAGGACCTGCCAGCATTTTCTGGTACTCGTCCTCCGTCAGCACTTTCACGCCCAGTTCCCGGGCCTTTTGGGCCTTTTTTGCCCCCACCTTGGCGCCGCACACCAAAAAATCCGTATGGCCCGAAACCGCGCTCTGAACCTTGGCGCCCAAGGCCCTGGCCTGGTCTTCCATGTCCTTGCGGGAGCCCTGCTCCATGGATCCCGTAAAAACCACGCCCTTGCCCGCAATGGGGCTGGAGGTGTCGATTTCGGAAGCCAGGGGCGTTTTTTGCAGGTTGAAACCCAAATCCAACATGTGGCGGATAGTCAGTCCCTGAGCCTTTAAGCCCAGTTCGATAGATTCGCTGGTTTTTTCGCCAAACCCGTGTTCAGCCGCGATTTCAGCCTGGGTTTTGATGAGCAATTCTTCCAGAGGAAAATAAGTGAGGATTTTGCGACTGTCCCCTTCGCCCAAGTCGCTGATGCCGAAAGCTGCCAAAAACCGCCAGTCTTCCACGGGCTTGGTTTTACTGAGATTGATGGCTTCGGCCAAATTTTTTGACTGGATTGGACCGAATTCCAGGGCTAAAAAGGCGTCCTCGTCCATGGCGTAGATTTTTTCCAGGCTGTCAAATCCCCCGGCCACCAGACGCTCCACGGTCTTGATGCCAAACCAGTCCGCATTGCCCAAAATGCGGAACCAATGCCGTATTCGCTGCTCCACCCTGGCCTTGCAGGCAAGGTTATTGCACTTTAAAAAATCATTGTTCCATTCCAGGGGAATATCACAGACCGGACAGTTTTCCGGAAGTTCAACTTTATCTGAAGGGGTGACTACAGACTCCAATTTTGGAATGACTTCTCCGCTGCGGATCACTTCAATAAGCGCCCCAACGCCTGCGCCCTTGTCCCGAATGCGCCCGGCGTTGTGGGCCGTAACCCGCCGGATGGTGGCCCCGGACAATTTCAGGGGCTCCACCTCCAGCACGGGGGTGACGTTCCCTGTGCGCCCCACCTGCCAGGTAATGGCATTGACGGTGGTAACACCGGTTTCGCCTTTGGACTTGATGGCTATCTGCCACCGGTAATGATGGGAGGTGGCGCCCATGTGGTCCCGCACGTCCTGGTTCATGACCGAGGCCACCATGCCGTCCATGGGATAGTCCGTGGCCCGGGTCAGGTCTTGGGTGATTTTTTCAATGTCCTCCACCAGTTCCTTGCCCGTGCCGTTCCATTTGTCCAGGATGGCATAAGGCACGAAATGAACCTGCCCCTTTTTCAGGGCCTTCTTGGCGAAAGGATTGAGCACGTCCGACGATATGATGCCCACCACCATGTTCCGGGGATGCTCGAACCGGTTTGCCAGGTGTTCGGTAAAATAAGACTGGACTACCACGATCTCGCCCAGGCCAAGGCCAAGGCCTATCAATCCCATGTGTCTAACGCCTTTTTCAAAAGCGTTGGTGATGTCGTATCCCGCATACCCGTTGCCCCGGGTGGCCAGAATCTGGCCGTCGTCCCGGGCTGCCAGGCCGTCCAGCTTGGGAGTTACCTGAAACTCCACCTCATCCACGCCGATCTGGGCCGCCTCTTTGTAAACGCGGTCCACAAAACGTTCCAGGGCCAGCTTGTCATAAGCCTTTTCCGTGGACAACATGGGGGCCGGATGGCGCACTTCCCGTTTACCGGCAAAGCTCTCTGCCTCCACCACGGGCAGGAAAGGGTGGTCCGGGGCCAGCTCCCGCAGACGTTCCACCAAAAGGTCGTAGTGAGCGTCGGAAACCAGAAGCTCGCCTGCCCGATAGGCCTCGTTGTACTTGGCAAGCCACTGGGCCAGCAATTCGGGATCGGAAATCTCTGCTATGTTGCTTGGCAAATCCTGCATAAGGCCTCGATGGTTTTCTTTCTGGTTTCCTGGAATCGTGGATCGGCAAAGCCCGGCTTCCACTTTCCCGAATGGAGTTCGTCCGAAACCATAAGCAGGCCGCACAAGGCCACCTGCCGAAAATGGGCCACGGTCTGAAGGGCGGATAGCTCCATATCCACGGCCTTGGCCCCTTGCCAGGAAAAATGTTCAATCTGCTCCGGGGTTTCCCGATAGATAGCGTCCGTGGTCCAGACAGGTCCCCGGGAATGCCCGATCCCCGCATCGTCCAGGGCCGAAGTTAACTCGCCTGCCAGATTCTCGTCAGGAAAGGATCGGATAATCGTGCCGATTTCCCGGTGAGAATAATGGACCGAGGTGCCTTCGTCCACAAAGGCGGAGTCCGGAACAATCACATCGCCGATATGAAGATCGGAAGAAATGGAGCCGCACCAGCCCAGGAAAACAATCTTTTTCGCTCCCCAGGCGATGAGATTCTCCATAACATAGGCGGCATAAGGCGCGCCCATCATGGGACCGGCAACACAACCGCCCTGGCCGTTCTTATTGAAATACGCCTTGTTCATGGGCAGATGCTGTTCCATTTTCAGGCCCAGGCCCGCCACCAGATCCTTGGTGTCGGGACGCACTGCACACATGACAGTCAGGGAATCCAGCTTGGGCGCCCCTTTCCATGCCTTGGGATTTATGAGAGCCTCTTTGAAAACAATTTCGTCCATGGTCTTTATATGGCCGGAGGCGCCAGATCCACCATTTCGTCCTTGATCTCGTCAATCATGTCGTAAAGCCAAAGCACGTCTTCCACCGTCAGGCGGCCAGCCTTACCTTGCCTTTTGGTGCCGTCTTTGCGGGTGAACATCCTAGGGCCGATTTGAAGTTTTGGCTCGGACTCGGCGTATTGGTTGATGGATATCACCAGGCCGGTTTCCTCGGATTCCCATTGTTTGATGACCTTATCCAGTTCCGCATCATAGGGCATATTTTTTCTCCTTATTTTCTAATTAGTTAGTCAAACCAAGCTGGCCCGTGTGAAGGGCCAGGGTGGTTTATTATTATATGTGGCGGCAAGGGCTTACCTTGCCAAGTACATGAACCATAGGTGCAACGCAAAAATCATATGCATTCCCACACGGACAGGCTGTATCGCAATTGTAACCCCGGCAAAGGAGGCGCCATGCTTTTCCCCCTCCCCCTTGACGGGGGAGGGTCGGGGTGGGGGTGATATTTTTCACGTGTTTCCATAAACTAACCCCCCATCCTGTCCTTCCCCCGCAAGGGGGGAAGGGACCAAGACGGGAGGGAGAAGGCCTCCGAATAGCCGCCAATCGACCGACTGAATAACCGTTTGCTTGATTGCGGCACAGCTTGGGAGCATGGGAACTATAAAATAACATGCTGTTTTTGTTGAGTTTCGTATTATCCAACCCAACCTGTAAAAGCGATTCTAAGGTTATAGCTTTTGCGCATTATCAGGTGGAAATTCTGGAGAAATCCGCAAACCGGCCAAACAAGCCTGCAATTCCAGCCAACAGGGCCAAACGGTTTTCCCTGACCTTTTCGTCCTCAGCCATGACCATGACATCGACAAAAAACACGTCCACGGCAGGCCGGAGTTTGGCTATCTCCAATAAAGCCTCATCCACACCCAGGCCGTTTATCTTTTCTTCAGTGGCCTTAAAGGCGTCCAGCAGGGCTTGTTCACAATCCTTTTCAAAAAGGGACGGATCAACGTTCTTTTCCGGCAAGGCTCCCTTTTCAGCAGCCTGTTTGATGATGTTCGCCACACGCTTGAAGGTCTGGGCCAGGGCTTCGTAGTCAGGCAGGGTCTTGAGTTTTTCCACCGCCGCCACCCGCTGCCACAGGTAGGGAATGTCATCACAGGAAATGGCTATGGCCGCTTGGATAACATCCTTCGAGAAACCCTGCTCCGCCAGCATGTGGGCCAGACGGTCGGCCATAAATGAGATAACCTTTTCGCGGGTTTCGCTCAGGTCCTCCGTGGCCTTGTCCTTGACCAGTTCCAGGCCTTTGTCCACCACCGCTCCCAGGCTGAGGGCATAGCCTTTTTCCTGAAATATACGGATGACGCCGATGGCCTGACGGCGGAGTGCGTAAGGATCGCGGTTGCCCGAAGGAATAAGCCCCACGGCAAAGCAGCCGCACAGGGAGTCCATTTTATCGGCGATGGCTACGGCGTCGCCGGTTTTTGTCTGGGGCAAAGGGCCGCCCGAGTATGCTGGAAGATAATGTTCTTCCACGGCGCTGGCCACTTCCTTGTCCAGCCCGGCCAGATTTGCATAAGCCTTGCCCATGACTCCCTGGAGTTTGGTGAATTCCACCACCAACCCGGAAACAAGGTCCGCCTTGCTGAAATGGGCGGCCTGAAGAGCCTTTTCCGGATCACCGCCAATTTCCGGCGTTCCAGCCAGGAACCGGGCCATTTCCTCCACCCGAGCCACCTTTTCGCGCACTGTGCCCAGTTTTTTCTGGAACAGGATGCCTTCCAGGCGGGTGACCCAGTCTTCCATGGATTGCTTTTTATCCACGTCAAAAAAGAACTTGGCATCGGAAAGCCTGGCCCGCAAAACCCGTTCATGGCCTGTAGCAACCAGTTGGGGATCTTTGCACTGGGTATTGTTCACCGCCACAAAGCAGGGCATGAGTTTGCCCTCGTTGTCCTGGATGGCGAAATATTTCTGATGCTCTCGCATGGCTGTAATAAGGACCTTGTCAGGCACTTCCAGAAAGCCGGTTTCAAAACGGCCTCCCACGGGAGCAGGATATTCCAACAAATTGGTGACGATATCCACCAATTCCTCGTCCTCGATGGCTTCCCCACCCAGGCTTTTTGCCGCAGCCTCCACGCCTTCCTTGACCATCTTCCGGCGTGTGGGAATATCCACAATGACCTTGGCCTTTACCAGGGCTGCCACATAATCGCCGGGCGCCTGAATATCAATGGGGTCCGGCGCCATGAAAAAATGCCCCCTTGTCTGGCGACCGCTTGTGACGCCGTTCCATGCAAAGGGGATGATCTCGTTTCCCAGCAGGGCGACCAGGGAGAAAACCGGCCTGGCGAAAGTACCTGTGAGGGCGGCCCACCGCATGGACTTGGGGAAAGGAATGTGGCTGATGATTTCGGGCAAAAGCTCCTGGAGAATGCTTAGGGTGTCCCTGCCTTCATCCTGCTTTTTGGCGCACAAATACACGCCTTTTTCCGTTTCCTGAAAGGTGAGTTCCTCCACGGCCACGCCCGCCTTTTCGGCGAACTTGACGGCCGGAACCTTGGGCTTGCCTGCGTCGTCAAAGGCTACGCTCTTGGGAGGCCCGATCATTTCCGTCACCACGGATTCCTGCCTGTCCGCAACCTCGTCCAGAATAATGGCCAAACGCCGGGGCGTGCCGTAGGTCCTGGGCTTGGAATGGGCAATGCGGGCCGCCTCCAATTTGGTGTCCAGGGCCCGGGCCAGGGCCTCCAGGGCCGGAACAATATACCCGGCGGGTATTTCTTCGCTTCCTATTTCCAATAACAATGATTCCATTTGATCCCTCTATATATTCCTGAAAATCCCCGCCCTATTTGGCCAGGGGAAATCCCATGGATTCTCTTTGTTCAAGGTATTTTTCGGCGCAGCCTCTTGCCATGTTGCGGATGCGTGCAATGTAGCCCGTGCGTTCCGTCACGCTGATGGCGCCCCTGGCGTCCAGCAGGTTGAAGGTGTGTGAGCACTTGAGGCAATATTCGTAAGCAGGCATGACCAGGCCCTTTTCCAACGCGGCCTTGGCCTCGGCTTCATAGGCGTCGAACATGTTCAACAGCATGCTGACGTTGGCCACCTCGAAGTTATAGGTGCTTTGCTCCACTTCGTTCTGATGGTGCAGGTCCCCGTATTTGACAACGCCGTTCCAGTCCAGTTCGTACACATTGTCGATTTCCTGGAGATACATGGCGATGCGTTCCAGACCGTAGGTGAGTTCCACGGTCACCGGAGAGAGTTCAATGCTTCCCGCAAGTTGAAAATAGGTGAACTGGGTGATTTCCATGCCGTCCAGCCAGACTTCCCAGCCCAGGCCAGCCGCGCCCAGAGTGGGGGATTCCCAGTCGTCTTCCACAAAGCGGATATCATGGGCCAGGGGATCGATGCCGATTGCCTTGAGGCTTTCCAGGTACAGGCCCTGGACGTTATCCGGCGAAGGCTTGATGATGACCTGAAACTGGTAATAATGCTGGAGGCGGTTGGGGTTTTCCCCGTATCTTCCGTCCGTAGGCCTGCGGGAAGGCTGGACATAGGCGGTTTTCCACGGCTCAGGCCCCAGGGACCGGAGCAGGGTTTCAGGGTGAAAGGTTCCGGCGCCCACTTCCATGTCATAGGGCTGTACGAGCACACACCCTTTTTCAGCCCAGTATTTTTGAAGTGTGAGAATAATATCTTGAAACTTCATGGATTTCTTTTCCTTTTCTTACTTTTGGCTTACCAGGACCCCGTCCGGGTCGATGCCTGCATCCAACAGATGCGCACCCTCTTCCCCGGCCAGTATCCCGGCCCACAACTCTTTGATTGTATCCATCTTATCTTCTTCACCCAAGGCCCACACGCAACCACCAGCGCCAGCCCCGGTAAACCGGGTGCCAGCTGCATTCTCCTTGGCCGCCTTAACCAGACGGTGCATGATGGGGTTGAGGACATCGGGCGTCATTTCCAAACGCAGGTCCACTTCTTCGTTCATAGCCTGGATGGCCCGGGGCAAATCCTTTTTGGACACGGCATCCACAAAATCCGATGAAAGTCCGGCAATGCGGACCCATTTGTCCCGGTTGGTTCCGGCCACAAATTGTTTCATCCAGGTGGAATTCACATCGCTGGACACATGGGGCACGCCGCAATAAGCGACAAGAATTTTTTTCTCAAATTCCCGGGTTTCCTTTTTTCCCATAAGGGATTGTTTTTCAAACTTGGGGCCGTCCGGGCTGACAGTCCAGTACCACGCGTTAACCCCGCCATAAGCTGCGGCAAGCTGATCCTGCAACCCGCAGGGAATGCCCAGGACCGCGCTTTCTATGTCATGGGCCAGGGCCACGGATCTCCTGACCGGCAAGGCCCTTTCCCCGATTTCCTGATAGGCCTTGTCAAAGGCTGCGATGGTGGCAAGGGCTGCTGCAGAGGACCCTCCCAGGGCGCTTTTCGGGGGTGACTGGGACTCCACGGTAACATGCACGCCCTTGGCCCTGAAATACACGGCAATGGCGAAGATCAAGCCCAGAGGATGATCAAAAGGCGCGGAGTCCAGGGGATATTCCGCGCTTTCAAAGCCCCTGGAAGAAACCCTAATAGAGTCGGAATCGTTGGCGCTGAGGGTTACCTTGGTCCGCAGGGCCAGGGCCGCATTGAAGGTGCACGGGGCAAGATGGTGAAGGGTGTAATAGAACACCGGAATGTCCAGGGTCCCCCCCATGTCGATCCTGCATGGTGCCGAAGCCTCCACCGAAACGTCCTGCAACAGTTCTTTTAAGCGGTTAGACATGAGATAGCCTCCCAACTAAAAATGCTGTTTTCGTAATTCCTTCAAAAACCGCAGGCTTTTGGGCTCCCTGCCCAAATGATAAGCCAGAAAGGACTCCAGCAAATCAGTTCCCCGATCCATGGCCTCCCGGGACAATTTCATACGCCCGGCAGTCACCAAGTCTCCCCGATTGAGCCAAAGCATTTGCTTGACAGCTCCCACGGAAAGGACCGGCCCGGGTACTTTGCATATTCCGCACTCCGGGCATACTATGCCCCCCCGTGCATGGTCAAAACAAATCCGTCCTGTTCCCCATTCCTCCAGGGGCCGGTTGCACGCCACACAATGGCCCAGGCTGGGCGAAAGCCCTGCCAAAGCCAAAAAACGCAGTAAAAACAGTATATTGATCTTGTCTCTGTCAGTGATTCCCGTATCCAGGCTTTCCAGGGCATGAATGAGCAAAAGAAAAATTTCCTCCTGCTCGTGCCCTTCTTCCGCCCATGAGTATATGGTTTCGGCCCATAAGCTGGCAAGGGCTGTTTTATGAATATCCATACGAATATTGCTGAAATGGTGCTCCAGATTGGATTCGGATAACAGGGGAAGGCCCCCTTTTTTCTTTCCATAGGCATAAACAATGCCAACCTGGGAGAATAACTCCAGGGCGCCCCCAAAGCGTTTGAAACTTTTTCGTGCGTTTTTGGCAAGGGCCGCCACCTTGCCTTGGGCCAGGGTGTAAAAGGTCACGATGAGGTCGAAGTCCCCATACTCGATACTGCGCAAAATCACGGCTGATGTGGTTATTGGGGGCATTTTTCTTACAGGTTAAGCAGCAACGTGGCAATTTGAAAATAAAAAAAGACGCTCAAAATATCTACGGAAGTGGTGACAAAGGGGCCTGTGGCCACTGCCGGATCAATATGGAGCCTGGCGAAAACAAGGGGAAACATGGAGCCCACCAGAGCTGCGATGCTCATGGAAGAAATGACTGCCAGGGACACGGCAAAGGAAAGTGCCCATTTGTCATGGGTCAGGAATGCGACGCCGCCGACAACGAATCCGTAAAAAGCGCCCAGGATCATGCCCACGGAAAGCTCCTTGCCCACCACTTTCCAAAGATCCCGGATGTTGATCCTGCCTGTGGCGATACCCCGCACCACAATGGTGGAGGACTGGGTGCCTATATTGCCGCCCATGCCCATGATGACCGGGATAAAGGCGGCCAGGTATGTCATTTGCTTGAGGCTGGCTTCGAACCTGCCAATAATGAAGTAGGCCAGCACGCCGCCCAGGCAGCTTGCAAAAAGCCAGGGAAGGCGGATGCGAGTGCTTTTGATCACCGACTGGGTCTCCACGAATTCCTCGCCCACACCGGCCATTTTAAACATGTCTTCGGTGGCTTCCCGGCGGATAATGTCAATGACATCGTCCACGGTGATGATGCCCACCAGTTTATTGTCCTCGTCCACCACAGGCACGGCCAGAATGTCATACCGGGCCACGATGCGGGCCACTTCCTCCTGGTCCGTATCCGTGCTTACCCGATAAACATCCGAGGTCATGAATTCCTTCATGGGGGTTTCGGGCGGGACCACCACCAACTGGCGCAGGCTGCTTACTCCGGCCAACCTCCCGTAATCATCAGTTACGTAGAGGTAAAAGGGCATTTCAACGTCTATATATTCCTTTTGCAGGGAGGCGATGGCTTGTTCGGCGGTGGTATTTTTGCTCACAGCCACAAAGTCAGGCACCATGATGCCGCCGGCAGTATCTGTATCGTAACGAAGAAGCCCCTCCACCTCGGCGGAGCCTTCCTTTTCCATTTTCCGCAGAATTTCCGTGGCCAGATTATCGGGAAAACGTTCCATGAGGTCGGCCACATCATCGGAGGCCATGGTATCGAGAATGTTGACGATTTCATCCACTCCCATGTCTTCGATAATCCGGAGAAAAAGGTCTTCGTCCAATTCAGCAAAAACCAAACCCTTTTGTTCCAGATCATGAATCATGGAAAAGAGTTTTTTCTGATCAGGGAACGTAAGTGTGCGAAAAGCTGCGGACAGGTCGGCGGCATGGGTTTTGTTGACGATCTTACGGACCTGAGCGTTAGCCCCTCTCCTCAATAGTCGACGGATGGGTTCAATGGTCGTTTTTGTGCGATCGCCTAACATTATAGAAAAAACCTTTCTCGGATTAATACAGGCCTAAATAAACGATAGGCCTGTTACCGAATAATTTTTACGTAAGAGCTTTTTTCCAACTCGGAAACCCATTGATTATATTTCGCCTGAACCTGGTTGTTATACAGGACCATCTGGATTTCTTCGGTAGCCTGCTCCAGGTTGCGCCCTTCCCCTGGCTTGATTTCTTCCAGCCAGAATATTTGCAGGCCCTGGTCCACAGGCATGGGCGAGGTAATATCCCCGGCTGCCATGGTTACAACCAAATCTCCCAGATCCTTGGTCAGGTCACTCACGAAGAAAAGACCCAGATCTCCCCCGCTTCCCCCAACTTTTTCGGAAGCCGCGTTTTCGATAAGAGACGGAAAAGCCTCTCCAGCCTTGTGCATGGCTATAATTTCACCCATGGTCTTTGCCACCGCGTCTTTGTCTTCCTGGGTGGCGTTCTCGGGATAGGGCAACAGGATATAACGCAGATGATATTGTTTTTGTCCCGCGTATTCCTCTTCATGCTCCTTGTAGTAGTCCTGGATTTCCTTTTCCGTGACCACTATTTTGGAGTCCACCTCGGTGTTTTTCAATTTCAGGAAAAGGATGGTGTCCCGGACCTGACTCCGGAGCATTTCCATGGTAAGGCCGTCCCTTTTCAACTGATTTCTCAGAGCTTCGTCCGTCAGGGAACTGGCCTGTTTAAACCGCTCCATGTAGGCGTCAATTTCCTCTTCCAGGACCTTGACCCCGAGTTTTTCGCACTCCTGGCGGGCAATCAGGGAACTGACCATACTGCGGAGCATTTCCTCCCGCTCCTGGTAGACCAATTTTTCCTTATCTTCCTCGGATAAAGTCGAGGCCTGTATCTGGCTCATAACAGGAATCATCCGGGTTTCCAGTTCGGAAAGCATGACGACATCCGTATTCACGATGGCCACGATCCTGTCCACCAATTCGCCATCCGCCAAAACAGGGCTGGCAACCATCAATGCCAGCAACGCCGACAGGAAGGCAATCAAATAATATTTTTTCATAGTACCCGCCATCTTTAGTCACCTATTAAATGCAACAGACCCTTATAACAACTCAGGCCTGATCCGAACCGGATATTGTTCTTTCAGTTCCATCAACCACTCAGCATATATTTCCTGAGCCTTTTGAACCTCCAAGACTCTCCGGGCCATTTCCCGGTGCTCCTCGCTAACGATTTCTTTGTCCTGGAGTTCCTTATCGCTGGCAGGGCCTGCGCCCTCTTCCGAATAAGCAATTTCCTCTTCCGGGCGTCTTTGGGGAATGACAGGATGCCCTGCAAGGTAAGCATCAATTTCCTCTTCCGAAACCTGAACCCGCTCCCCGACCTCCCCTGAAATGGTTTCCTCAATCAAAAGACGCCGGGCAAGACCTTTGCGCCATGCCTTGTAAGACAGAGCCTGGTCCTGCAGGACCTGTCTGAAACTATCGGGCGGTTCCTGAAGGTTTTGCTCAACCACCCCAGGCTTATTGTCAACCGGCGCCTCGTCAGGGGATTCGGCAATAATGCCCTGATTTATGTACTCCTCGTTGACAAAGGAATAGTCCTGCCAAATTTGTTGTTCCGCCTCCTGCAATGCCTCGGGGTCCAGGACAATACCGTGCACCCGGGCGTGCTCCAGGACAAAAAGCTCCTCCACAAGTTGATTGAGGAATAATTTCCGGGTTTCTTTCCTGTTGGGGGTGTATCCCAGGCCATAACCTGAAAACCCAGCTTCGGCAAGGTCAAAAAATTCGTTGAATTCAGGCAGGTTCAGGGAGGTCCCCCCCACGCTGGCTACCACGTCATCATGGACAGGCGCTTCTTTTTCACATCCGGAAAAAAAGATCATACCTGCCACAAGACACACAAAGGCAACCCCAAAAAGGATGGGGGTGAACTGTGCTTTATGGAGCCGAATCCTATTCACCACGTCCCTCCATTTTGGTTTTGGCGCCGGGCGCCAAGCCCTTACCTTTGACCGAAAGGCAAATGAACTATTTAACACGCCCCGCGATATCTTTCAATACGTTTTTCGCGGTCACTGTCCGCCCCTTGACGGAATCGGAGTCCAGGGACACCTTGAGCACCCCTTCATTATTCAACTGAAAACGCGGATAATTTTCACGAATCATGTGAAGAAGCTCATCCTTGGCGCCCTGGTGCTCCGGAGAGATCGTAAGGTGCAAATTCTTGCCCGAAAGGTCCATCTTCCTAATGCCGGCATCCCGGCATAATATTTTAAACATAATCTTGTAAAACAGCTGGTTGGTTTCAGTGGGAATATTGCCGAAGCGGTCCTTCATTTCCTTGGAAAAGGCCCCCACTTCGGAAACCAATTCCATCCGCGACAAACGGCGGTAAGCCAGAAGGCGCTGGTCTGTGTCCGGGACATACCATTCCGGGATGAAGGCGGAAAAGTCCACGTTGATCTCCGGGTCCAGGGGAGGCGTGGTGTCCTGGCCTTTAAGCTGACTGATAGCCGCTTCCATAAGCTGGAGGTACATTTCGTATCCCACGGCGGCTATCTGGCCGCTTTGGGCCGACCCCAAAATGGCGCCGCCGCCGCGAATCTGCAAATCGCTCATGGCGATGGCAAAGCCTGCACCCAGGTCACTGTGTTCCATGAGGACCTTCAGCCGCCTTTGGGCATCCCTGGTCAGCACCGATTCATCGGGGATGAACAGGTAAGCGTATGCCTGGTCGTCTCCCCTGCCCACCCTGCCCCGCAACTGGTAAATCTGGGCCAGGCCGAACATGTCAGCCCGGTTGATCAAAATGGTGTTAGCCGCAGGGATATCCAGCCCGGATTCGATGATGGTCGTGCATACCAAAAGGTCTATCTCCTGATTCACGAATTTCATCATGGCCTTTTCCAGCAGAGTCTCGGACATCTGGCCATGGGCCACGCCTATCCGGACTTCGGGAACCAGTTCCTGGAGCCTGTGGGCCATGGCGTCAATGGACTGAACCCGATTATGGACAAAAAAGGTCTGACCCTTCCTGGCAAGTTCCGCACGGATGGCTTCGGCGGCCATCACCTCGTCAAACTTGGATACATAAGTGGTGATGGGCCGTCTTTGCTCCGGGGGCGTGTTTATGACGCTGATATCCCTGATTCCCACCATGGACATGTGGAGGGTCCGGGGTATGGGCGTGGCCGTAAGGGCCAGAACATCCACGGTAGCCCGAACCTTTTTGAGCATTTCCTTATGGCGCACGCCAAAACGCTGTTCCTCGTCAATGAGCACCAGACGCAGGTCTTTGAATTCCACCGATTTCTGCAAAACACTGTGGGTGCCAATGATAATATCAATGGCGCCCTCGGCCAAACCCTGAAGGATTTCCTTTTTTTCCTTGTCCTTACGGAACCGGTTCAAACAGGCTATCTTGACCGGATACCCGTCATAACGCTTTAAAAAAGTCCGATAATGCTGCTCGGACAAAATGGTGGTGGGCGTAATAAACGCCACTTGCTTGGAATCGCTTACCGCCTTGAAAGAAGCCCGCAAGGCCACCTCGGTCTTGCCGTAGCCCACGTCTCCGCAAACCAGGCGGTCCATAGGGCGGGGGCTTTCCATGTCAGTAAGCACGTCGTTGATGGCCCTGGCCTGGTCCGGGGTTTCCTCGTATTCAAAGCCTGCCTCAAACTCGGCAAAATAACTGTCCGTGGGAGAAAAGGCATGACCCTGCTTGATTTTCCGCACGGCATAGACCTTAAGCAACTCTCCGGCGATTTTTTCCACGGATTTTTTGACGCGGCTTTTTACTGTTTCCCAGGACTTACCCCCCAGCTTTTCCAGAGCCGGGGCCGCCTCGCCTATGGTCCGGTATTTCTGAATGAGGTTGGACTTATCCACTGGCAGGTAGAGCTTGTCACCGTCCCTGTATTCAAGAAGCAAAAAATCATTGGCCACCCCGTTCAATTCCATCTTGACCAAGCCGCCATAACGGGCGATGCCATGGTCCACATGGACCACATGGTCCCCCTGGCTCAGTTGCGCCAAGTCCAGCAATTCGGTCCTGGGGCGGGAGGTTTCCATTTTCCTGCGACGATGCTTGGGGCCGAAAATTTCCGTTTCCGTCACTATGGACAAAGATTCGTGGGGCCATACAAACCCCGATGACAGGCTGCCCAGAACCACCTTGCACCTGGAATCAGGCTCACTCATCCACCTTTGGTTTCGGGAAAGGCTGACTCCATAGGGAGAAAGGAGGTTTTCCAGGCGTTCCGCCTGCATTTTGGACCCGCAGACCATGATCACGGAGTACCCCAGGGAACGTTTATCCTTGATCCAGTCCACCAGGGGTTTTAACAAATGATCCCGGTCTTTGAAGCCCTTAAGGCTTTGTGCCAGTTCCGTATTGGACAGAACCTCCATCTGCATTCTGGCCTTGTTCTTTTCTTCTTCCCGGGGACCGGTGAGGGCCAGGGACGGAAAAAGCAAGGGACGGGACCTGCGGAGGCTTTCCCCGAATCCGTCCGTATCCAAATGGGTCATGGCAGGAGGGATGGACAAACGATTTTCTGCCAAAGCCTTTTCGTAATTCTCCCCCACTTCCTTAAAATATTGGACATATTCCTGATGGACCGCAACAGGGTCCAGCACGGCGCAAAGCGTATTTTGGGGGAGATAATCAAACAGAGTATCCCCTCCGTTTTCGTACAGCAGGGGCACAAAGCCCTCTATACCCGGAAAATGCAGGCTGGTTTTAAGGCTCTCCACCACCTCCCGTATCTTGGTCACGGGCATTCCCACCTGGACCGCTTTTTCCCGAATCCTGTGAGTAATGCTTTGGAGAGCGTCCCGGGAAACCACCGCTTCGGTGGCAGGAAGGATGACAGCCTCCTCCACCTTTTTGACGGTACGCTGGGTGGAAGGGGAAAAAAACCGTATGGAATCCACCTCGTCCCCATAAAACTCGATGCGCATGGGCAGGGAATAAGGAGGACCAAACACATCCACAATGGAGCCCCTAACGCAAAAGTCACCCGGTTCCTCCACGATCAGGTTCCGGACATATCCCCCGCTCACCAGCCTTTCCACCAGGGACTCCCGATCCAGCTCCTCCCTCACCATGACCAGTTCCCCAAACCCGTTGAGGACATTTTTGGGGATGAGTCTGGAGGCGACAGCCTGGGGCGTGGTCACCACAATTGCCGGAGTCCCGGAATGGGCCAGACGGCTAAGGGTGGTAATGCGGTTCGCTGCGGTTTCGGTATGGTAGGAAATCCCCTTGAAAGGAAGGATGTGGTAGGCTGGAAATTCCATAATCCAACCCTGGGGAGATGTTTCGGAATCAGGCGTTTTCAAATCCTGAAGAAAAAACTCCAGGTCCGCCACCAGGATTTTGGCCTCCTTTTTTGTAGGGGCCAGCACCAGCATGTGGCAATTTTTTTCCCGGAACAAGCGGGCCAAAAGGTATGCCTGGGAGGATCTTTCCAATCCCAGGCATTCCACGGGTCCCTGGTGCTGCTTCGCCAGTTTGAAAAACCCGGCGGCAGCCCGGGTTGCATTTTCGATGGGGGAACTCACTAAAGACTACTCCGTCACGTTAAATCCACCAAGCCATGGACGCGGTTAATGGCGCTTTCCACACTATCCCCCCCCTGGAAAGACACCTGAATTGCCTGAGTGGGGCAAATTTCCGCACAACGCCCGCATCCCCGGCATTCTCCATTGATCTCAGCCTTTCCATTCTCCAGGCTGATGGCGTTTACAAAACAAATATTATTTGTGCAAGCCCCGCAACCCACACAGTCATCCGTTACCGTGACGCTCAGGCCGGGCATGGCGGCCACGCGTTCGCTGATCCTGGGCGTGATGGTGGGAATGACCTTCCACAGGCAGCAGCAAGGGCAGCAATGGCAAACTGTCAGCAATTTTTCCTTGGGCCGCACATTCAGCCAGATGGTGTCCAGCTTGTTACGGCCAATAAGATGCACAAGACCAGCCTCCCGGCATTTCCGGGCGTGTTCCAGGGTTTCATCCACAGAGGACAGGCGGCCAAATTTCGGATTGATATCCAGGGCCGCCTCTCCCAGGAAAATGCAGCCCAGGTCAACGGGATAATCCTGGCAATCCTCACTTTCCCGGCATATGCAGGTATTCATGATGAACCGGTAATTCGAGTTGACGATAAAATGCTCCAGGACCTGGGAAGGAAGCACCATGTCCCCGGGGTTGTCCAGGGTTTGGTTGATTGCCACCACAGAATCCTTGACCAAGTACATGATGTCATCATTTTCAAACAAGGCTTTTTCAATAATCCTGCCAAGGATCGGCAGATGCGTCATGCGCGCCATCATGAATCGGGAAGAAAACGTTTTCTTAAGAAGTGTCTTAACCCAATACGGACTTGCCATAGCCCCCCCATTTTTTGTACGACTATTGCCGCCAGTCAGATTTATTCCAGAACCTTGATGATCACCAGGGTGATGTCGTCCTCCTGGTTCACAGGTTTTCTGAAGCGATCCACCTCGGTAAACACCCTGTCCATGATGGTCCGGGCGGACTCATGGGCATACTCGGCAATAATCTGTTTAAAGGCCTCTTTGCCGAACATGTCCCCTTGCTGGTTTCTGGCCTCCCAAATGCCATCCGTGCCCACTGCGATGATCTGTCCCGAATAAATGGTCTGTTTGTATTCCTTGTATTTATAGTCCTCAACCCCTCCCAGAAACATACCCTCGCCGCCCAATTCGCTGAAAACGCCGGTGTGGGTGTCCAGCACCACGGCGGGGTCGTGCCCTGCCCTGAGCCACTTGACATGTTTTTCCCGGGTGTCCAAATCCATATAAAACAAGGTCATAAAACGTCCGGACTGACCCACGTCCAGGGTCAGAAGACGATTCACGTCAGACACAATATTGGTGATGCTGCCGCTCATGCTGGAACGCTGACGAAATAATGCCCTGGCCGTTGTCATGAGCAGGGCCGAGGGAATTCCATGGCCCGAAACATCCCCCACAACCACCGTTATCTTATGGTCATTGGTCTCGTCAAATTCCAGATAATCGTAATAATCCCCGCCGGTTTCATCGGAATAGACAATAGCTCCCGCTATGTCCAGCCCGCTCACATTAGGCACCTCGGTGGGCAGGAGGTTTTGCTGCACCTCATGGGCCAGTTCCAGGGCCTTTTTCAGGCGTACGTTCTCCCGCAACCTGGGCACCATTTCGTTAAAGGCCTTAATCAGATCGCCCCGTTCGTCATTGATATTGAAATCCATGTGAACGGAAAAGTCCCCCTTTGCCAGACGCTTGACCGCCCAAACCATCTGGCGGATATGCCCGGTAAAAAAATGGGAAATAACCATGGCGCCCAGGGTCACCAGCAAAAGAGCCAGGCAGGCCGCCACAAAGTTCACGATCAGGTGTCGCCGAGTCAGATTGGTCACCACCTCGTCGGCTTTTTCAATGGAAATATTGATGGAACTCATGGGGGTCACCAACAGCTTAAAATATTTCGCCCCAATGGGCGAATAGGCCCAAATGGCGTCTTCTCCCCGGGTTCTCAAACGGGCCACGCCGGTATTGCCCTGCTCCATGGAGGCTAAAACACTATGAAAGATCTCCTTGTCCGGGGAATCCAGCCATTCGGTGAAAACCATTCCGGTCCAGTCTCCCCTGGCGGAAATATAATCATCATGGGCCAGAACCAAAGCACCGGTTTTGCCGGTTTCAGGATTGAGCTGCACCAGAATATCGTAGGATTCCACCTTGCCGATCCATGCGGAAGGAATACTGGCAAGCTCCAAAACGTCTTTCAAAAGCACATCCATTCCGGCAACGCCCACCACGGTTCCCTGGGGATTGCGCACCAGAGTGGAGGCTGAAAAAATGACCTGGCCCGTGGTTTCGTCAATCAAGGGAAAGGTCCAGGCCACGGGTTTCTCTTCGCTTGTCCCGACCAGCGCTTCCCGGTACCAGGGTTTCAGCCGGGGATCATAGCCCTCGGGATATTCCCCGTGCCCGGGATAGGCCATAAGCAGGCCGCTTTCCAGGGCCACATAGGTTCTTGCCCTGAATCCGCTGTCATTGAAGGCCATTTTCAATTCTTCGGATAGTCTTCCCAATACTGCCACATCCGCGGCATGTTCGGCCGGGTCAATGCCAGGGGACGCAATCAGGACCGGATGCTTCATGCTGACTTGGCAAGGGCCCACAGTCCCGTCCACATGCCTGATTTCAAAGCCTTTCTTCGGCCCCAAATCGGAGGGCGCCCTGGCAGGGTCCCTGAAATCATCCCCCCAATAAAGCGGTTCCTGGCTGCCTTCCCCGGGTAAGGCATAGAGATACTCCGCCTTGCGGGCCATGGAGACCAGCCGGAACTCCAGGGCGCTTTCCAACCCGGACTGAATTTCCGCCACATTCCTGACAGTCACTTCCAAGGCTTTTTCCGAAAGCTCCATCAATGCCGTACGGCTGCCCTGAGATAACAACTGCCCTGCTCTTTTGGTGGCCTTCTGGCTCACCGCCGTCACAACAAAAAGTGGAATGAGGGAGAATATTAGCAGGACCAGAAAGACTTTCCATCTTAACTTCATCAAACGCCTCCAGTGTCCAATAGGTCCCTGTTCATACCACAACCGGGCCAGGATGCAAGACTATCCATCATGGGATTTTTTCGTGCCTTGACCCCGGACTTTAGGTCAACTATATTCACCATTTGGTTGACAACAGAAATACGCATAAAGGAAAAATGTATGAACCAGGCCACCGAAAATACCCAAACCCCGGACCCTGCCCCTTATATGATCAATCATGAACCTTTTTACCTGCCCGTCAAGGATGAAAAGACGCTCTTTTCGGCTGCGTACAACGCCAGGCTGCCGGTTATGCTCAAAGGCCCTACCGGATGCGGTAAGACACGCTTTGTTCAGTACATGGCCTTTAAACTGGGGCGTCCCCTGGTTACCGTGTCCTGCCACGAAGACCTTTTCGCCTCCGACCTATTGGGCCGCTACCTCTTAAAGGACGATGAAACCGTGTGGGTGGACGGACCCCTGACCCGGGCCGTACGCATGGGCGCCATCTGCTACCTGGACGAGGTGATGGAGGCCCGCAAAGACACCACCGTGGTCATCCATCCCCTGACCGACGACCGACGTGTATTGTCACTGGATAAAAAAGGGGAGGTGGTGGAAGCCCACCCGGATTTTATTCTGGTGGTCTCGTACAATCCCGGATACCAGTCCGTTGTGAAGGATCTCAAACAAAGCACCCGGCAACGCTTTGTATGCCTGGAGTTTGACTATCCGGCCCTGGAAGGCGAAGCCCGGATCGTGGCAAAAGAAGGGGGCGTGGACGAAGAAACATCCCTCACCCTGGTGGGGCTTGCCCGGCGCATCCGCAACCTGCGGGAGCAGGGTCTGGCCGAAGGGGCCAGCACGCGCCTGCTCATCTACGCGGCCCAGCTCATCAGGGAAGGAATTTCACCCAAAAACGCCTGCCTTGCAGCCATGTGTTTGCCCATCACCGATGATCCCGGACTGGCCGAAACCATGACCGACCTCATCGAGGACCTTTTCTAAAGGACCCAGCCCATGGATCAGGATGACGTAAATTTTCGGGAAGCCACAGCAAGGCTCAGGGCTTTGATGGAACCCCTGTCCCTGGCTGATCCTCAGATTTCCGAAATGGTCCGGGGAGTCCTGGCCGGAAAAACCCGGCTGGATCGCATTCCCGCGCTCACGGATAACGGCATCCACGCCCTGGCCTCGGAAACAGCCTTCGGGAAGGCCTATTGCCTGGGGATGGCCCGGCTCCTGGATGTCCCGGACCGGCAATTCGCCCTCTATATAAACCTGGCAAACAAGGCCGGGATGGAAGGGGCCACCCTGGGAAAAATCGTGGCGGAAACCATGCCCCTGGCTATTCTCTCAGGCCGCAGGGATATGGTTCCAAAGCTCATCAGCGCCATTTATTCCGTAAAAAAATGGAGCACCCACGCCATGGAACGTCCCCTGGAGGCCTTTTCCTGGCTCATGAACCAGGACGATCCCCGATCCGCAGCCCAATACCTCGCCCTGGCGCGGGTTGTTTTTCGCCAAAGCATGACCTACCACCAGCGCTTGCTGTTTTCCCAACTCCTGCCCAAGGCCGCCAAAAGCCTGCCCAAAGCCAGGCGATGCTTCCAGATGCGCGCCATGGCAAAGGCCGCTAAAGCCAGTCTGGACTGCGTGGAGCCCCTGTGCGACGGACTTGAAAAAGGCGTCCACCTTTTGGACGAGGAAGCCCTCACCCTGTTCACGAACCAGGGTCTGGCCAGGCTGTCCCATAGCCGGGACGCGGCCATGAAGTTTTTACGTTTGGAATCCAAGCTGGGGGCCGATACCTTCGCCAGCCTCCAGGTAACGGTTTCCCTGGATCAAACCCGGGAGGTCATCACCCGATACCTCCGGGCCAGGACAGGCC
Organism: Desulfatibacillum sp.; assembly: GCA_016342355.1. GTDB lineage: Bacteria > Desulfobacterota > Desulfobacteria > Desulfobacterales > Desulfatibacillaceae > Desulfatibacillum. The sequence continues at coordinate 183,567 of JAEINP010000002.1, forward strand.
GGAGCCTGAACGTCACGTCCATTGAGCCCCTGCATAACCGGGGGATCGGCCGCCATACCCTGTCTATTACCGACGGCAGGGTTGTATATTTGCCCGGGGAAATGGGATTTTTCCCGGACAAGGAAAACAACACGGCCCTGTACAAGGCCCTGGCCCGCATGGAAGCCGGGCTGTGCGAGTTCAACACACACGATTTTGACCTGACCAGGGCGGTTTTCGCGTGCCGCGCCCGAGGCCTGGAATTCCCCCTGCCCGAAACCAAAGCCCAATATACGGACCTTTTTTTGTTTTTATCGGAATTCGACGTGTTCCAGCTTGCCTGGGATCTTTTCACGGCCCTGGAGCACGGCAGGGTTCATAGGCTGTTGCTGGAAAAATATCCAGGATTCGCCAGGCATACCTTTCCCTTGATGGAAGCGGAAATGGAGCGCGTCCTGGAGCAAGGCGCCCCTCCCCTCTCCTGGCTATATGCGGCCATCGGCCTGGGCATGAATATGGAAAAATGGAACCCCGGAGAGAATATTGCCGGGATGTTATTGTCATCGGCCCAATCCTTTAAAAGCATTGAGGGTGAATTCTCCGACGTCCACCAGAGCGCGGCCCTTGTCGTGGAGCTTTACGGCCCGTGGCTGGGATTTTTGCAATCGTTTTACGGAACCATGCTCACAAAGGACCTGGCCCAGGCATACCAGCCCATGCAGGTTCCGTTCGGCAGGACCGTCATGGCCGGGGCAAGTTCCCCGGTTTCGGAAAACGACCGCAAAGCCGCCATGCTCATGGCCAAACTGGCGAAAATGGGGGTGTACGCCCTCCGGTCTGACCTGAAAAAGCGGCTGGATTCCCAGCACGGAGCCATAACCGAGCGGGACATTCGGGATCTGGCCATGGAGATGCCCGCACCAGGGGCGGAAAAATCCGAACCCCTCGGTCCGGAGCAGGAACAGTCCCTGGACCTGAGCTCCCTCAAGGATTCCGGGGACCTGGCCCCTTCCCTGCCCCAAGAGGACGACCTGACCCACCCGGTTTTCTGGTACAAGGAATGGGACCATAATTCCCAGGATTATTTGCCCGACTACTGCCGGGTGGTGGCCGCGCCCGGCCTCCCAAGCCACGCGGAGTTTTACGACACGACCCTCAAGGAACACGGGGGATTGGTTAAAAATATACGCAAGAGTTTCGAGTTGTTAAGACCCCAGGAGCTGGCGATCCTCCGCCATTGGATAGAAGGGGATGATTTCGACTACCGGGCGCTCATCGACTACGCTGTGGACCGCAAGGCGGGCCGCAGCCCGTCGGAAAGGCTTTACATCAAGCGGGTGAAGCAAATCCGCGATGTTTCCGTGCTGCTGCTGGTGGACCTGTCCCGATCCACCAGCAATCTGGCCGCAGGGTCCGAAAAAAGCGTCCTGACCGTGGAAAAGGAAGCCATCGTGCTCTTTTGCGAGGCTCTGGGGGCTGTGGGGGATTCCTTCGCCATTGCAGGATTTTCCGGCGCGGGCAGGCTGCGGGTGGACTATTCGCGGATCAAGGATTTTGACGAGGCCATGACCCCGGAGGTGAAACAACGCATCAGCGGCATGGCGCCCTCCCGGAACACCCGGATGGGTCCGGCCATCCGCCACGCCGCCCACGTGCTGGCGGGCGTACCCTCCAAGGTGCGGTTGATGATCGTGTTGAGCGACGGGTTTCCCAACGATTTGGAATACAAGGGACAGTACAGCATCAACGACACCCGCAAGGCCATTGCCGAGGCCCGGTCCCGGCAGGTCCATGTGCATGCCATCACGGTGAACCTGCAAACCAGCATCAACCTGGATCTCATCTATGGAGGCGTCCACCACAATCTCATATCAGACGTCCGCGAACTGCCCCACAAATTGCCCAGGATTTACAGGACGTTGACGAGGTAAAATCCCATAGGGGCAGGCCCCCGTGCCTGCCCGCTCGGTGATGACGGATAAAAAAAAATGGGGGCGCAGCAAGCAGCGCCCCTACAGATGATGCAAGAACCCAGGATCCGCGGGTGGCCCTGGCACTCCTCAGTGAGGGTGGCCCGGGGAGCGTCCTGTGCTACCCGGGTGCGGCAGCACAGTTTTTCGGACATGGGTCCTGCACAAAGCTGGAGAGACACCATAGCGGACAGGGAACATCGAAGGCGGATTCATGATGAAAGGAGATATGGCCATTTCATCACCTTTTCCTGTTATCGAAGAATCCCTTTGTTGGGTCATGAAAGAGCGCGAGGGATTGTCCTTCATTATCTATCAGAACCACTGAAAAATCAAAATGGCGAGCGCATGGGATTCTCGGTAACATCCTGAAAATCTGAATAATTTTTCTGATCATGGGTTTGGCGGGTGGCCAAGGCAATCGCCGGTTTTTCAAATTCGCGCCTTGGATCGCCATTGGCATAATGGCCAATTGCCTCGCTGGTTTCCCATTCCCCAGGCCCTCCATGGAGATGTCTGCAAAACTTTCCGTTGCCATTTACAGATTATCCTGTCCGGGCGCCCTTTTTTTTTGCTTGATTCTCCCCGGCAGGGCCTTATCTTTTGGTTAGGATTTTTGCATAAACCGGGAGAAAACCATGGCCGATATAGCTCAGAATACTCAAAAATGCTCCTGTTCGGAAAAACACTATGTGGTTCTGGACGGCATGCGGTTTTTGCGCACCTCGAACGGCTTGGTGTTTACCCCGGAGTTCAATCCCCATAACAGAAAACACTCCTGCCCTGACTGCGCCTCCTGCGCCATGTGCGCGGACTCCCGCTGCACCGCGTGCCTCGGGCAGAGCTCCAGGTGATACCCAATTGCGGTCATCCGAAATACCCCGCGTTGCTGTTGGCCTTTGCCATAGGCAGAAAAAATTGCTATTAATAGCTGCATCGGCCTAAAAACAATGATTATCAAACCCGTTTCCTTAAACCCAAAAATGAAATCGCCATGATTGTTGTCAAGGATATCTTTGTCACACCGGAAACGCTTTCCAACAATGGCGAAAGCGCCATTGAGGTGAGGTGCACGGTTTTTTCGCGGAACGAAAACTGCGTTGTGACGGACGTGGGCCTGGACCTGCGCCACACCATGCTGGACGATGTGTTTCCCCTGCGGCCGGACCCGGACAACCTCCTGACGCCCTCTGCGGAAGGCGTCTACACGGGCAGGCTGGAATTGCCCCGGCTTATGGATGCGGGAGCTTACCGGCTGCCTATCGTGGCCCGGGACTCCAAGGAGGGGGCGGGAGCGGGCGTCTCGCGTTTTGATGTGCAATGGAATCCCGGAACGCCCCCGGAGATCGGAACCCCGGGATTTGCAGAGATGCAGGAGGCCTACGGAGGCCATCCCTTTGTGGGGAATAATCGGGTGGAAGTCCTGGATAACGGCCAAAAGGCCCTGGACAAGCGCCTTGCCATGATTGAAGGGGCCAGACGGCAGATCAATATCCAGACGTACACCTTTGAAGGAATGGGCATGGGCGGCAGGCTTATGGACGCGCTTTTGAAAAAGGTGGACCTGGGGCTTGAGGTGAACGTGATCCTCAATTCCGACAGCCAGTTTCCGTCCTCGCCCCTGTCCCTGCTTCGCCTGAAAGCCAATCAGTTGTTTTATGAATGGACCCGGACGGGAATCGAAAAACAGGATGAGGACAAAAAGCCGGAATCGTTCTGGGACCGGATATTGCCCAGAAAGAAAGCGGGCGGCCTGAACCTGGCCTTGTTTTCAGGCCGGTCCGTGGGGGTTCCCCAGTCTCCTGCTTTCAAAGCCCTCGTGATGGATCACTGGCTTTCCCGCATGATGGACGAAAAAAAGATCAAACCGGACGGCCCTCAAGACGAGCACCTGGCCTCCTATTCCGGGCCTGGAGGACTCCCGGCCCTGCCTTTGCTGGACTATGCCGTGCACGAAAAAATCATGGTGGTGGACGGCGAAAAGGCCATTGTGGGGGGCCGCAACCTGGAAAGCGCTTATTTTGAGCACTGGCAGGACCTGGACCTGTATGCGGAAGGTCCTGTGGTGGACCAGATCCAAGCCGGTTTTCTAAAGAATTTTAGCGAAATTGCCGACCCGGACACGCCCCGCCTGCCTACCGCCATTTACCATTCCATCCCCGCGGAACCAGGCGTGACAGCCCAATTTGTCCAAAGCAGGCCATGGTCGGGAGCCAATAACGTGCTTTTGACCATGTGCAACGCCATTGCCGCTTGCCGATCCACCTTTTACGCCATGTCCCAGTATCTTGTGCTGCCGGGGTCCATGCTCCGGGACGCCATTCTGGAAGCCGCCGGGCGGGGGGTGGACGTCAGAATTTTGACCAACTCGGTCCGAACCTGCAAAGAAGTGGGATTTTCCACCGCCTATTTCGTCACCCTCAACTATCTGGAAGAATTGTTGGGGGCAGGTGTCCGGATTTTTGAGGTCCTGGGAAACGAAGACGACAAAGCGCCCCAGCCCTACCTGCATAACAAAGAATTTGTCTTTGACGGACGCCTTGCCGCCGTGGGTTCCTTTAACCTGTCCATGCGCAGCAGCCACATTGAGTCGGAGAATCTTTTGTTTGTGTGCGACCAGGCCTTCGCCCAAGCCCGGAAAGAAGCCTTTTTAAGAATGGTGGAGTCCCAGGCCCGGGAGATCACAAAGAAACGTTTCCAACGCATGCACGAACAGCACAAAACGCGCATCGAGATGTCCCGGCATTTGGAATTATTGTTTTAGGCAGCCCCCGGAAGTCATTTTTTTGACAATCTATAGTCAAAGTCAAATTTTTGACATTCTCACAAATTCCTTTCCGGATTCCCATCTTTCCAAATCCCGCTGCCACCCGTAAAAATATCTTTTATTTTCAAAGTATTAAATAAAAAATTCCCCGATTTGAGCCACATGGCACAGCCCTTGCTTTGTAATAGGACAACGCCAGGCCAACTGGCAGACTACTCCTTCTTTTTAGTGGTTTGGGTTAATAGGTTAAGGGTTGATGTGAAAGGGCGGCCTTCCCCCCTCTTGGGCCGCCCTTTTCACGTTCTAAAAAGAATAGCTCACTCACAACAAGTTTTCCCCGTCTCCTCCATTATCCGTGGCATTTCTCAGCTTGACCTTTAAACTTCCCCCTGCTATGTTTTCGCATCACCACCTTGACCGGAACTGGTTCAATCAACAAGGCGTGCCAAGCACATTTTCCGTACTTCCCATCTTCCTTTTTGATTGAACTCCGGCCGCATTTCCTTTGGGGATGATACAGGGACCCCAGGCCCCTTTTGCTCAGCCAAGAACTGCTATTTATTACAATTCGTCTTCAATTTGAAACCGTCAACAGGCGCAGAGGAAGCTGTTATGGCAAGTCTCAGTCCTGAAATCATCATGGTTATGGCCATGATTTGCGTGGCTGTTTTTCTTTTTGTGGTGGAGTGGGTGCGGGTGGACGTGGTGGCCATCCTCATAATGGTGGCCCTGCCCCTTTTGGGCCTTGTGACACCTAAGGAAGCCTTTGTGGGTTTTTCGTCCAATGCGGTCATCTCCATCATAGCGGTCATCATCATTGGGGCTGGCCTGGACCGGACAGGGCTTATCAACCGATTGGTCAAGCCGGTTCTGGCTTTGGCCGGGAACAGCACCAACCGCATCATGATTTTCATTTCCATAACCGTGGCGTTTATATCCAGCTTTATGCAAAACATCGGGGCTGCAGCCCTGTTCTTACCTGCCATTCAGCGGATAAGCAAAAACCGGGGGATTCCCACGAGCAAACTTTTAATGCCCGTGGGTTTCTGCGCCATTCTGGGCGGCACCGTCACCCTGGTGGGCTCCAGCCCCTTGATTCTATTGAATGAGCTTTTGCTGCCCTTTGGATTGGAGCCCTTTGGTCTGTTTGATGTGACTCCCGTGGGCGTCGCCCTGGTCCTGGCGGGCATCGCCACCTTTATAGTGGCGGGCCGCTTCATCCTGCCCCGGCCAAAGGACGAGCAAAGCGCTCAGGATAACACGTCCGTCGGCCAGGATGCCGTAATAAAAGGCGACGGCCATTTTGAATTGCATATTCCCCTGAATTTCACCCATTACCGCGACCCTGTAATTGCCCGGAACCTGCGCCAGCGGTTTTTGTTGAACATTGTGGCGGCCAGGGAACCGCCGGACCACATTCTGACCCCCCCTCCTGCGGATTTGGTATTGCGGGGTAACATGGACATCGCCGTGTTCGGAGCCGAGGAAAACGTCAAAAGGATGGCGGTGGAAATGGGCATGGAGTTGAAGACCCATCTGGACGTGTTCAAGAACCATCTGACCGAGGATTTGTCCGGCAGTGTGGAGGCGGTTGTGGCGCCCCGGTCCCATGTGGAAGGGAAGACCTTGCAGGAGATCAATCTGCGGGACAGGTACCAAGTTACTCCCATCGCCATATACAGCCAGGGGGAAATATTCCGGGCGGACCTGGGCGAGGTTCCCCTGACCGCAGGGGATTCGGTGCTTTTGTTCGGGGACTGGAAACATTTGCAAATCCTGGCGGATGAACGCAATTTTTTGTTTATCACGCCCATTGAAAAAGAGCCCATGCGACCGCAAAAGGCCGTATTGGCCGGAGTGTGGCTGGCCATCGCCCTGGTAATGGTTATTGTGTTCAAGTTGCAGCTTTCCCTGTGTCTCATGACAGGGGCTCTGGGGATGATCCTCACCAAGGTGCTAACCATTGACGAGGCGTATGAGGCTGTGGACTGGCGCACCATTTTTCTTTTGGCGGGCCTTATCCCCCTTGGCATCGCCACGGAAAAAACAGGCACAGCCGCCTGGATAGCCCATGCGGTACTTAACACCATAGGGGACGTGAGCCCCATCGTGCTTTTGACGGTGATCGGCGTGTTGTCCACCGTTTTCACCCTGGTCATTTCCAATGTGGGCGCCACCGTGCTTCTGGTGCCCCTGGTGGTGAACATGGCCCTGGCCGCTCACACGGACCCCCGTATGGCAGCCCTGGTTGTGGGGCTCGCCACCAGCAATTCCTTTATCCTGCCCACCCACCAGGTCAACGCCCTGTACATGGGGCCGGGCCATTACCGGAGCATCGACTATATGAAAGCGGGCTCTGTGGTGAGCGTGGTGTTCATCGTGGTAATGATCAGCATGATTTATCTCTTCTACGGCATTTAACCCGGTTTGGAGGCAGCCATGGCCAGTATAATCATCTCATCCGACTCTTCTTTGACAGCCGCCCGTGTGGCGGACACCATCGTGGATAAAGCCGGTTTTTCCATTGTGAACAGGGGCATTCTGCCAGAGGTGGCGGAGCGGTACAAAACCGGGGAGGATCTCCTCAGCAAGGCTTTGGACAGCCCGTCAGGATTCCTGGCCATGTCCCCTAAAATTCGACAACGTTATATGGCCTACATCCAGGCTGTCACCCTGGAAAAACTGCTGCCGGACAACGTGGTTTGCTTCGGGTTGGGCGCTCATCTGTACGCCAAGGGGGTCTCCCATTTTCTCAAGGTGCGCATCCTGACCCAGCCCGAACAACTGGTCAAGGAGCTGCATCCGGCAGGCCCGGTTCCCGCCCATAAGGTATCCAAAATGATTGCCCGCCATGAAAAGGATAGAACCCGTTGGTCCCGGGATGTCTACGGGCGTGACGAAACCAATGCCAATTTGTACGACCTCGTAATCAGCCTGAACCAGATCGAGGAAAAAGAAGCCGTCAAAATAATTACCAAGACAGCCGCCAACAGGCAGTTTGTCCCCATGACCTATTCCCTCAACTGCGTGAAGGAATTTATCCTGGCCAGCCAGGTGCGGGCCAAACTCATTGAACGCTTTCCCGAATGCCGGGTGCGGGCTGACGGCGAAAACATGGTGATCCACATCCAGGCCCTTAAACGGAACCAAAAAAAATACGCATCCCTGGTCAAGGAGGTGGCCGGAACCGTGCCGGGCGTCAAACATGTGGAAGTGCATGTGATTACAGATTTCATCGGCCAGGCTGTGGAAAGCAGCCGATAGACCAGGCTGAAAACAATTTATATTCTCTTTCTGATAATTAGGAGGCGGCCATGTCCCATCTGGAAGTTTTACTGCTGGACGATGAGCCCATTGTGGGCAAAAGACTAAAACCCGCCCTGGCCAAGGTAGGGTGCGAGGTGGAAGTGTTCCAGGACCCTGTCTTGGCCCTCAAACGGATTGACGAAAAAGACTTCGATGTCGTGGTGACCGATATCAGCATGGCCGAGGTGGACGGCATGCAGGTCTTGGAGCACGTGGTGGCCAAAAACAACCGCACCAAAGTCATCATGATCACCGGTTTCGCCATGATGTCCCTGGCCAGGGAAGCCATGGAAAAGGGGGCCTTTGACTTTATCGCCAAACCCTTCAAGCCCGATGATTTGCGCTTGATCATAGCCAGGGCAGCCGAAGCCCTTGGCAAACCCATTGATTTCGAGATAAACGATAACGGTTGAAATGATGAGCCAGCCCTCCAAAGCAAATGCGGAAGGCCCGGAAAGCCATGACTCCATATCCGGAAGACATGAACGCGCCCGGGACTTTGAAGAAGCCAAAAAGGCCCTGCTCGCAAGGCCCCGGTTTTCCGTACGCGCACAGATTTACCTGGGCTTTGCCCTGGTTTTTCTTTTCACCATCATCACCGTGGCAGGGCTTTTAAACTCCATTTACGAGGTGGACCATAAGGTCCGGTTTCTGGAAACCGTCAATCAATATCTCATCCAAATTGAACAGGCCCGGCGCTTTGAAAAAAATTATTTCCTGTACGGAACCAACCTGAGGGAAGGCCTGGATAATGTTTACGCCGCCAACCAGATATTGGAAATCAACAGAAATCAGATTCTTTCCATCACAGGCCGGAACGTTTATGACCAGATGCTTTCCAACCTCAAGGAATACGAGGCCCTCCTAAAAAGGATTATTGATCTGGAACAGCAATGGGGAAACGCCCTCGCAAATACGGAAATAGACCATAGCATAGACGTTCGGGAGCAGGGCCAAAGCATGATTTCCTTTGCCCAGGAAATGGCGGCCAAGGAAAGAACCGCCCTGGAAAAATCCATCAATCGGGCGCGGCAAATGCACATTTACTACTTGCTGGCCTTAATGGCCATCATGGTGGTGAACTCGTTCATACTCGCCAGGAGAATTCTGGTGAGAATCAAACAGTACAAAACATTCGCCCAACGCATTGCCTCGGGAGACTACACGCTCATCACGCCCATGAGGGCGTACCGGGATGAATTCACCGAACTGGCCCTGGCCGTCAACCAGATGGTCCTGGACGTGGAAGCCCGGGAAGCGGTCCTCATCCAGTCCCACAAGATGCGGGCTGTTGGAACCCTTACTGCAGGGGTGGCCCACGAGCTGAACAACCCCATCAACAACATCATGATCACCGGGCACATGTTTTTGGAGGACTACGACTCCCTTGACGAAGCGGATCGCAAAGACATGATGCAGGATGTGGTGAACGAAACCAACCGGGCCAAGGCCATCATCGCCAATCTTCTGGATTTCGCCAGGGAAAGCGGGTCCCAACTGGCCCCCCTGGATGTGGCCGCCCTGCTGACCGACACCATCGCCCTGGCTTCCAACCGCCTCAAACGGTCCCGCATAAACATTGAATTCTCCAAGACGGAAAAACTGCCCCGCGTCCATGGGGACAGCCAACAGCTCCGGCAGGTCTTCTTAAACCTGATCCTCAACGCCATTGACGCATCCAAACCCGGAGGCAAAATAAGCGTGACCGTGTTGCCTGCGGATGAGCCCCACTATGTGGCCATAAAGGTTATTGATTACGGGACCGGCATACCCAAGCACATTCTGGGTTCCATTTTCGATCCCTTTTTCACCACCAAACCCCAAGGCAAGGGAACCGGCCTGGGCTTGTCCATGTCCCAGGGAATTGTGGCTAAACACGGCGGCCTTATCCGGGTATTCAGCCAGGAGGGGCAAGGCTCCACCTTTACCATCACCCTGCCGGTCACCACCTTTCCTGCAGAAATCAAGGCCGAAACCCATTTGGCCAATTCCTGAATGCATAAAGCATTCTTAGACTTTCCATGACCGGCATGAGGTGGATTGATATTGCCCACATTGTGTGCTAATGCCAGACTATCGTCCCTATCAACCCCTCAATGGAGCCGCATCAGTTGAAATCCGGTTTTCTCTATCAGTACTATTATCTGTGGAGCGTTGCCTTATTGATTCCTGCGTGGGCTGTCATCTTTTTCAAAAAAAGACGCACCTGGGAGGAAATGATTTACATAGGCATATTGTGCGGCGCGGGAGCCATGTTTTTTGACCGATATGTTTCCTTCCGCGACTACTGGCGCCCGCCAACCATTTCAGACATTTATAACTTCGAAAGTTTTTTGTACGGGTTTTTCTTTGGCGGCATTTCCGCCAAAATCTACGAGTTTGTTTCAAAAACGGAATATGTTCCCACCAGCGGCCCCAATCCCCTTTTCGCCATGGGCATGATTATTCTCAATAGCATGGTCTTTGTCACCATGGTCCTGCTTTTCCGATTAAACTCGGTGGAAAATTTTGTGTGCATGCTCCTGAGCACTTCCGTGTTGTTCTTGATGGTAAGGCCTGCCCTTTTCAAGGTGTGCCTGGGGTCGGGAGTTATCATGGTGGGCTTGAACATGTGCTGGTATGGAATCATTCTGTCCATTTATCCCGACGTGTTCAAAGACATATGGCTTCCCTCCAAACAGGAAGGAATGACAATTTTCAATGTACCTGTCATGGAGCATTGGTTCATCTTTGCGGTGGGATGCTCGGGCTCCCTGTTTTACAAGGCCGTATCAAAAACCAAGCAGGAAAGATCAACCTTGTCGGTCCACAGCAACAACAACGCGCCTGTCCTGACATGGAAGTCCCTGTCATCCGGAATAAAGGAGGCTGGGGTTCCCCTGACCATTCTCTTCATCGTTATCGCCAGAATGGTTCTCTTCGGAAAAGCCCCCATCAACCTGGGAAAAATTCTCCACCTGTTTCACTAACCTTGAGGGTCAACCATTAGACACAAACGTCAAACGTAGATTTT
>JAEINP010000043.1 GCA_016342355.1 Desulfatibacillum sp.
GCCAGTCCGGAGGAAGGCGCAAGGCCGAGCACAAAAAGCGCCAGGATTACCAGACCGATGATCCTGCCCAAGGAACGGCGGCGGGGCGAATTGCATTGATGATTTCCGTTACTGTTCATGTCGTCAACCTCTGGTTTTCCTGGGTGTTGCGAATAAGGGCGTGTTATGCCCTGCTAATTCGAATTGCTGTCAACCTTCTCTCTGGACAATTTAATTTTGTATCCCATTTGGACGATGACTTCCCCCCCCGAGCTGGCGGAACGACCAAAAATGGTATACCGAAAGGATGAGGTTTTCTCTTTTCCCGAGGCGTCAAAATTGCCGTCTGGGCCGTCATACCGGACAATGAACTGGACCTGTTCCCCGGATACAATAATGGTATTGGCTTTCAAGGTGTTCCAATTTTGGGAATCCTTGATATTAAATGGATTCGGGAGTTTCGCATGGAGCCAAAAGGGGCATTCGGCGTCCTCGAAATAAGATTGATCGGCTTTATCCAAATCCTGTACGGGAATATACTCGGCCTGCCTCACAGCCAACGTGCCTATACGCACGGCTGCTTCAGCCAGTGCAAAATTGGTGTTGTATATTCTCTGGCTGCGTGAAATCCTCATGTCAGAGTTGGTGGTTGTCATGGCGGTAATGCCCAAAAGGGACAGGATAACCATTACCAGCAGGGCCAGCACCAGAGTGGAACCCTGTTCATTGCCTATAATTTTTTTTAGTGTCTGCTGGTCCATGGCATCCTAATTCTCTTTCGAATCCGCACTGGTGCGAGTGGTTATAAAGGTCATGGTTTCCGTTTTTCCCTTGTTCTGGAATGTGATATCCAAAATCATATCCCTGGCCCAGGGGTCTTTTGCAGGGTTGGCGGGAATGCCATCCAGGGTTATCTGGCGGGCCCCCCCTGGGCAGGAGATTTTCACGATAAAATCCATGTGATCGGCAGTGACAGTCTCCTCCGAAATCAGACCAGCCAAGACACTATATTTGCGGCCGGAAATGATTTCCAGTTGGGACTGGGCCACGAGCATGGCCACTCCGCGTTTGGAGACTGCAGTATTGGTGCCCATGGAGTTTGTCTGCATCTGAGCGGCAGCCAGAACCCCGACGCTGAGTATAGCCATGGCTACGAGCACCTCTATGAGGTAAAACCCCTGGCTGTCGGCCAAACGTTTTTTTATCTGCTGTGCGAGACTATTTTCTTTCATGACCAGAAGATGCTCCGTTAGGGGTTTAGGCTTACTGCGCTATATCGTCTTATTTCTCATGTGGATCAGGGAGGAGGACCGGATTGAAATAGGATTTCCTGTGACCCTGTCCGTGTATTGCGACTCAGCCTCAATGACCACATTCACATAATTAATAGCCGAGATAGTTGCGGTTGGCATTGTAGGCGTAAGCCGGTAATTGAACTGGAGATCCGTCACATTTTCCAGCAGGGTTTCCGTATGTGTCAGGCCATCTTCATATACGGCTCGGCGCATGAGGGAACCGGCGCTCAGGAAATAGGTTACATCTTCTCCAGGGCTATTGGATTTACCATCTCCTTTGAAATTACTGGTAGTTACGGTAACCCCGGCAATGGTGGTGGTGGTATCTCCCTTGAGTTCCCCGAAGTCGCTGACAAAATTCATGCTTTGAGGCTGGGCGGAGAGCAATCCAAAATGGGCATCATCCTCGGTGTTTGGATCGCAGCCGGCCATGCGCAGGTCCCTGACGAGCATGTTCATGGCAGCCTGGATTTCCTGCTTGAGTTCCAGGCGATTCTGGTTAGTACTGTGATTTGTCGTGACAGAGTGCACGACTCCGGCCAAAGCCACGGCCACAATGCTCGATATGCCGATGTATATGATCAACTCCAGGAGTGTTACCCCGGCCTCGGCCCTGAATTTTCCCAAAGAGTTTAGCATGACTACTGTATCCTTACTCGGCCTGTCAGGGACACGGTGATGGTCCTGGAGCCAGCTTTCGGGTGTTTAAGGACGACTGTATAGGCCTGTCTGGCGGTTCCATTCGATCTGAATATGACATCAGGCATGGTATCAATTTCAACCCCGCCAAACTCGGTCATTTTACGGGTTACTCCCTGAAAGGTCTGTCCTGAGGCCAGGGGGGTGGCGTCAAACAACTGGAGGGACCATTCTGTCTTTGCCACATTAGGGCCTACTCCCACATCCCGCAAAATAGAGGCCGCCCTAACCTTGGCCTCCAGAATATCGGAACGCAGCATTTGGGTCGCAGAGTTGAGCCGGTACCCGGGCACGACCACCGACAGGCCGGTCATGGCAATGGCGGCCAGTATGCCGCAAATGCCGACAACCACCATTAGTTCCATCAGGGAGAAGCCCCTTTGGGATAAAAATTTAGTTTGGGATGGGGCGGAAATAAAGAGCATATTCACCGTGCCTGTCAGGGTTTTTTGTAGCCTTCATAGGCAAAAGGGCATCATGGCAAATGCACAGCATCCGCCAGTTGTGCCAGATATAGCAAAGGTTAATGAAGTGCGCAATGAGTCATTTCACACAATAAATATGAAATAGATCACACTTTACGGAGGAAAACATAAAAATTCCGCATAAAACACGTTAGATCTTTCCAGCCCTAAGCCCTGGAAAGACGCCGGGGATGGATAATTTTATCTACCAGGTGGTTTGGAGTGTGCGAATTTTGGCAGTGGCCTTGGCGCAAACCTCTGAATCAGGGGTCAGGACGCACACCTTATCCCAGGCCTGCTGAGCCTTGGAGCGGTGACCGGACCTGAGATAGGCTTCTCCCAGTTCAAAATAGGCTTCGGCGAAATTTGGCGCTAAAAGCACAGCTTTTTCAAGAGCGTACAAGGCTTTTTGAGAGTTTCCATCTTCCAGGTACACTTTGCCAAGACCGCGCCATCCCTGCGCATAGCCCGGTGACTGGTCCACGGACATGAGATAGTATTCTCTGGCTTTATCCAGATCTCCCTTGCTGAAATACGCCCAGCCCAGGTTGGCGGCGGGTTTCCAGGGCGTGGGATAGGTGAGGTCGGCCAGGAGGTCCTGGAATACGGTGATGGCATTATCCCACTGCTCCAACTCCAGATAGGCGCAGCCCAGGTTGTTTTTGGAGCTGAGATATCCCGGGTCAAGTTTTACAGCCTGATTAAAATGCTCCAGAGCTTCCTGGGGACGGCCCAAGGTCAAGAGGACCAGTCCCAAATAGTCCTGGACTTTCACGTTTTTCGGGTCCAGTTGCTCGGCCTTGAGAAATTCGCGCAAGGCCGCCCTTGATTGACCCTCGTTCATGAGGACCACACCCAGTTCCCGGGTGGCTTCCACCTGTTTTCCCACGTTAGGAGAGGATTTGGAGGCGCAACCCTGGATGGAAACTATAATCAAAAAGCCTAAAAAGGCGATAGCCAGCGGGGCTTTGGCGGCTGTCAGCAAATTAAGGCGCCCACGGTTTGACTTCATAAATCTTCCCTCCAATTCATTGTTTTACCAGAATGACGCTAATCCCTTTATCTAACAGGAAAGAGATAATCATATCATGGAGAGGCTCTTCTGTCACCAGAACAGGCTGATACAGGCCTTCCGGCAGCAGCAAGCCGGGAATTCTCAGGGAGGGGCAGGAGTCTCTGGTACGGGGGGCTGCCAGAAATTCCGGGTCCCACTGATAATCCAGGCCCAGCTTTCGGGCCAGGTTCCGGCTCCCGTTCAGTGCGTCCTCCATGGTTGAAATTCGCACCAATTCAAAGCCCATTGTTTTCAGGGTATCGTGAGCTTGTCCGCCCATGGTTCCGAAATCCAGCAGCATCTCCTTGCCATCAGGTGTACGCAAGCGGTTGACCACGGTTTCCACCTGAAAACCTGCATAGGGAAAGCTGAACGGCATGTTTTCGGAATAGTCCGCCCCCAGCGCCCTCATGAGTGCGGAAACCATCAGGCGGGGCGTGGGATGATCCAGAAGCACCCGGTTGGCCTTGGGCGTTGACGGGTTGTCTGCCTGCTCCTCCCGGACCGGCTCGGGCAAGTCTCCGGGAAAGATGTCTGAAATCCTGATGGCGTTATCGGCAAAATAGCGGACCAGGTCGGGGTGACAGGTTTCTTTGGGGTCTTCGATCCAGGTGATGGCCACATACTGGTATTGTCCTTGGCCGGGCAGCACCAGGTGGCTATGGACCGAGACTTCCACGTTACCGTCAGCAAAGGAAAGGTCAACTTTATCCGGCCTAAGGCCAGCCTTTGCCATGATTTTACCCAGGAGCATGTCCGGGGAGGCCTGTGGGGGCAATTCAAACGCTTCCACGGATCCCCACATCTTATTTACGGCCAATTTCTCCTCTTTAGTCAGGCTGGTTTGCTCCCCAAGGAGCATAAATCTGCCGTCTGGCATCCGCAGGACCGGATGCTTGGAGAGATCCAATTTCAGGTCTTCCTTTCCGACCCGGGGGAAATAGTAGATCCCCTTGTTCATGACCATGCCGCCCATGGCGCTGATGGCGTCCTCAAGGGGGTTGAGGGCATTTTCCGGCCTGACATTGACGAGAGGGGGTTGGACGGGCATCGGCGGCGGACTGAGGGCGACCTCTTCCAGGGTATTCTCTTCCGGCCCGGGAACAGGCGAGTTAAAACCTTTCTCGGAAAGGGGTTCCGCACTGGTTGTCATATCAGGTTCACGGGCGCCGCCTGTTTCGGATATGGGCAGGGTGATCTGTTGCCCTGCATAGATGCGATGAACGTTCTCGATATTGGGGTTAAGCTCCTTGAACCTTGCCATGGCTTCCATATAGGATGGGGTGCCTATGCCCCCAAAACGCGGGGAAATAATTCCGGACAGGGTGTCACCTCGAGCGACCGTATATTTTTCGTAGTGCTCCACCAGAACCTCGTCCTGGACCGGGGGCAGGTATTCCGGTTCCTGGGAGGTGACCAAAGGCAGAGTGACGGATCCTGTGCCTTGCTCGGGCAGGGTGCCCGGGGGCATTTTTTTCAGGGGGATCAGAAGGAACTGGCCGGGAAAAATGCGGTTTACATCCTTGACCCTGGGATTGATCGCCTTGAAAATACTTAGAAATTCGGGAAAGTCATCCACGGAAATCTGCCCCCGCAGGCGCAGTAACTCTATAATGTGGTCGCCTTTTTGCACCACATAGGCGTCACAAAGGATATCCTCCCCAAAAGCCTGGTGGATTTCATAATCCTTATATAGGACTGTAGACCATCCCGCGCCAGGGAACACCACGCATACCATCGCCAGGGCCAGCACGCACAGGCCGACCCCCTTGGCGATGATGCGTTTGTTTTTATTTCCTGGGCGCCAGATGGAGCTTTTCCGCAATGTCCTGGGACGTTCTTTCAACAAACCGATCAAACTCTTCTCTTTCAAGGGGTTTTCCCGGCGCCGGCGCCTTTTCCAGGTCCGCAGGGCGAACCAGGACAGGCCGGTTTTGAAGCTCAGGCTTGGGTGTCACCCCAAACTCCGGGGGAAAGGAATCTTCAAAATACATTTCCTGGAACCCGGAAAATTTAAGGGCGTGGGCTGTGGAGTCCAGCACTGCGATTTCCGCGGAATCCATCACTCCCTGCTTCAGGGCGCTTACCATACCTGCGAGGCATTCACCACCTTGAGTGCAGGCCACGTGGCCGAAACGGTTGGCCGTGAGTTGCCAGTCCATAATATCCTGCTCGGTTACCTGGACCACAAACACATTCTTTTTTCCCGATTGTTTGTTATATTCCCTGGCCAGGGAAATGACCCGGGGCATGGACACGGGGTTGCCGATCATGGCAGCCTGGGCCACGCTGGGCTCCACGGTCATGGGAACGAACTGGCGTTTGTCCTCGTCGGGCTCCAGGTAATATTTGTAAACAGGGTCGGCGTGATGGGACTGGACCCCTATGATTTTGGGCAGAGTGTCAATAATGCCCAGTTGGTAGAATTTCAAAAAGCCCGACATGATAGCCGTGATATTCCCCGCGTTGCCAATGGGCACGAAGATGGCCTTCCCTGTGAGGTCGTAGTCAAAATCCTGGGCCAGTTCGTAGGAGTAGGACTCCTGGCCTAAAATCCGCCAGGCGTTTTTGGAGTTCAAAAGGGCTACATTGTAGTTTTCGGCCAGGGCTTCCACCACTTTCATGCAGTCATCAAAGACTCCGGGAATTTCAAAGACCTTGGCGCCGGCTCCCAAAGGCTGGCCCAACTGCTGGGGCGTGACCTTTCCGTGGGGGAGAAGCACGGCGGACTTGATATCGGGCTGCAAGTAGCTGGCGTAGAGCGCAGCCGAGGCCGAGGTGTCGCCCGTGGAGGCGCAGACCGCCAGGACGTCTTCCACCAGACCTGTTTTGATAAGAAAATTGATATAGGAAAGGGCGCTGGCCATGCCCCTGTCTTTAAAAGAAGCGCTTGGATTTTGGCCGTCGTTTTTGTAAAAAAAGCGGCCTCCGGCCTTTTGCTGGAGCGCGGCCGTGGCTTCCACCAGAGGGGTGTGGCCCTCGCCCAGGTAGACCACGCAATCAAGGGGAACAATAGGGCCTATGAATTCGTGATAGCGATAAATGCCGGAGATGGCCGGGGTGTTGGACATTTTCCGGTAATCCAGAATATTCCGCCATTCCTGGGGAGTGCGTTCCTTGAGCCGGTCAAAATCCAGGTCATGGAGCAAAAGGACCTGTCCGCATTCGGGGCAGGTGTACAAGAGTTTTTCAATGCCGAATTCCTGGTTGCAGGACAGGCACCGGTAGATGATCTTCCCGCCCGGTTGGGGCAGGATGTTTTCCCTGATCTGTGGGGGAAAATCCAGGAGCTTCATTTTTCTATAACCTCCCTGCCGCCCATAAACGGGCGCAGGACTTCCGGGATGACAACGCTTCCGTCGGGTTGCTGGTAATTTTCAAGAATGGCGGCCAGGGTTCTGCCCACGGCCAAGCCGGAACCATTGAGGGTATGGACGTGGGTGGCGCCCTTTTTACCTTTGCTTTTAAATCGTATATTTGCCCTGCGGGCCTGGAAGTCCTCGCAATTGCTGCAGGAGGAGATTTCGCGATACACGCCTTGCTCGGGCATCCAGACTTCAAGGTCATAGGTTTTGGCGGCGCTAAAGCCCATGTCACCGGTACAAAGGTTGAGCACCCGGTAGGGCAAGTCCAGCTCCTGGAGGATGGTTTCGGCGTTTTGGAGCATACCTTCCAGTTCGTCGTAGGAGGTGTCGGGGTGGGAAAACTTGACCATTTCCACCTTATTAAACTGGTGCTGACGGATAAGCCCCCGGGTATCCTTGCCGTGGGACCCTGCCTCGGACCGGAAACAGGGGGTGAAGGCCGTATAATAGATGGGCAGGTCTTCCTCGTCCAGAATTTCGTCGGCGTGGATATTGGTAACAGGCACTTCAGCCGTGGGAATGAGATAGTACTCCCATCCTTCAATCTTGAACAGGTCTTCCTCGAATTTGGGAAGCTGGCCCGTGCCTGTCATGGTCTTCTTGTTGACCATGAAAGGAGGCAGAACCTCCTTGTACCCGTGTTTCAGGGTGTGGGTGTTGAGCATGAAATTGATGAGCGCACGTTCCATGAGGGCGCCGTCTCCCAGGTACAGGGGAAACCGGGACCCCGTGATGCGGGCGGCCCTTTCAAAATCCAGAATCCCCAGGCCTTCTCCGATGGTCCAGTGGGCAGAGGGCTCGTAATTGAACACTGTGGGGACGCCGTTTTTTTTCACCTCCACGTTATCGTGTTCGTCCTTGCCAACAGGCACGGATTCGTGGGGGATATTGGGAACGCGCATTAGGAGATCATTCAAGGTCGCTTCCTTTTCATGGAGCCCGGTTTCCAGGTCCTTGATCTTGGACGAGACTGCTTTCATGTCCTCCATGAGCCCGGAAGCGTCCTGGCCTTCCCTCTTCATAGTGGCGATAGTGCCTGAGACCTCGTTACGCTGACGCCGCAGGTCTTCCACCTCAGCCAGGAGGGTTCTCCGGGTGCTTTCCAATTCCTCAAAACCTGCCAGTAACGCTGCCTGGCCACGGTTGCCCAGGGCGGTTCTTACCGCCTCCATATTTGCACGGATATACTTGAGATCCAACATTTTGGTCTTACCTTATGGAATATTGTGGCCAGCCATCTGGGCCGAGCCATGTTTTAAAGGGCAAATTGCAATACCCAAACCGAGGTTCCCGTTATTTTGAAGTACCATGAGCGCCCGAGTTTAGTCAATGATTATTGCAAGTTGACTTTCTTAACCACATATGATATCGATTTAACCTTGTATTTTCATAAAAGGCTAAACGGAGACAGCCCTATGGAAGATGTTAGGATCAAGAAGCGCGAAGTCCGTACCCAAGTCCTTAATATCCGAGAGGCAATGGATTCGGTTGAGTACGGCAAAAAAAGCGCCGCTATTGAGGAAAGACTTCTGGACTTTGCCAATTTCCAGGAATCCAATACCCTTTTAATGTACAGCCCCTATAGAAAGGAACCGAATTCCAAGGGAGCTATCCTGGAGAGTTTCAGTATGGGGAAGGTGGTTCTTCTTCCCGTTGTCCACCCCAAGCGCCAGGAGTTTATTACATTCAAGGTGGAGAACCTGGAGGGCGATATGCGGGAAGGCTCGGGCGGAAAAATAGAGCCGGATCCTAAAATCTGCAAGCCTGTGCCCCTTCGTTTTATAGAACTGGCCATTATTCCCGGAATCGCCTTTGATGAAAGGGGGGGCCGCCTTGGATACGGAGAAGGCTATTACGATAAGCTGATCCCCCTGCTTCCCGCCACCACCCGCAAGGTGGCAGTCGCCTTTGAGTGCCAATTGCTGAACCAGGTGCCCATGGAAGCCCATGACAAATATGTGGATATCATCATTACGGAAGATAGGGTCATCTATAAGATATGAGTGAAACAGAATTCACCCTTACGGGCTGGAAAGCCATAGTCGCTGTTATCATTGCAGTCGCTGTGGGCGGATATAGCCTTGTTATGCGAAACGCCACCCTGGACACCCAGGCCAGGGATGTGATCAGCACCTGGATCGCCGCAGAGTATGCCAGCAAGGCCCTTACCAAGTGGGAAGGGGCGGACTACGCCCAAAATCCCCAACTGGCGGAACAAAGCGCCGAAGAAATCCTGGCCGCCACCCGGGTGACCATTCCTTCCATCAAAGCCAAGGGCAGTAAACGGGAACCCATCGTGAGGGTGAAAATCCTTGTGGACGGCCAGCCCCCTGCCGACGGCAAGGGCACCCGCTATTACAAAATGAAATTCTCCCCCATGACCGGTTGGACCATGGGCCACAAGGTCACGGCTTTTTCTTATTACACCAAGTTATTTTAGAATGGCACATTTTCCCCGGACATCACTTTTAGCAGCTTTTTGAGCTGAATCAATTTGTTACAATAATCGCACAACAGAACTTCCCAATAGATTTGCAGTGCTGTTCTCAGGGCTTTTCTTCGCGCTTTTACCATTATGTGTGGAAGGGGAGTTGCCATGAAGAAATATAACGAACTTTGCCTCGAAGATATTATGTCTGCCATCGATTTTTTGGAATAACCGACTTCATAAACAGAACCAATGCTGAATAACGTGCGGGTCAGGTATGTTCGGAACTCCGCGGCAATGAGTGATAAAGACCCAACTAGTAAGATGGGCGTCACACTTCCAGGACCATGGGGACAATGACGGGCTTGCGGCGGATGACGTAGTTGAAAAAGCGGCGGAGGGTTTGCTGGATGGCGGCTTCAATCATGGGGATTCGTTCCGGGCCGGAAAGGTCCAGTTGTTCCACGGCGTCCATGATCACGCATTGGGCGTCCTGGAGCAGGTGGCCTTTTTCGTCCTCAAACACAAAGCCCCGGGAGATGAGTTCCGGGCCGTAAATGACCACGCCAGTATCCTGGTCCAGGATCATGGTAGCCACCACCATCCCGTGTTCGGACAAGGCCCGGCGGTCCTTGAGGACCTTGCGGCCCACGTCGCCCACACCCTTGCCGTCCACGAATGTACGGCCAGTATCCACGGAGTCTCCGATCCAGCCCACCTCGTCGACAAAATTGATCACATTACCGTTTTGGGCCAGAAGGATGCGCTTTTTCGGGATTCCCACTTTTTCGGCCAACCGGGCATGGTGCAAAAGGTGCCGGTATTCCCCGTGAATGGGGATAAAATGGCGCGGCCGGGTCAGGTGGATCATGAGCTTGAGTTCTTCGCGGAAAGCATGGCCTGAAACATGGATGGCTGAAATTTTTTCGTAGATCACCTCTGCGCCCCGGCGGTAGAGATTGTTGATAATGCCTGTTATGGCCTTTTCGTTCCCCGGGATAAACTTGGAGGACAGGATAACCGTGTCCCCTTTTTTGATTTTGATTTGCTTGTGGGCCCCTGCTGCAATACGGGCCAGGGCGCTCATGGGTTCCCCCTGGCTTCCCGTGGTGACCATGAGGACTTCGTTGTCATCGTAGTCCGAGACCTGGGACACGTCGATCTGCATACCCTTGGGGATTTTAATGTAGCCCAGTTCCTGGGCGATACGGATGCTCACTTCTATGCTGCGGCCGTTAAAGACGATTTTTTTGTCTGTATTGGCGGCAATATTCACAATCTGGGCGAGCCTGGGCACGTTGGAGGCAAACAAGGCCACAATCACGCGGCCGGAACTGTCCGCCACCGCTTTTTCCAGAGTGCCCCCGATTTCGCTTTCGGAAAGGGTATAACCTTCTTTTTCCGCATTGGTGGAGTCGGAGAGAAGAACCAGGACCCCTTCCTCCCCCAACTGGGCCAGACGGCTGACGTCCGTGGCTTCGTCATCAAGCTGGCCGTGGGTGATTTTAAAGTCACCGGTATGGATGACCAGACCTGCGGGAGTTCGGATGGCCAGGCTTACGCCGTCCACCACGCTATGGGAGGCTCGGATAAACTCGATTTCAAAGGGACCTACGGTAAAGTGCTCGCGGGGTTTGATTTCATGGAGCCGCACCTTGTTGAGCAAATCGCGTTCTTCCAGCTTGTGGCTGACCAGCGCCATGGTAAAGGGCGTTGCGTAGACGGGGGCAGGAACATCCTTGATCACAAAGGGCAGCGCGCCTATATGGTCCTCGTGGCAATGGGTGAGGACAATGGCGGCAACGCGGTCCTTGTTTTCCCGCAGGTATTCGTAGTCCGGGATGACGATATCCACGCCCAGCATGTAATCCTCGGGGAACATGAGGCCGCTGTCCACCACCAGGATGGTTCCGTCATACTCGAAGACCGTCATATTAAGCCCGATCTCGCCCAGCCCGCCCAGGGGGATTATCCGCAGGGCTTTGGATTGTTCGGGGGATTCCTGGGGCTCCATGGTGTTTTTCTCTTTCATCGGTATTTGTATGATTTGTTGATCAGACGGATATTCCCAGACGCTCCAGCGTGGCATCCACAAAATCCATCATCCATTCCCGTTGTTTTTTATCGGCATAGCCCATGCACTGGCACCGGACCTTTGCCAGGGTTCGCACCAGCAATTCCGCGCTGAGAGTGGTGTAATCCAGTTCCAGGGCGAAGCAGTGCGGTTGGCACTCTGTGTGCGCAGCCTGAACGGGGTTGAGCAGTTCCTCGTCCACGGGAATCCAGTATATGCCGCCCATGAGGGCCGGCCCATGTTTTTCGTCCAGAAAATTTTTCAAACTTTCAAAGTCATTGGGCCGCAACTGATCGATAACGTATTGTTTCAAACCAACCTCTCAAAAACTTGTAACTCATTAAAAAGATTTGTATGTTTCTAACATATGCACGGGCCTGGGGCAAGGGGTTTCCCTGATTCGCGGGCCAGCATCTTTTCCTTAAGGCCCAGGCCTCCGCCGAATCCACCCAAGGAGCCGTCGGACCGCACCACTCTGTGGCATGGAATAAACACGGGAAAAGGGTTTGCCGCCATGACCGAGCCCACAAAACGGGCTGCCCGGGGGCAACCGGCCCTTCTGGCTATTTCCCCGTAGGAACAAACCTGGCCGTAGGGAATGGCCGCCACGGTCCGAAGGACCTTTTCCTGAAGCGGGGTAAGCCCTTCAAAATCCAGGCATTCCAGATGAGGGTCCAGGGGCGCCCCGTCAAAATAGGCAACAATTTTTTGGACCAGGTCCAGGGCTTCGGCCGGAGGGGATTGTTTAACCGGCATGGTATGGATTTCTTCCGGCAACATATCCTTGTTTTCCCGGGGCAAATAAGCCTGAACCAGACGAAACGGGGAACATTGGTAGGCAAACCCTGCAACGCCCAGTGCGGTTTTGGCCTCCATAAAAAACACATCCTCATTTTTTTTCATGGAACCCTCCCAAATTTCCCTGGCTATCAAAGGCCATGGGCGCAAAGTCCGAAATAATTTCAAGCGATGCCTGCGCCTTAACTTCCTGTTCCAGGGCTGAAGAGACCTGAATATGCTCCAGGGAGCCGGTGGTTTTAATGCGCGCCAGCCGGGCTGTGCTCCAATCTTCCAGCCCTGTGGTCGCCAAACAGGCTTCCAGGGTTTCCCGGTCCGTGTCGAAATGGATGGGGATAGCTGCCTTTTCCGGTGAAATGGCTGTAATGGAATTTACAAAGGTTTTTTTCAGGTCCATGGCCCGGACCAAGCGTGTGGTGGTGAAATCCGCCAAGCCGATCCCGTTTGCGTTTCCACCTGAGCCGGGGGACAAATCCCGGACAAAAATGCGTTTGGGATTGGGCGGCAGGAAAAAATCCCCTGATAGATCCCTATGCCTTCCCGTGACATTGGAGTCCATGCCTATCCCCGAGATATCCTTTCCGATTTGGTCCACCACCAAAACGTCCAGGTTGTCAAAGGGTATGGCGGGCATCATGGATTGGGCTTTAAGCAGCAGGCTTTTTTCCCCGGCTATAAGATCCCCAGAGGCAAAGGCCCGAACCTGGGAAAGCTGTCCCAAACCGTCTTCCACCAAAGCCAGACCGGCCAGCAGAGGAATTTTTTTCAGAATCAGAGCCGCGGCTTCTTCAATGATAGAAAACCCGTGCTGCACTCCGGCCCTGTGTAAGGCAGCCGCCCCCTGGTGTTTGCCCAGGCCCACGCAAAGCATCTTACACAGCCCACTTTGAATTGGCGCCTTGAATTTGGTATGGGGCTTGACCCGGTTGATGACCACCAAGTGGTCTGCCTGGAGCGCTTCCCTGGAAAAAAACACAGGATTCCCTGCTTGGAGGTTTCCCAGGAGTTCCGTATCCATGGAAGGCCGAATAGGAACGCCGGGGCATGCGGAGGCGATTCCCAGGTTTTCAAGCACCTGGCGTTGCCCCTGGGCTGTGGCTCCCCCGTGGCTGCCCATGGCGGGAACCAGGAAGGGCTTCAGGCCTTGCTCCTGCAAAAAGGCGGCACAAAGGGCGACAACCCTGACTATGGAGTGAATATTTCGGCTGCCTACCGCCAAAGCCACAGACTGGCCAGGACGAAAATCCTTATCTTTCAAGGCCTTAACAAGTTGAAAACGAATGGTGGACTCTATGCGCTCAAGGGGACGGGATACCAGATTCTGGCGAATTACCGCAACGTGGGGCAATGACCGGGACAAATCATGAGACATGATTGTTCACACCAAAAAAAAGGAGCACACTTCCTCAGAACGGTAGTGCGCTCCCCTTTTTTGAGAAAATCTTAGGTTTCCTCGATGGTGATGGCGCCAGCTTCGCAAACTTCAACGCAGCTATCGCAGCCGAGACATTCTTCGGCATTGACAGGGTTGGACTTGCCATCTTCCATTTCGTATACGTCAACCGGACATACGTCCACACACTCTTCACAACCAACGCACTTGTCAGCGTCAACAATGGGATTGAATGCCATGAAACAGCCTCCTTATGTAAGTTATCCAAAAAAAGAACGGGCTCTCGACAGCCCGCTATTCTGCAGGGACAGGATACTTTTGAAGGGCATCCTTCCCGGGGAGTTCACAAGCCATCCGCACTTTCGTTATACCAAACAAAAACCCGAGTCAAGCCTTTGACTGCTTTAGCCCGAACTTTTTAAAAAAAGGCCTCTTCGCGGAGGCGACAGGATCATAGAATGACGGTGGCGTCTACGGCCAAAGGCTTGCCGTCCGTAATCACCAGAGGGTTAATATCCACCTCTCGGATGCCTTCCATTTCCATCCCCAGGCCGCCCAGGCAAACCAGGACCTCTGCCAGGGCTTCCCGGTCCACGGGAGTGGCTCCCCGGAATCCGTCCAGCATACGCTGGTTTTTCAGGCGGCTTATGAGCGCCAGGGCCTCATCCATGTTCAGGGGCGCCATGGCAAAGACCGCGTCGTTCAACACTTCGGCGTATATTCCGCCCAGACCGCACATGAGGCAAGGGCCGAATTGGGGGTCCCGCACAAGGCCCACGATGATTTCCATGTCGATCCTGGCTTGCTGCTGGACCAGGACCCTGCCCTGATCTCCCATGGCGGCTTTGAGTTCAGCAAACACCGTTTGGACTTCCTGGCCGGTGTTTACACCCAGGCGCACCAGGCCTTGTTCGGTTTTATGGACCATGCCGGGGGCCAAGCCCTTCATGACCACGGGAAAGCCAAGATTATGGGCGGCCTCGGCCGCTTTTTCCGGAGTGTCCGCCAAAACTTCCTTCACCACCGGAATTCCGGCGCTGGCAAGGATCTGTTTGGAATCGTGCTCGTCCAAAGTTCCCTGTTTTCCTTCCATAAGAACCTGACATCGGACCTTGGCCGGTTCGGGCTGAAAATCCTTTCCGGACGAAGGCATGGCCCTGGCCTTGTACCACTGAAGCACCACGCTCATGCTCTCCACTGCCCGGGAAAGTTCCCGGTAAGTGGGCGCTCCCATTTCCTGGGCCTTGATGTGCACTGTTCTGGCCGCATCCATGATGCCGATAATCCAACAAAAAATAGGCTTGCCCGCTATTCTTGCCATGGTTATAAGTTGCCCGATATCCATATCCAGGTGTCCGCCTGCCGCATGGAGGTGGAGAAAGACCATGTCCACGTCCGGGTCGGCGCAAACGGCTTCCATGGCGGTTTTAAAGACTTTCCGGCCGCCGTTTTTCTCCACCGCGGGCCACAGGTCCACCGGGTTTGCCACAGGCATCCAATCGGGGTAGACAGTAGCAAGTTTCTCTTTGGTCTCTTGGGAGAGGTCGGCGACCTTCAACCCGAAGTTTTCCACAAAGTCCGAGGCAATAATGCCTGCGCCGCCGCTATAAGTGAGAATAGCCACCCGACCTTGCATGGCGGGGTCCATTTTGGGAGAA
Organism: Desulfatibacillum sp.; assembly: GCA_016342355.1. Taxonomy (GTDB): domain Bacteria; phylum Desulfobacterota; class Desulfobacteria; order Desulfobacterales; family Desulfatibacillaceae; genus Desulfatibacillum. The sequence continues at coordinate 15,208 of JAEINP010000043.1, forward strand.
ATGCCAAAGGCCCGGCAGATGTCCAGCATCTGCTTGAAATCCCGGGCCTGTACCACGCCGCACTGGGCCAGGATGCCGCTGATTATGGCGCCGTTCCCGGCCATGGACGCGGTGTGGCTGGCTGCGGCTTTCGCTCCGGCCTGGCTGGTTCCGCCCTTGAGCACCACGATGGGCTTAGGGGATTTTTTGCAAATTTCGGCAAAACGCCTTCCCCTGGGGATGGCTTCCAGGTACATGCCAATGGCCCGGGTATCGGGATCGGAGACCAGGTATTCCAAAAGATCGCATTCATCCACGTCAGATTTGTTGCCGATGGAACAGACCTTGGACATGCCCATGGTTCCATGGCTCATGTTGTCTATTAGAAAACCGCCTGCAAGCATGCCGCTTTGAACAATAAGGGACACGTTGCCCGGTATGTGCCCCACTGTCCACATGTTGGGAGAAGCAAAGGAAAACACGTTTTTGTTGACCGAGTCCACCATACCCAGACAGTTGGGCCCCCATATGCGGATACCGTGCTTTTTGGCGACATGGTCTACTTCTTCCTGGAGGATTTTACCCTGGGGGCCGGTTTCCGCAAAACCCGCCGATTGAATCATGACAGCCCGAATGCCGCGCTGGCCGCACTCATCCACGATGGCGGGGACAAATTTGGCTGGCACAAACAAAATGGCCAGGTCCACGGGATCGGGAACCTCAGAGATGGCGGGATAGCATTTGATATCACTGATTGTATCGTAGTTTGGGTTGACCGGATAAATGCCGCCGGTAAAGCCCATAACCAGATTGGTGACAATAGCCAGCCCGCCTTTGGGCTTTGGAGTGGCACCCACAACAGCTACTCCCCGGGGTTTGAAAAATGCTTCCAGACTCATGACACCTCCAAAAAAATTGCTGTCAAAACATAGTAAGGCCAAAGCGAGAAAAGGGCGGAAGTGGAGATTTCCTGCCGGAAGGAAAAGAACGTTCGCTCGATTTTTTGTACCACAAGAAAAGCGCCCGGGCAAGATTCGCCCGGGCGCTTTTCTTTTTTAGCGTGAAAACGCCTTGCTACTGTGGGCGCTTTTTGCATGGGTCCTGACAATTGAAATCCATGGTCAGATGGTAGGCTCCGTCGGCCAGGGAGGCCTTGACCGGGTAATTGCTCTTTTCGTAGACCTTCATCATGGCCTTGTTTGTGGAAAGGACGTCGGATGTAAAGCCCTCTATGCCTTTTTCTTTGGCTATACGGATAAGCATGCCCAGCATATAGGAGGCAATGCCCCGGCCGCCGTATCCTTCATCCACAATAAAGGCCGAATCGGCCCAGTTGCTATCGGCCAATTTGACGTAACGGGCTTCGGCTATGATTCTCCCCTGCCCCGGGTCTCCCACCAGGCCCACGATGGACATGGCCTTGGAGTAGTCCACATTAACGTATTCCTGCATTTTGGAATGGGGCATGGTTTTAACCGGGGAGAAATACCGGTAGTACACGGCTTCGCTGGAAAACCGATAGAACAGGCGGCGCATTTCCTCTTCATCGGAAGGACGAATGGGCCGAAAACGCACCACTGTATTGTCGCGAAAGGCTTGGGTTTCGGCAATCTGGTGGGGGTACAGGTGTCCGGAAGCGCCCACGCAGATTTGGTCCTTATACAGAAGATGCTTTTCCTTTGCCATTTCCATGAGTTCCTGGCGATCATCGGGATGGGCGATATCAATCAGGACCTGAGCTCTTTCCCGGAGGCTGCGGCCCATCATGTTCGCCACGCCATACTCGGTAACCACGATGTCCACAATTTCAGCGTTGGTGCTCACATTTGGATAGCCTTCCACGGAAAGAACGATATTGGGTTTGCCTTCGCGGTTTCGGCTGGGCAGGGCCACAATAACGCGACCGCCTTTACTCATCCTGGCGCCGATGACATACTCACCCACTTCCCCGGGTCCCATGCCCACGTTGCCCTTGCCATGATGAAAGGCGAACTGACCGCTCAGGGCTACCCTGCGTACCGGCAGAATGGCCACGGTTTTTGGGTTTTTGCCAATGAGAGCAGGGTTTGCAAGGATATCCAGGGCCTGAAATTCCACTAGAGGGTTTTTATGGAGCCACTTCATGAGTTCGGCTGTACCCAGAGCGTAGGAAGCCAGACACTTACCCCTGAAAGAGCCCTTGTGCCGGTTGGTGACAGCTCCGCTTTTTACAAGGTCCATGAGAGGATCGGAAAAAAAACCGGAATGAATGCCCAGATCCTTTTTCTTGGCCAAATGGGGCCACAGGGCTTCGAAAAGAGGTTCCATGGAAAAGCTCAGGCAACTTCCGTCGCTAATGAGCGAGGCCACATTCTGCGCCAGATGGTCAAAAACTTCGTCCACCGGAGAGCGGGGGAAAAGCAAGGGGGGTTCCTGATTTTCCACCAGATAGTCAAAATCGTTAACATGCACAAAGGTGTCGCCATAGGTGCGGGGCATTTTGTCAGAGATTTCCCCCACTACGATGTCAGCCCTTTCCATGGCCTGACGGGCCAGATCCACAGACACACCTAAGCTGGCGTAGCCCGTGTCGTCAAAAGGGGTAATTTTGACAAAAGCCACATCAATGCGGATGCGTCCGGACTCTATGAGGCCGGGAATCCGGGAATAATTGGCCGGAATAAGGTCCACCTGGCCCGAAGATATAGGCTCGCTGGCCACCCAGCCCGAAAAGAATGTTTTCAAACGGAATTTCTGATTATGGAGGTCCCTTCCGGAAATGGCGTCCCCCAGGCTGATCATTTGAATGAGTTCCAGGTCCTGGAGGTTATGGGCCTGGGAGGCCATCAGGTGCTTCACCAGGGTGCGGGGTTCAGCCACGCCTGTGCTTAAAAAGATGCACATACCTGGTTTTATTTTGGTCAACACCTTTTCCGGGGTTGTCAGCTTCTCCAACCACGGGCCTTTGGGCTTTTTTTTCGACATCATGAGGTTTTCCAGCATGGTCGGGTCACTCCTTATTTTTTGTATACCCTCTATGGTAGGCACGTGACACAAGGTGTCAAGGCGTTCCCGGACGCATTCCATATTTAAGGACAATAATTCAGCAAGGACCGTACCAGATCAACCCCTGAAGTAAAAAAAACCCGGCAGCACAGGCTGCCGGGTTTAGATCAAACATTATTATAGTAAGTTATGAACAATTCTCCCGTTTGCAATAGGCTCCCGCGCACAAGGCCAGGGCCAGGAAAAACAGGCCGAATGGCAAGGCGTTAGCATGGCCGGCGTCAACGGTTTTTACAAAGCAATCAAGAAAGTTGTCATCGTCTTTCGCCCAGGCCCTAAAATCTTCGGCCGTGATGGTGCCTGCGGCAAAGACCGTTCCGGTCATATCGGACAGGCTGGGAGAGCTGTCGGCGGTCAGGGTGATGCTGACGACGGTGGTGTAAGTGATGCCCGCCTTTTCATAAATCCCCTGGGTTACCTGGTACATGTACGCGTTGATAGCTGCCCATATGTTCCTATCTTCATTGAACCAGTAGAAGGAGGTGTCTCCTTTGTATCCGTTGAAGTACAGGCCCACCGTGGCGGTAACCACATTGGTGGGGTCCGGGCAGTACAAGTCCCAGAAAACGCCGCTCATCTGCCTGGGAGTGGGATTATCCTCGTACAGGGCGCCGATGAAGAAGGGCTCTTCCATGCCTGCGCCCAGGTTCACGCTCAGGTCAATGCCTGCTTCATCCCAACTAGTGTATCCGCAGCTTGAAAAACTGGTCCGGCCTGATCCGGCAATGGCGTCCAAGGCCCAGGGGGCAAGATTCAGGATATAAAGTCCGCTGCCACCGCTTTTGGCATTTTTGTCAATTTCGCCTTTGAACAGGATGCGGCCTGGTTTTCCCTTGGGGTCCGGGCTCCATCTGGCTTGGCCGTCCGAGTAGTCTTTTGTCAGTTGGTAAAAGTCCCCGGTATTGATGTTGGACATACACAAGGCTGTATCCCCTTCCAGCTCCGTTTCCATGCTATACACTATCCAGTTGGAGTCTGGGGACCATGAGAAGTGCGGGCTGACGCAGTCGAAATTGTCGCCGTCATTGTCGCCGTCCTGGGCCATAACCGTTCCCATGTTGGCCCCGTTTGAGTCTTGGATGATAATCTGTTTGTAGTCGTAGTCGGCATATGTATCCAGGTACGTGGCGATCCATTTTCCGTCCGGGCTCCAACGGGGCCAGTTTTGGCAGAACCAGCCGCCCCATGCAGCGGGCATGGCGTCATCTGCGGGAGATAGTTTTGTGAGGCCGGTCCCGTCAGCTTTGACCTTGAATATGCGGGCGTCGCCCGTACCGCTGGCTTCAGCGGCCTTAAAGGCTATCCACTGGCTGTTAGGGGCCCAAACATGATGGGAGACATTGATGAGCCCGTCTGACCCGCCTGCCACATGGACAGGATTGGTTCCGTCAATGCCCATGACATAGAGATAAACATCGGAACCGCCGCCCTTCCTGTCGTCATCACAGCCCCGAAAGGCGACCTTGGTCCCATCCGGGCTGACCATGGGTTTGTTTTCGCAGGTGTAGGCCCCACGAATCGGGCCGCCATGGGCTTGGGTTAGGCTGGTCTGGTTATCGCCGTCGACGTCCATAATCCAGATTTCCCCGCCAGTGGTATTCAGCTCTTTTTTAGGAGGCGCGAAAGCCACGTTACGCTGAAAAACAATTTTTGAGTTGTTGGGCCAAACAAAGCTGGCGTGACTGTCGCAGCGGTCGTTGTCTGTAAGGCGGGCGAACCCGGTTCCATCGGCGTTGATCACGCAGATTTCGCCATCGTCGTTGAACTCTTCCGACTGATAGACCACTTTGGTTCCGTCGGAATTCCAACTCCAGTTACCCCAGGGAGGGTACGCGCCAAGGGTTTCCGGGGTGAGCTCCAAAATGTTGATCACCAACCCTGCGGTATCTGTGACAGCCCCTTCCAGGCCCCAGTCAATGGATTCCTCAAAGTCCTCTGCCCAGGCGCCTCCGATGGGTATGAAAACTAACAACAGAACAAAAACCACGCATAGCCAATTAGCAAATAACTTCTTCATAGTTTCAACCTCCTTGCATCCGAAATCCCGTATTAGAAACGATTACCCTACACCCATTCCAGAACTCGCAATGGCGTTTGAGCGCAAACACAAGTTTCAAAAAAGTAATGCAAATTTTAGTATTCTTATAAGTGAGACTTAAAAAGAAACCGCATTTCAAGTCAAGAAAAATGCTGAACAAAAATGCATAATTTAAGATGCTTAACAAATTTTACAGTAAAATACATATTGCACATATAGGACTTTGCTTATAATCTTTGTCTTGCATGCCGAGGCAGGCCCTTTTCACGTCTTCCTTGGTCAAAAGCCCCTTTGGAGTACCATGATGGTAATGCATGCGGCCTAGTCTATAAGCCTTCCCATAGGGCCGCCTGGGGCCAGGTTGGCGTTGTGTTCCCGCAGGGCGGGATGGACTGCTTTGCTGCCCATTCTTGCGGAGGATCTTGAAAAACAACTTGCCCCCCGTTGAATCCGATAGTATATCTTTTGTGAAAAGGCTTTTTGTATCAGGATTTTTTTAGGCGCCCTTAATTTTTATGAAAAAAATCGGAATATTTGCCAAAGTTCATGAGGAACCGCTGAAGATGGCGGGCCACCTGCAGGAATGGCTGGCAAACCACAAGATTGAGTTTGTCAGACAAGATAGCTCCCCCCCGGTTTTGGACGTAACGCAAACCACTCCAGGCTTGGCTCCGTCAGACCTGTCGTGCGTCATCGTACTGGGGGGAGACGGCACCTTTTTATCCGCGGCCCGATGGATAGGAAACCAAAAGATCCCTATTCTGGGGGTTAAATTCGGGGCCGTTGGATTTTTGTCCGAGACCAAAAAAGAGGATTTATATCCGGTTTTGGAGTCGGTTCTTAACACGGATTTCAAAACCCAGGCCCGAACCCGCCTGCTGGTGACCGTTCATGAAGGGGATCGGGAAGTCACCACCCAGACAGTGTTGAACGACGTGGTGATAAACAACGGTACTCTGGCTCGTCTGGCCCATGTGAGCACTTACGTGGATGAGGAATACCTTACCACCTTTCGGGCTGACGGACTGATAGTGGCCACGCCCACCGGCTCCACCGCCTATTCCCTGGCGGCAGGAGGGCCCATTCTGGAGCCCCAGGTTGCGGCGATTCTTCTCACGCCTATTTGCCCTTTCACCCTCACCAATCGGCCTCTCATTGTGACTGACACATCGACTATCCGCATGGCTTTGGACAAAACCGCCACGGATGTAACCCTCACTTTTGACGGACAGGCCGGTCTGAAACTCAACGAGCACCACACCATCACCATCCAAAAATCGCCCGCACCCACCCTTATGATTAAGGTTCCCGGCCAGTCTTATTTTGACGTGCTTAAAACCAAACTGCGTTGGAGCGGAGGTAAAATATAGTGGAGCCCACCCAAAGAGTTAAATTCAAGTGTTTTGATATAGAATTGGAAGGCCTTCTGGATGAACAGGACGGCGACAAAGCCGTGGTGGTCACCCACCCCCATCCTCTATACGGGGGAGACATGCACAACCTGGTGGTGGACTCCCTGGCTCGAGCTTATGTCCAATCCGGGTATACCTGCCTGCGGTTTAATTTTCGGGGCGTGGGAAAAAGCAAGGGCCTTCACGATGACGGCAACGGGGAGCGCGATGATATATTGGCTGCCGTGGCGTATCTGCGTGATTTGGGTAAAACAGACATCCACCTTGCAGGGTATTCCTTTGGCGCATGGGTGGCGGCCCGGACCCAATGGCGCATTGATCCCCCTCCCCTGGTGATGGTCGCCCCGCCTTTGGACATGCTCAGTTTTGACGATGTGGAATCCCTGCCCAACCTGGAGTTGGTGGTGGTGGGCACCAAAGATGAATTCGCGCCAGCCTACTTAATCCACGATAAAGTCCGCAAATGGAACCGCAAGGCGAATATCATTGAAATCAAAGGCGAGGACCATTTTTTCTTTGCCATGGCCCCCCAGTTGGAATCCTCGGTCATGCGGTATCTCAGGCAACGGGAACCATGAACGCGGCGATCATAGTGGCGGGCGGAAGCGGCCAACGCATGGGCGCCGCAGTACGCAAACAATACCTTGAAGTCCTTGGCAAGCCCATCCTCGCCCGCACCCTGATGGTTTTCGACCAGTGCCCGGATGTGGATCGCATCATCCTTGTGGTTCCCCCGGATGATTACGCCCTATGCCGGAAGCAGGTTCTGGCCCCCTTGAATATCACTACGCCCCTTATCCTGGCGCCTGGCGGAAAGCGCCTGCGCCAGGAATCGGTATATAACGGGCTGGAAGCGGTGGAACCCGGCGCGGAGATTGTAGCTATCCACGACGGGGTGAGACCCTTTGTGGCGTCCGTCGACATCAGCCGATGCATAGAGGGCGCAAAAATTTACGGAGCTTGCATGCTAGGCGTTCCAGCCTATGACACACTCAAGCAAACGGATAATGAAGCAACAATTCTACGCACCATAGACCGCACCAACATGTGGCTGGCCCAGACTCCCCAGGCTTTTTCTTATCCGCTGATCAAGGAAGCCCACCAAAAGGCTCTGGATGAAGGCTTTGAAGGCACGGACGACGCATCCCTGGTGGAACGTTTAGGCGAGTCTGTGCATGTCATAGAGGGGAGCCGGAACAACATAAAAATCACCACCCCCGAAGACCTGCACCTGGCGGAAGCTCTATTACAGCACAGGAGTTGAATTTCCAGCATACTTGTATTTTGTCGATAAGTGTAATATCTTATCTTATCATTGGGTTCAGTCGCATCATCCTTTTGCTCAGATCTTAAGAAGCTCTCAATGGGAATTCTGTCGCATCAGCAGGGCTACATACAAATCAAAATGGAATTTATTATGTATCATATTCCCGATGAACCCAGTCCTGGCACCTTACAGCAATGGGTTGTCAATCCCATTTGGCCTTTGGTTTCATATATCATTATCGGCCCTCTAATGGCTTTTCTGTGGTTATTATTTAACGCCGGCGCCATGGGAGTTTTAAACCGCAAGCAAGCTATCAATCTGGGGGGGCTGTCGTTTTTACTATTGATTGTGGCTATTGTGTTAACGATAGCCGTGAGCTGTGTTTTTGGTTTTGCCAATTACGAAACTTTTTCCGGGTTGATAATGGATGCCGGAGGGGTGGCTGTCGCGTATTTTTTGTATAAAATCCAAATGCCATATTTTCGGGTCTACTCATCCATGGATTACCCCGTTTGGAATGGAATGGTACTCATGGGCGCAGCATTTCTCTTAAGGCCTTTGCTTATTCTTGCTCAAATGTTTTTCCTGTATATAATCTTATAGCCATAACAACCATGAAAAACCTCGATTCAATAATGAAGGATGTGGAAGACCTTTTTGATAAAGGTCAATATTCCAAGGCCTGCTCCTTGCTAAAGGAACTTTTGGGGCAGGACCCTAACCATTTTTTCGGGCATTTTCTACTGTCCTTATGCCTATGCAAGTTGCAGCGTTTTTGGGGCGCCCGACAAGAAGCTCAAATCACTATTGAGCTTGATCCTAAGGCATGGCAAGGGCATTTTGCGGAAGCCCAGGCGCTTTTGGGGCTCGAGCGATATCAACAAGCTCACAGGCATGCAGAATATGTTCTGGAAATGGCGCCGGATCTTGGAAGCGCCCATCACCTTAGTGCAAAACTTAGCTTGGCTACGGGAGATTTTGCCAGGGCGGAAGAATCTTTTAAGCAGGCAGTTCAATTGTCGCCTCGCGAGCTTGATTTCCTATCAGATCTGGCAAAAATTCAACTTGTCTCCGGCAAAAAGGAACCTGCACGCCAGACCATTGAAAAAATCTTGAATGCCGCCCCTGAGCATATTGATGGGCAGGTGTTGATGGGTTGTCTCAACCTGGATGAAGGCCGCTTGCAGGAGGCTTCAGACTATGCAATCAGGGCTCTTTTACAAGATCATGAACACCTTGGCGCCCGGAGGCTCATGGCTGAAATAAAAGCGCAAACGAACCCTCTATTGGGAACATGGTGGAAATTCAACGACAAAATGTTGGAGTTTGGACAGGATAAAACAGCGCTTATAGTTTTGGTATCTTATGTGATTGCACGATTTGCCATTAACTTGGCAAACCAAGGTAGCAATACCCTATCCTTTTGCATCTGGTTTGGTTTTTATGGAATTTGTTTTCTCGCCTGGTTAGCCCCTGCCCTATTCCACGTTATTCTCAAGAGCGAGTTAGATAAATCAAGGATGAAAGACCTTTAGCCTGCCCGCTTATTTCAATAAATCCTTTATCATTCCTATTATTTCATCAGGCGTGGCGGCAAGAAAAAACATGCCTTGGGGGGCCATGGCGGCGACTACCGGGCCAGGGTCCCACCCCATGCAGATGACCGGGCGTTTGCTTTTCATGGCCAGGGCGATTTCGGACAAAGTGCCCGCCCCGCCCGGGCACGCCACCACCACTTGGGAAGACAGCACGTTGATGTAGTTTCTGGCTGCGTTCATGCCTGTCAGAATGGGAATGTCTATGTAATCGGAGGTCTGGGAGGTATCCATGTCCGGCAATACCCCTACTGTCAGGCCGCCCGCTTCCCTGGCGCCTTTGGCGGATGCCTCCATGATCCCTGCAGCCCTGCCTCCGTTCAGGAGGACCCAACCTTCGCTGGCGATAAGCCGCCCCAGTTCGTAAGCGCATTCTATGGATTCCTGAGAGGCGCTGCCGCCGCCCATCACTCCGATGATGATCATATGTCGTGCCCTCCCATAGTAGAAAGGCAGGACCCCCTTACGAGAGCCCTGCCTTGATCGATCATGCAAAATCCATCAGATTTACCATCCCAGCTTAAGGTAATCCTCCATGGAGTTGGCTGCAGCGCGTCCGGCGCCCATCGCCTGGATGACCGTGGCCATGCCGGTGACTATGTCGCCGCCAGCCCAAACACCCTTCATGGTGGTCTTGCCCGTGGCGGGGTCCGCCACGATGTAGCCCCGTTTGTTCAACTCCAGGGCCGGGGTGGTGGAGGTGAGCAGGGGGTTTGCGCCCGCGCCCACGGAGATGACCGCCAGGTCGCAATCCAAATCGAACTCCGAGCCTTCAATGGGTACGGGACGCCGCCTGCCGGACGCATCGGGTTCGCCCAGTTCCATTTTCTTGCAATGCATGGTGGTGAGCCTGCCTTCATCGGTGCCGGAGAATCCCAGGGGAGCGGTGAGGAGAAACAACTCAATACCCTCTTCTTCCGCATGATGGATTTCCTCGCCCCTGGCAGGCATTTCCTCTCGGGAGCGGCGGTAAACGATCCTGACAGTTTCCGCGCCCAGGCGCATGGCTGTGCGGGCTGAATCCATGGCCACGTTGCCGGCGCCAATGACCGTTACGTTCTTGCCGACCACAATGGGAGTATCGTATTCAGGGAAGAGATAGGCCTTCATGAGGTTGGAGCGGGTGAGGTATTCATTGGCGGAGTACACGCCAATGAGGTTTTCGCCCGGGATGCCTAGGAAGTAGGGCAAGCCAGCGCCCACCGCCACATAAATGGCGTCAAAGCCCTCTTCAAACAATTCTTCCAGAGAAACAATAGCGCCCACAACCTGGTTGCACTGGAATTTCACTCCCAGGCGCTCCAGGTAATGGATTTCCGCAAACAAGATTTCCTTGGGCAGACGGAATTCGGGAATGCCGTACAGCAGCACGCCGCCGGGCTTATGGAAGGCCTCAAACACGGTGACGTCATGTCCGTTGAGGATAAGATCGCCAGCCACGGTGAGTCCGGAAGGACCGGAGCCGACCACGGCGACTTTCTTGCCGGTGGCGGGCTTGGTTTCAGGAATCTTGACTTCCCCTTCCTTGCGCTCCCAGTCGGCCAGGAACCTTTCCAGGCGGCCAATGGCCACTGGATCGCCCTTTTTGCCCACGATGCATTTGGCTTCGCATTGGACTTCCTGGGGGCAAACCCGGCCGCATACTGCGGGCAGAGCGTTGGTTTCCTTGATTTTGGCGATACCGGCGGCGAAATTGCCTGCGGCGATTTCCTTGATAAATCCGGGAATATCAATACCAACCGGGCAGCCCTGCCGACATCCGGGATTTTTGCACTGGATGCACCGGGAAGCCTCCAGCATTGCGGTTTCCGGTGTGTAGCCAAAGGGTACTTCCTCGAAATTTCTCGCCCGAACTTTTGGGTCCTGCTCGGGCATTGGCTGCCTGGGGACCTTTTCTTTTTTTTCTGCCATTATAACACCCTCTCTTATGAGCCGATGGGTTCAATGATTATGGTTACGCATGGGTGCGTTTTATCTTAGCCCTTGCAGGAACAACTGTTCCGGAACCGGTCCATGGATTCTTTCTCCTCCGCCATATAACCTGCCAGGCGTTGGGAAAGTCCGTCAAAATCCACCTGATGGCCGTCGAATTCCGGGCCGTCCACGCAGGCGAACTTGGTTTCGCCGCCCACGGATACGCGGCAGCAGCCGCACATGCCGGTGCCGTCCACCATGATGGCGTTGAGGCTTACCAAAGTGGGGACATTGTATTGCTTGGTGACGGAACAGACGAACTTCATCATGGGCACAGGGCCGATTCCCACCACCAAGTCCACTTTTTCGCTTTCCAGTCTTTTCTTCAAAAGGTCTGTGCCGAAACCATGGTATCCGCAGGAGCCGTCGTCGGTGCAGACTTCCAGGATGTCGGAGGCTTGGGTCATTTCCTTTTCCATGATCAGCAGTTCTTTGTTACGCGCTCCGATAATGCCCACGACCTTGTTTCCCGCCTGTTTGAACCCGCGGGTGATAGGGTGCAGCACCGCCACGCCTGTTCCACCGCCGATGCAAACCACTGTGCCGATATTGTCTACATGGGTGGGTTTGCCAAGGGGGCCGGCAATGTCCAGGAGGGCGTCGCCCACCTGGAGGGTTTTCATGAGGGCTGTGGTTTTGCCCACTACCTGATAAATAAGGGTAATGGTGCCCTTGGCAGGGTCTGTATTCGCCATGGTCAGGGGAATTCTCTCCCCTGTTTCATTGACGCGCAAAATCACAAACTGGCCGGGTTTGGCCTTTTTTGCGATTTGCGGGGCTTCGATCACATTTTCGACCACAGTTCCCTGGGCCAACTCCCGTCTTGATAAAATTTTAAACATCGAAAACCTCCGGGTAGGGGGTTCACAGGTCTTGCCCGAGTTGTGCCAGCAACCTTAGTGAAACAAAAAGCCGCGTTTTGAAACAAAAAAACAGGGCCGGGGGCGAAAAACCGTGGAACCGAAAGTTATATTAGCGCCAGTTGAAACATTCTCCTGGCGGAGAACTAAAACAGCCCACACCGCCAATTTTGGCAGAGTGGGCATGTCAAAGAACCTTATTAAAGCAACAAGGTCAAGCAAAAAATTTAGTCTGACAAACTATACCATTCCCTTGAATCCCATGAATGCCAGCGCCAGTATGCCCGCGGTAATGAGACCAATGGAAGTGTCCTGCAGGGGCTTGGGCACCCTCGCCAGGATGATGCGTTCCCGCACACCGGCGAACAGGATCAGCGCCAAGCCAAAGCCGGCTGCGTAAGAGAAGGATGAAACCAGCGCTTCGAGAAAAGAATACTCTTCCTTGATATTGATGATACAAACACCGAAGACCGCGCAGTTGGTGGTGATGAGGGGAAGGAAGATTCCCAGTCCGGCGTAAAGGCCGGGGATGCTTTTTTTCAGGAACATTTCCACGAACTGCACCAAAGAGGCGATGACCAGAATAAAGGCGATGGTTTGCAGGTACTCCAGTTTAAAGGGAATCAGGATGTACGTGTTAACCAGCCAGGTGATTCCGCCAGCCATCACCAGCACGAAGATTACGGCCATGGCCATACCCACGGCGGTTTCTATCTTTTTGGAAGTACCCAAAAAGGGACAGTTGCCCAGGAACTGGGCCAGCAGAATATTATTTACAAAAATACAACTAATAACGAGAACTATGTAATGTTCCATTATGATATCTCCCGCGGCCCATGCCGCACCGGCTTAGGGTTCCCGCTTTATTTGCTGGGCACCAGGTTCATGAGGCAAAGCATCAGTCCCAGGCCGATGAAAGCGCCCGGCGCCTGAACCATAAAGGTGAACGGGGTGTACCAGTCCGCTGTGAGCAAGGTGAGCTTGGCTCCGAATGGAATTGTAAAGCACCCGGTTCCCAGGACTTCCCTCACTGCGCCGAGGGCCGCCAGGGACATGGTGAAACCAATGCCAATTCCCAAGCCATCCGCCAAGCTGGAGGTGATTCCGTTTTTGTAGGCAAAAGCCTCGGCCCGGCCCAGCACTATACAGTTAACAACGATCAGTGGTATAAACAGACCCAACTTAAGAAAGAGCGGATAGGCATAGGCCTGCATGACAAGTTCCACCAGGGTGACAAAGGTGGCGATGACCACGATAAAGCAGGCGATGCGCACCTTGGGCGGGATGACATTCCTAAGCATGGAAACAAGCAGGTTGGCGCAAACCAGCACAAAGGTGGTTGCCAGCCCCATTCCGACGCCGTTTTCCACCGTGGTGGTCACGCCAAGCACGGGGCACAGGCCCAGCACCAGCCTAAACGGAGGAATTTCTTTCCACAGCCCTTTTGTGAATTCCTGGGCAAGTGTTTTAGCCATGATATTAATCTCCCTATCCTGCAAAGGCCCCGACTTTTTCAAGTATCTGAGGCTTGAGATTTTCGTATATTTTGCCGGCGGAAGTGACCGCCGCAACAACGGCCTTGGATGTGACGGTAGCGCCTGAAATGGCGTCTATGTCGCCTCCATCTGCGCTGACGGAAAAGGGCTGCAACAAGGGTAGCCCCGTAAACTGAGCAGCCAGTTCCGGTTCATCCTTGGCTCTGGAGCCAATACCCGGGGTTTCGGCCGAGGTTGTCACACCCACGCCGATCATCTCGTCGGTATCCAGGTTGACGGCAACCATCACCCCCAAAGGTCCGCCAAAACCCACTGCCGAGGCTTCGAAAGCCACTGCGGAAGGCTTGCCGTCATACACTCCGATAAAAAAGTTGGTTTCCGTATCGCCATCCACGATCTTAAAGCGGTCATTCAACACGGTGTCCAGGTTGTCCGCCTCTGCGAAAATAGACTGGATCGTGGGGCCTTGGACAAACTTCAATTTCTGGCTTTCAATCTGGGGGGCCGTGGCGTCCCGCACAACGGCGAGCAATCCCCCGGAAAAAGCAGCCAGCAACGTGATGACCACTATCATCTTAACCATTTCACGCATTTTCCACCACCTTTCCCAGGGCCCCGGGGCGGATCATGTCCAGCAGGGGGTTGAGTATGTTCATCAACAGAATGGCATAAACCACACCGTCGGCGTAAGCGCCGATATTTCTCATGAGCATGGTGAGTACGCCAGCCCCTGCTCCAAAAATCAGCATGGGAATCAAGTTGACGGGGGTCGAGGAATCTTCGCCCATGAGGAAGAAAGCACCTATGAGAGTGAAGCCCGTAAGCAGGTGAAAAGAAGGATCAGCGTATGCGCCTTCAGGCCCGAATGCCTTAAAAAGATAGGCTGTGACAAAAATACCAGCCACGAAGGACAGACAGATTTCCCACCGGATGTATCCCCTGATAATGAGGTACAGGCCGCCGATGATGAGACCCAGGCCGAATATGGCGCCAATGCCGCCAGTTTGTTGACCCATGAGAAGGGCGGATGCGCTGAAGTTGGCGGCGGCTTCGGCGCCTGCCCCATTGGCCACGGCAGTCTTGACTGCGGTGAGGGGGTAGGCCATGTCAAAGCCGAAGGTGTAGCCGCCAGCCAGGGCCGCGTCAAAGTCGAACAGGCCCTTCCACGAAAGATTAGCCACCGCGTACCCGACCAGAACCGGGTTGAAGGGATTGCCGCCCAGGCCGCCGAAGATCATTTTACCTATGAGAATAGCCACAAAGGTGGTTGTGATCACCGCCCACCAGGGAAGCGTGGGGGGCATGAGCATGGCCAGGATCAGGCCGGTCAGGGCTGCGGTTCCATCCCCAATGGAGGAGGGCCGTTTCATGAGCAGGTCCAGGATCAGTTCCCAGGCCATGGCGCTGGCCATGGCGATGCACACCACACCCAAGGCCAGGGCGCCGTATTGGTGAATCCCGATAGCCACTGCGGGCAAGGCCGCCAACATCATGTTGTAGCTTTTTCGGGATACCCGGTTCCCATTGTGCCAATGGGGGGCGTGGGACACCACGAATTTTTTCTTAGTTTCCATCTATTCCGCCTCCGGGGCCATCCGGCTCAGTTCATGCTTGGCCAGCCCAATGTACTGATAAATGGGTATGCGGGCAGGGCAGACGTAGCTGCACAGGCCGCAATCCACGCAGGAGAGCAGGTCGAACCGCTCTGCACCTTCCACGTAGAGTTTGTTTTCAAGAAAACGCACCAGCACGTTCACAGGGATTTTGGCGGGACAAACCTGGACGCATTCCCCGCAGTTGATGCAGGCGGCGTCTTCGATTTCCGACAGGTTATCGGCGTCCTGGACCATGATGGCGTCTGTGTCGGGCTGGACAGGCAAATCAACGGAGTAGGTAGCCACGCCGGTCATGGGGCCGCCCAGGATCAGACGATCCCCGGAGTTCACCATGATGCTTTTGAGGGCCAGCACATCCTTGATGGGGGTGCCTATCCGGACCTTGACATTGACAGCCTCTTCATCCTTGTTGATGAGAGTCAGTATCTTGTCGGTGCAAGCCTTGCCCGTCGTGCAGGATTCTCCCAAAGCCGCCACAGCTTCGGCGGAGACGCAAAGCACGCCCATGTCTATAAGGTCTTTTCCCGCGGGAACGGTGATCCCCAGGAGTTTATGCATGACGAGCTTGGGAGTGGCGTTAGGATAGACCGTGTCCACTTCCTTGACTTCACAATCGCAGTTCTTGACGGCATCGACCAGATAGGATGGGGCCGCCAGGATGACCTTGCTTACCTTGGTGATCCTTTTGAGAGCTTTCACCCCCTTGGCCAACTCCTTGGTGCGGGATTTCACCACATGCTGGACAGCAGTGACCAAAAGGTCCTGGTCCATGCCCAGGATCAGGATGGTGTTTATGTTCACCTCCGGATCAAGCACGGGTTTGAGGCACAGAGCCCCGGGTCCATTTTGAAAATTGGCAGCGACCGTAGCCAGGTCCGGATTTTCATCCAGGGCGTCAACCCATTCCTTTTGGGCGTCGGCTTCCACCATTATGGCCGTGAAGTTGTTGGCGTTAGCGTCCGTATAGGGCTCCATAGCCGTCACCTTTCCGGCGAGCGTGGAAACTGCGTAATCATCGCTTGCTGCGAAAGGGGCCAGCCTCTGTCCTGCCTTGACGATATCACCCACCTTGAGGGTCAGCAGTTCTTTGCTCTCCAAAGCTCCAGGCACAAAAAACGTGGCGGTCCTGGAGGCGGGAACCTCTTCCAGCGGGAGTGATGACAGGTCAGGGGGCGCGGAATAACTCAGCCTCGGTTTGACCAGTCCAAAAAACGATCTTCGTTTCATCGGTGTTACCCTTTTTGGTTTTTACAGAATATGCAAATGCGGGGCTCATAACAATGGAATCGGCATCATGCCGCTGCCGTCACCTAATTACCGTGACAATCAGTGCATTCCAGTTCCAGGCCCATGTCTTCGTGACAGCCTATGCATTGCGCGTGAAAAGAATCCTTGCGTGACGGCACTTCGCTATCCTTGGAAGGCTTGGCCAAATGGCACGCACCGCATTTTTGCATCTCGTCGGTTTCGTCCTCGGCCGTATGATGGCAATCCAGACAGGCCAAATCGAAATCCGCATGATGTTCCTGATGTTCGAACATGATCTTGCCTGCGCCGCCGCCAAAATCCAACAGCACCCGAATGGGCTCTCCCGGAGGAAAAGCTGCATAGCACACGGCCCCGACGAGAAATAGCGCAGCCATCAGGCCCAAGGCTAGAAGGCGTTCCTTGTTTTTGTTCATTTTAGCTTTTTTCCTTTTACCGGCTTCAAAAAACGAAAACGCTGTTAACGGGCTCTGGACCCGATGATTGACGTTGCCGACCTAACATAATGCACTGAACCTTTCAACCATTTTCTTCAAAAAGAGCTTGAAACCCCTGCTTGATAATGCTTTGCAATTAGCATAATGAACCCGCCAGCAAGCACTTTTCAAGCCCGAAAATAGGCGTCCACAGCCGCTGACAGGGCTGAAGCCGCCAAGCCAGCACAATGGATGGAATCTTCGGGCAGCCCCCCCAGAGCTTGCAGTATCACCTCACCGGTAATGTCAGCCAGGGCTTCCATATCCTTATCCATTGCCAGGTCTGCCGCCATGGAGCCAGCGCTTACACTGGGTCCGCAACCATCCGTAAAAAATGAAGAATCAACAACCCGGCCCTTTTCCACCTTCAGGTAAATTTCCATGGAATCCCCGCAGGAGCCCCGGACCTTTCCGGTGGCCGATGCGTTTTCCATGGGACCGAACCGCTTGGGATCGCGCCAACGCTGGTAGACTTCCCGGGAGTAATCGGCCTCGGCTTCTTTGTATATGGTTTCCTGCAATTCGTCTGCCCAGGCGTCCAGTTCATCTTTCATGCGAATTCCTCTTGATCCATACGCCGCTGCTTTATGGTTTTGCGGCACATTTCCCAGGTCATGCAGGAGGGCCGGAACTTGCAATATCCCGAGGGATCGGTGCAGGACTCGCAGTTATCCATGCATTCCTGGCAATAGCCCACATTCATTTTCTGGCAAACAACCCGGGCCTCCCGGTCCGGATGATTCCTGCATTGCACAATCTACTCCTTACCATCTTTGGAACTAAAATTTCCGAGCCCTTCCAGAATGCCCGCCGCCAGGAGGGGAACCATGATTTCGTGGTGACCCGTAAGATGAATGCCCTGCCCACCCTCTGCCGTAGGCCGGTTGACCACATTGACCGTAGGCCTGTAATGGCGCATGAAATCCATGTTCACGGTGGTAAAGGCTCTCACGTCGTTGCCCAGGTTCCGGGCCAGGGACAGGGCCTTTAAAAAGACTTCGGGCAAAATCACGGCCGAACCCACATTCAGGAAAACCCCGCGGGACAGGCCGGACACCAGCTTGGCGAAAATCAAAAAATCCCGGTGGGTGGCTGCGCCCGCCGCCCTGGGATCAAAATCCGGGTGCATATGAATGATATCCGTGCCCATGGCAACGTGCACGGTCATGGGAATATCCAGCCTGGCGCCTGCGGCAAAAATGCTGTCCTCTGCGTGGGGCAAACCCTCTTCCAGAATGGCCTGACCTACGGCCTGGCCCAGGCCCATATCCTTTTTATCGGCGTCCTTGATGGCTTTGCTTAAAAAACAGGCTGTTTCCCCTGCCATGCCAAAGCCGCCGCTGCCCAGGCTTTGATCCACAAATTCGGAGGTTTTTCCCGCCAGGGCGATTTCCGAGTCATGGATAATGGCGGCTCCGTTGGTGGACAGGGAACTTATAATGCCCCGTTCCATGAGATCGATAAGAACGGGATTGAGCCCCACCTTGATGACGTGGGCGCCCATGGCCCACATGACGGGCTTTTTATTTTGAACCGCCCGGACCACGGCGTCTATAACAGCCAGAATGTCCGTGGCGGCCAGGAATTTGGGCAGACAATTCAGAAACTGGGAAAAGGAGCCCCCCGGTTGCCAGGGTTTGCCAAAATCCTGGCGACTGACCTTGCTTTCCCGGTCTGACAGGGAGGATGTTTGAATCCCGGAGTTGTCTATGGGGTCATAGGGTTTGGACACTGTGACTATGCCTCCTGCGTTCCGGGGTAGAGAATTTGTTCCGTAAGCCCGCACAGGATATGGGACAGGATGCAATGGGTTTCCTGGACCCTGGCCGTGGTGCAGGAGTTGACGCAGTAGACCAAGTCGTATTTATCCACCATGGCCTGGCCGCCCTGCCCGGCTTCCAGGAGGGTTATCATGCCCAGTTCCTTCGCAGCATCCAGTGCCGCTAGCACATTGGAAGATGTGCCGCTTGTGCTGATGCCCCAGGCAATGTCGCCCCGCTTTCCCAAGGCTTGGACCTGTTTGGTAAAAATTTGTTCATAGCTGTAATCATTGCCGATACTGGTTAAAATCGAGGTATCGGTGGTGAGGGCGATGGCAGCTAGAGGGGGGCGTTCCAGGGCGAAACGGTTGACGAATTCGGCGGCGATATGCTGGGCGTCGGCTGCTGAGCCTCCGTTGCCGAAAATCATGATTTTGCCCCCTGAAGTCAGGCATTGCGCCAGGATGGTTGCGCCATGAGCCACGAGCTCCGCGTTTTCTTCAAAAAAGCCTGACGAAAGGGCCGCGCTTTCCCGGGCGATGTCCAGAATTATGTTTTTCATGCCTGCACCTGCTTTAACTTTTCCTTGGCTTTAATGACGAATTCCCTGCACGGATATCCCAGTTCCAGGGCTTTTTCGTATTGCCGGGCCGCTTTGGGCAGCTCGCCCCTTTGCTCCAGGATGGAGGCCATGCGAAACTGATACAGGCCATTGTTGGGGGCGCGTTCCACGCTTTGCGCTGCAAAACTGAGGGCGATATCCAGGTTTTCGCCCATTTTGGAATAGGCAATGGCCAGGGCGGACAGGGATTCGGCCTCCTCGGGATTGCATTTGACCGCTTTGGCATAAGCCTTGGCAGCCTCGGCTGTCCGGCCCATGACCATGTGGCAGTCTCCCAGGTATTTGTGGCTGCTCCAGGATTCCGGGCTGGCTTTGGTTGCCTTTTCCAGGTAGCTGAAGGCTTCTTCGGTTCTGTCCATGACAAGGAGGAGTTTGCCGGTTTCCAGCAACAGTTCATATAGGTCCGGCTCCACCTTTCCTGCGCGAAAAAAGAATTCCAGGGCTTTTTCCCGGTCACCGAGCATGAGGTAGGATACCCCGGCGTTGTAAACAGGCATGATTTCAGCCGGGTCCAACTGGGCGGCCATATCAAAACGATCCAGGGCTTTATGGAAGTCTCCGAATACAGCGAAGCATACGCCCAGGCTGTTGTGGACATTGACGTCGCCCGAGTCCACAAGCAGGGCGCGCTCGAACTCCCGAATCGCCCCTTTCACATCCTTTTCATGATAGAGTTTGTCTCCGCTGATATTAAGGCTGACCGCATCAAAGGCTACCAGGACATCCGGTCCAAAAAACTCGGCGTGGTCCAGGGCCTTGAGGATATTGTCGAAAATTTCCGCCCGCTGAAAGTCGGCCGTGGGGAAGACTGCCGTGCCTACTGTGGCGGTGACATGGCCCTGATCCTTGACAGCGGCCTGGATGGCCCGCCCGGTATCGCGGCATTCCATTTCTCCGGCCTCGGGCAGGCAGACGGCAAAGATGCCGTGTTCCAAAAGCCCCCATGTGAGGTCATGGCCGGTGCATGTTTGTTCCAGCACCCGGGCCACGCTTTTGAGCTTGCGGATCAGGTCGTCCTGATTGTTTTCCCCGGGAGGGGCGTCCAGGCCGTCCACTTTGACAGCCAATGCGCCAAAGGCGTGTTGGGATTCCACCTCTTGCAGGCAGTTCTCAATATAATCCCGGCCCGTGACCATGTTTGGAAAGAGTTCCGCCAAGTCTTGGGGCAGGGATTCCGGGGCGGCCTTGGCCTCCGTGTGGTCTACCTGGGGTGCGGCCTCGGAAATGAGAAAGGCCTTGGTGCATTGTCGGTTTTTACGGGTCCCCAAAAACAAGCACTCCTTTAAAAAATGGGTATAAGGCCCTTTGCAGGCCGGTTATTGCTGCCGGGCCACCTGTTCAATCGCATGGGCGGCCAGGGGAATTTCGTCCTCGGCTATGGTGCGCATATCCAGCATGAACACGTCGTCCTCAATCCTCCCGATAACCGGAAGGTCGAGGCCCCGCATGGCCTTTTCCACACTGTTGGCTGTGCGGCCTGCGATAGATACGGCCACGCCGAAGCTGGGCAGATCCTGAAGAGGAAGGGCGCCGCCTCCCACTTTGGAAGCTGTGGATTTTACCTTTGAACTGAGGCTGTCCAGCCCCAGTTTATTAATCCGCGCCTGGAGCCGACGGGCTTTCTTCTTGATGGATTCCAGGTCCAGGGTGAGCATGCGCAGGGTGGGTATGGTTTCCATGCGTTTGATCGGGTCCCGATACAGGCGCAGGGTGGTTTCCAAGGCCGCCAGGGTGAGTTTGTCGATACGCAGGGCCCGGGCCACGGGATGCTTTTTAATCCTGTCGAGCGCATGAGCTTTGCCCACAATGATGCCTGCCTGGGGGCCGCCCAGCATTTTGTCGCCGGAAAAGGTGACCACGTCCGCGCCGGCGCCCACGGATTCGTCCACGGTGGGCTCCTTGGTCAGGCCGTATTGGGAGAGATCCACCAAACTTCCGCTGCCCAGGTCTTCCATGACAATCAGGTTGTGCTCTGTGCCCAGTTCCACGATTTCCTCGAGGCTCACCGAGGCGGTAAAGCCAACCACGGCGAAATTACTGGTATGGGCCTTGAGGAGCATGGCGGTTTCTTCGCCGATGGCTTGCTGGTAGTCGCGCATGTGGGTCCGGTTGGTGGCGCCCACTTCCCGGAGGATTGCTCCGCTGGCTGACATGACATCCGGTATGCGGAAGGAGCCGCCTATCTCCACCAATTCTCCCCGGGAGACAATGACCTCACGCCCTTTGGCAAGGGCCATAAGACTGAGGAAAACAGCGCCCGCATTGTTGTTCACCACCAGGGCTGCTTCAGCGCCGGTAAGTTCGCACAGGAGGTCTTCCACCACGGAGAATCGGGAGCCCCGTTTGCCTGCTTCCAGGTCAAACTCCAGGTTGGAGTAATGCCCGGCGATATCCGTCATGTGTTCGCACACCACGGGGGGCAAAAGGCTTCGGCCCAGGTTGGTGTGGACCACCACTCCGGTGCCGTTAATCACCCGGCGCAGGTTATCCCGCATGTCTTCCAGGGCAAGGCTTCGCGCCCGCGCCAGGACCGCATCTTCCAGGGGGGGCTGGAGCCAGGGGGCGTCCTCTCCCGCCACCATTAGGCGGCGGGCTTCCTCAATGGCGGATCGGGCCGCGCGAAGTACCACGGAACGGGGTAGGTTGTCCCTGTTTTGCATGATGGAATCCAGGATGCGGTCCACCTTGGGCAGGGAGCGCAAGTCCTTGATTCTTCCAGCATTTTCCGGGCCGGATTGCCGTTTTTGTTTTGTATTTTTTTCTGGCATGATTCTGTTTTATTTGTATTGTCACAATCAAACGTGTTATTGTGTCGTGACGTCGGTACATTGTCAACCCGAAAAGGAGGGTCTGGTGGACTTTGATCTTAATAAAGAACAAGAAATGATCCGGGAGGCGGTAAGGGGCTTTTCAGAAAAAGAAATAGCTCCGGTTGCCCTTGAATTGGACGAGAAGGAAGAATTCTCCCCCGAACTCACCAAGGCCATGGGCGAAATCGGCCTGTTTGGCATGTTTGTTTCCGAAGAGTACGGCGGACAGGAGATGGACTATATTTCCTACGCCATTGCCGTGGAGGAGGTCGCCAGGGTTGATGGGTCCCAGGCCGCCACCGTGGCTGCGGGCAACTCTTTGGGTATCGGCCCCATATATTATTTCGGAAGCGAAGATCAAAAAAAGAAATACCTGCCCAAATTATGCACCGGCGAGGCTTTGTGGGGCTTTGGCCTGACCGAGCCCGAAGCCGGGTCAGACGCGGGCGGCTCCCAGACCACGGCAGTGCGCGACGGCAACGAATGGATTTTGAACGGGTCGAAAATTTTCATCACCAACGCGGCCTGCGAGCTTTCCCTGGGTGTGACGGTCCAGGCTGTCACGGGAAATAGGGCGGACGGACGCCCCGAAACCACCTGTTTTTTGCTGGAGCACGGAACCAAAGGCTTTACGGCCAAGGCCATGCATAAAAAACTCATGTGGCGCTCTTCCAGCACGGCGGAACTGTACTTTGACAATGTGCGCCTGACCAACGACGCCATCCTGGGCAAACCCGGCGATGGGTTCAAGCAAATGCTTAAAACCCTGGACGGCGGCAGGCTTTCCATTGGCGCCATGGGCCTGGGCGGCGCCCAGGGCGCCTATGAAATGGCCCTCAAATACGCCAAAAAACGCAAACAGTTTGGACAGCCTATTTCCAAGTTTCAGGCCAACGCCTTCAAACTGGCGGACTGCGCCATGGAAATCGAATGCGCCCGGAACCTCTTGTACAAGGCCTGCTGGCTCCGCAGCCAGCACAGGCCCTTTGAAAAGCTGGCCTCCATGGCCAAGCTCTATTGCTCCGAGGTCATGGGCCGGGTAGCCAACCACGCGGTGCAGATCCACGGGGGTTACGGCCTCATGAAGGAATACAACGTGGAGCGTTTTTACCGGGATCAGAAACTCCTGGACATCGGCGAAGGCACCTCCGAAATCCAGAGAATCGTCATCTCCCGGTTTATCGGCTGCTGATTGTTTTTACCGGATGTATCCGGTTGCTGTTTTTTGGGTGAGCAACCTGCAAAATACTTTTTCACCATCAAAAAAATCGAACGGGAAAGGCTTCTGAATAAGGGCTTTTCCCGTTTTTTCTGGCGATCAACACAAAGATACATGGGACATTCCTTTTTTTTGGGGGAGGACCCTCTTTGCAACGCGATCTATCTCGAATGGCCTGCATGCCATTCCTTTTCATCCGCAGCCCCTGAGTCAAAAACCTTGCACGGATCTATAAAAGCCTGATATATGGTACTAATGTAACAATATCCAGCAACATGAGGATCTGCAAACATGCAAACCGAAAGTTTCAAGCGGAAAGCCCAAAAAATCCTGGACAGCTTGCCGGAATCCGCGACCTGGGACGATCTGATGTACCGGATCTATGTGCGTCAATCCATAGAAGCCGGAATGGAAGACAGCGATAAAGGTCGAACCGTGGATGTTGGAGAAGTGCGGAAAAAATTCGGATTGCCGAAATGAAGGTCCACTGGACGAACAACGCCATTGATCACTTGTCCAATATCTATGAGTACATAGCCATCAACTCTCCCACCTATGCAAAAAATATGGCGGATAGAATAACCCGCCACTCATAGCAAATCGCCGATCACCCTTTCTCCGGTCGAAAAGTGCCTGAGTATGAAACTGATGACATTCGTGAATTGATTGAAAAGCCCTACCGGATTATTTATCGAATCAAGCCGAAATTGACGTTTTGGCGGTAATCCACGGCGCACGCATGTTTCAGGAGGATTTGTAGCCGCCTTAGTCCACGCTGGCAAAAGAGCCCGGGAACAGGCGCGTCAGGCCGGAATCGGGGTCATTGTGATGAGGTTGCTGTTGAGATGATCCAGAATTCTTACTATTTCATGGAGTAATCCACAGTAACCACGGCGGTTACCTTTTTTCCAATGGAGTACTCGTCATCGCTGTAACTATCGTCGGAGATATTCGTCGCAGTGGCTGAAAGGATGCTGAATTTACCCTGCCTTGCTGCCCGCAGGTAGCCCAGCTTGACCCCGCTGCCCTCTGCAAGCACGGCTGCTCTGCTCCTGGCGTCCATGGTGGCGGCGGTGAGCAAATCGCTTTTTAGATCATTGACTTTGGAAAAAGAAAATTTTGGGGTGTGTGACTGGAGTTCCACGCCCTTTTTTATAAGCGTATCAATCTGAGTAGAAATCCTTGCAATTTTGTAGACATCGTTGGAACGCACCTTGATGAATTGGGTAAGCTCATAGTCCTCAATTTCATTCGTTTCGTTATAACCTACTTTCTTAAGGCGTTCTTCAATAGAAACAGAGGTCTTTGAAATTTCACCATCATTGATCTCATTTGAGTGCAAAAACCCCAACACTTCAAAGGTATGTTTTTCAAGGATATTATAGCCCTCGACAACATTTTTCGTCCTGGTTTTTAACTCTATGGTCCAGGTTGCCAAGTCCGACTCCACAACCTTCTCCGCATAGCCTCGAACCTTGATAATTTGATGGGACATACGGACGTCACGGATAACATCGGTCACCAAATAGGTGGAAATAATGAGCCCAATGGAGACTACGATACCAAACAGCGTGAGCGAGTATTTTCCGTTCAAAGCAAGTTCCCTTTCAAATGAAAACGTCCATAAAATGACAACAGGCATTTGGTTTGAAACGAGAATCTTTTGCCCCCAAAGTATCAACTAATGGGGATAAATTATCATTTATAGCCTCAACTATCAAGTATTTTTCAATATTTATTGCTTTTTGATATCAAGTAAACAGCGGAGAAAATACAGGCCGAGGTCTCGGGGCGCGGTGGCTGCAAGAATCTGTGCGCAAGTGTGATGGTCCGGCAAAAAGTAATCAGAAGCTATAATATCATTTAAATAACTAAATATTTTATGTTAGTTAGTATTTTT
>JAEINP010000044.1 GCA_016342355.1 Desulfatibacillum sp.
AGGCTTTTTGTCCGATGAATTTATTTGTCCGGTGGAGGCCTGCGGGCCTCCACCTTGAATTCGCTCCAATCCCATCACGCCCCATTTTCGCCATATTGGGGATTGCTTACTATATTTATCACTATTAATTTCAGTTAAATATAAAGTTGTTGAGTTGTTGAGAGACGTCCCCGAGATTAGAGAAATTATGGGTGATGAGTTTGGCCTGATGAATCTCGTCAGGTATCCAAGAAATCCCGAACCACGCGGCTGATTAGCGGCGTTTACTGGTATCAGAAATGAAACTACCAGATAAAAGACATATAAAAAAGAACTCAGCATACTATTTGGCCTTGGATGCTGAACACATACTTTCGCTGGCCAGTGATGCAAGTAAAAACAAAAACGTGGAAGCCGAAAGTACCTATTCACGGTCTGCTATTTTACTTTATCCTATCGTTCTGGAAGCCCTTATAAATATGGTATACGTCTACTATGAGGCATATGATGAAAAAGAATTGAGAAAAATAGATATAAAAAAGAAGTGGCTTGAAGCACCAAGAGTTTGTTTACCCCTATGCGGAACACTTGCAAGCAATGGTGAAGTGATTTACGAACCAGGCGACCCTATTGATGTTATCGACACAAATTCTGAACTATTCAAAAGTTACTGGGAGCTTAGAGAAATTCGTAATGATATTGCTCATTTAAAACCTTGCTTTAAGTATATTGATAGCTGCGATATAGACGATTTTATTAACAAACCAGAGCTTTATCCTGTAACAAATATACCGAAAGATATTTCCCATATGCGTTTTAAACACGCTGAGATAGCGAAAAACATTTTTTTACAAATGGTTAATGAACTCGATCGGCTCTTTTTTGGCGGTATTAAGTGGATTATGAGTAGCCCTTTATTCGAGGAAAAGTTTATAGAGGTGGATGGCTCTATCATCCCAGAAGAGTAGTTGGGTGCCGGGTGGCACAGGCAACCCGGAAAAGTAGTTTGGGTGGCCCTTGCAGCGTCCTTTGCTGCCAGGGCGCGCCAGCGCAGTATGTGCGACCGGGAATGTGTATTGAATCCGGGAGAGATCGGCGGCTCGATTATGCCTGCGGAATCCTGGCTTTCAATGCAATAGAATCCCGGCTTTCAATACATATTTTGGGCAATTCCGGGGACGCTTACTTAATTCATGTCAAACATTACACCCACAGCTCAGGCTGAAAAAAAAGGTTCTGTCGCACCCGGGTAGCAAAGGATGCTCCCCGGGCCACCCTCACTGAGGAGGGCCAGGGCCACCCGCCTTTAAGCATTCAATAAGGGCCAGCACCTTCTCACTCTGATGCCTCATAGCATGAACTCTAACAGTATAACCTAGTTTATGCTTGGTGTTAATGTCCACACCAAGGTCCACTAACTTTGCAAAAACCTTTTCACGATCGCACTCAGCGGCAGCAAACAAAATACCTAACATCGCTTGTGAGTCACTAAATGCCTCATAGCCTATGGCCTCGATTGCAAAGAATGCGATGTCGTCATGACCTCCTCTAATGGCACTTTCCAAAACGTCTTTCAGGTTAGCCCCATAGTCACAAAACATTTCAAAAATCTCTCGCTGACCTTCATATGCAGATCGTCTTGCTATTGTGGAACCCTTGGTAGTTTTTTGATTTGGAGAAAATCCCTCTTCAAGCATTTTCTTCAGAGATGTAATGTCTCCAGATTTTCTTGCTTCTTCAAATGGGTCTACTTCGGAAGGCTCATCGTCAAACTCAGGCGAAAGAGATTGAAAGAACGTTGAAAAATCCTCTGCAATCTGAGTAACATTGCCCCAGTATTTTCCAGTGGACTCATCACTTTCAAGCTCGTGGTCCCAAAAGTAAATCTTACCTCGCCTTCTTTTTTTTAACCCCATCAGAATCAAGTTACCGAAGGCATCATCAGCGATTGGCAAGAGTTCCTTGGGGATTCTTCCTGCATAGATATCAAGAGCGTAACCAATGGAATGTGTGTCCCTTTCCTCAAATACTCCCAAGAAACAACTTATCACCGACCCCGAGGGCTTTCCGTTTTCCAAAAATTCAAAGACTGCATTCTCTGGAACGCCGCCATTGCATTGCTTTAGAAAGCTCAAGTAGTCTTCAGGCAGCGTAGCTCTTTTTACAGGTAAGAGTTTCTTAATCTTCCCATCGTCAAACTGTCCAAATTTATCTGAATATGTCTTTTTCATTCTAAAGTCCATTGTAACGCTCCATCAACGATCAGGTATGGAAATCCGGGCGGTATTCCAGGGACGCTTTACTTAATTCATGTCAAACAGTACACCCACAGCTCAGGCTGAAAAAAAATATGCTGCCGCACCCGGGTAGCAAAGGACGCTCCCCGGGCCACCCTCACTGAAGAGGGCCAGGGCCACCCGCCAATGAGGCTGAAATATGATGTAAAAAGGGGCATTGGGGTGAAATAATCTCCAGCGCCCCTTGGCCTTAACTCAGGATATAAAAACACCGTAGCTGGACCATGCGAAGCGCATTTGGAGCGACAAAAACGCCGGACAGACCCAATTGAGGGAAATAAGTCTTATTGGGTGGTCAGGGGCGCCAGGGGAGCGATATACTTGCCCGGCTCCACCAGACCCTTATGCAGATTCCGGACGGCGCTCAGGGGCAGCATGCCCGAGGTCTTGAAAGGCACCCTGCCGGTCAGGAAACTCCCCCCGGCCAGATGCACCACGCCGCTGGCCTTGTAATCCACGTCCTTCATGGCCTCTCCGGATTGCAACTGGATGATAATTTTGGCCAGAAACGGGACCATCTTCAAATTGGAGGCGATGGCCGTGGCCTCGATAATCTCGGAACCAAATCCGGGAACGGATTTTGCGTCGCCGGAAACCATGGTGATGAGCTTGGACCCCTCCAGGTAGATATCCCCTTCCGAGCCCACCACATCCAGGGGATCAGGATTTTTGTTCACCACACGAAGCTGCACCTTAAAGGTGGTTTCGAACAAGGTGGCGTCCTCCACCATGATGCTGGCCAGGGTGACTTCCGGGGCCTTATATCCCAAGCCAAAATGGGCGCAGGATGTGAAGGCCAGAACGCATATGCCGAACAGGGCTGCCAGGACGGATTTTTTCATGGGGAAATCTCCAGGATTTAGAGGCTTGCCAGCACAAATTGTTAATCGTACCGCTAAGAATACCACATGGAGGCAGGGGGTCAAGTCCTGACGGTCGTATTGCGTCGGGACCAGGGATTTGGCCGCAAATAATTTTCTTGACATGTTAAAGTAACACTGTTACCGTAACGATGTTGTAGGCTTAGGAAACTGTTTTCAAATATCAAAAACCCGCGCCAATCTTTAGAGGCCCTTGCCATGCCCAAAAATCCCCGCACACCCGCTGAGGTGGAGGCATTCCGGGAAAAAATCCTGGAGCAGGCCATGGACCTCATCTCCCGCAAGGGATTTGAAGGCTTTAGCATGCGCAAGCTCTCCCTGGGCCTGGGAATCGCCGCAAAAACCATTTATAATTATTACAAAAACAAGGATGAGCTCTACCTGGCCATCCTCACTAAGGGCTTTAACCGCCTGCACCGCCAGTGCGCCCGGGCCATGGATGCCCACGCCCTGCCCATGGACCGCATGGAGGCCATGGTCCTGGCTTTCCTGGATTTTGGTCTCCGGGAAGCCAATTCGTACAACCTCATGTTCACCTGGCATGTCCCCAAATACAACGATTACGTGGGGAGCGACATGGAGCCCGTGGCCCTGGTGGAACTCCAGGCCGCCATGCGGGTGGTGGACCTGTTCATCGAGGCAATCAGGGATTGCGCCAGCCCGGGCCGTATGATGCCGGAACAAGACGCCCGAATCATCATGATTTCCTTTTTCACGCGCCTTCATGGATTTATCGCAAGTCATAACAATACCTTGCTTCAATATATGCACTCCAGTCCCCTGGATCTGATTCCCGCTGTGCGGGAACAAATCAAGGAGGAATTCGCCCGGAACCTGGAAAAATTCCAGGTCCCGGAACGTTCCGTTTCCACCTCATAGGAGTAATTAACCATGAAAGACCCTTTGATTTTGGACATCAAAGGCAATTCCCTGGACGACGGCCCGGGCATCCGCTCGGTGGTCTTTTTCAAGGGCTGCCCCCTGTCCTGCCTGTGGTGCCATAACCCGGAAAGCAAAAGGCGGGATACGGAAATCTCCTATGATCCCAAGGATTGCGTCCATTGCAACACCTGCCTGGAAACCTGCCAGGAAAAGGCCCTGTCCCCGGATCATCCTTTTTTTATAGATCGGGAAAAATGCGCCCTGTGCATGGCTTGCGTGGACGCCTGCCCATCCGGCGCTTTGTCCCGGGTGGGAAAACCCATGGCCGTCGAGGAAATTGTCAGGGAAGTGGCCAAAGACAAGCCTTTTTTTAATACCTCCGGCGGAGGGGTGACCCTTTCGGGCGGCGAACCCACCCTGTTCATGGATTATTTGGGCCAGCTCGTGCAATCGTTCCAGGATCAGGGCGTCCACACCCTGCTGGAAACCTGCGGCCTGTTTGGCCTTGAGGATTTTCTCGGTAAGGTTTATCCTTATCTCAATACCATCTACATGGACATCAAGTTGATGGAGAACTCTGCCCACAAGGAGTATTGCGGAGCTTCCAATGATGTTATTTTGCACAATTTCAGGGAATTGAATAAACGTTACCAGGATGGAGGCATCGAAATCCTGCCCCGGACCCCCCTGGTTCCAGGCATCACGGACACGGAAGAGAACATCCAGGCCATTATCGGGTTCTATAAGGAATGCGGTGTCAAAAAAGCCCAGGTCCTGCCTTATCATCCCTTGTGGCAGGAAAAGAATTTCAAGATCGGAATCCGCGATTACCGGGGTGAAACCCGGGCCATGCAGTCCTTTCTGGATAAAAACCGGCTCCAGGCCTGCCGGGACGCCTTTATGGCGGCCGATATCCAACTTGTCTGATCCCTTTTTCCGGGCATAGCCCGCCACGGAGGTATAGAGCCATGCTGATGGAATTCCAATCCAACAACGCGTCCCTGCCCCAACCCAGGTTTCTCCTGACCAACCTGCTTATGAAAAACCTGCTCAGGCTTATGGCATTGAATTTCAACCTCAGGCCCAGCCTGAATCAATATTTAAAAAGCAACGAAGGCTGGTTGAATTTCAGCGCCAGCCTCCGCACGGAAAACCTTAGCGTGAACACGGCCATTGTGTTCAAGGACGGCAAGGCGTCCGTCCCCGGAACACCGCCCGAACCCTGCGATATCGCCCTGATCTTCCGGGACGACAAGACGGTCCGCAAACTCCTGAGCAACACACCCACGGAACAAATCTTCATGCTCATGAAAAGCGAACTCCGGGCCAAGGGCAACATGACTTATGTTAATCTTCTGTTTTTCCTCCTTAATCTACTGCTGAAGAAAAAAACCCTCAAATTGATGGAAAAGGAAAAACAAGCCTCGGCCAAACAGGCCCGGGAACTGGTCCCCCAATCCCGCCCCGAGCTAAGCCAGGTCTTGGAGGACCGGAAGAACCACCGCCTTCAGGGAAAGCCCACAGACCCGGGCGTACATTTTTTGGAAGATCCCTATTTGTCCGCCTTTTCCCTCCAGGATTTTCCCCGGCTTGGCCGTTTTTTGGATATCCATTTTACACAAAAAGCCGAAGTCTGTCCGGAACGGCCTAAAATCCTCACAGACTGGTTTAAGACGCACGGGTTCGAGAAAAACAGCCAGGGCAAGGACTGGATTCCCGAGCTCCGCCAGGGCTTGGCTTTCAAGCATCTCATGGAAAACCGCCGGCCCATCATCCGCAAGGACGACCTCATTGCAGGCACCACCACCACCAAAGAAATCGGCGTGGTGGTCTATCCCGACTCCCATGGGACCATGCTGTGGGGCGAGCTGTACACCGTGCCCCACCGGGCCTTGAACCCCTACGATATTTCCGAGGAAACCGTCCGCCTGCTCCATCACGATGTTTTTCCTTATTTTGCGCACAGGAATTTCAAGGAATGGGTGAGAGACAAATACCAGGCCCCTTTGTGTCAGGCCATCGACGAACGTTACGCCGTGTATTTCATCTGGAAGCAGGCGGCCTTGTCCCACACCATCCCCGACTTTCCCAAAATCCTTTCTATGGGGACAACGGGGATCATTCAGGAGATCCGGGAGAAACTTGTCCGGGAAGGCCTGTCAGCCCACGAACAAGCCACCTTGGAAGGCATGATCCTGTGCCTGGAAGGCCTGACAGTCTATTCCCAAAACCTGGCCAGCCAAGCCGCTTTTGAAGCCAACAAGGAATCCGACCCTCAGCGCAAGGCCGAGCTGGAAAACCTTGCCGCCATATGCTCCCAGGTAGTGGAAAGGCCCGCCCGCACCCTGGACGAGGCCGTGAACGCCATGTGGATCACCTGGGTGGGCCTGCATATGGAAAACACCAACGCAGGGCTTTCCCTGGGGCGCCTGGACCAATGGCTTCAGCCCTATTTTGAGGCGGATTTGCAAAATATTTCCCAGGGAGAAGAGCGGGGAGCCTATATCAGGCACGCCATCGAACTCATCGGTTGCTTTTACATGCGTTGCACCGATCACCTGCCCCTGACCCCGGACCTTGCCAACTGGTATTTTGGGGGAAGCTCCTCGGACCAGGCCATCACCCTGGGCGGCGTCACCCCCGCAGGCGAGGACGGGGTGAACGACATGACCTACATCTTCCTGAAAGTCACGGAGATGCTGGCCATCCGCGATCCCAACATCAACGCCCGGTACAACCGGGAAAAAAACAGCGAAACCTACTTAAAACGCCTGTGCGAGGTCAACCTCATCACCACGGCCACGCCTTCCCTCCACAGCGATCAGGCGGTCATGGAATCCCTGGAGGAATTCAATTACGCCCGGGAGGATTTGAACAACTGGTCCGCCACCGGCTGCGTGGAGCCCACCCTGTCAGGACGCCATATCGGCCACACCAATTTCCAGATGATGAACATGGTGGCGGCCCTGGAAATGGCCCTGAACAACGGCCTCCATCCCCTCATGAACTGGAATTTGGGACCGGAAACCGGCGCGGTGGAACAAGGCGCCTTCAAAACCTTTGACGATTTTTTTGAGGCCTTCACCAAGCAATTCGCCTTTCTCATCGACCAGTCTGTGGCCTATAACAACATGCTGGGCAAGGCCCATCAGGCCATTCGGCCCACCCCGCTTTTGTCTTCGCTCATCGAAGACTGCATCACCGACGCCGCGGATGTGACCCACGGCGGAGCAAGGTACAACAGCTCTGGAGCAGCCTGCATTGGTTTGGCGGACGTCACCGACTCCCTGCTGGTTATCAAAAAAATGGTTTATGAAGACAAGTCTGTCAGTTTTTCAGACCTGAAAAACGCCGTAGCCGACAATTTCCAGTCCGAGCCCGCACTCCATGCCCTGGTCACCAAAAAGGTTCCCTTGTTCGGATCAGGCAGCGACGAAGCCGTGGCCATGGCCGACCGGGTTACCAAATTCGCCCACGACCATTATGGAAGCCACACCAATTACAGGGGCGGCAAATACACGGTGGGTTTCTGGTCCATGTCCAACCATGTGATTTACGGCACCCTCAGCGGAGCCCTGCCCTCGGGCAAGCTGGCGGGCAAACCCTTCACTCCGGGCCTCACGCCACAGCCCATCGCCTCCCAGAACCTGTTGGACAACATCCGGGACGTGGCCAGGCTTAATCCCAAAAACATGAACAACAACATCGCCTTT
The DNA here is from genome assembly GCA_016342355.1 of Desulfatibacillum sp. Classification (GTDB taxonomy): domain Bacteria; phylum Desulfobacterota; class Desulfobacteria; order Desulfobacterales; family Desulfatibacillaceae; genus Desulfatibacillum. The sequence continues at coordinate 7,753 of JAEINP010000044.1, forward strand.
AACGTTAAAATCGTACCCGGCCCCAACGACTCCCACGAGCAGGTGGTCAACAACATGTTTTCCTACGTCAAAACCTATTTTGACCTGGGAGGCATGCAAATGCAGTTGAACGCCGTCACCTCGGATACCTTAAAGGACGCCATGGCCAACCCGGAGAATTACCGCAACCTGTTGGTCCGGATTTCCGGGTACAACGCCTATTTTGTCACCCTCAACAGGGACATGCAGTTGGAACTGATCGAAAGGGCCCAGTACGGGCTTTAGGAAAGGAACCACATGAAAGATCTCCATGGAAAACAGGCCTATATCACAGGGGGCTCCAGCGGCATCGGCCTGGAAACCGCCCGGCAACTGGCGGCCAAGGGTTGCCACATCACCCTTTTTGCCCGGGACTCCCAAAAGCTGGAAAAGGCCCGGCAGCTCATCCTCAATTTCCGCAAGGCCCAGGCCCAGAAGGTGGAAATCTTCCCCATGGACGTGACCAACCCCCAGGGCGTGGAAGATGCCATAAAAGCTGCTGTGGAAGCCGCGGGGCCGCCGGACATTGTCATCGCCAACGCAGGCCAGGGCCACGGGGATTATTTTGAAAACACCACTTACGCCATCTTTGATAGAGTTCTTCAAACCAATGTGTACGGCGTCCGTAACGTGGTGGCTTCCTCGCTTCCCTATTTGCAGGAAAAACAAGGGCATGTGGTGATTGTGGCCTCCCTGGGGGGCATGGCGGCCATGCCGGGATACACGGCTTACGGAACCTCCAAGTTTGCTGCGGTGGGCTTTGCAAAATGCCTGCGACCCGAGTTAAAAACCAAGGGCATAGGCCTTACCCTGGTTTGCCCGCCCGAGGTTCCCACCCCCATGGTGGACGAGGAAATCCAGACCCTGCCCAAGGAATTCCGGGCTGTAAAGCTCATGGCCGGAATCCAGTCTGTGGAGCAGGTTTCCCGCACCATTGTCCGGGGCATTGAGAAAAACCGGTTTGTGGTCATTCCGGGATTTTTGGCCAAGGCCTCTTACGCCCTGGTCAAGTTCCTGCCTGGTCTGCTTAGTAACTGGGTTACTGATCTGATGGTCCGACAACACTCAAAAAGTTAACAAACCATCCCAAAGCAATCAAAAAAGGCGGACAGGTTAAATCGCCTGTCCGCCCTTTCCCTTTTTTTCAATCCTGCCGTCGCAACTGAAAAACCAATCAGCGCACCATGGCGAAGCCAATGCGGACGGCCTCGGTCCGTTCCTTGTAGTTCAGCAGGCTTTCAGCCAGGGCATTGACGTACTGGACCTGAAGGCAAAGGTTCAGGTGCTTCCAGATCAGATTGTGGAGAGGGTATGTAAGGTCAGCTTGTATCGACGCCCCTTCATCCGCACAACTGAAGTTGGCGCCCAGGACCAGGGAATCCGCCTTGCCCATTTTTACATCCAGGTTAAAATAACCCCGGTAGCTGGCCAGGTCCGGGTTGGTTTCGTCCTCGTTATTGATGTAAGTCCAGATTTTGCTTGAGACGCTAAAACCCAGCTTGGTCCGCTTATGATAGGCCACAAAGCCCGGTCGCATATACAGGAAGTTGGTGCTCCGGGAGAATTCCCCGTCCCTGCCGTTGGACTCGTGCTGGAAACCGGTTTGCAGGAATAGCCCGTGCATCCATGCAGGCCGGGTTTTCAGGTTGCCCGAGGTGTAAAAGAATTCCGGCTTGTAGCTGGTGTCCTTAAAGGGCGCGGACTCCGACTCCAGGTCCCAGAACGAGGTCTGGGTGTAGGCGAAATGCAGGCCTGCAATCCAGGGATGTTTTTTCACGAATTCCTCTTCCGGCTTAAAAAAACGGTACCGGAAACTGAACTGAAACTTGCTGTCCTTCGGGTCCGCTCCCGCCAGGAAATACATGGGCTCGTACGGCGCCAGGTTGGTGAGATAAGGTTGGTACAGGGCGAAAAGGCTTTCCACGGAAATATTTTCATCAGACGCCTCTTCCTCCCCTGAAACATCGCCTTGTTCCAGCTCTGCTTTTGGCAAGTTGGCTGAAAACAGTTTCGCCGTATCGGGCAGGCTTTTTTCCACTAAAAACATGACCGGAGCTGCTTTGAAACCCTCCACAGCCAGGGTGGTCACTCCCATCAGGTCCTGGGGAATGTCCACGGAGTACTTTAACTTTATGTACCCTTTTCCCGGAATGGGGACTGTACTGTTTTCCAAAGGATCATCCAGCTTGGCTTGCAGGGTCTTGGCCTTCGGCCAGTCGCCCAGGCGGACTTCCAGAACCGGGAAGATTTCCAGAGAGGCCTCATTATCCCCCGGATTATGGACATACACTTCAAATTGAGTGGCTGTTCCTGAGGCCGCCCCGCCCTTGGGCGGGGTGATTACAAAATCCAGGTTCTGGGCGGAAGTCCCTCCCCATGCGGGACTGGTGACGCAAAGCAAGGCGATCGCAAAAAAAGCCAACCTGACCAAGGATATCTTTTTCATTTTCATCATGTCATCTCTTGAATGGGAGAATAATCGGGGAGTTTGCCCCCCACAAAGAACGTTTGATTCATGTTATCATGACCCGAACATAGATTCAAGCCCCTATAATACCAGGGAATTTATGGGCGCTGGTTTTCAGTGTGGTCGGTTTCCTGATGTTTTAGGTTACTTATTCGGATGTGACGGATGGGATTTGGAGATGTCTTATTCCCCGAGTAGGCGGCGGTATAGGGCCAGGAGCTTCGCCTCCTGGGTTTCCCAGCAGTATTTTGACTTGAAAAGGCGCTTGCCGTTGGCGCCCATTTCCCTGCAAAGTGCAGGGTTTTGCAACAGATTATCAATGGCTTCGGCGATTGCTTGGGGATCGGTGGGATCCACGGCCAGGCCGGTGTTTTCCTTTACGAGGTCGTCCTTCCACAAGGAAAAATCGGAAGCAATTATGGGCAGGCCCGCAGACATGTACTCGTACAGTTTATTGGGGGATGTGTCTTCGTACCCGTGTATGGGTTGGAGGCACATGAAGCCTATGGCTGCGTTGTGCACATGTTCGTACACGGTTTTGAGATCCACCATGCCCAAAAAATCCACTTTGTCCTTATAGGCGGGGAGTTTTCTGATGGCCCGGGTTTCCGGAGTATGGATCTCCTGACCCACGATAGTAAGGCGGACGCCCGGTGTTTTGACCAGTTCCAGGGCCTGGACTATCTGGTAGGCGCCGATGTGGTCCCGCAATCCGCCGGTGTACACCAGCTTTGTTTTGCCATCATAGCTTTGGGGGATATGAGAAAAGGCATCGGCCATGTCCTGGAGAGCATAGTTTTCCACCGTCACGGTTTTTTTGGCGGGGAACCTGGCTGCGAGCCTGGAACCCAGGCTGGTGACAATGGCGTCAATGGCAAAGATCGCCAGATGTTCCATGGCGCCCACGGCCTTGGCGGCAGGCTTTCTCATTGGCGCGGGAATCCAAGCCTTACCTGCGACCTTGTCCGGGTAGTTTTCATGGGCGTCGTAGACCACCTTGGCGCCGGTGACGATTTTCAGAAAAATGCCCACGGGCATGAGTTCGGGATCGTGAAAATGGTACAGGTCCGCCTTGAGAGCCAAGGCTTTGGTGAGGACATCCCGAACGCCCCGGGTCATACGAACAGCCCGGCCCGGGCATGGGCGAACAGGAACCAGGGTGACACCCTCGTGAACTCCGCCTGACTCGGCCTGGGCCACCAGGGAGACCTTGTACCCGGCCCTGACCAAGGACCGGCATTCCTTCATAAAAATCCGGGTATCAAAGGGCCGGTGCACGGAGGTGAGGTGGACCACATGCTTCATGGTTTTTCCTTTTTTTTCGGAAATCAGATCGAACTAATAGGCAAGGGAGCATATCCGCGCACGGAAAATCGATAGATTCCATCAGTGCATGTAATTTTAAACACCAGAGCCGGAAGATTAGCACAACCTGTCAAGCAATGCCAGGGGCTGGTGAAGGATCGGTCATTCAGGGAGGCAGGTGTGTAATGGTTCCGGGGGAAGGCAGACCAGGGATTTGCTATCCATATTAGTGTTAGGGATGCATTTAAAAATCCGGCCCACAAAACTCCAAAAGTGAACTCGGGAATCGGCCCCTTTGGGGGGATTATTGCTGGACAGTATCCGTTGTTTTTTGGACGGATTCCGTCATCATGGATGAGATCTTTATAGTATCTTCCTGGCTCATGTTTAAAAATTCCAGGGCGCCGTCCTCAATTTTGATTTCCAGTTCATCCATAGAAAATTCCAGGCTGCAATTGAAAGCCAGAGAATCGGCAATGTGGAGGGCGTATGCCAGGTGGTCTCCATTGGACCGGGAGGGATAATGGTGAAAGCGAATGGCATTGGTCATATTTTCCGGCATTTTCCAGGCTTTGCAGACCTCTCCGGCGATTTCGCAATGGTCAAATCCCAGGATGGCTTTTTCGGCTTCCAGGAAGCTGAGGCCCCTTTCCCCCATAAGACGGCGAAACATGCCGGATCGTTCCGCCACATAGGGTTCCAAGGCCAGTTTTCCGGCGTCGTGAGTGAGTCCTGCTGCAAAGGCGTCTTCGGCCAGGTGAGGTCTTACCCTGCCGGTGATGATGCGGGCGCCAAAGGCGACCAGCAGGGAATGGCGCCACAGCTCTCCGGGGTCCATGCCATAGCCTGGCATGGTTTTATCCAGGAGTTGGGAGGTGGAGGCCATGGTGAGGATCTCCGACAGGGTTTTCTGGCCCAGGACAACCGAGGCCTGCTGGATGGTGGAGACCGTGCCGGACAGTCCGTAAAAGGGGGAGTTGGCGATTTTCAAAACCTTGGCCGCAATGGCCTGGTCCGTGATGAGTACGATGGCCAGGTCTTGGAAACTGGAGTTGGGATTGGCCATGACCTTTCGGGCCTTGAAGATGACCTGGGGCATGGGAGGCAGATCTTTGATGCCTTTTACAATGGCTTTTTGCAGGGCTTCGCCCGTGGCGAACTTGCTTGCTTCGTCGTCCAGGCCTGGAGGGGTGATGGTTATAAGGGTTTGGCAAACCGGGCATTTAAGGTTGACGGTTTTATCCTTGGGGAGCTTTTCGTCGGGAATATTATATTTTTTGTGGCAACCGGAACACTCTATCTTCATCTCTGTATTTTCCTTCCCAGAGTCAAAAACTTGTCATTACGTGTCAACGCCCGAACACCCGAACCTGCCCCATGCGCGAATCCATTGGCCGGATCGTCCTATTTGTGCACGAGCGGCGCGCACTTTGTTCACAGAGCAAATACCCTGCCAATTGGGCGCCCTTTGCAGCTAAAACAGGTATTTTCCCATAAGATTGTTCCAGAAGGCCAGGGTCCGGGAGGCCTGCCCTGTGGAATAAAGATTGTCGATCACGGTCTCAACAAAGACCAGGACCAGGACCAGGAACAGGAGAATGAGCCATAGCATGCGCTTTTTTTCCGGGGAGCGATTGGATTCTGCCGTGGGGGTTTGCCAGGCGGGCCATGATGCAGGATGCGCGGTGGATGCGCCGGATCATGGATTCCCGGCCGGAAAGCTGGTGGGCAAGGGTTTTGATGGCGACATGGCGGTTTAAGGAGGACTGGGGCCCCTTGTAAACGGTAGCCATGCCCCCGGTTTTTCCTAAAGGGAGTTGGTATGCCGCCCGATTTCCCGGGCCAGATCCTTCCATGTTGAAGGAAAGGCCATGCCATGGCCCATGCCCTCAACCAAGAGGAGACGAGCCCCGGGGATGGCCTTTGCCGTGGCTTCGCCGTGGGCAGAGGGAATGAGGGTATCGGCTGTGCCGTGGACGACCAGGGCGGGCATGGTGAGTTTGGAAAGTTTCTCCAACCGATCGCCTCCCAGGGAAACGGCAAGGAACTGTCTCGCCACTCCCAGGGGATGGAGACCCCGGTCAAACTGGTCCTCTGCCATACGGGCTTCGCATTCGGGGTCGTACAATGGACTGTTGGTTGCAAAAACCCTGAAAGACTCCACCGTGTGTTGAATATACCCGTCCCTGTCCAGGGGGGGCGTAGCCAGGAGCTTTTCCGTGGCTTCCGGTGTTGTCCGTGGCAGGCTGGGGTCTGAAGGATTGGAAGGAGAGGATTGCATGGAAGTCAGAGTCAGAACCCTGTCCGGGTGATTGATGGCCGTGGTCTGGGCAATCATGCCACCCATGGACAGCCCGCAAATATGGGCTTTTTCCAGACCCAGGTGATCCATGAGCCCTGTGACGTCCCGGGCCATGTCCGACAAGGTGTAGGGAGGCGCCACGGTCTCTCCGGCGAACATTTTGGCTGTGATGGCGGCCACTTCGTCTTTGCCCGCCTGGTTCCATTGGGTGGAAAGGCCAATGTCCCGGTTGTCAAAACGGATCACGTAGAGGTTCTGGTCCACCAGATCCTGGCAGAATTCTTCAGGCCACCGGACCATCTGACTTGCCAGGCCCATGATGAGGACCATGGGAGGATTTTCAGGGTTGCCGAGGGTTTGATAGTGAATGGTAATTCCGTTTGCTTGGGCGTTTGGCATGAGTTTCTCCGATTTTTATTTTTCACGAATGTATCAATTCGTGTATGATAGGAAATCGGGTCGCCCATTGTCAAGCTCCCAGTGCATAGCCTTAAGGATAGTGGCATGCCGTCAAGAGACGGAGTTTGGGCCGCCTATTGTACGAGCCAGGGGATTTGCCGGGGGTAAGGGGTAAACTCCTTTCATTCAACATAGGGATTTGTTAACAGGATAATATGTCCAGGGCCATAATCAAAACCCGGACGCAAACCTTTATTTAGCACAGCCATTTTTCAAGGAGGATACACCATGAGCACAGGACCCCGTTTGCAAGGAAAAACCGCCATAATCACCGGAGCCGCCAGCGGGATAGGCGCCGCTACCGCCTTGCTTTTTGCCGAACACGGCGCATCCCTGGTTTTGGCTGATGTCACAGACGAGGCATTGGCGGCCGTGACCTCCAAGGCGTTGGAGATGGGGGGCAAGGTGGTCAGCCGGAAGACCGACGTCTCCGATGAGGAGCAGGTCAAAGCCCTGGCGGACCTTGCTGTAAACACCTTTGGACAGATAGATATTCTTTGCAATAACGCCGGGATAACCGGGGATTTTACGGACATGACTTCCGAAGACCAGGAAAACTGGAAACGGGTCCTGGGGGTGAATCTGATCGGCCCTGTTTTGCTGACCAAATATGTGGCGCCTGTTATGAAGGAGCGGTGCTGCGGCGCCATTGTTAACACGGCCTCGGTGGCGGGCATACGGGCCGGGGCGGGCTCCAATGCATACAGCGCCAGCAAGGCGGCCCTCATAAATTTCACCCAAACCTCCGCTTGCGACCTGGGGGCTTTTAATGTGCGTGTGAACGCGGTTTGCCCCGGGCTGGTGGAAACCGGCATGACCAAAATGGTTTTCGACTATGCCCGGGAATCCGGCAAGGAAGCCAAGCTGGGAAGCCGGTGCGAGCTTCGGCGGTACGGTTTGCCCCACGAGATCGCTCACGCCATATTGTTTTTGGCCAGCGACGAAGCCAGTTATGTGACGGGCCAGTTTCTGGCGGTGGATGGCGGCAACACCGCCTCCCTTAACCTGCCGGGGATGAAGTTTTAGGTGGAATAAGGCGTTAAGGTTTTTTTGATGATGGGAGTATTCCGGGCCGGGCTCGCAGCACGAAGCCCGGCCCGGATGTTTGAGCGCCCTATACCCCCTGAAAACAGGCTTTTGCCGCCCTTGTCATGCTTCGGCGTCAATAAAGGCCAGGGGCTGTTCCCGGTCCACGGGCAGGGGAAAATCTCCGTAACTGGAGGAGATGGATTGGTAAATGCGAATAAGCCGTGTGCCCAGGATAGCTGCCAGACGTTCGTAGATGATCATGCCGCTGGCCGGGTACTTTTCCATGGCCTCATACAGGTCTTCCCGGCTGATGGAAAGAAGGCGGGTATTGCCGACAGTGGTGGCGGTGGCCGAGTACACATCGCCCCCGGTCAGGCTGGACCAGCCTATGAACTCCCCGGGCTTTTTTACGGTATAGACCAGACGCCCTTCTTCCCCGATGGTCAGTCTTACAGTCCCCCTGATGAGAAAATAGGCGCGGCTGGCAGGATCTCCCTGCCTGAAAATCACCCGGTCCCCTTGCAGATGTTCCTTGCTAGCCACATACATGACCCGCTCCACAAAAGATTCCTCCAGGTCCCAAAATATGGATGTCTTGTCTGATTTCATGGCGTTTCCTCCTTTTCCGAATCCGTTTATGCAAAGCAGGCGTTTTGCCTGGACGATTTTTCTATGGATTGGATCGGCTGAACCAGGGCATTGGCAGACCAATGGTGCACAGGCGGAGGAAACCGAAGGAACGGGAGCGTGAGATACGGCGCTGGAGTCACAGGAGTGCGGGAAACCGGACGAGTTATGGTCCTATGGAAAGACCTCCTGTTTGTGGGTATGTGATTATGGGCTCACCCTAAAAATAATCCCCATTGGAGAAAAGTCAATTGGTGGAACCCTGTTAAAAGGCACTCAGGAGTTCTGCCAGTTGGCCCCTTTGCCGGACACGGTGTACAGGCCTTCCTTATACGGGGTGGGGATCTGGGAAATCCTGAGTTCCAACTCGGCCCATTGGCGTTCCGAAAAACTATGGAGCACCCGGGAAATGGCAATTTTATCATTGGTGGCGCAAGGAACCGGGACAAAGGAAAAATCCCGCCAATGTGGCTGATCATCATTTTTTCCCGCAGGCTTCGCCACGGTCGCCAGTCGCATGCCTTTTTTAAGGCTTTGGTTTTCTATTTGTTTGGCGGGATATTTCGCCACCCTGATTGCAGGGTATTTTCCCTGGTCTTTAGCCAGGTTCATGGCCACGGCGATCAAGGGCGGCGTGGCGGATATGACCATGGCCGGAGCGGCTTTGGCGTTTCTGAACCGGGCATATACGGAGTTCCAGTACAGGAGTTTGGTAACAAGACATCCTGCCAGCAGCAGGGCGCCCATCAGGAAGGAATAGAAAACCGTGATGAGGACCGGCGGAACCCAGCAAAGGGCGATCACCGCAGGCCACAGAGGATAATGTTTTATCCAGACCATGGGGTTGATCCGCACCTTGGGCATTTTGGGGCGGCGGGGCTGGAAATCCGGGGAGGATTCCTCCTTTTGTTCGTCCGCATCCCTGGCCCGTAGGAGCGGTTCCTGGACAGGGGAGGGGATTTCCGGGGCTTGTTTGGGCATGTCCTCCGGTTCCTCATGAAGGGGGATGACCTGGCCGGTGCTCTCGTCCACAATGAACTCGGCGCCGTCCGGGTAATCCAGGTAATGGACCACGCCGGGATTATGCTCCACGATGGTTCTGAGCCCCACGGTTACGTAGTTCTCTATATTTCCGCTATAATTTGCATCTTCATTGCCGAATAAAAAAACCCAGCCCGAAAGTACGCCCTCTTCCGGGGCTGCGCGAAGAAAGTGGCGGATTTGAAAGCCGTTGGCCAGCACGACTTTTGAAACCATACATTGTTTTTGATCATCCATGGACTGCATCAAACTTCCCTTTGCAAAACAGCATTTGGAGTCGAATTTACTCCGTTATCTTTGTGTTTTCAAACCTGACTTTCAGCCGCTGTTCCAGGCTTTGGGGCAGGAATACGGAAATACTGTGGTTCATTTCCACATATTTTCCCGAAATATCAACCTGAAAATAGATATGGTGGATGTTCCCTTCCCTTTGGGAGTCCGGGTGAACCTGGAGCGACAGGGAGGGAACCCCGAAGCCCTTTGAATTTATGAGCACACGGCTCTCCTCTTGGGGGAGAAACCGGGTTTCTGTCTTGTCCGGGATGAAATTGGTATGCACCACCAGTTCCGTGACTGTGGGAGTGATTTTCAGTAGCTTTTTGTAAGTTTCAAAAAAAGGCCTGCGTGAAAAATATGAGGACGAAACACTGACGGCCAGGACCAGGACGATTGCCCCGAAGATCAGTTTTTTCAGCAGGGAAATCCTTTGAATCTCTCTTGTTTCGGGAGTTTCGGGGATTTTTAGCACCAGATAATAAAGGGCCGTGGCCACCGCAAGGTTGAGTCCGGCGGACCAGGTCACGTCTGTTAAAAAATGGGCGCCCTGAACCACCCGGGTGGCGCCCATGAGGGCTCCGAAACCCAGGCTTGCCACGCCAATGCCAAAGGCCGCGCGGGATTTTTTCCGGAAAAACAACAGGGGGACAAAGGCAAAGCCCATGGCGGCATGGCCGCTGGGAAAACTCTGGCCCTGGCCCGGGGTCCCGGGGCTGTAGGCGTGGTGGTATTGCCATTCCCCGCCGAATTCCGTGATTTCCGAAGGGCGGGGCCTGCCCCAATAGGGTTTAAGAAAAGCATTGACAAGGATTCCGCTGGAAATCACCCCGGTGAGAAAAACAAGCAGCATGTATCGGCGCCATTTGATCAGACCGGTGTAAAAATAGCTTCCGAACCACAAACCCAGACCGCCCAGGAGAAAAAGCACTCCCGGCAGGGTTCCCTGGTGGTACATCCACAGCCAGGGTTCTTTTTCAGCCAGGAAAAAGCCCTGGCCCGGTTCATAAAACAGGCCTGAGACCTTTCTGTCCAAATCCAGGAAAGACACCAGGGCCGTGAACAGGATAAGGACCAGGGCGATGCCCGCCAGGGCGAGCATCCCCCTTTTACGGTAATCGGTTTGTATGGGATCTGTTGTGGTCACGTGGCTTCTTCCGGCTATTATTTCGGAGTATTAATGCAACTCCCTATTCATAGCCATTTTATCGTGAAGCCGCAAGGCCCTGAGGCAAAAGGCCTCCAATTTTGCTTCAATAACCTGTGGAAAGGGAGAACCATCGCTTTCAATCGCCAAAAAGGGCAGGGTTTCCGAATCGCTAAGGACCCTGCTTAGTTTTCCGTTGCCGGAGGTGAGGCTGATTTTATGTTCCCGGGTCATGGACCGGGCCATGATGGATTCGGAAATCCGGTTGGGCATGCATCCGAAAGGTCCGATAGCTATGGCGCCACAGGTTTGGGAACCCACCTCGTACAGGGCGCTGCCCACGGTAAGGACGGCCTCGCCCGTGAGGTTTTCGGAAATAAAGGCCGTGGCGCAGTTCATGATTCCCTTCATGTCCACGGTATGGGCCGACACCAAGCCGCTGGTGGCCAGCCATTCTTTGATGCGTTTTTCGTTGTGGGCTAAAAAGCGTTTTTTAAAGGCCAGGCGGATTTTGTCCGTGCGGCTTACCGCCCCCTCCACCAAGCCCTTTTCCACCAGATAGTTGGAATAAATGATCCATTCGGCAATGGGGGAACACCGCACGGCGATTCCTTTTTCCGCCAGGCCTTCGGTCAGCCTCCGGCGGGACAGGGAGTCCCTGCGCACGTAGATTTCTCCCACCAGGGAGATCACAGGAACCCGGGCCGGATCAAGTTTGCGGGGTATGGCGCCCAGGATTTTCGCCGTGGACAACGCCTGCTTTTTCAGGCCGAAAAAATTTCTGTTTTCCAAGGCTGTGAGGAGTTTTTTCCATTCCTTTTCAAAAACATCCATGGCAAAAGCGGGGTCTTTAGCGCTGGCCAGGAGCATGGAGCGCATATCCTCCATGACATCAGCCACGACCACGCACCTGTATGCCCAAGCCTGAAAACCGCCGCCCATACCGGCGTAAGCGTTTTCGGAGGTGAGGGAAAACAGGGCCACATTGGGGATTTCCCGTTTTTTGATCAGGTCCTCCATGAAGATGTGGTACTGGCCGAATCGGCAGGGACCCGAAGCGGTGGGCATGAAATAAATGAGTATTTCATCCTCCCTCATCTCCCGTTTCACATAACTGAGCAGGGTGCCTGTGGTGAGGATAAGGGGCAGGCATTCCTTGCAGGAAGTGTTTGCCCGGCCCAGTTTCAGGATGCGTTCGTCCGAGGGTGGGTGGGCAATGGCGTTCAGGCCCATGCCCCGGAAAGCGGCCGCGGCTGCTTCACTGGATATCTTGCCCATGGAAGGGAGCATGAAGGTGACCCGGGGATCACGCCAGGACAATTTTTCTCCATGGGAGGTGGTGACAAAAGGCGTCCTTTTATCCAAGCCCACCAAGGCTGGGGTGAAGGGTTTGGGGGGCGCTGTGAGGGTGTCATAGCGTGTCAGTTGCCGGTACGAGGCCACAATGTCCAGAAAGGCCTCAATGCGTGTTTCCAGGCCTGCGTCTGCCGAATGGCTGTCCAGCTCCAGGGTCAGGGAGGGTTTCCGGCCCATGATGTCCCTGAAATAGCCCACCACAAAGGAGTCCGGCCCGCAGGAAAAGTTCGTAATAAAGGTCCCGAATAACTGGGGGTGTTTTTTGACGAACCGGGCTGCTTTGAGAATGAGCTGGCCCATGCCCCAGTACATGTGGCGTTTTGTGCGCTCCCCTTCCAGGGGCAAAAAGTCAAAGGGGATGACCATGACCCCCCGGGAGGCGATTTTGTGGGGAATACCCATGTGGGCTTCGGAAACGAATCCGTTATAGGGCCGGGCAAACAGGGCCACGGCTGCCAAGGCGGGATCTTTTTCCAAGACCTGCAAGGCCTTGGCGCCCAGGGCCTTCATTTCGTCCATGCATTGGGACTGGATAACCAGAGCCTTGTCAAAGGCCTCACCGGCTTCGCTGCGGGGAATGCCGATTTCATGGACGGCCTCCACCATGGCCGCCTTGGCGGCCTGGACTCCCTTGGAAAAATCCAGGGTGGGGGTCAGCATTTTCATACCTTTTTCTTCCAGATTTTGGATTTCCCCGGAAAAGGTGGCCTTTAGAAAAAATGGCTCTCCCTGAACAAAGGGGCAGACCTGGGAGGATTTGTATCCATTGGTAATGGAGATTGCCTTGAAATGGGGCAGGAAGATGTAGTCCGGCGCGGGATCGCTTTGGATGAGGGTGTGAAAAAACCCATGGGCCAGTTCGCCGGGATAGCAAAAGGCGGCCTCCCTGGCGTCAATCCCCTTTTGCGAGGGGACATCCGGCGCCACCGGGGCAATGCCCAGGTTGGCGAAAAAATGGGAGTACAGGGGATAGTAGGTGTTTGTCAAAAAGCTCCGGTTAATGCCCACCGTGCCCCGGCGGATTCCCTGCCGGGCTGTTCCCTGAGGCGCCCCGTATTTTTCAAAGACCAGTTCCTGGCGTTTGCGCACCAGATCCAGCTCCCTGACATCATAATTGATTTCCCTGCGGAGGTTGTAATAGCGGTTGCAGGCGCCCCCGAAGGGGTATTTTTTAGCGTCGATTTCTATAACCGCAATTTCGCATGCCCGGTCGCATTTTTCCTTGCCGCCCTTGCATATAAAGGGCTTTTTGTAGACCACATCCCGGTCCGCCAGGGTTTTGAGGTCAAAGGATTGGCGGGCCATAAGGCCTTGGAGGATTTTTTCCTGCACAGCCAGGGCCACGCCAAAGGCCCCCATGAGGCCGGGTTCCGGAGGAACCACGATGGGCTTGCCCACCAGGGCGGCCATGGCCAGGGGAACGGCCCGGTTGTAGCAGACGCCTCCCTGCATGAACACGCGTTCGCCCACGGTCCTGGCGCCCTTGACCCGGTTGGAGTAATTCATACAGATGGAATAGGTGAGGCCTGCCACAATGTCCTCATGGAGTACGCCTTCATGGATGGCGTTTTTTATGTCCGAGGAAATGAACGCCGCGCATTGATCGTTGAAATTGGGGGGCTTTAGTCCTTTCAGGGCGATGTCGGCGATGTCTTCCATTTTCACGCCCAGGGTTTCGTAGGCCGCTTCCTCCAGAAAGGAGCCGGTGCCCGCACTGCACGCCTCGTTCATGGCATAGTCGGAGGGTACGCCGTTGGTGAGCCAGGTGTATTTGGCATCCTGGCCGCCGATTTCAAAAATGGTGTCCACTTTGGGGTCAAAATGGACGGCAGCCGTGGCGTGGGCGATGATCTCGTTGATCACCCCATACGTGAGGGCGTGGAGTCCTGCGATCTGGCGGCCGGAGCCGCACACGCCCAGGCCGATGATGGAAATGGCGTCGTTGGAAACCCGTTGTTCCACCTGATTCAAAATGGCTTGGTAGCATTGGCGGGAGGCCCCCACGGGGTCACCGTTGGTGCGGAGGTACACCGAAGCCAGCATGGCTTTGTCGCGGGTTCTCAGCAACACGGCCTTGGTGGTGGTGGAACCCACGTCCAGGCCCAGGATGCATTCGTCCTGTTCTTCCACCTGGCCGGTGGTCATGGTTTTGAAATGGACCTGGGGTTCGTATTTGGCCAAAGGTTCCAGGACATCCATGATCGTGGCGCTTAAGTTGATGAGGCCATCCATGCCGGGAAAAGCGAGGGTTTGGTTTTCCAGGCCCCAAAGGGCGGCCCCGATGGCCTCGAAGCAGGAGGCATGGTCCGGGATGACCAGGTCGGTGATTTCCTTTTTGAGATAATGGACCATCATCTGGTTTTGGGAGGTGCCACCCGTAAGCATGATGCGGTCCCGGCCCACCTTTTTCAGGAGTTCCAGGATTTTATTGGCCATCATCTGACACAAACCGGCCGTAACCCGGGATTTGGGTATGCCTTTGTTGGTGGCATGGGTGCAGTCGGATTTGCAGAACACGCTGCAACGGCCTGAAACATGATGGGGTGTTTCGGTGGCGGCCCAGGTGGCGGCTTCTTCCAGGGTTACGTTCATGCGCCGGATTTGCTGGAGGAAAAATTCGCCCGTGCCCGAGGCGCATTTGTTGCCGGTGAGCACGTTGGAAACCTGGCCTGCCTGGTTGATCTGGTAGACCATAAAGGTCTCGCCCCCTGCCGACACCACGGCTTGGCAAGGGTCTCCCTGAGGCTTGAGAAACCGGTAGGCTGCTTCCACAGCCTCGGGTTCGGGAATGGAGGTCAGGTTCAAGAGGTTGCGGAGGCGCCGACCGGTGACGGTTATCCGGTCGTAGGCATCCAGGTCGAACTTTTCCAGGGCCTGGAGCAGGGTGGCCCTGGGGTTTCCTTCATGGGACAGGGCCAGTGTGTTTTCCACCCGGGGAGGGGCGTCTGGCTGTCCCAGGATAGATACAATCGTAATGGTGGAGGCGCCCAGGCACAGGCCCAAAGAGCGCGTGATTTGGGAAGGGTCTTTGTTTTCCTTGGTCATTTTTTTAGTATCCATAGCAGTCATTCCTTAATTTTCCTTACGGAAGACTTACGGGTTTTTACACAAAAATTTTCGGATGAGCGAGTCCAGGGTTTTTTTCACATCGGCTTTGCCATAGCCCAGGTCCTCGTTGCGGGACGCCTTGATAAACAGGCCGTACAACAGCATTTCCGTGGCGCCATACAAAACCTGGCGCATGGCGCTGGGCTTCAGGGAACCATCAAAGACACCCTGGTTCTGGCCATCCCTGATGATGGTGTCGATGGTGTTGATGAATTTTCTGTTTTCGACGGTGATCTCCATCCGGGTGTCCTTGAGCTCGTCGTCGCTGATCATAAACAGGCGGGGCAGCTCCTCGATAAGGACTTTGGCCAGATAAAGGCGGTTATTATCGCGCACTAGCATGAATTCGGCCAAACGGGCCAATTCCGTAATCCGGGCCACGGGGTCGGATATGCTGGCCAGTTGATTTTCCAGTCTCTCGTTCAGGATTTTCCAGAACCGGACTGTAATGGACAGGAGAACCTGGAGCTTGCCTTTGGGAAAATAAAAATAGATGAGGCCGCTGGAAACATTCGCTCTTTTAGCAATGCGGGCCATGGTAGCATTGGCGTACCCGTTTTCGGCGATTTCCAGGGTGGCGGCATCCAGGATGCGGTTTTCTTTGGAGAGGTCGTTCATAGGGGAAATGTATCCTTTCCACGTTTATGGAGAGATATTCGCAATTTTTGAATTTGAATTCAGATTCAATATTTGCCATCCGGGGGTGTCCTGTCAAGGGAAAGATTGTAAACTTTTTGTAAAAGCTCAAGGGTCCGGACTTTTATGCCGATGTGTCAATAGGTCTTTAGGCATCGGATATTTTAGGTGAAAGTCCAACAATAGGAGGCGGATATGATGTGGTTGGTTTTGATAGGGGCCTCATTTTGTTCCCTGGTTTTGTTCAGCGTTGGAGTTTATTTTTTTGTGGCGCCTGAAAGCAAACGGGAAATAAAGGCGGTTCATGAAGCCAACGACGACCCGTCGGAGGCGGCCCAAAGATTACTGGAGATTTTTTAGTGTGTTTTCTCGGGGGTGGCTGGCCGTTTTGTAGTGCGCCTTGTCGCCATCTACCATGGAAACCCGGTTGAGTTCCCTTTGCTGGGGAACTGACCGGGTTTTTTATTTTTCAGAGCAAAAAAATTCCTTGACACTTGAACGTATGTCCTATAACTTTTCTATAGAACATATGTTCAGGCATCCACACGGCGATCCTGGACCTATCGGCTGCAAAGGAGCGAAAATATGGACACATTCATAACGGTTTTCAATGCAAACAGACATTGGATACTGCCTATGGTGCTGGCAGTGGTTGCGGGGCTTTTGTTACGGGAACTGCGGAATTTTTTCCTGGAATCCGGTCCAGACATCCTTCGTCCCCAACTTAGGGAAGTCCGGAAGGACAAGGAGTCCCTGACTGGCTTCCCCTTGTCTGCCCGGGGTATATTGACTCCCATGCCCAAAAAGCGGTTTCGCCCCGGCCTGCAACTTGGAAGCGCCGTGCTTTTTCAGAACAGCCGATACAACAGCATGAAATAGGGAATAGGCCATGGAAGACCTGACGGAAAAGCAAAGGCTGGTTTTCGATTACATCATGGAATATACGGCAAACTACGGATATCCCCCTACTGTGCGGGATCTTTGCGACGAGTTGGGATTCAGGTCCCCCAACACCGCCCACTTCCACTTGAAGGGGCTCAAGGACAAGGGATACATCCAGGTGGCCAAGGGCAAGAACCGGGGTATTACGGTTCTCCGGGTTCCACCGGGTTCGGGCAACCGCATTCCCCTTGTGGGGCGGATTGCTGCGGGAGCGCCTATTCTCGCGGTGGAAAACGTCATGGATACCCTGGATGTGGACCGGTCCTTTTTCGGATCTTCGGACGCCTTTTCCGTGCGGGTGGAAGGGGACTCCATGATTGAAGCCCATATTGAGGACGGGGATTATGTGGTTATCAGGCCCACGTCCACCCCCAGGAACGGCGACATTGTGGCTGCAATGGTGGGGGATGATGTCACCCTGAAGTTTTTCCACAGGGATGGAAGCCGAATTGAGTTGCGCCCCGCCAACGCGAAATACAAGTCCTATTTTTTCACCGAAGAGGATTTTATTGATGTGCGTGTGCTGGGCGTTATGGCTGGTTTGGTACGGAGAGTATAGCCTGTGGAACCGGAAGTCTGGGAAAAGGGTTGCCTGGAAAGCGACCGGATCCGGTGGTGCGATGACGGTCGGTATGTAAAGGCTTGCGGGAGAGTTATTATTATCCACACGCCGCCCACAAAAAGCGGCAAACGGGTCATGTTTATCACCCTGGAGGATGCCAGGGGGTTGTTTGACGTGACAGTGTTTGAAAATGTAAGCAGGCGCTGCGCAAAAATTGTATTATCCCACTCCATTTTGGTGGTGGAAGGGGTGGTCAACCGTTTTGGCCTGCGCGGCGTTTCAATATTGGCGAAAAATATTCGCGCTCCCAGGAGCGCGTCCGAATAGCCGGGGAATTTCAGGCCAACCGTATTGATTCCACTTCATTACGGCTCAACACCCAAGCGTATTATCCATTCTTGATCACCCAGATCACCCACTTTGCCAATGGCCTGCAATTTCCCGGTTTCCCTTTTTTTAGCGCAATCGTTTTCAGAGCCAAACAAAGGCGCCTGTTGCCTTCTCTTGTTTGGTTTTGGCCATTGATACCAAATTGCTGTTCGAATTGGGGGGGCACGATCTTTATCTCAACTATTCAAATTTATTAGCTGTTATCGTTGCTTCAAGAGATAAGAGTCGTGTCCCCCTAATTCGAATCTACTTTTGTGAACGCAACTTGGTATGAATACTTGCTGCAAAGACTTGTCATCATGATACACATCGGAATTGCTGGTTGGACCCATGTTTCTCTGCATGGGAAGGGCGGATTTTATCCCCAGGGTATTTTACCCGGGGACCGTCTTAACCATTACGGAAAGGCCTTTTCCATTGTGGAAGCGGCGTCCACTTTTTTCGAGATTCCGTCTGCCGACAAGGTTCAATTGTGGGTGGAAAGGAGTCCTGCAGAATTGGTTTTTCATTTCCAGGCGCCCGCTATGCTAATGGGGTATCCGGTTGCACCTAAAAGTTTGCCCGGAATTATCGCCAGGGAACTTGGGCGTGATATGTTGGATTCCGGCCAGATAAAATCTTTTCCTCGGGAAGTAACGGAAATGGCGTTTGACATGTTCATTGCCAGCCTTCGTCCGGTACGGGACGCCGGTAAGATGGGGGCGGTGATTTACCGATTTCCAGCGTGGTTCGCGCCTGTCCGTGAATCTTATGCCTACCTGGACATGGTTTATGAAAAGACATGGGGTCTCTGTTCGGCTGTGGAGTTTCAGCATGCAGGCTGGCTAATTCAACCGGGCATGGGCCAGGCCATAGCCTTTTTAAAACAGCGGAAAATGGCCTTTATTGCTTCCGATTCCCACAATATTCGGGGGTTTCAAGGGCCGGGGGCCTTGACAGCGCCCTTCGCCTACGTGCGCTTTGGCGGTAGAAAAAAAGGGCAAAGGTTTCTTTATAGCCAAAGGGATTTGACGCCGTGGGTGTACCGGGTGTTACGGGCAGACAGCAAGGTCAAGGATGTGTATGTTTTGTTTGCCAGTCGCCAGGGCATGGACTCTGTGCTGAATGCCCGATTGTTCCGTACAATGCTTAAAATGGAAGGTGGAGAAGGTTCTGTTAAAAGCCAAAGGCAGGCAGTGGATTGACTGGCTTGAGTCAGGGTCCTTCTGCCTGCCTCTTTACGGGCAAAGGCGGCGTATCGGCCTTAATCATTCTTTTTCGCTATCCAGAAAAGCCCGGTATTCGCACATGCCGGAAAGGGCTTTGACCGCTCTTTCTGGGGTTTCGAAAAATACATCGGAATAGCGGCATTCGGGAATGTGGACCACAGTGCCTGCGCCTTCAGGCCTGCCCAGGCGGACGCCAATGAACGGTTTTTGATATTGATCCATTAATTGGGCCAAATGGAGCACGAATTTGTCCTCTGTATCGCATAACACCTGATGCATGGCCTTTAATTCGGCCGGGTCTGCGTTTTTATCGGTACTGAGGGTACTGTCAATCAAACGCAAAAAGCTGTTTTTGCGTCCTACAATACCCAAAACCAGCACTGCGTCGCACCCGTCCCATCGCGCCAGTTCGTCCGCCACCTCAAAGAACAATTGGGGATTGTTTTCGCCCACCAAGTCTATGGGGTTGGAGCGGCTCCAGAACGGAGGAAGAATTTTGTCGATTTTTTGGATAATATCCTCCGCCAGGGGGGGGACCTCCAGGCGCCAGCGATTGCAAAGATCGGCGGTTACAACGCCCCACCCTCCACCCAGGGTCATGATGGCCACCCTGTTTCCCTTGGGCAGAGGCAGGGATGAGAATACGGCTGACAAGTCCAGGAGATCCATGGGTTTTTCCACGGAGACCACCCCGGCCTGATGGCAGGCGGCATCAAATACCTTAATATTGGAGGCCATGGCCCCGGTATGACTGGCGGCGGCTTTGCCTCCCGCCTCGGTGCGGCCTCCCTTGAGCACGATAACCGGTTTGATGCGACCAAGGCGGCGGGCGCTTTCGTAAAAACGGCGCCCGTTTTTAACGCTTTCCATGTACAGGACCACGGTTTTAGTCACGTCATCCACTTCAAAGGCTTCCAAACCGTCCTCAATGGAGATCATGGCTTCATTGCCTGACCCGCAAAAGGCGCGGATTCCGATCCCTTGTTCCAGGGCAAAACCCATCAGCTGGCCCCCCATGTTGCCTGACTGGGAGATGAAAGCCGTGCTGCCGGGTTCCGGGCGTATATGCGCTCCCGTGCAATAAAAGTGGGCGTGAGGGTTGTTAATCCCCATGGTATTGGGGCCAAGAATGACAATCCCGCATTCCCGGGCCTTGGCGACCAACTCTCTTTCCATGGCCTTGCCTTCGGGGCCGGTTTCTCCGTAACCCGATGAAATCACCAGGACGTGTTTGATTCCCTTGGCTTGGAATTCCGGAAACATGCCAGCCACAAAGGCTGCGGGGATGGTCATAACAGCCAAGTCCACATCGCCCGGGATTTCCGATACATCTTTATACACGCGCCTCCCAAGGATCGTTCCTCCTTTGGGATTGACCAGATGGAGTTTTCCTCCAAAATCGCCCCCTAAAATGCAGGTGGCGATGGAAAAACCCCATTTGCCTAACTTGCCGCTCGCTCCAACCAGGGCAACGGAACGGGGAGTGAAAAAGCGCGATACATCCTCCGGCGGAATATGCGGTGGGTAGGCGGTCGCACCCTGGTTGGGTTTAAGCACCACCAGGGCGTCCACAGCTACTAGGTTGCCGTCGGTTCTGACTTTGAGTGGGTTGATATCCACTTCCGCCACTTGGGGATGGTCCTGCACAAGCCTGGATAGGCCAGCCAGGGTTTTGATGATGGCTTTTTGATCCACCGGGGCTTGTCCGCGGAAGGCGCCAAGCAACTTTTGGGCCTTGATTTCACCTGGCACGCTCGCAATGTCCTTTTCGGAACAGGGCGCCAGGCGAAAGACCACGTCTTCCAGGGCTTCCGTAAAAATACCGCCCAGGCCAAACATGATCACAGGGCCGAAAACCGGATCTGTAAAAAGCCCGGCCACCAACTCCCTGTCCCCTGTCACCAAAGGCTGGATTAAAAAACCTTCCAAGGCCTGACCGGCATTTTTCTGCATAATTGCGGCCGCCTGAAGTACGGCGTCCCGGGTGGCAAGACCCACGGCCACAAGGCCCATTTCCGTCTTGTGGGTGAGAGTTTGCCCCAGGCCTTTGAGGACAACGGGAAAGCCGGTCTCAGCCGCCATTTCAGCGGCTTGTTCCGGGCTGTTGGCGATTTTCTCTTCCACCACTGGAACCCCGTAAGCGGAGAGCAGGGTTTTGGACTCGGATTCGGTCAAAGTTTTACGGCCTGTTGATAAGGCTTGTTGGATGATGGGATGCTGATTCACGTTGTCCTCCTGATTCATCTGCATTCAAACATATTTCGCCAAATGGTATGTTGCAAAAAAAAGACTGGAATCCACTGCGGCCCAAGGGGGAGACAATCGGTTTCTCCTGGCCTTTGCCAACTGCCTATGCTGGTCATGCAAGGGTCAATGCCGTCTGGTGGTAAGCGGTTTCCGTCTGAATAAGTTTGTCCAGGCAGACCCTGATTTCCGAGATCTCAGGTTCTTCCTTTTCCGAAGCGTCCTTCAACGCACTGGCCAGAGCGGTCCAGGCTTGGGCGCACTCACCCATGAGTTGGGGCAGCCCCAGGTTTCCGACCTCCGGCAAATAGGCCAGGGCTTCTTCCAGGAAATCCAGGTACATAAGCCGAAATCCGCCGCCGCCGGTGCCCCTTTTTTCGAAAACCTGGTAGGCAAATCGGAACGCCCACTGCCAGTCGGCGAAACCCGCCCACAGATCCAGTTCCTTGATGAACATATTGAGGCCTGCTACGCCCTGGACCGGCCATGCCGGGTCCATAATGACCCGGCTGTTGAAGATAATGGCTTCCCGGATGGCCTTGGCCATGTCAGGCGGAGGCGTCATGGATTCCGGGGCCATGCAATTGCCTTTGACGTTAAAAAAGGCGTCCCCGCAAAAGCGGGCCTTGGCGATGTCTTCAAAAGCGACTTCTATGAGGTCAGGCCTTTCCGTATCAGTTACCAGAAAGACCTGCTTTTCAAGGTCGTAGCCCCAGGCAGTAATGACATGTCCTGGAAAATGCGTACTGGATTGGTAATAAGGCAGGTGGAAAATATCGGTTTGAATGATGGCAGGATGTCCAGCATCCAAAATGTTCATAAGGTCTTTTTGGCTTTGCTCCGGAGTCTCATACTTATTCCACGGCAAAGGCGCGTTGATTCGAATGAAAAACTGTTCCTCCAAGTCCGCAGACCGGACGTGAATCATGCGGGAGGGACTTTTGCTTTTAATATACCAGACGCCCAGGCCGGCTCCCAGGCCAAAGCACATGGCCTCGGTCCATCCCAGTCCGTGGTGTGCGGCCAGGTTGCGCAGGCCGCTGCTGGCGCAGTGACGACCGGGGATATTAAGCGGTTGTATCAACACGGACTAACCTCCTGATTTGAGAATGAAGAAAGGAAAAGGCCATCGACATTTCGTTCGATACCGTACGATATCAAAAACCACTTGCTTTAGGCAAGTCAAATATTGATTCAAGGGCAATATTCCTGGAGCCGACCAACTAGTTCATCATGGCCGAACAACAAGTTCGGCATGACTGAACAAAGGGAGTTCCCGGACACCCTTTTCCTGGAATGTTGCCATGGGGGGCGCCGGTTTTTTGTTTATTCTGGCTCTTGGTGATTCCCCCCATGCGTATAGGAGACGCCGGGTTTCAAAAAGGGGGGCGAGAGGAAATAATCCTTTTCAAGCAGCCAGGTTTTATGAGAGCATATAGTTAAGGATGTGAACTGCATATCTTGTACCAAACCTAATTCACCCACCCGGAGGAAACTATAATGTCTCATGGTTTGAGTGTGATCATCCTGGATGACGACCCTTCAGTCTGTTCGGCCATCTCTGAAATAGTGAAGAGCTTTTATACCTGGGGGGATGTGTACGCGTTTACGGACGCGGATGAAGCGACGGACTTTTGCCAAGCCGAGGAAGCCGGAGTCGCCATTTTTATATTGGATGTTTTTTTACAGGACCGTATGGGGTTTGTTTTCCTGGACAGTATAACAGATAAGTTCCCTGCCGCCTTTGAGGATACGATAGTCATATCGGGCGAGGCCAGCAAGGAAGTGGTGGATGTGTGTGTGGCTTCGGAAATCACTTATTTGCTGGAAAAACCCGTCCGTCCCTACGCACTCCAGATGGCTGTGCGCGCCATTGTGGCCAAGTACATCAAGTTCGCCAAAAAAATCCTGGACGATCCGGTTTTGGCCGCAGCCGTGGGAAAGATGTAATTTCCCAGGCTGTTATATCCGGCTTAGGGAGTGATTGCGTAGGCCCCCAGACCGTCAAAGGGGTTGATAGGGGGCGGCATTTTTGGGGGCTCGGAAAAGCGTTTGGCCAGATCCTTGTCAATGACGTATATGCAGATTTCCCGGGCGCCCTGATCTGTGTAGCCGTATTTTTTCTGCAGGTTGGCCATGAGATAGCTGACCTCTTCCCTGATGCGCCGGTCATAGGCCTTGAATGATTCGGTGTTGAAATCCTTGATGGCATGCCTGAAATTTTCGTTTTCCTGGAACGGGTCCATAACCTTTTCCTTCAGGTTGTGCACATAACGCTCCTGGAGCTTTTTATAGACGGCGGTTTGGGTGAGGGGCTTTTTTTCCAGGGCCATTTCCTGAGTCAGGGTTTTGGATGCGTACTCCCTTTGGGTATCCTGGCGGAAGGCGTGACGGGCTATTTCGGTAGTGCCGCTTCCCATGATCCTTTGTTCCATGCCCGTCAGATAGGCTTCGGTGATTTCCAGGCTTTCCCCGGTGTACACGCATTTTTGCTCCCGCCCTATTTCAAAATTGATGGCAAAGAGATAGTTCTGGATATCCATGGAAATCCTGTCTTCGTTATAATAGTACAGGGATTCCTTGACCTCCTGAAGCAGCATGTAATTGTAGGAATCCACCAGGGAGTCCATGAATCCTTCCGGGATGGAGACTCCAAGCTCTTTTTTCCGTTTGTTGAAAAAGTTCACCAACATATCCATGTTGATGAGCTTTCCCTTTTGAGCCGCCGCCGAGTAGAACTCGTTGAAGATATTGATGGAATCTCTTCCTGAAAATCCTGAAACGCCTTCATTTTCCGATTCCGCCACAACCCTTTTTCGCCGTTTGGAACTGAAGCTCTGTCGGTCCCGTTCGGAAAGCCAAACCGGGATGACTCCGGTATAAATGTCCATTTTCAGGAGCAGGAGGTTGCGGTCGCAAAATCTCCTGTACCGGTAGGGATCGCCTATCCATTCCAAAAGAGGTTCGGAGCTGGTTTTCATGCGGGTGGAGATGATGACCTTGGCGAAGTTCTCCAGGACCCTTGGGAGAAATCTTTTTTCTATCTGGTCTCCGAAATTGCTCTTATAGATTTTCACTTCCGTATTGTAGTCCAGCACATAGCCGATTTTTATGTAGGTGATACGGTCGGAAAATGACAATGCCTGGTCCACCTGGCCGTGGTCCTCGGGGTTCATGAGGGCCAGGAACAGGGAGTGGACGTCTTCCTCCACGTCTTCCAGCTTGTGGACCCCTTCGCTGATGATTCCGTGCAGTGCGTTGAAACGGTATTTGTTGGCGTCCTTGATGTCCATGAGGGCGTATATACCGTTGTTGGTTTTAGCGTAACGGGAATACATGTAGCGAACCTGGTTGCTGCTCCGCAACAGGGAGTCCAGTTGCTGTTGAAGCACCGGATTGACCAGGAGGTTGGACTTGGGAATCATGTCGGCGGGATTGAACACACTGATGCCTTCTCCCAGCCTGCGGTTGAACTGGTAGGGTTTGGCGAACACCATTTTAAAGACCTTAGCCGGAGAGCCCAGGACGTCCAGGAGGGAGCGGAACAGGGAGGAACAGATGGTGCAGGGGTTGTCCCTATATATCCACTGGTATTGTTTTTGGTTGAGGACCTTTTTTCGGATATCCGGGTCGTCAATCAGCTCTTCCATCAATTCCCGGCGGTAATTCTTGGGGATTTGCATGATGGGATGATCGTGGTTGGGGCAAGGCACCTGGAGGAAATTCTTGTTGGTCAGGGCCGCCAGATCCGCCCCTTTGACCGGGGACGCCCCCCTCACGCCAGGGGTTTCCACCAGACTTTTCAGTTGTTTGAGCAGTGCGGCGGCTTCAATTTCACTGGCGCCCAGTTCGTTTTTATCAATGCGCCAAAGGGTTTCGTAGTTGATGCCCCGGGAGGTTTTTGTGTACTGTTCGAATTTCATCAAGAGGTTGTTCAAAAAGGTGCTTTTGCCGCTGCCGTGGGGCCCCTCGAAAATATAGATGCGGTTTTGGGGGATGCCTCTGCGGAAGGTGGTAACATGGTTCACAAAGCGGTTGGCAAAAAGGCGGTCCGCGAAAAAGGGGTTATCGCTCCCTTCCACAAAGAGCTTGTGGGTGTCATAATAGACGAAATTGATGGATTCGGGGTCTCCGGGATATTCATCGTCTCCTGCCCCCACATAGGAGAGGATCATGTCGTGGAACACCTGGAGGATGTTGCGGAACACCAGGTCCGGGTCCCGGGAGGCGATTTGGAGGAACAGATCCAGGGGAATGGGCGCTCCGTGCTCTTTTTCGCGGATTTTCGCGCACAGGCTGTCCAACAGGTCCTGGCTCTTTTTTGCAAATATATTTTGGTTCATAGCACACCCTTTGAGAGCTTTCTGTTTTCCATCGTGTACACCACCCGTCTGTATGAGGCCTCCCTGGAGCTGCCCGGGAAGGGGTCTGTGGCAAAGGCTGCGTAGAAGGCGGCCAGCCCCGTGGGTTCGGGGGCGGGCATGACCACCTCGGTGGTTTCCAGCTTGACCGGGCCTCCCCACAGGAATTCGATGCCCATCATGGTATTGGCGATGAACTCCTTGACCAGTGGTTTGCCTTCGAACCTGTGGGACAGGTACAGGAGGTTTTCTGCGGTCTTCTCTTCCACGATCTCCAGGCTCGGAGGGTGGTACAAAGAATCCAGAAGCATTTGCCTGTAATCTTTGGCCTTACGGCTTTTGATATAGTACTCCCAAACTTTTTTCCGGGGGTTGAGCCTTCGGCCCGCCACAAAGAGTTTGTGTTTGTCCACAAAATCCTGATCCACAAAGGTGTTGATGAAGGTGAAGTCGGAAAAGTTTTCCCGGACCTTGAAGACCCAATCCTGCCCTAAAACATCCTTGTGATCGAATTTTTTGCGTTGACCCGAATCCAATAGTTTCTGGAATGCGTGGGAGATTTTTCCTGTCCGGCCCATTTCCTCCACGTGCTCGAACAGGCGCATACCAATGGCATAGGGATTGAGGCCCACAAAAGGAAGGGCGGTGACAAAGGCATTGATCCGGGCAAAGCCCACTTCATTGCCGCTGATTCTATCGTCCTGAAGAAAAAGTTTTTCGTGCCAGTAGCTGGACCATCCCTCGTTGATGGTTTTGGTGCGGATTTGGGGCGCAAAAAACAGGGCGGTTTTACGGACAATTTCCACCACGGGTTTCATCCAGCGGTTTTGGTCCCTGGCCAGGAAGGGGGAGTTTTCCAGGATGAACTCCATTAAATCCTTGGGAACGATTCGGTTAGTCTCTCTGTATCTGCCATACAGGGTTTCGAATTCCGGATAGACGGTAGCCACGTCGGCGAAAAAAACGGGGTCAGATGTTTCAGGGAAATCCCTGCAAGCCTTATTGTACCGCTCTATTTCCTTGAGGTATTTGCTGGAGCGAACCTTTTTTTCCTTTTGGAGAAACACGTCAAAATAGTAGTCCAGCCGGGAAGGAACGGAATTTTCCTTGCGGTTGAGGCTGGAGAGTACGGAATACAAACCCACCATGTTGTCGATGCCCCGGGCGAATTCGATGACATAGTCCACCCACCGGCCTTTTTCAGAACGGAGCTTGGCAATATAGCGTTTGTCCGAAAGGGCCTGACCCTCGAAATCCTCATGCCAGGTATGGGCGAAAAGCAGGTTGTTCTTGAAAAAGTCTATATGGCCCAGGACGTGGTAAAAAATCATGACATTGAGCCAGTCAGGGTTGTTGTCGTTGTAAAACGAGATGGCGGGTCGGGTGTTGATGACGGTTTCGTAGGGGTTGCTGGGATAGAGCTCGTAGCGGCTCCGCTCCTTGATGACCTCCACGTCGTGGACCCAGTAATCGTAGAGGGTGGGGATCATGTTTTTGGGGCCCAGGTCCACAAGGTCCCGGTTGGTGACGATGTATTCCAGGGTTTCGTTGCCAAAGCTCAGACCCGCATCGCGGGCCCGTTCCTTGCACCCTTCCATGATTTTTTTTGTATGCTGATCGATAAGTTCCATTTATGCCATCAGCCTCCGAATGCCTTCTATCAGGCGGTCTTCGTCCGCGTTTTCGGAAAAGGTGTCCAGGCTCAGGCGGGTGGCCTGCTCGTGGAGGAGACCCGAGTTGCGAAGATAGCGCTCCACCACGGTTTTGCTTTGTCCGCCGAAATAGCGTTCGGCGATTGAAATGCCCACCCGGCTGGAGTACAGGAGCATTTTTTTGAGTTCCGGGAGGGTCTCTCTGCCGTCGGAGTCCCAGTCGTCCCCATCGGTGCCGTGGAACACATAAATGTTGTAATCCCGCTCCAGGTTTTCCTTTTCCACGATTTCGTTCACCAGTTGGTAGGCGGATTTGACCCGGGTGCCTCCGGCTACGGTGGAGCTGTAATAGGTGTGGAAGTCGTCCACTTCCTTGGCTTCGGTATCGTGGAGGATAAACCGGGTTTCCACCTGGCGGTCATATTGGTACAGGAGCCAGCTATAGACGAGCACATGCTGGGAGACCACGGCCTCGGTGGGTTTGCCGCTCATGGACCCGGAATAGTCGCGGACGAAAAAGACCATAGCCTGGGATTCGAAATCTTTCTCCCGGGAGACGATCCTGAAGATTCGGTCCTTAGGGCCCATCATGAGATCGCTGGTGTCGATTTCCCCGGACTCGTCAATCCTTCCCAGGGCGATGTTGGTCTTGATGATTTGCCGAAAGGTGGCCTTTTTGTCCAGGACCTGGCCGATACCCACATGCCGGTCCGTGAGGTCATAGGTGAATTTGGTGAGGGACCGCTTTTTGCCTTTGTCCTTGAGGTTGGGAAGTTGGAATTTTTCCGTAAGGATTCTGCCCAGATCATAGGCGGAGGACTCGATTTCGTGTCCGCCGCCCTCGCCTTCCCCCGAAGCCCCTTTCCCGGACCCTGAGGACTGGTGCACGGGTTGTTCGCCGATCACATCCCCTTCCTGTCCGTCTCCCGACCCGCTGGTGGTCTGTTCTTCCTGTTCGTCCTGAGGGCGGGTGTCGTGCATGAACTTTTCTTCCACCGTGGTGGGGACCAGGATCACCTTATCCTTGCCGCCCCGGGCGGGTTTCATAAACCGGCCTATGCGGATTTTCCGGGGAAACCCGTCCTTTTCCCTTTGGGCGTCCCGCTCCAGGAGTTCATCCACGGAACTGAGGGTGTGGACGTAAGTCACGCCCGGGCCGGGACCCGCGGGCGGCTCTCCAGGAGAAGCGGCCATGTTCAGACCGGGGTTTTTTGTATTGTCAGGATCTTTTGCCACGTCCTTATCCTCGCCTGGGCAGGTTAGGTTTCGTCACTCTGGGTGCAGAAATACTCTATGGTCTTGTGGGCGCAGGTCCGGCAATAGCCCAGTTTGTTAAGCATGGTGTCGATCATGCGGTCGTAGAGTTTTTGGTTTTCCTCGTTGGTGCGGTTGGCCAGGGCGCCAATGAGGCTGCCGGTTCCGGCAATGTCGGATTTCAGGCGTACGTCCGTGACCGCCTTGACCAGTTCGATGTTGTCCATAAAGTCGTATTCCGCATTGAGGGACATTTTTTGTCCGTAGATTTTGCGGATGGAGGTCCGGAAACTTTCCCGCTGCTCCCGGGTTTTGAGTCCCAGGCGTTCTTCCACGCTCTGGACATAGCGTTCGTCGATTTTCAGGGCCTTGAGTTCACCAGTCTGGGGGTCCTTGTATTTCCACATCTGATCGGGTCCCAGGTTTTCAGCGTCTATGCCTATGATCATGTTCACGTAGTTCAAGACGTCTTTGCGGATGGCCTGGGGCTCGTCCATATAGGCGTTGAACATTTCGGTCATGACCCGTTCCCGGTACAGGCCGCGGGCGGTTTTAATGTCGGAAAAGTATTTGGCCCGGTCGTTGGCTTCGGTAACGTAATCCAGGACCACCCGTTCCAGGGCTCTGAACACGTCTTCGGCGAACATGCATTTGCCCTCGTTGGTTTCCGAGGTTTCCATCTGGGCCTGGAGAGCCCGGCCCAAGGCGCGCTGGCCCAGGCCCCGCTGTCCAAAGCGGCGGGTGATGTCCGGCTCGTGGTTGAGGGAATCCTTGACTTCGGCCAGGGTTTTAATGCTTTTTTCCCCGGCTATTTCACCGGCCGCCAGCTTCATCATTTCTATACTGGTGAGCTTTTCATTCTTGGGCAGACGGGTAAGAACCACCGCTGCGGATGCGGCGTAGTTCAGGTTGGGGTCCTGGTGCAATTGCTCGTTGGTGATGGTGGTTTTTGACTCGCTGCCAATGGCGTAGTCAGTCAATTGATTCTGAAGTCTGTAGTCGGTGTTGTGAGCCACATAACAGATGCGGCACCGGTCCACGATGGGGGCTTCTTCCTTTTCCGCCAAAAACCGGTTGAATTCGGCGTTATTGCTGGTGGCGATGATGAGGGTGTCAATGGGCCACCGGTATCCGTCAATTTCTATGTTACGGTTTTGGATCACGCCCAGGTAAATCTGGACCAGATCCTTTTTATTCTTAAAGATTTCATCGGAAAAGTGGATGCCGCCGCCCGCCACCCTGGACAGGGCGCCCCGGCGCAGGTCAAAGCGGTAGGGATTGTTGGGGTCGGCGATATGGAGCAAGCGGCTGATGGATTCCTCGCCCAGGAGGTCCACGGCGGAGGAGGTGATTTTATCCTTGGCCGAGTATTTACCGGTTATGGTGCCCAGGCTTTCACTCAGGGGCACGGGGGCCACCTCGAAGAAGGCAAGCATTTCCTCCAAGTTTCCGTCTGTATGCATACGGATGTCGCTGAGCATGAAATCGCTACACGCGCCCAAGGGGCGGTAGTTTTCAAAGAGTTTGTCGATTTCCTTGTCTTTGAACTTGCCCCGTTTGGCCATGATTTCCTTGCTTTGTTCCCGGGTTTCCCCCAGGTTCATCCACAGGATCATAGGGTCTTCAAAGGTCTGGGATTGAAATACTTTGAGCTTGCCGTAGGTGCCCAGACGGTCCATTCCCAGAAAATTAAAGGTAAACCGGCGGTTTTGCTCCCTGGCCAGGAACTCCCGGTACCGGGCGCAAAGGTAGTCCACAAAGAAGGTTTTGCCATTGCCTGGCTCGCCCACCAGGACAAAGGCCATTTCCCGGGAAGAACCTCCTTCGGCAGCGTCCTTGACGCAGGAGACAAAGCTGTTGATCTCCTCGAACATGCCGATAACGTGGCGGGGGCCTTGCCGGAATATCTTGAAATCATAGGTGTTACGGCCATGGACCACCACTTTTTCGACGGATTCCTCGTCTTCCAGGATCATCCTTGCCACAGCCTGGAAGGCATTTTCAAAATTCAACTTGCCGGTTTTCACCTGTTTGAGATGATTGTCCAGGGTAATGTTCCGGTTGCCAGTCATAGTCGCCTCCGGGGAATGTTTAAAAATAGTTTTAAATTGGGGGGCCAAGCCCCGTAACCTGTCAATTTTGTTGAGCGATGGGACGCCCGCCAAGGAGGCGGGGCAGCTTTGGGACAAGGGCCCGGGGAAACAGGTTGGAATGCGGACCCATTATTGGCCCATGGAACAGAAATGGCTTGCCCATTTTGTTAAGCAAGCAATGTGCCAAAAGAGAGCATGAGAGAAATTTGGACGTAAAACGAGGGCTGGAAGTGTATTGTTTGGGGCTTATGATCTGGAATTTGAGGAAATGCCCATTCATTTTCATGGGAGTGACAAAATTATGACATATTTTGTCTTGATAGCCGTCAATGGCCCATTGTCAGGCGCAATGGCGAGACCATCCCGCCTTTGCTCCCGGGTGCCGTGCGCGGAGTCCAGGCTGGATAGAGCCAATTTCGTGCTCCTAATTGCCGGAAACCACCTTGTTCCTGCCGTTTTTCTTGGCTTGGTACAGGGCTTGATCCGCCTTTTCAAACAAGGAGGCCGCATCGTCCGACGGAGAAAGCTCCGCCACGCCCAGGCTGATGGTGGCCTTAATCTTTTCGCCGGAATATGTTTTGAACATAAAGCCTGCAAAAATCTTTCGGAGCCTTTCGGCCACCTGAAGCGCCTTTTTGAGGTCTATCAAGGGCAGAATAATGACAAACTCCTCACCTCCATAACGGCAGGGAGTATCCTGGTCCCGGACATTGACCCCAATGATTTTCCCAAGCTGATTGAGAACCCTATCTCCCATGGCATGGCCATAAGCGTCGTTGAGATTCTTAAAATGGTCGATATCTATGACAATCAGGGAAAGGGGTTGCCCAACGCTCTTACAGGCCTCGATTTCAGAATATATTTTACTGGAGAACCACCGTTTATTAAAAAGACCTGTTAATTCGTCCCGGATGGACAGTTCAATGAGGCGTTTTTCCTGAATTTGCAGCACCTTCTTATCTTTTTGAAGGGCGTCAATCCGGGCGCCAAGGGCCAGGGATAGAATAACCGCTTCCATGGCGCAGGTGATAGCCACCGTGTTTGTGGTGAAAAAGTTCGCGGGAAAGACGCCAAAGCCCTGAAGAGCGACCGTCAGGCTTCCTAAAGCAAGAAATAGCCACCCGGCAAGATAATAGCGGGCAGGCAAATATCCCTGGCCCAGTCTGCGAAAACCTGTCACCACCGCTATAAAAGCGCCAAAAATACCCATAAAGTGCATCAGGGTATTTCCCATTCTGGGATAGTCCAGAAACATGGCGCTCAGGACAAGCAGACAAGCAATAATACAGCCTGTAAGCACTCGGTGCAAAAGGGGGCAGTGCTCACGGCTTTGCAAAAAAAGCTGGGAAAAAATAATGCTGAAGCAAAAAGCAATCGCTACGGCATGGATCGCGTATTTGTTCAGTTCCGGGAGGCCGATGGCGGTGCTCAGGCCGCTACGCAGTAGCGTATAAAAAAGAATGAAGGCGACATAGCCGATGTACGCATAATATACTTTGTCTCTTAAGAGCAGGGATAAAAACAGGTTATATACAAACAGCGACAGAAGCATTCCGGCAATAACGGAAAAGAAGGCGATTTCCAACCATGTGCGCTTTATGAAGGAGTTCTGTTCCTCTATAAAACCCATGAAGCTCAGCGAAGAATGGGAGGAAGATGAAAACGGCTGAACGCGAAGGAAAATGTACTGGTTTTCCGGCATGTTTTCCGGCAACCGGAAAACCGAATACCGGTAATTTACTGTATAGTCAGGCACCTGCGCCGTCATGTCCTGTTCTGTGGCCATATAGCCCGAACGGACAACCCTGTAGGCGTCCGGCTGGTTTATGTCGGGCAGATAGAGATCCACATGGGGAAAGGGCCTGTCCACGGCAAGGATCAGGGTCTGACCGCTTTGATTGATGATTTTTAAGCGCAGCCAGAGAACATCCTTGCCAAGGCCAAAAGTAAAAGCCTTTGCCTCGTGGGGCTGGAAAGCATTTTGGGTTTGATTTTTTAGAATGTCGGAGATGCCAAGCTGGCAGGAAGAATCCAGGAGGAAGTCGGTATGATTCCCGATGGATATGCTATCCGTGTTG
>JAEINP010000133.1 GCA_016342355.1 Desulfatibacillum sp.
GCGGGGCAGATTCTGTCACCATCACCACCACCGGCAACGGTTCCGCGGGCGACATCTATCTGCGGGACGTGCAGGTGGCAACCGCGTCTGATTATGGCAGTTCGGCTGCATATCTTGTCGCAACAGATGAAGATAAAGCCACAAAAGCGCAGTTAGGCCTGGGCGATTTCGCCCTCAGCACCACGGGGACCGGCGCCCAGACGGTCAGTATTGAAGCGGCAGGCGGCCACATCCTGGTCAATGACGATTCCTTTGATGGCTCCATTGGTACGGATAATATCATTCTGACCACGAAGGGCGCTTCCGCCCATATCGTGTTCTCGGGGGCTACAACAGATGCGGCCCGGCTTGAAACGACCCAAAATGTTACGCTTACAGCTGCTCAGGGTCGTGTGTACGATGCGGATAACAACGAACAATCGGTAAGCGCGGATTATCTGGATATTAACGCCAACAAGGGCGTGGGCGGCACTGCCTCCACAGCTGCTAATTCGGCCGATCCCTTTAACGTGGACGTGAACTCCCTCAAGGCCAGTTCGGAAGGTGCCATCTACATCCGTGAAAACGACGGCGTGGACGTTATGGGCCTGACCACTGCGGTTAATTCCGGCGACATCTGGCTGTCCTCCGGACCCGGCGGCGCCGTGACCATCGTGGCCGCAGGCGGCGGCGGCACGGGCGTGACCGCCCATAAAGCCGGTAGCATTGATATCATCTCCGAAGCCAACACCATTAATGTTAATAACGACATCGTGTCCGGCAACGGCGACATCACCCTTACCGACAACGGCACCATCACCCTGAACGCCAATATCACCACGGCCCAAACCGGGGCCATGGACGCCGACGTATACCTGATCGCGGACGCTAACAACGCCGTCTCGGGCGCCATCGTGTACACCAGCGGAACCGTGACCGGCGATCGCCTGCAAGCCTCGGCGAGGTCGGGTATTGAAGTGCATACCGACGTGGCAACACTGGACGCCGATAACCACGGCACCGGCGATATAATTATTGTGGAAGCCGACGATTTGACCGTAGGCAGCACCGCTGCCATAGCCACCAATTCGGGCGATATCACCATCACATCTGATACGGGAAATCTTACTCTGGCCCAGGATGTGATCGCTGGTGATACTGCGGCCGCAGACGGACAAGTTGTCCTCAGGACGCTGGACACAGGTAGCCTGGGTACCTTGTCTGTTACTGTTAACGCGGGTGTCACCGTTCAAGGCGGAAGCACAGGCGGTATTGGCGGCGTGACCATCCAGACTGACAACCTCAACCTGGGTGGAACAGGCGGTACAGCCGGTTCGGCAGCCCAATTGGTTTCCTACGGCGGAATCGGTTACAACACCGGCGGGGACGTAAAGCTGTACCCCACCGATGAGACCATGAATATTATTGTCAACGGAGCGGGTAACGCTAATTTTGTGACCACCGGCGGCGATGATTTGGCCGATTACGTGGATGTGAACGGTTCTGGCTTCCTCGTCATAGGCGACGAGGCTCTCAAGGGGAATATCAATGTTGGCTCCACGGCAGCTTCCACTTTCGCTTCCGGTACCAACGTAGCCTTCATTACCGCAGGCAGTGTATCCCTGGATACGGCTGGCAGCGGCGATATCAGCACAACCGGTGATGTGTACATTTATGCCGGGAACAGGATTATAGACGGCAACGCCGATGGTTCTGCTGATATTCTGGCCGACACTATATATCTGTACGGCGGCAGCGGCATTGGTACGGCTGCCAGCGCCACTGGCGCTCTCGATATCGTAGCCACCGACGTATACGCAACAAATAGCGCCTCCGGCGGCGTGTTCCTGAACATCCTGGGCGGGACCGGCACAGGCGGCACAGGTGCCGTGAATATCAGGGAAGCCCATGCCAACGGTTCGGGCTCCGTGTGGATTGACGCGGCAGCCAAGGCTGGCCTGAACCTGTATGATGTGGATACGCAAAACGGTTCCATTACCGTGTCAAATTCTACGGGGCAAGTCAGCATTATCGGGTCTGTCGTATCGGATACCCCGGTAGGCGTCGGCACTCACGATATCGCCATTGATTCATTTGCAGGCGGTATTGACTTCGGTGCCAACGGGTTTGTAAAATCGGATGACCAGGTCAATTTGTCCGCCATTGGCGGCTCGATTGTCAGCGGCACTGTCGGCGACGGCGTGGATGTTTACGCCGACGAAGCC
Source organism: Desulfatibacillum sp. (assembly GCA_016342355.1). Classification (GTDB taxonomy): domain Bacteria; phylum Desulfobacterota; class Desulfobacteria; order Desulfobacterales; family Desulfatibacillaceae; genus Desulfatibacillum. The sequence continues at coordinate 2,205 of JAEINP010000133.1, forward strand.
TTCTTTAATTCCTCAAGCAGCATCGGTTTAATCGGAAACCGTCTTCAGACCCAGGTCAGTGAAATCGACGCCACGGCCTATAACGTCACAGGCTCCATTTACATCACGGAAGCGGACAGTGTGACACTGACTTCTGTGGACGCCGATAACGGCCATGTGGACATCATAGCCAATACGGGAAATATCGATGTCGTTTTGGCGATTTCGGATTCTGATGCTTTACCAGGCGGCAGCCACGACCTTTCCATAAAGGCCACAAATGGTGACATCATCATTACTGGCTCTGTTCAGTCGGATAGGGACGCGACTCTCATCGCTGCAGGCGATATCATATCTGATGGCGACGCCACACTGGATGTAAGCGCCATAAATCTGGTCATGTACGCGGGGGGAACCATTGGCGGGTCGGGCGTGAATGTGCTTAATACCACCGTCACCAATGTGGAAGCCCTCATCGTGGACGCCAACGGCGC
>JAEINP010000045.1 GCA_016342355.1 Desulfatibacillum sp.
CAGTTCACCCACCCTCGTCATGATGGCGCGACATGGGCAAACCAAGTTCACCTTGCCACAATCCGAGAAGATGTGCTAATTTTTTTTAAAGGAATTAAAATAACATTGGGTGATAGTCTCAATAAAACACCCATTTCCCACTAAACAAAAAGGAGAAAATCATGCATGCAAGGGGTTTTTTTTTCAATCTTATCGTTGCGCTCGCCTTGGCAGCCGCGGTTGCAGGCTGCGCATCCGGCCCAAAACCCGCATGTCCGTTTGCAGCGGACCAGAATTTTGAATTCAGTTTCCCCGAACAAACCCAAAAGGTGGATTCCTTTTACGTAATTCTGGATGGTTCCGAGTCCATGGGAGGGTCCAGGGGCGGCTTGCAAAAATTCGCCTGGGCAAAAAATATTGTGCTTTTCATGAACCAGGCGATTTCCGACCTTGATCTCAAGGCAGGACTAAGGACCTATGGGTTGAACGCTGTGCCTTCCGGCCCCAAAACAGACTTGGTTTACGGTTTTTCAAAATATTCCTCCCAGGGTTATGCCGACGCTGTGAAACCCTTGTGGGGGCCCAACGGCCCCAGCCCCCTGGGCTTGGCCATCAAAGCGGCAGACAAGGACCTGTGCTCCATATCGGGCAGAACAGCCCTCATCATCCTTTCTGACGGAAACCCCAGTGACGACGCCGTTAAGGAAGCCCGCAAACTCAAGGACAGGCTCGGCTCCAAACTGTGTATCAGCACCATTGCCATTGGCGCAAACAGCGCCGGAAAAGAACTTCTGAACGGCATTGCAAGGATTGGCGGATGCGACGCCGCCTTTGATTCCAAGGACCTTTGCACAGGCGCTGGCATGACCCAATTCGTCAGCAAGGTGTTTTACAGCGACGCCCCCAAACCCGCCCCGGCCCTGGACGTGGATGGAGATGGCGTCCTTAACATGAAGGACCAGTGCCCATACACCCCCAAAGGCGCAACCGTAAATGAAAAAGGCTGCTGGGAAATCGTAGGCCTGACATTTGATACGGATAAAGCAAACATCAAACCTGAATTCCTGCCCCTTATTTACAAGGTGATTCCCGTGCTGAATAATAATCCCGCCATGAAAATCCAGCTCCAGGGTCATGCGGATAACCGGGGAACTATGGAGCACAACCAAGCCCTCTCCGAACAACGGGCAAAAGCAGTGAAAAAAGTCCTGATAAAAAAGGGCGTGGACGCCAATCGCTTGTCAACTAAGGGCTTCGGCTTTTACAAGCCCATTGTCCCCAACGATTCCGAAGCCAACATGGCAAGAAATCGCCGGGTGGAAATCCGCGAAGTCAAATAACTGCTGAATAATCCTGGTCCCGGGGAAACCCTTTTCCGTAAGGGTTTCCCCGTACCTTTTTTGGGAGGAACATCCATGGCCGAGGCCACCATGACCCGGGTAACCGACTCGGACGCCCCCATGTACGGCCCGCGAACCCTTCTGGTTTGCGGATACACCAAAGACAACCAGGACGCCTTCCTGAATTTGCTGAAAACGGAAATCCCGGCGAAAACCCCCACAGTCTTTTGCCTCCCGGAAGACGGAGACACCCTGCTTTCAGAGCTTGTCGCCAAGGAGGACGGCCACCAATACGGCCGGGAAGGCAAAATGCCTCCGGCTGTCATTTTGAGCGGTGTGTCAGAAAAGGAACTGCGACAGATCATGACCGCTTGGAAAGGCCTTGGCCTGCCCCGCCAGCTTTGGGCGGCCCTGACCCCCACTTCCGAAACCTGGACCCTCCGCGCCCTCATCCGCGAACTGCAATCAGAATACATGGCCATGATGAAAAAACAACAAGGATAACCTGTCGACCATACTGCCCGGTGAGGCCCCGGATAAATGACCCGGCGCCTCCTCCGGACTGTTTTTGACCGACATTCCCCACTTGCCGTCTTCCCCGCCACACCGGTTTACGCCATGAATTGCAAAGCCTGCTGCTTTTTCTTACTTGCCCGACAATTGCCTGACGGATACACCAAGGTGAATATTTCATATTTTCATATGATTAATACACAACAGCATGGATCTTTCAAAAATGCTTGACTGGATTTTTAGTTTAGATTATAAATCTAATAAAGCCAACCCAAACACCCAACAAAAAAGGTAGCCATGGCCAATAAAAGAAAACCCAACAAAACCACCCCCAAACGCAAACGTCAAATCATGGAGGCGGCTCTGTCTTGTTTCAATGAAAATGGCTTCACCGACACCTCCATGCAGGAAATCCGGCAGCGGGCCGGAGCATCGTACGGGAGCGTGTACCATCACTTCAAAAGCAAGGAATTGCTGGCGGCGGCAGTCTATCTGGAAGGGTTGCAGGACTACCAGGAAGGTATGATTTCTTTGTTTGAGAAGGAACCCGGCCCCCGGGAAGGGGTATGTGAAATGGTCCGCCGCCATCTGGCATGGGTGGAGTCCAACGCATCCTGGGCAAAATTTCTTATAAATATGCGCCATGCGGACTTTATGAGGGACGCGGAAACCCTCATCGGACTCAGGAACCAGGAATTCATACCCATCGTGGGGCAGTTTCTGAACAAGCATATTGGTGAAGGAAGCATTAGGAATCTGCCAAGGGATGTTTGTATCTCCATTATTTTAGGGCCTTGCCAGGAGTTTACCCGATTATGGATCGAAGGGTTGGCTTTCACGGATATGGAGCAGGCCATGGAGCAAATGGGGGAATCCGCGTGGCAGGCGCTTAAACCAAAAGGATAGCAAGGAGGAGATCATGAGTATACTGGAAACCATCGACAGAAAGGAATTGAGGGAACTGTTGTGCATGGGTTGGATAACCCACGACGGCATGTGGTTTTATAACGTATTTCAGAAATATGGCGCCAAGGCGGCCAGCGACCTGAATCGGGCGGCCATTCAGGCCATGAGCGCGTTCGAGGTTCCCCGGTTGAAAACGGCCATGGGTGTGGAAGAAGTCTCCACCTATGAGCAGCTTAAAGATTTTGTGGAAGGCGCATTTGATCTGATCGGGGCGGATTTCATGCAATTCAAGCGCCATTATCCGGGAAACAATGTGGTCCGTTGGGAGGCGCCCGAAGGGCAGTGCTTTGCGTATAAAGGCGTCAAGAGAATAGGCGCCCTGGATGACTATGACTGCGGCATCTTCTACCGGGTGGAGACCTGGCTCAAGGAATTGGGGATTGGCTTCCAGGTTACCCCCGAGGTGCACGGATGCCTCATCCATCAGGGAAAGCCATGTTACCGGGAGTATGTGCTGGATTTATAAAGGCTCCGGGGCTAAAAATCCCATGGCCTCCTTTACCTTGTTGGCGTTCTCGGGTGTCGTGAGCATTTCCAGCAGGGTAAAGGCCACTTCCAGGCCGGTGGCCGGTCCCGTGGAAGTGATAACATTGCCGTCCACCACCACATGCTGGTCCATGACTATGGCGCCGAAATCGGCCAACTGCTTGCGCCGCATGCCGTTCAGCAGATGGTAGGTGGTGGCCTTTCTGCCTTGTAATATTCCGCTCTTTCCCAAGGGCAAGGCGCCCACGCAAATGGAGGCGATCACCTTGCCCGCCTCGTTAAAATGCCGGATGGCTTCCAGAAAGTTTTCATGATAGGCGTCTTCGTAAAACCCGGCTCGCTGAAATCCCCCGGGAATGGCCAGGGCGTCGAACGTGTCCAGGTCCAGATCCTTGAGCAGGGCCCGGGGTTTTACAATAAGGCTCCAGGTGCATTGGATTTCGGGCCGAAGCCCTGCCGTGACCACCTCCACGGGGATGTCTCCCACCACCCGGCTCCATCCAAGCACGTCGGTAAACACGCTTGCTTCGTATTCCTCAAACCCCTGGGCCAGGAAAAGCAAAACCTTTTTCATGATAGCAAGACTCCTTGAATCCGAACAGCTTCCCGAGTATAGAAACATAGTTACTTTCAATGGGCGCTTGTATCATGTGCGGCCGAAATATGAAATCGTGGCTGGTTTGGTTTTTCCCCGCATAGTTTGGCTGTCTGATTCTATACATTATTCAGGGGCAACATTTAGGATGCCATATGGAATGGAAACACAATGCCTATATTATTTCCGATGACCCCGCCCTGATTGAACCGGCTGTTGTGCATGATTTTTTGCGCACATCGTATTGGGCCGCAGACCGGGATCTGGAAACTGTGATTCAATCCATTGAGAACTCCCTGTGTTTCGGGATCTATCTGGATGGCCGCCAGGTGGGTTTCGCCAGGGTGATCACGGACGGCTGCACCACTGCCTTCATTGCCGACGTAATCATTGATCCAGCCCACCGGGGCCAAGGCCTGGGAAAAAAAATGGTATCCGCCATACAGGCCCATCCTCGGGTGCCTGACTCGGTCCAGGTTCTCAAAACCAAGGACGCCCATGGGCTGTACGAGCAGTTCGGGTTTGTCCGGGGCGAATTCATGTTTCGCAAAACCTGACCGGGACGCGCTGCATTTTCCCCTTGGGTCACCCCGGCTCATTGGGGTCTGCGGTCCATGGGCAGATCAACGACAAAGCAGGCGCCCTTGCCGGGTTCGGACTCCACGCGCATTCGCCCCTTATGGAATTCGGTTATTATAAAATATGAGACGGAAAGTCCCAGGCCCGTGCCTTTGCCCACGCCCTTTGTGGTGAAAAATGGCTCAAAGGCCCTTTTGCGGGTTGCCTCGTCCATGCCCGGTCCATTGTCACAGATCTCAATTCTTGCCATTGCTCCGTGCAAGGCTGTCCTGATTGTAATGGAAGGGGCGCCATCGGATTCCCCATAACTCGCCAGGGCCTGGGCCGCATTCTGCAAAAGGCTGAAAATGACCTGCTGAAATCGGGAAGGGTCGCAGGGGACCCCGGGCATGGCGGGGTCATATTCCCTGACAATGGAAATGCTTTTGAAGTCATACTTTTGATGCAGGTTGTAATCGCTGGAAGCCAAGTCGATGGTTTTGTCAAGCAACACAGGTATATTCTGGGACAAAAAACCCCCATGCCTGTTCCCTGCAAAGTCAAGCATGTTGTTCACAACCCCTGCAATCCGGGACCCTGCATCGCGCAAAGCCTCCAGCATGCGCACAATCCCCCGTATCTCCATAAATGCCCTGATGCCGTCCATGCTGATCCCGCATTCCATGGCAGCCTTTTCGCTTGCAGGATTGTCTCCGGTCGTCCGATGGATGATAACCTCGGAGTTTTGCATCATGACGGCCAGAGGATTATTGATCTCATGGGCCATTCCTGCGGCCAAGCCTCCCAGGGAAACCATCTTTTCCGTTTGAATCATCACTTCTTCCCACCGGACGCGATCCGTTACGTCATCCATGCGCACCACCGCGCCCTCGACCTCTCCCCCCGCCAAAGGGTATATGGTCAAATCCCAAAAATGCACGCGTCCGTTCAGGACCATGGTGATTTTTTCTTCCTTTCTCACCTGTTTGCCTTGCATGGCGCTTGTTATATAGTCCATGTAACCGGTTAAATTGTGGAAAGCCTTATCCAGCAATTTTCCCATTGCGTTGGCTGAGGAGACCCCGGTCACCTGTTCCGCTTTGCTATTCCATAAATGCACACGACCGTCCTTGTCCGTTCCAATAATCACGGAAGGCATGGAGTTGATCATATCCTGGAGATACACACGAGCAATCCTGGCCTCATTTTCCGCCTGCCTTTTTTTCAATATCATTTCATTGGCGGAAGCAGCCAGGTTTGTAAAATCCTTAAAATGCAGTTTATTCAGGTCAATCACCCCGCCCTTGTGAGCGGCCTCGGCAAAAAACCCTTCAAAAACCGAAAAACTTGTCTTAATGCGATTGCCCACCAGATAGGCCACCAGGAGAACAGCCAAACTGGCAAGCACAAGGACGCAAAGGATGGATAGCACATTGGCGTTAGTGACGTTTCGCAGAACAAGGGTTTGGGCTTTTGTTTCCTCTTCCATGTCGGGAACATCCATGCCGGCGCCCACATACCAATCCCATCCGGAAGCGCCCTGGACATAGCTGATCTTGCCCACAGGTTTGCCTCCGGAGCCTGCTGGAAGGTTATAGGTCACGAAGCCCCCTCCGCTCCGGGCGGTATCAATCATCTCGGCGACAATTTCCCTGCCCCAGTGATCTTCGGACTCCAGAATATTTGTCCCTTTTCCCGGCCCTAACAGCGACAGGCCATTGTAAGTCGAGGCGAAAATGTATCCGTCTTCGCCAAAGCGCACCTGCTCCAGGCGTTTGAGCACCTCGCTTTGGATGTCCTGCTCAACATCGTCCAGATATTCACCAGTTCCGATATACCAATCCATGGGGGCAAAATATTTTAAATAGGCAATTTTGCGATGGTCAGTCCCCGGATAGCCCGGCTTACTATAGGTATACTCATAAAACCCCTCTCCATGGGTGCGGGCAAGGTCTACCATGTCCCGGATAATGTAACGCCCTTTCGAAGAAAGCATTTCCCCCATATAAGCGCCTTCCAATTCCGGGCTGATCGGAAGAAGCTGGCTCACGCTCCCCATGTCGAAAGCGAAATAATATCCTCTGCCATAATTGAAGCGAATGGGACGCAATGCATCCCTAATCAAGTCTGCGAGCTTTTCCTTGGGTTTGTCATCGTTTTGGCTATAAATATGGCTGGCTATGGCATAGGCTTCGTATGTGCGGGATTTGATGGAGGTCTTCAATCGCCCCTCGGTTTGGGACGTCATGTAGTCCACAAACTCCACTGCGTTCTGAACTTCCTCCTTTACCCGTTGCTTTTGCATTGCCTCCATGCGGCTGGCCAGATCCATGGATTCCCGCGCAAACAAATCGTATTGGTGGGATATCCAAATGTATCCCAGAATAATCATCCCGGCAATTGTGGGAAGAAGGAATCCCACCTGCAATACACGCACTATCTTCTGTCCTGATCCCATAAGCAGTTCACCAAATCGCCCTTTGCGGAAGGTTAAGGCCAAAAACCTTTTTTGGCGATTACTAAAGAAGCAATATCCATGCCCGTTTGACTCAAGGGGTTGTGACGGCGCTCACGATTTCCATCAAAGGTGAGGCGAACTTAAAATATTGTTCTCTCCACCGCCCTTAAATTCACTGTTTTAATATGCTGACTGACAAGAATTTAGTCAAAATATGGAACTTTTTGCTAACAACCGGCATTTGCCCTGTATTGGCGCCACAAAGGCTTGAATAATTAGCTAAAGCAGATTATGAAAATACCCGGAGGGACAATCTGTTCCAAAACTTTCCATGCAGCCTTCACAACCAACTTTCAGGGATTATTTTTTTAACACCCTGGTTTGCTTGATTAAAAGAGGCCTTCTCTTCTATGAAAACACTCAGTGGAAGCCAGATCCTGGCGCGAAGCATCGCCGGGGCCGGAATCGGCTATGTATTCACGGTCCCCACCCCCAGACTAAAACCGGTCCTGGATTGCCTGGAAAAAATTCAAGGCATGACGGTAATCACAGCCAGGGATGAAACCGCCGCCGCCCTCATGGCGGACGGGTATATCCGGCGCTCCCGGCTATTCGCCGCCGTTCTCACAGACGCCCATGGCCGCAGTCTGTCCCAGGTTAGCGGCGTCACCAATGCCTGGGCCGACAAAATCCCCCTGGTCTCTGTCAGCTTATGCGAGGACGCAGCGCCCAACGCCAATAAAGGAATCGCCCGATCCCGATACGACGCCAACCGGGTGTTCGAGCCGGTCACGGTTTGGAGAAAACGCCTGTCCGGATTGGCCGACATGCCCAAGGCCTTTGTGGACGCCGTGGCCGCCAGCCAGGGAAACCGGCGCGGACCCGTGCACCTGGACTTGGAAGCCGGACTTCTGGACCGCAGAATCGAAGAGGGCATTCCCGGCATTCCACCCGAAGGGCCGGTGGAACCCCAAAAACTGACGCCAATGAGGCTTTCCGGGGATTCCCAGACAGTCGACCAAGCCGTAAAACTGCTAAAACAAGCCCGCAAACCCCTGATTATAACCGGTGGAGGCGTCAAAGCCTCCCGGGCCAGCCTGGATGTAGTCCGCTTTATGGAACGCTTTGGCCTGCCCGGATGCACCACCATGGCGGGCATTGGAACCATTCCGTCAGACCATGCCTATTGCCTGGGCGGTCCCAGCTACACCGCCGGCGAGGCCTTTCATGTCGCCATCAAAAAAGCTGACGTGATCCTGGCTCTGGGATGCAGTTTTTCCGGCCTGGAAGGCTTTGGCCTGCCCCCTTTGTGGTCCGAGCGGATCAAATTCATCCACATTGACAATAATCCCAACCAGATTGGCCTGAACGTCAACCCGGAGATTCCCATCCTGGGCGACGTGAAAACCGTACTGGCTCAAATGGCCGAAATCCTGGACGCCACAGCCTTTGTCGCCCCCGATGGATGGGCCCACTGGCGCATGATCCTGGCCGACCTCAAAAGGCAGCGAAAAACCAGGCTCCTAAATTTCGCCAACCGCCCTTGGGGCGGCCTGCACCAGGGCTCGGTGGCCCTGGAAATGGGCAAAATTGTGGAAAAGGATAACCTCATCATGGTCATTGACGGGGGCAACACCCCCCTGTACGCAGCCATGTACGGCCCTGGCATGAGCCCGCGCCAAAGTTTTTTTCCCTTTGGCATGGCCGCTCTGGGAGGGGGAGTCCCATACGCCATTGGCGTGGCCCTGGCAGCACCCCATAAACGCGTCATGTTGATCACCGGGGACGGCTCCTCCATGTACGCCATCAGCGAACTGGAAACCATGAAGCGGCTGAACCTGCCCATCACCATTGTCGTGAACAACGATTCCTCCTGGAACATGATCAAAGCCCTCCAGGATTCCCTGTTCGAGGGCAATTACGTAGGCACCTGCCTGCCGGATATCGACTACGCCAAAATCGCCGCAGGATTCGGCCTCTATTCCGAAAGGGTGAAAAACGCCCATGAACTGGTCCCGGCCTATGAAAGAGCTGTGGAATCAGGCGGCCCGGCACTTATTGATTGCGTGACGGATTGCAAAAATTTGCCCGACAGCCTCTTGAGTTTCGCCATGGTGGAGTTCGAGGGCGCCCAGATCAATCCGGTCAAACTGGCCAAAAGCCTCTGGAAAGGGCGTGACATGGGATTAAGCAGAGCGTTGCACCAAGTCACCTATGTGCGGAAAGCCCTGCTTGGTTTTAACCCCAGTACAAAAAGGCGGGTGTAACATGAGAATAGTTACCGGCGGCGAACTTGTGACGGAATGCCTTGTGGACCAGGGCGTGAGATACGTATTTTCCATTATCGGCGGGCAAATGGGCACCATATACGACGCCATAGGAAAAAACCCGCATATTGATGTGATTACCCCGCGGTCCGAAACCTCCACGGCCATCATGGCTTGCGGATATGCCGTAACCACCGGCCAGCCCGCCGTGTCCATGTGCACAGTGGGCGCCGGGGTGGTCTACGAAGTGGCTGGCCTGTTAAAGGCATGGCTCACTTACCTGCCTGTTATTTCCATTGCGCCTCAGGTCCAAAGCTACAAAATGAAGCCCAACCAGGAAAACCTCCAGGCATGCGAACAGGACGAACTTTTTGCGCCCATTACCAAATTCAACGCCATCATCTACCATTGGGAAAGAATTCCCCAACTGATTCACAGGGCCTTCCGGGAAGCCGCCACCGGCATTCCCGGACCGGTGCATCTGGATATCCCCGTGGACGTGCTGTTCAGGCATAAAATCCTTACCTCCCAACGGCGGCGGCGTATGCTGGTTCCGCCTCACCAGTCCCGATATATAGGGCCTATTTCGGGGGATGAATCCGCCCTGGAAAAGGCGGGGGAAACCCTAAAATCCGCCAAAAACCCTTTGGTCATTGTGGGCCAGGGCCTGGGAAGGCCAGGGCGATTCCCGCAGGTGCGGGAGCGCCTGGACAAACTGGGCATACCTTTCCTGGGGACCCGCCTTTCCGGCGGGGCCTTTGACGCGGGGGATCAATTCTTTGCCGGAGACGCCCTCGGTTTTGCAAATTCCGAACCCGGAAAAAAAATCCTGGCGGAGGCGGACTGCCTCCTGGTGGTCGGCCTGGACCCGGATTCCCTAAAAATCCTGGACAGGACCAATACAGTCCCGGTCATCCAGGTGGAAACCGATCCCGCAGCCATGCTGACAGGAGACCAAACCATTCCGGTGTATGCCGACCCCGTCTCCGCCCTAAACTCCCTGGAATCCGTCCTGGCGCAAAAAAAAGGCCGCCGTCCCGTGGCCTGGAAAAACAAGGTCCTGAAAGCCGGGGACGCCATAGCCAGGGACATCCTCCAGCAAGCGGGACCGCAACTGGAAACCGCCTTCAACCTTTTGGACGGAGACTCCATAAAGGACGCCATTTTTGTGGCGGACGGCGGTCCGGCATCCTATGTACCCGCCTTTCTCAAAACCCGAAAACACGCCGGGCTCCATGTCATGGACCAGGAAGATATGTCCGGGGCGGGCCTGCCTTTCGCCATAGGCGCGGCATTGGGAAATCCCGGCCGGTCGGTGGTGCTTATTTGCGACAAGGACTCCCTGTTCCATCACCTGCGGGAACTCCAGCCCGCCGAAGACCTTGGCGTGGGAATAACCATCCTGTGCGTGGATGAAGAACCCAACCAGGGAAACGTGGCCAACCTGGAAAAAGTGCTGGAAGGCCTGGGATGCCATGTGCACAGGGCCGGGGATAAACCAGGCATTGCCAATATCCTGCGCCATAAGGGCCAGCCCGGGGCGGTCCTGGTTTAGCGAAAACCGGCCATGGAGTTTCGGGCTGGACAGGCTCACAACCTTCGCCCGACCAAATAGTAATTCCTATCAACTGTAGACTGTTCGCCAAATCTGTATTATTATGGCTTTTGGGAACCAGGGATTTTTGCGTTCGTTGTCACCAAGCGGCGCTGTGGACCGACATTGATTTTGGGGGATGGCAATTTCACTATCATTTCAGGAAGGTTAATTTGCTCAAATATACTTTGTCCCGCGCCATATGGTCCGCCCTTATTGGTTTGCTCCTTGTTCTTCCCCAATCGGCTCTGGCGGCAACCGCCCAATTTTCCGGGGTGTATTTCACGGCCAAGGAGTCCAACCTGGGCATGCCCATCCTCCTAAAGGCCCAGATCACCAATGATTCAGGCACCCCCCTGTCCGGTAAAACCATTTTTTTCGATATCTATTACAACGGCGCGTGGCACGAAATAAATGAGGCGGACAACGGCTACACCACCAACACCTCAGGCATCGCCAGCATGTACTACTATGTGGAGCCCACCCTGGCCCCGGCTGATTACCAGATCCGCGCCCGCTTTGACGGCGATGGAACTTATGACAAAACATCTCTTCAAAAAGCCCTCACGGCTACCCTGGCCAACGTCACCTTCGCACTGTTCCTGAATGGCGATAACAATTTGGAACCCTACGCGGTGGATGACTTTTATAATGAGCTATATCCTCAGGGCACAAACAAACATGTGAATATAATCGTTCTCTTTGACCGGATTTCCGGGTATTCCACAGCGCAGGGTGATTGGAAGGATACACGGTTATTTTTTGTCTCTCCGGATAGCGTGAACTCAGGAAATTATCTATACAGCAATGACTGGAGCCAATATGGCAATGAATTGAATATGGGAGATCAGGAAATCCTTAGAGTTTTTACCGAAACCGCGTTTACGGATTTCCCCGCGGAAAACAAGGTGCTGGTGATCTGGGACCATGGAAACGGATGGGAAGGGGAAACGTCAAAGGCCCTGGCCTTGGATGCGACAGACACCTCCGTTTCCGGAACAGAAGTGGAACTGCCCATGCCGCCCCAGGTGGCTGCCCGGCTGGCGGCCAAAAGAACCGCCCTTTCAGTGGAAACCACCGAGGACCGGGGGCCGATCAAGTCTATCAGCATTGATTCAAGCTCTGGCGGTGATCGCCTCAGTCTGCCGGAAGTTTCCGGGGCCATTGAGGATTCCGGCCATATGCTGGATGTCCTGGCCATGGACGCCTGCCTTATGGGCATGGTGGAAGTGGCCTATCAGGTCAAGGACGTGGCCAGGTATTATGTGGCTTCGGCAGATACCGTGGATGGCGACGGGTTTGATTATGCAAACATTGTACAAAGAATTGCCTCCGAAACCACTGCCCGAAGTCTGGCTTGGGACATGGTGGACCTCTACAAAAACTTCTATACCGACGATTCCTATCAAGCCACCCTGGCTGCCTGGGATCTTATGGATATGGATCCCCTTTTTTCAGCCATGGAAACCCTGTCCACCACCTTCCTGGACCGGATGGATCAGATCCCCTATGCGGAACGCTCAGCCCTGCGATCCGCTACCGAAAACATGATCGATGAACAGGAATTCTATGATATCGGCTCCCTGGTCCATCACATCCAGCAGGAAATTTCCGACCCCCTGGTCAAAGCCACTGCCCAGGCCCTGGAAGACCGGATTGTGGAAGCTGTCAGAGTGAATTACTGGATTCATTCAGGAACACGCTTTGGTTACGCGTATTCCAACACCACCGGCATGACCGGCCTCACCCTTTACTGGCCCCTTGTTAGCGGTTTCAATTCAGACTATACAAACCCGAATGTGCTTAGTTACGCCAACCAGTCCTGGAACAAGGCCGTGCGTTTACTCCTGGACGGCAAGCCCCCCACGACCAGCGTGGTCCAATGGATTACCGCCCCCCAGGCAGTAGATGATTCCTCTATTTCCATGACGTCCTTTACGGCCACGGATCAACTTGGCAACACGGTCTATTACCAGTTTACCTTCACCCAAAGCCCCACCGGGGGAGGGGGCGGCAGCGACTCCACCAACCGCTACACATCCACAACATACACGGACCAAGGTCTGGAACCCAATCACCAGTATTGTTACACGGTCTACGCCCACGACGGCGCAGGCAACCAGACCGGAACCACCTTCGAGGAATGCGCCGTCACCCGGGCGCAAACGCCGGGAACGGGTATTTTTTCCGGCAACCAATGCGATTCCATAACGGTTTCCTGGGACCCCCTAAACAACCCGGAGGGCACCCAATACTATTGCGAAAACACCACCCTGGGAACCAACTCAGGCTGGATTACCACCCCCCTGTGGCAAAGCACCGGCCTTTCCAATGATAATATCTACTCTTTCCGGGTAAAAGCCAGAAACCGTGCAAATGTGGAAACCAACTGGCGGGTCCTGGATGATTTTTCAACTGGTTTATGCACCGGGGATATCAATGATGACAGCCACATTACCGTGGCCGACGCCATATTATGCCTCCAGGTTGCGGCGGGCATGAACCCCCAGGGAGTAAGAAAAAGTTCAGCAATTGACGCATTGCAGCAAATCGGGCTTGACGAAGCTCTCTATATTTTGCAGATTGAAGGCGATTCAAGATAGAGGGTGGACATTTTAATTGGAGGAAAACCATGAATCGCCGACAATTCCTGGCCATGACCACGGCCGCCAGCAGTGCCTTGCTGCTGGGTTCCTGCGCTACCACAACCAACCGCTACCAACTGCCCGAGGCTTTTACCAGACCGGATGAAAAACTTGCCCTGACCAACGTATCCATTGTGGATGTCCAAACCGGGACTATCCGCCGGGAGAATTGCATTCTCATTCAACAGGGACGAATCGCCGGGTTATTCACCAGGGAGCAATGGCCTTCCATCCAGGCGGACCGCGAGATGGACCTGCACGGCGCCTATGTGATGCCCGGCCTCATCAACGCCCATTGCCATATGACAGCGCCCTGCGGCATTGCGGTGGGTCCTTCGGCCTTGTTTTCCTACAAACGGCAGGTGGAGCGCAACGCCGAGGAATGCGTCAAGCACGGGGTGACCACGGTCCGTGACATGCTTTCCGTGGCCGACTGGGTCTCCGGCATCCAATGGCTCCAGGACCGCATCGACCGGGGCAAGATCGCCGGACCGCGTATTCTCCGATCGGTCGCCATTGACATTAACAACGGCTACGGGGACATGCTCACCAATTTTTCCACCTGGGAGTCCTGGTACAATGTGGGCAGCATCAAGGAAGCCAAAAAGGCCGTCCGGTCCGCCGCAGCCCATGGCGCCGACACCATCAAGCTGTTCCAGCAGGAAACCAAACTTCTTATGCCCTGCGATGACATGCCCCTCATGGACCGGGAAACCGTGGCCGCCGTGTGCGAGGAAGCAGCCCGGAGCGGCCTGCCCGTCGCCATGCACCACATGGAACTGGGCGGCCTTTCCAAAGGCCTGTATGGCGGGGTAACCACCCTGGAGCATATGGTTTGCGATGGCCCCATACCGGACGAAGCCATAGAAAAGCTGCTGGAAAACGAAACCTTTATGGTTCCCACAATCACCATTCCCTATGGCTACGCCTATCCCATGAACGGGGATGAAAACTGGGGAACGGAAAGCACCACCTTTTATGAAAACCTACGGGCGGACACACTGCCTGGTTTTCTTGAGGAATTTTGCGAGCCAACCTTTGCCGAGGGCACCATGGGCTTTTACCACAAATATTCCGATCCGAAATCCTATGAAAAACGCCATATCATCCCTTGGGTCTGTCCGAAAATTTTCAATGCCTTCGCCAACCAGGGCGTTGAGAATATAAAAACCCTGTACCAGGCTGGAGTCAAGTTCGGCTGCGGAAACGATGGGGGGGTTCCTTTTGTCTTTCCCGGCAATCTGGGCTTTGAAATGCTGCTCCTGGAAGAGGCCGGGCTAAAAACCGCCGATATTCTGAAAATGGCCACCATCAATAACGCCCATGTAATTGGCATGGAAAAGGATCTGGGCGCTGTGGAAACCAACAAAATCGCCGATCTGGCGGTGTTTGCACACAACCCTCTGGAAACCGCAGGCAACGCTCTTAAACCCGCCATGGTTTTCCAGGCTGGACAGGTTGTTTTCCAGGCATAAATCTTTCTTGTTGGTGCAAAGGGGCATCCTGATTTCCAGGATACCCCCCTAATTCAAATCTACTTTTGTGAACGCAACTTGGTATGAATGCGTGCTATTTGGCGTTTTCCCCTGACATTGAGGGGGGTGACGCCCTTCATAGCCCCGCCCCGAGTTTTTCATTGCAAAAAATACCCGATTCCTTTTAAATAGATGTCACGCAAGAGAGTGATTGAGGTCTTTGTTTTGGGAATCCGGGTGAGAACAAACCGGGATTCCCCTTTTTAATGGCCCCGGGTCATAAAACAGGACATCAAATATCCAGGAGACAGCTCCGGGTAAGCGCCTCTTGGCGTTCCCGCCCTATTGCTTTACGGCGCTCATAATCAACCACCGGCGGGAGTCATGATGGCAATGGATGCCCGAAAACCCCCGCGCCTCCAACGTTTGGCCCAGGCCTTGGGAAGTAAAACCCTTTACGCCCATGGTTTGGGAGTAGATTTCCCGCACCGCCCCCAAAAGCCCCTCACCCTTGCGAACAGCAGCTACGGTAAAACAGCCCCCCGGCGCCAAAACCCGGCTCACCTCGTCCAGGGCCTTGTTTGAATCGGGAAACAAATGCAAAGCCCCGCAGCAGTTGACGGCTTCAAAGCTCTCGTCTTCAAAGGGCAGGTCCAGGGCGCTGGCCCTCACGTAAAGCACGTTGTCCAGTCCTTGCTTTTTGGCCTGCTTTGCGCCCCAGCGGAGCATGGGGGCCGAAAGATCCAAACCCACCACCCTGCCATTGCCCATGATTTTAGCAAAAGCGCGGGTGTAAATCCCGGGGCCGCAAGCCAGATCCAAAACAGAATCGGCATTGGCGATATTTGCCGCCTTGCCGATCAGGCGGGCCTCCTTGTCAAAGGAGATGCCCAGGGCCAGGGCTGCAGCCAGGCTTCTTCTCCAAAAACGGCTTTCATACACGCTGACAATGGCGGGCGATTCCATAAAAAACTGGGCCACGCTTTTGCTCAAGTGAAGTTCCGGCGCCAAATCGATAAAACCATGCCGAACGGGAAACCGCTCCCCGCAAACCCGGCAGGTGAAAAAATCCTTTTCATCGCGGTTGACAGAGCAGTACCCCCCCTTGCATGACGGACAACGAATAAGGTTTTCCGTAATCCTTTCCATACCCCCTCCTGGTTTTGGCAGGAATTAAAAAACCCGGAAGGCCGATTGCCTTCCGGGTAATGCTGTGGCTCACAGCGGCCTCGCTATGCGACGGACCAGCCTCCGATTTCAAACAAGGCCGGTTTGTATTTTTAGTATCTGTACATATCGGACTTAAACGGCCCTTCCACGGGAACCCCAATGTAGTCGGCCTGCTCCGGGGTCAGGGTGGAGAGATTGGCGCCCAATTTGTCCAAATGCAAACGGGCCACTTCCTCGTCCAGTTGCTTGCTAAGGCATGTCACCCCAATTTCTCCGGGATTTTGCCACAGGTCGATCTGGGCCAGGGTCTGGTTGGTGAAGGAAGAGCTCATGACAAAGCTGGGGTGGCCGGTGGCGCAGCCCAGGTTGACCAAACGGCCTTCGGCCAGGATGTAAATACAATGCCCGTCCGGGAACAGGTATTTATCCACCTGGGGTTTGATATTGATCTTTTCAATCCCAGGCCAGGCATTGAGCTTGTCCATCTGGATTTCATTATCAAAATGGCCGATATTGCACACAATGGCCTGATCCTTCATTTTGGACATATTTTCGGCGGTGATGATGTCCTTGTTGCCCGTGCAGGAAACGTAGATGTCGGTGTAAGGAAGGGCCTGTTCGATGGTCACCACATGATATCCGGCCATGCACGCCTGAAGCGCGCAAATGGGGTCGACTTCGGTGACGCTCACCCTGGCGTTTTGTCCGGCCAGGGACTCGGCGGAGCCCTTGCCCACGTCGCCGAACCCGCAAACGAGGGCGTTCTTGCCGGAAATCATGACGTCCGTGGCCCGTTTAATGCCGTCCACCAGGGACTCGCGGCAACCGTAGATGTTGTCGAACTTGCTTTTGGTCACGGAGTCGTTCACGTTGATGGCGCGGGTCAGGAGCTCGCCCCTTGCCTGCATCTGGTACAAACGGTTGACGCCTGTGGTGGTTTCCTCGGAAACGCCTTTCCATTCCGCAGCCACTTTATGCCAGAACTGGGGATCTTCCTTGAGGGTTTCCTTAAGCACATCGTTGATGCACTGAAGCTCGTGGTTATCCGTGGGCTCGTCCAGGATGGCCGCATTGTTCTCGGCGGCGTATCCACGATGGATAAGCAGGGTGGCGTCCCCTCCGTCATCCACTATCAGGTTGGGACCCGAGCCGTCCGGCCAGGTAAGGGCCTTTTTGGTGCACCACCAGTATTCTTCCAGGGTTTCGCCTTTCCAGGCAAATACGGGAACCCCTGATTTTGCAATGGCTGCGGCGGCGTGGTCCTGGGTGGAGAAAATATTGCACGAAGCCCAACGCACGTCCGCCCCCAGTTCCACCAGAGTCTCTATGAGCACGGCGGTCTGGATGGTCATGTGCAGGCTTCCAGCAATTTTTGCGCCTTTCAAAGGTTTTTGGGGGCCGTATTTTTCGCGGGTGGCCATCAGGCCGGGCATTTCGTGCTCGGCGATATCCAATTCCCGGCGTCCAAAATCCGCCTCGCCAATGTCTTTCACCTTGTATTCCAATGCAGCATCAGTCATCTTGGGCTCCTGTCAGTCGTGTTCTTATTGGTTTTGTCCCTGGCGGCTTTCGGCAGGCATCTCCCGCGCCCTGCCCTGCCAAGGGTAATCTTTTTAAAATAATGCCTATGCCGCTTTTTGCAAGGACTCAACTTTGTCGGTTTTTTCCCAGGGAAAAATCTCCCGGCCAAAATGGCCGTACCGGGCCGACCGTTGATAAGACCATCCATTGGGATGAAGCAGGTCCAGGCCCTGGATAATACCGGCGGGCCTGAAATCAAAAATCTCCCCGGACTCCAGAATAGCCTGAATTTTCTCCTCGGACACCTTGCCCGTGCCGTAGGTGTCCACATTGATGCTCATGGGTCTGGCCACGCCAATGGCGTAAGCCACCTGGATTTCGCATTTGTCCGCCAAGCCTGCGGCCACAATGTTCTTGGCGGCGTACCGGGAAAAGTAGGCTGCGGAACGGTCCACCTTGGAAGGGTCCTTGCCGGAAAACGCCCCGCCCCTGTGGCTGCCAACGCCGCCGTAGGTGTCCACAATGATCTTGCGCCCGGTCAGGCCGGCGTCCGCCCAGGGGCCGCCCAAAATGAACTTGCCCGTGGGATTGATGAAAAAACGGGTGTCAGAACGCAAAAGGCCGGTAGGTTCCAAAATCTCCTGGACTTCCTTCACAATATCTTCCCGGATCTGATCCAGGGAAACGTCGTCTGTCTGGTGCGAAACCACCACACCGGTAATGTGATCCGGCCGCCCGTCCACATACTTGACCGAAACCTGAGACTTGGAATCAGGACGCAAATAACCCAAGCGGCCCGATTTCCTGGCAACTTCCAGGTGACGCAAAATCCTGTGGGAAAAAGCAATGGGAGTGGGCATCAGTTCAGGCGTTTCATTGGTGGCGTACCCGAACATCATACCCTGATCTCCGGCGCCCTGTTCCGTAAAAAGCCCCTCTCCCTCGGTCACGCCCTGAGAAATATCCGGCGACTGACCGTGAATATGAGTGCTGTAATGGAATGCCTGGTCCCAAAAAAGCAGCTCTTCCCGGTTGTATCCAATATCCCGGACAACCTGGCGGGCAATGGCTTCCGTGTCAATTTCCTCCCAGGCGCCGCAAGTGATCTCCCCGGCTGTGATAATGGAGTCGTGGGCCGCCATGGTCTCGCAGGCGACCCGGCTCCGAGAATCTTTTGCCAAGCAAGCATCAAGAATAGCGTCAGAAATCTGATCACAAATTTTGTCAGGATGGCCCTCGCTCACGGACTCCGAGGTAAACACATGATCTGCGGTAATCTTACTCATGGACAATTCTCCTAATAATGGACATATTTTGGCAATGGAAGCAACGGGCCAAGGGTATACGCTATCTGTCGGGCAAGGAATATGTCCCTGGAGAAGTTGTACAAATTGGTCACTATGCCTCTAATCTTTGCCGGTCCCAATTTATGGAAAGGCAACAAAAGAGATTGAATTCACAATAAAACCGGCGGAATCCGTACCATGATTAGACCCGGCTGTCAAGGCGCCCGTCCGGTTTAGCGGGTTGGGATGCGGTTGGGCTTGCGCCCGGATTTCCGTTAGGGTAGAATAAGGTATGGAAACCTTTAAGATACTGATAGCAGGCAACCAGGGCCAATTGGGAGCCCAATGCGTTCGGGTATTCTATCCCGTCCATGAAATACATGGGTTTACCTCGGATAAACTTGATATTCGTGACAAACAGGCCGTGGATGGGTGCATCAGGGATATCAGACCGGATTTTGTCATAAATTGTGCGGCCTTTACTGCGGTAGACACCTGCGAAACCCATTTTCAAGAGGCCTGGGAGGTTAATGCGGTTGGGCCGGAAAATCTGGCCCGGGCGGTTCGCCGCTACGGAGGCGCCCTGGTGCATGTCTCCACCGACTACGTGTTTGACGGGACCAAACATATTCCCGCCCCGTACACGGAGGAGGACGCCCCCAATCCCCTTTCCGCCTATGGAGAAAGCAAGCTGGCCGGGGAAGAAGCAATCCGCACTCTATGCCCCAACCATATCATCGTGCGTACCGCCTGGCTGTACGGAATGGATGGCCGAAACTTCCTGAAAACCATGCTCAGGCTTTGCCTGGAAAGCCCCAGTGCTCCCCGGAAAGTAGTGGACGACCAGCACGGGTCCCCCACCTGGGCCTACACCCTGGCCAAACAAATCAAAACTCTGGTTGAGTCCGGTGAAACAGGTCTTTTTCACGCCACAGCCCAAGGGCATTGCACATGGTTTGAGCTGGCGGAGTATTTCTTAACGGAAATGAGGGTGAAACATATTCTTTTGCCCTGCTCAACCCGGGAGTATCCCACACCAGCGATCCGCCCTGCCAATTCCATCCTGGAGAACAAACGCCTCAAGGAACTGAATCTGGATTGCATGAACCCCTGGCAAGAAGAAGTGGACGCCTTTGTAAAGGCCCACAAAAAGCAATTGCTGAAATCCGCCCCGTAACCCGCTCCACCTTAAAACGGAATGATCCCATTCCTTTTGTTTGGCGCGCTGTCTCCGGGTTTGTTCGGTCTTGGCTTTCCTGGGGGAGGGCCTTTTGAAACCCATACACCTATTAATAGGATCGTCGCCCATTCTATGCTTGGGGCGCGGTCAATTTTCTGACAAATTGGGTGGACAGAACCGCCATGACTTCAAACTCCACCATTCTGGCGGCGTTAGGATCAAACAGCAGAATCGCCCTGGCAGGGTAATCCTGATCTCTATCGTAAAACACCAGTTGCATAGGCATATGGGGAAGCAGATCAATGATCAGGCTCACCGATCCCATCCCCCCCTCACCGCCGGGACGACCGCCCAGGGCCGCCGCCCGGTCCATGAGTTCCGGCACACGCCCCTGGAAACGTCTCACAATCGGGCGCTCCAGGGCGTCGCGGGAAAAACTGCCTTGCCCGAAAAGCGGGCCTGCCAGTTCTGCGAAAGTAACAAACCGGCCCACAGGCCGGGTGGCGCTGGCGTTTATGACATAATGGATCAGCCCGCTGCCCGTGACATTGTGGAATCCTTTGCCATCTTCGCGCCTTACTCCTGTGGTCGATAAAAGGTAGGTTGCGCCAAGGAAAGGCACGATAATTTCGCCCGAAGCATTCAAGGCCAGGCCCAGGTTTTGGGCAGAAGCGTTTATGTCCGCATGGCGTAATTGCTCAAGCAAGTCGTCATAAATCTGTTGATAGCCGCCTGCGGGTTTGGGTGTCAGCAAAATAAAATCTCCAGGATACATGCGGATATGGAGGCGTGACTCAGTCCTTGGAATTCAATAAACGATAAACGGGTTCGATCAATAGTGGTAGCGTGCCTGCACAAAATCCACTCGTTCCTCCCTAACCACATACACCAAACGATGTTCCTGGGAAATACGGCGGGACCATACACCAGCGCCAAGAAATTTTAGCGGTTCAGACTTGCCTATACCATGAAACGGATCTCGCATAACTGCCTCGATCAACTGAAAAATCCGCAACGCGATCTTACGGTCTGTTTCCACCCAAAATCGAAGGTCTTCCCTGAACTCCGGCTGAAACACGGATAGCTTTCGCCCTGAAGCCGCCGGGATAGTCTTCCTCCCCTTACCCAAAGCCAACCTCGGCCCGAAGTTCATCAATGGATTGCGTAACGCCGTCCTCTTTCCAAACTCTTTCAAGAGCCGATAGAAGCCGTTCCGCATTTTTGGGGGATCGAAGCAAATGAGCGGTTTCCAGTATGCCTGCCAGCTCATTAGCGGAAATCATGGCCACGTCCTCATGCCCCCGGCGCTGAATGATGACTACTTCCTGATTTTCCGTCACTTCTTCCAGCAGGGCCGCCAAACGAGCCCGGGCGTTGGTATAGGTTGTTTGAATCGCCATGTCTGCCTCCCTATTATCTGTACAGACATACAGTACAATCAAAAAGCAAGATTGTCAACGGCGCCTAACAAAATGGGGATGCCAGTTATCCTAATGATAAACAGGGTCATCCCCAAAAAGGTCACGACGTTATTTTAAAATGACTATCATTTTAGCGCTTTAAGAAGCGCTCACCAGGTTGATCTCGCTCACCTGTTCGTTGAGGGTCCAGTAGTCATAGACATAGCCCACTAAAAAAAGCCCTCCGGTGACCAGCCAGAGAATACCGGTGATCCATTTGCCCATGTAAAACCGATGGATGCCGAAAACTCCTAAAAAGGTAAGCAATATCCAGGCGACCGTATAGTCCAGGGAACCGGGCTCGTACTTGAAGTCGGCTTTGGCGTCCATGCCGGGAATGAGGAAAAGGTCAATAATCCAGCCTATTAAAAATAATCCGAAAGTGAAGAAGTAAATGGTGCCGGTCACTGGCTTGCCATAATAAAACCGGTGGGCTCCGGTAAAACCAAAAATCCACAGAATATAGCCGATGGTTACGCTATGAGTACTCCTGCCTTCCATGCTTGCCTCCTTCATCCTTCCCGGGAAATGCTTGGGGCGTCGGTTAAAACCCCCGGTTTTTCGGATTGGTCCGAACCCATATACAAGCGGGTATCTTCCAATATAGCATCCAGGGTTCTTGTCAGCAAGCGTTCCATGTCGTACCGGGTGTTCCCGTCTGTCTGGAAGCAATACTTGATGGCGGCGGCGGCAAAACGGACATAATAGTTGTCCAACAGTTCGGTGCTGGTGCGGAGGTGAAAATCAACGTTTTCAGGGTCCGAGGTGTCCCACTCCGTGGTCATCCAGGTGCCCTCGCCATTGTTGGCTTCCACCAAAAGGCGCGTGAACCCGAATAAAAGGTCATCCACTGCTTTGGGAATAGCCAGGTCCCTCACCCAATCCGGCACCCCTGCCTTGGCCTTGCCGAATAAATGGGTCCGGTCCATATTGGTGAGCTTAACATCCAGACGGCCCTTGGCCCCCTCCCGGTGATAATGCCATGCCGAGTCAATGTTTTCCGTGGTGAATTTAATCCCGAACACATTGACATACAAGGTCATATTGACAGTGAATTCCAAATCCTCAAGGCCTACCCCCCGCATTTCCTGGGCAAAAACCGGGGCGCCAGCGGCGTCAAAGGGAATCACCTTGCCGTTGCGGGTCAGCATGGAAAAGCTGAAAATGTCTTTCTGGGAGTCAAAGGCCATCTTCATGATGGTATTGCCAGCCGTATTGCTGACCACGACCTCGCTTCGAAAAAGATCCCGGAAATCCTCCAGATATCCACCCAAAAAGGGAAAATCCCCCTTGATGGCGTCCAGTTTCAGAAAAACTCTGAAATTTTGGACGGTGTATTCCTGGCCCTCGAATTCCCGGGTGACGATTTCCGAGTGAAGAGGATATGTGTATAGCTGGATCAGTCTGGAGAGGTGGGGAAATTTTGTATAGAACTCCCTCAAAACCATGAGGGCTTCCATTTTAATGTGCCTGTCACGGCGGGTTCTCAATGCTTGAAGATCATGGAAATTCTTCGGATCAACGACCTTGAGGAAACCTTCATGCAGGGCCAGGGTGCTCACGTCCGACATCCTCATGGTGTTTGCCCGGATATCCGCATAAGACGAAAAACTGAGGCCGCCATAAGGGCAGTCTTCCTTTCTCTGTAATCCAAACTCCGCCACAAACCCCCCCCGCCCGGGCGTTGCCCCCAAAGGGCCTGTTTTTAACGTATAGGCATTGGGCTGACTTTCTCCCTGGAAAACCAGTCCGCGAGACCCGTCGGAAAAAGTGTCCAGGTAGCCGCTTTCATACAATTTGTCGATGCTAAAGCGGGAGGCCGACTCATACACAAAAGTATTGAACTCCTGGATTTTAGGAGCCATATCCAAAGACGCGGACGCCTGCTTAAGCACCCCCAAAAATTCCTCCGCAGCCTGGGCGCCCTCCCCGCCGGGAACCATATCCTTCAATGCGTCCGGGTAACTGTACACACTCACCGAAGCTACCGCCAACAAGGCGGCGCAAATCCATGCTTTCATAATAATTTCCTGGTTTGGTTTGATGATTTGGGCGTGAAAGCCCCCTTTAGTCAAGGCCTGATGGGTCCTGAAATCCCCCCGGATTCAGGCCGATTATTGTGCAAGGTGCGCGTTTAAATTCGGGAATTATAAACGGGTTAATTTCCTGGAAAACGCATTGGGGTTCTGCTGACTGATTCAATGAGATTGCATAGTATACATGCAATCCCCAGACCGGACTTGTCAAGACAAAATTATACGACCGAAGAAAAAAAGAGGGGAACTGTGCAATTCCATTCCTGCCTGAAAATCCCTGAAATAGAGGCAAGGCCTTTACACCCGCGTCAGAATGTGCCTAAAAGCCTTGTTTCTACTGAATTTGGCTGGCTATGCCCATCATAAAATGTGGGCGAGATCGGACCGAAAAACGGGGTGAAAAAATGGAAGAAATTTTTCAAAAGGCGCAAGCCCTGGAAAAGCAGGCATGGAAAGTGGTGGAAGAAACCAACCTCCTGGACATTTGGCAGTCGGTGGGAGCTACAATCAATGCGGTAGGTTCTCTGAAAATGGGATTATTGATGAATCACCGTGACATTGATTTTCACATATACACCGACCCGTTCATATTGTCCGAAAGTTTTTCAGCCATTGCAAGGCTGGCGGAAAACCCGCGCATACGTACCATCAATTACGCCAACCTTTTGGATGCCGAAGACAAATGCATTGAGTGGCATGCATTTTATGAAGTCCGGGAAGGGGAACTCTGGCAAATAGACATGATTCACATATTGAGTGACTCTCCCTATGCAGGCCATTTTGAGAAAGTGGCGGAACGGATTTCCCAGGTACTTACCCCGAAAACCCGGCAAGCCGTCCTATGCATCAAAGACGCCATGCCTAAAGATAAAAAGGTCATGGGAATCGAGATTTACCAGGCAGTCATCAGGGACGGAGTTCGCGACATAACTTCCTTTTGGCAATGGAAGGAAAAAAATTCCAGCGGAGGTATCATCACCTGGATGCCTTGACAAAACAGTCAGTTTCTCATACTGACCCGGGGGCATTTTGAAGGCGCCAGCAGAAATTTTAGCATAAAGTCAAGAGGATTGCCCTTTACAAGCCAAAAAATCCCGGTTATACAAGACCCATCAATGGTTGGGGTGCCCGAGAGAAATTCGGGCTGAGATTATACCCACTGAACCTGATCCGGGTAATGCCGGCGCTAGGGAACCTATGAGCACGAGAAAGAAATAAAGGCGGCTCCCCGGATCGGGGGTCGCCTTTTTTACTTTTTCGGAGGAAACATGGAAGAAAAAATCACTTCGGCAATCATCAAATCGTATTTCAACAAACTGCAAAATTTCCTGGAAGTGGATCTGGCCATTGTGGGCGCAGGGCCTTCCGGCCTGGTGGCAGCCACGGCCCTGGCCAAGGCCGGGAAAAAGGTCGCCATTTTCGAACGGCTCCTTGCGCCGGGCGGCGGTGTCTGGGGCGGAGGCATGCTCTTCAATGAGATCGTGATCCAGGAGGAAGCTCTCCACATCCTGGATGATTTTTCCATCACCTATAAACCGGCCGGGGAAGGCCTGTTCACTGCGGACTCGGTGGAAGTGGCTTCGGGCCTGATTTTCGGAGCCAAAAAGGCCGGGGTCATGATTTTCAACGCGGTTTCCGTCGAGGACGTGGTGTGCCGCGAAGGCCGCATCTGCGGCGTGGTGGTCAACTGGACTCCGGTGGAGCGCCTGGGCATGCATGTGGACCCCCTGGTGGTCATGTCCAAGGCGGTCCTGGACGGCACCGGCCATCCCGGCGAGATCACGGATATCGCCACCCGTAAGGCTGGCATCAAAATCGATACGCCCACGGGAAAAATCATGGGTGAAAAACCCATGTGGATGGAATTGGGCGAAGCCTCCACTGTCGAGAATACCAAATGCCTGTACCCCGGCCTGTACGTCTCGGGCATGGCCGCCAACAACGCCAGCGGCGGATTCCGGATGGGTCCCATATTCGGCGGCATGTTCATGAGCGGCCGCAAAGTGGCGAAAATGATCCTGGAGGATATCGATGGATGACGCCTACGGATTGTATTTGGTGCTCACCAATCCCCTAATGGGGTATGAAGCCTGCACCCGGGCCGCAGTCCGGCAGGGGGTGCGTTTTGTCCAGCTTAGGATGAAAAACACCCCCGAAGACCAAATCCTGAAAAAGGCAAAGGCCTTGAGGGAAATCACCCGGGGCTCAAACACCCTGTTCATTGTCAACGACCATGTGCATATCGCCAGGGAGGTTGACGCAGACGGCGTACACCTTGGCCAGGACGACATGAGCCTGGATGTAGCCCGGTCCCTGTGGCCGGATTCGGGTAAGATTTTCGGCCTTTCCACCCATGGCGTGGACCAGGAACTGTCGGCCCGCAGCCTGAAGCCGGACTACATCGGCGTGGGACCTGTTTTTTCCACCCCCACCAAGGAAAAACCAGACCCCACCATGGGCCTGGAAACCGTGGGGCGGATTATCACATCCTCTCCATTGTCCTGCGTGGCCATTGGCGGGATTGATCAGGAAAACCTTCCCCGGGTCCTGGCCCATGGGGCCAAAAATTTCGCTGTGGTCCGGGCCGTGAACCAGGCCGCAGATCCCGAGGAGGCCATCCGGGGCCTTATGGAAATCTGGCGGAATTTTCATTCCTGACAAAGCCGAATGCGCCATAGACCATTCCTGACGGCAAGCATGATTGCACTGAATTCCTGCTTGCGGGCGAGTCCTGAAAAGCGAACCGCCCCTTGCAGGAATTCAATGGGAAGATGGCTGAATACAGGTGCATTATGCAAATCAGAATATGTGTTTAAGGCGTTTGTCAGATTAACTTTCCGGTTGATATGATACGTTTGATACTATTTTTTCCTTTTAAATTAAGACATTACAACTCTATCAATCGATACATACTTTTGACAAACGATCTAATACCAAATTGCTGTTAACTGAGTAAGTTCCACGAATTGGGGGGGCACGATCTTTATCTTAACCATTTAAATTTATTAGCTATTATTGTTGCTTCAAGAGATAAGAGTCGTGTCCCCCTAATTCGAATCTACTTTTGTGAACGCAACTTGGTATAGAGCCGGGCTTCAACGCGGTTCGTGTTGGCCTTCATCCCCCATGCCGACACAATTAGCAAAATCTGATCACATCCTCAGCCCATAGTCATTCCCTAAACGGGAATTCGATATCCTTCGTCCCTTCGCTGTCATTCCCGAGTGTATTTTTTGGAGAAACCCGTCCTTGGCCTTTGCGTCCTCATTCCCGGACGGCCCAGTTTAATAGGTTGCATTTGAGTAATGCGAAACCCAACAAATCGCCGCCAAGCAGCATCCGTAGGGGCGCTGCTTGCCGCGTCCTTGTAGTTGCGAGGTCCCCTCGCCCCGTGGTTGCAGGGCCTCCCTGTCATGTGCGCGGAGACCGCGCGACTACGAAACGCAGGAATCCTTGCAGGATAATCCGGGCCGCCTCAACATTGAATTCCCCCGTCTTTGGGTAGCTGCAGCTGTTGCTGCCGAGGGCCACCAAAACAAAACCAGGGCAGGGCAAGCCCTGCGACTACACGGCAAGATGAAAAGCATATAATTGATCAAAATCCTCCGCTGCATGGAATGCCTTGTGGTCATGTAGGGGCGCGCCCGGTTTCATAGGTTGCATTTGAGTAATGCGAAACCCAACAAATCGCCGCCAAGCAGCATCCGTAGGCGCGCTGCTTGCCGCGCCCGGTTTCGTAGGTTGCGATTGAGCCCCGCGAAACCCAATAATATGGACCAAACCCTTGAATTAACCAATCGGAGGCCGACTTTCTTCAATCTTCGTCCCTTCCCCCCTTGCGGGGGAAGGACAGGATGGGGGGGATTATCGTTCCCATGCTCCGAGTGGGAATACATAAATAACTATTTGAAATTATTAATCTATCAACTATATATAAGTGCAGATACTAAAAACAACAGACGAAAATTTTCATACAAAAACATGGGGAAGCCCATCCGCATGGGGACTATCCCGAACTTTTTATGATTAGAGCCAGCATATAGTGCGCTTGTTTCCGTCTCCCCTGCCAGGCGGTTCAACTTTACACGACCATTTTTAGCTCTTAAGTGCGGCCATCGCCGCCTATTCCCTCCAACAGCCGCCGCTTGACTTAATGGCAAATATTTCGTAGTCTAATTACAGATACTTATGACAGATAACCTGACGATAAAGCAACGAAAACATACAATGACCCGGGTTCGGAGCAAAGGCACCGGTCCGGAGCTTATTGTTCGTCGAACCGTTTTCCGTTTAGGGTATCGATACCGGCTGCATCGCAAGGATTTACCCGGCAAACCGGATCTCGTTTTTGCGGGGCGAAGGAAGATCATTTTTGTCCACGGCTGTTTCTGGCACGGACATGAGGGGTGTCCGGCATCGCGACGGCCCGCATCCAATGTTGATTATTGGGAAAAGAAACTGGATCGGAACATGGAACGGGACAGACGAAATATCGAGCAATTGGAAAAAGAGGGTTGGCGAGTTCTTGTTATATGGGAATGTCAAACAAAAGAGGGAAAGCATTTGGAAAGAATTATTCAGCATTTCCTTGAGGACTCGTATCATGGGTGAAAGATATAATTTTTACGAGTTCTTCGCTGGCGGCGGGATGGCAAGACTCGGGCTTGGACCAAGATGGAAATGCGCCTATGCCAATGAATGGTGCGGGAAAAAGGCCCGCTCTTATACGGCCAATCATGGTCAGGATCCCATTGTAGATGTAAAAGACGTTGCGAAGGTCCGCCCCGGGAACCTCACGGAAAATGCAGAGTTGGCCTGGGCGTCTTTCCCCTGCCAGGACTTATCGCTTGCCGGGGGCCGCAAAGGGTTGGTGGGAAAACGAAGCGGAACGTTCTGGCCGTTTTGGGACCTAATGAGGGAAATGGATTCCAAAAATCGTGGAGTCCCGACAATTGTTCTTGAAAACGTTGTTGGCGCATTGAGTTCCAATAACGGAGAAGATTTTAAAGTTTTGACCGAAGCAATCAGCAGGGCCGGGTATCGTTTTGGGCCGATAGTGATGAATGCTGTTCATTTTGTGCCGCAATCCAGGCCCCGGCTATTTATTGTGGCATGCAAAAAGGATAAGTTCCTTCCCGATTCATTAACTGGAGACGGGCCGGATGGATTTT
Organism: Desulfatibacillum sp.; assembly: GCA_016342355.1. Classification (GTDB taxonomy): domain Bacteria; phylum Desulfobacterota; class Desulfobacteria; order Desulfobacterales; family Desulfatibacillaceae; genus Desulfatibacillum. The sequence continues at coordinate 28,701 of JAEINP010000045.1, forward strand.
GGCATACCGCAAAAGTTGTCCAGGCCTTCGATTCCCTTTCCGAATCTGTTAAATCGGATTGGATTTGGTGGAACATGCCAAAGCCAAAGCCAAGAAACATCATGCTGGATGACATTATTGAAAAAATAGCGACAAGTGCAACGGCGCATACCCAAGAAGAAACCAATCGCATATTATCCATGATGTCAGAGCCTAACAGGAAAAAGGTTGATGCAGCGAAAGGGCTCGGCAAACCCGTTGTTGGCGCCGTGTATAAAAGAACTCGCAAAGATTCCCACGGAAATAAAGTCCAGAGGGCGGAAGTGCGATTTGATCAAATTAGCGGGTGCTTGAGGACCCCGGCGGGAGGGTCCAGCAGACAGATTCTGATGATCGTAAATGGCGAGAATATTCGGACAAGGCTGATTTCCACTCGGGAAGCCGCCCGACTCATGGGAATAGAAGACAATTATCAATTGCCTTCCGGATATAACGAAGCCTATCATCTAATAGGAGACGGATTGGCCGTGCCTGTGGTGGCATGGCTTGAGGCAAACCTTCTGCATCCGTTGGCAAGCGCAAACAAACTATCCAAGGTGGCTTGAAGCAACGAAAAGCACTCATAAAATAAGTATTACGCTTCTGGAATTGTTGCCTGCGTTCCCGGAATTGGACAAGGAAAAGGTCTCCCCTCCGCCATCCGGCATTGAGGTGAAATGGGCCGGAGAAGGGGAATGGGAAATCACCCTGGACCCTATTTTTCCGGGTTGGCTTGGGCCTTGATTTTCGGCCTGTTCGCGTCCACGGCCTTCACCTTGCTGGTGGTCCCGGTGACTTACTACGCTTTGAACAAAAACAAGATGTAATCCCGCAGGAAACCCAAGGTTTTAGCGAAAAGGCCTCCCTGCGGAAAGCGGCAGGGAGGTCTTTTTTTTGGGGAAGGCCTTGAAGGCATGGGATGTCAGAATAAAATCATCGTAAAAAGGTTTACTTGCAAAGATGTCGGCTATCTTATATTTAAATAACATGCCAATTGTGCAAAAATGTATTAAACTGTATATCCATTCCATTTGGAAATTTTGATTGGACAAGATTGGCAGCGCACTCGCTGATGGTGCAGCAGGTTTCAGGCCGCATAGTCCGCCTGTGTCATACGGGTCTATGCTTCGATCCGATATGGTTTCTAATTTAAATGGAGAAACAAGCCATGATGCGTCGAATACTGATCTTATTGTCGGCATTGTGCTTTTTGCCGGTCAGTGCTGTTTTGGCCATGAATGTGGAATACTCATCCCCTGATCATGTTCAATTGCTGTTGTCGCGCTGGGCGGGAGACCTTGGATCTAATAGAAAGGTAGAACTGTATTCAGGAGACGACTCCCAGCAGATATGGACCTTGACGGGGACCTGGGGCGGGCAGGGAGATACCGCCGGGGAAACCTACGCCGACCTGGCGGTGGGGTCGGCAGTTCATTATTTGCGCGCGGATTATTACGTTTACGACATTGTCGAAGAGAAGTGGACCCTGGAAGAGACCCAGACGGTTCCACTGAATAAAAATAGCACCTTCGGATTCCTCCGCCCTTCGCTGACTGGACTGAACACGGTCACATGGTCGGACACGGTTCTATTATCGGATACGGTGGTTGTGGAAGACGGAACTCTCGTTATCGGGCAGGGCGTTGAGGTGATTTTTATGGATACGACTGAACACGGCGCGGTTTTGCGCATATCCGGCGACGCCCTCCTAAGCGCCAACAACGTGAGCTTCTTTAATGGAGCCACGAGTTACTATACCGGCCAGGTTATATGCGAGTCGGACGCCTCGTCCGGCCTTCAAAAAACCCTGATTGAGAACAGTTCGTTTAATGACGTGGATCTCCAGATACATGGCTCAAACCTGGCTTTTACCGGCCTTGAGTTCAAGAGCGATGACGGCTATGTGGAGATCAGTGGAAGCAAGAATTCCCTGATCGGGAGTTCCATGTGCGATATCTACCTTTTGAACGCTTCCGAAAATCTTGTGCAAGATAACTCCCTGCATGAAATCAATGTCGGATACAATGCCGCCGCCTGTATTTCAAACACGATTCGCGCCAACCACTGCGATCTCATCATATTGCCCGGCACCCTCAATACGTCGGACGGAAATATTGTGGACAGCAACACGACAGGACGTATTTTCATAGGAGGAAAGAACAACCAGGTAATCGATAACATAGTGTCCTGCAAAGAGTGGGAGCCCGCCATACTCCTGGCGAACGAAGGCAATGAAGTGCGCGGCAATCAACTGACCGACTGCCAGTCCAAAGGCATTGAGGTAAGTTCCGGCAGTAATACCATTCATCAGAATCTAATAAAAAATTGCGGGGACACAGGCATCTTTTTACGCGCCTTCCCGCCGGGGGCAACGGAAAATGAAATTACCGAAAACACCATATCGGGATGCCTTGGAGATGGCATCTCCATTTATGGCGGGCAAGACACGCTGGTGAAAGGCAATACCATCAGCCATTGCAATCATCCCCTGATAGGAGGAGACGCCGGAATATCCGTCAAGGATTTCAGCCCGTTTGCGGCACTCCTCAATCTGGTATCGGAAAACGATATTGAATCCTGCGAAATCGGCATCAGGTCCGAAACCACCGCTCCTCTGAATGATCCATTATCCGCCAATGAATATACTGGAAACAATATCTCACTGTGCGAGATCGGACTGGAGGCCGTGTCCGGCAATGCCTTGATTTCCAATAATGCCTTCTACGGGAACACAACCCACGCCTTGGATGATGCCTCGCATGGTGTTTGGAACGCGAGCAAAAGCGCATTAAAAATGAATATCGTAGGCGGGCCGTTTTTGGGCGGCAATTACTACGAGGGTTATAGCGTTATTGACCAGGACGGGGACTATATCGGCGATATCCCGTACCAAATTCTTGGTACGGACGGTGTAATCCGGGCCATGGATATGTTGCCTTTGTTGATTCCCAGGCAGGTAACAGCCTCGCCTTTGACATACGATTTTGGGAGACGGCTTCTGGGATCTGATACGGAGGTGGAGATATCGCTGGGGAATTCTTCTGATTCCCTTGAATCACTGGAAATAAGCGGCCTGCAAATCACGGGTTCCGATGCCTTTACCTGGGATGTCTCTTTCGAAAACCACCCGTGCCTGCTTGATATAGACCCTGTCTTTGACCCGGGTCAAACCTGCAATGTCCTTGTGGCCTTTTCTCCCACCGCCTTGGGGTTCCAGAATGCCTCTTTGGAAATTTCATCAGACGATCCTGACGAACCCGTGTTCTCAGTATCCTTCCTGGGCCAGGGCGTGGTTGCGCCCGGCGATGTGAACGGCGACAACGCCCTGACCATGGCGGACGCAATTTTGGTGCTCAAAGTGTGCGCGGGCTTGAAGCCGCCGGAGCTTCTTGCGGAAGGCCTTGCCAATGGCTCGGATTTTGTTCCCGACGATATGTTGCAAGTCAACGACGCCTTGGGCATTCTCCAAACCCTGGCCCTGGGAAAATGAACAAGCGAGCAAAACCACGTTGGCCATTTATAAATATGGAGTCGGCGGGCAAGGGGGGCTTAGGCTTTAATGTCCTAAAACAAGCTGTGCTGGTCAATATGATAACTTTGTAAATTGATCTGGAATTACTCATGTTGTGAGATTTTGCTGCTGGTTCAGGCTAAGAATGCTGCTTGCCTTCCGCTATGGAAAAATTGTAGGGTATTCGCAATAAAAATAAGGGCTAATCGGATCACTGAATAATCCGCTGTTTATAATGCGAAAATAAACAAGGCATAAGATATTATGGCGAACACCACATTTGTTAAGAAAACCCGCATTCCCGCCCCGGTGGAGGATGTCTTTGCGTGGCACGCCCGGCCGGGCGCATTGGAACGGCTCACCCCTCCCTGGACCGACATGGCCGTGCTGGAAAAAACCGGCCTCCTGGAGATCGGGACCAACGTAACGTTACGCCTCAAGGCCGGTCCCATTGGCTATAAATGGCACAGCAGGCATTTCGCCCTGGAGAAAAACCGGTATTTTGCCGACCAGCAGATAAGCGGCCCCTTTGCCGTGTGGATTCACAAGCATAGGTTTCACAAGGACGGCGGCGACTGCATTTACGAAGACAACGTCCAGTACCGGCTGCCTTTTCATCCCCTGTCCACCCTGGCGGCGGGCTGGTGGGCCGCCAAAGAACTGGATGCCATGTTCGCCTGGAGGCACGAAACCGTCGTGCAAGACGCGGCCCTGCACCAAAAAATCGGGGCCAGCCCCATGACCATCGCCATATCCGGGGCCAGCGGCATGATCGGCAAAACCCTGGTTCCCTTTCTCACCACCGGCGGGCATCGGGTGTTGAAACTGGTGCGCCGGGAACCGTCCAACCCGGACGAAATCTTCTGGGACCCTGCCCGGGGTAAGCTGAACCCCCAAGACCTGCAAGGCGTGGACGCCATCATCCACTTGGCCGGGGACAACATCGGCCAGGGCTCCTGGACTAAAAAGAAAAAGCGCCTCATCATCGAAAGCCGCGAGCTTGGAACAGGGCTCCTTGCCAGGGCCGCGGCGGCCATGGATCCCAAGCCCAAGGTGTTCCTCAGCGCCTCGGCCATTGGGTATTACGGAGACCGGGGCGATCAAGTGCTTACCGAGCAGGACGGCACCGGAAATCTCTTCATATCCGACGTATGCGATGGATGGGAAAAAGCGGCCAAGCCAGCCGTTGACGCCGAAATCCGAACGGTTTTCGCCCGCATAGGCGTGGTTCTCTCTCCCCAGGGCGGGGCTTTGCGGGAATTCCTGCCCGTTTTCAAGCTGGGCCTGGGCGGCAGAATCGGCAAAGGAAAACAATACCTGAGCTGGATCGGCATCGACGACGCCGTGGGGTCCCTGTTTCATCTGGTGTGCAACGAAAATGCCCAAGGCCCCGTGAACATCGTGGCTCCGGAACCTGTCACCAACGGGGAGTTCGCCAAAACCCTGGGCCGGGTGCTTCATCGGCCCGCTTTCCTGCCCGTGCCCGCCTTTGCCATCAATCTGGCTTTCGGCGAAAAGGGCCGGGAGGTGGTTTTGGCCAGCGTCCGGGTCAGCGCGGAAAAATTGCTGGATTCGGGCTATGCATTCCGGTATCCGTCCCTGGAAACCGCTCTCCGGCACATGCTGGGGAAAATTGGTGATGCAAAGCCGCCTTTAAAAGAAAACAATGAGAAACAGGGCGATCCTGCCGATTCAGAAAATACCGAGGCATAAATGAGTCCCAAGTTGAAAATCATGTTCGCGTTCCTGATGTCCCTGGCGCTTGCCTTTGGCTACCTGGATTATTTCACCAACACAGCCCGGAGCTTTGAACGGCTGCATATTTTTCTGTTCAACCTGTGCAGCGGCGGAACCATCATCCTGTATTTTTCCGAGGAAAAAAGGAGACTTACCGCAAAAACCATAACCTTTCTGATTCTGGGCGTAGCCTACGCGGTTCTGGCCTTCCTGGAATGGTATATCTCGGCCATGGCGGTTTCCCTGGTTTTGGCGGGGATTGTGGAAAGCATCCGCATGAAAAAGTTTTCCGTGTTTCCCTGGGGATTTGTCCGGTATAACGAGCCGGTTTCCGCCAAGTTTCATCAGGCCTCGCTCTTGTGCCTGTCCATGGGACTCTTCATGTCCACCGCAGTGCTCCTCAACAACGAATACATGCACTGGATTTATTTGCCCAAGCTGACCCTGAACGTGTTCTTCCTGGGCTTTTCCTTTCCCTCCTCCCTCATCACCATGTCGCTGATTTTTTCCTATATGGAAAAAGGCGGCAACGGCGTTGTGCGCCCCCTCAAGGAATTGGGCTTTTGGGCCATCAACCTGGGGGTGATTATTTTTTTCATATTCATAATTTTTGAACAATTGGCGTGGCAGGTGGTGGTGACCCTGGTTCTCTTCCTGGCCGTGGCCATGATCCTGTGGATACACGTCCGCCTGGGCCTGCCCCAGCAGCAAAAAGGATTCCTGACCTCCGGGCTTGGTTTTTTAGTATGCACCGCCATTACAGGCATTGCCTACATTTTCCTGGAAATCACTCCCGGTTATGACCCTGAAAAATACCGATGGCTGTTACGTCTCCACGCCTTTGCCTCCCTGTACGGCTGGAACCTCTGCGGTCTGGCGGTCATCACCCGGTATTTTGATTTTCCCATCAGCCTCAATTCCAAGGCCCTTATCGGAGGCCACTGGTTCGTGGTCGTCCTGCTGGCGCCCATCGGGCATTTGCACCCCATCCTGGCCCTGGCCGCCGTGGGCGGTTATATGGCGGTGTTGTTCACGGTCTTTTTCAGCCAAAGGCTGGCCAAGCCCGGGCTGGAATAAATTCCGGCTTCTCAATCCGACCCTTGATAACCATCCCGGGGCTCTCCGGCCCAAGCATGATTTACCCGGGCGCCAGGCTTTGACCTGGCGCCTGCCGTTCCTGTATACTGATTTCTTATCCATGCACAATCCGATTCACCGGCGCGCCCGGCATCAACTGGACCACTGGGTTACTGGGCTACTGGTCGGACCAGTGGCCCGTTTTTCCATTTTCCAGAAATTTTGGCAGCAACGAAAAAAAATCCAAAAAAAATGCCGTTCTTGACCCAGGTCAAGGACCTTGTTTCTTTTGGCGTCTATAAAGGAACCACACAGGGGGAATTCGGACGACGCCCTGGTGAGAATTTGAAAGAATTTCGGGAAACCGATCAACCTTACACAGGTATCCATATAGGAGGAAACCATGGCTCTTAGAAAAATCATCGAAATCGACGAGGAAAAATGTGACGGATGCGGCCAATGCATTATCGCGTGCGCCGAAGGAGCCCTGGAGATCATCGACGGCAAGGCCAAGCTGGTGGGCGACATCCTGTGCGACGGCCTGGGCGCTTGTTTGGGCGAATGCCCCCAAGGCGCCTTAAACCTTATAGAAAGGGATGCTCCCGAGTTTGACGAGGAAGCCGTGGAGGAAAGGCTGTCCGAGGTGAAAGACAAGAAACCGGAGGCGCCCCTGGCATGCGGTTGCCCGTCTTCATCCGCCATGATCATGTCCATGCCCCCCCGGGGAGTCCCGGGCAAGGCAGGGGCATCGACCCTGGGTCATTGGCCCATCAAGCTCCAGTTGCTGGGTCCCAAGGCGCCGTTTTTGCAAGGTGCTGATCTTGTTCTCCTTGCAGATTGCGCCGCCGCTTCCAATCCGGCCTTGCACCAAAAGGTGCTGCCCAACAGGGCTATTGCCATGGGTTGCCCCAAGCTGGATGATTTGGAAGCCCATATTAACAAGCTGGCGGAAATCCTGGACGGCGCCCGCCCCAAGTCCCTGACCGTCATGTACATGGACGTGCCCTGTTGCAAGGGATTTGTGTACGCAGCGCAAAAGGCCGTGGAAAAGGCCAAGGTGGACATGCCCATTCAACTGATCCAGATCGGGCGGAACGGCGAGGTGCTCATGGAAGGCGCCCTGGATAAAGACGGAAGGCTGGTTTAATGAAATTTTTCGGCAAAAATAATGACCCGGATCTGAGCTGGGACAAGAACGCACAGGACGCCCTGAAAAAGGCTCCCGTGATGGTGCGCTCCCTGGTGCGGAACAAGGTGGAGCAAATGGTCCGGGATCAGGGCGGGGACAAGGTTTGCCTCGCGGACTTCCAATTGGCCGAGCAGAAATACCGGAACATGCTTTCCGGCAAGGCCATGGATTCCATGAAAGGCAAAATGCCCACACCCAACGAACCCGGGGCGCCCATGGTGGTTTTTTCCTCCTGCCATAATGCCTTGGCCGGATGCCAGAACCCCCTCATTGACACGGAAGAATGGATTCAGGCCATCAGGGACTGGTCGGAAGTTGAAGGCATTTCGGAGAAGCTCAGGGAGAAGGTCAAAGCCGATACCATCAAATTTCATAACAAACTAAAGATATCGGTGTCCGGCTGCCCCAACGGATGCAGCCGGCCCCAGGTCTCTGATCTGGCTGTGGTGGGTTTCTCCAAACCGGTGTTTGAACTGGAAGAATGCGTGGGCTGCGGCGATTGCGCCGAAAGCTGCCCGGACCACGCCATTATCATGGAAGACGAACGTCCGGTGCGCGATGACGCCAAATGCCAGGGCTGCTTTAACTGCACCCAGGCCTGCCCTGCCGGGTGCATAACACTAAGCAGTAGAGGAGGAAGGCTGATGGCGGGCGGCAAGTTAGGCCGCCACCCTCATCTGGCGGACACGGTGGGTGAGTATGCAAGCCCCCGGGAGGTCATGCCGGTAATAGACAAAATTGTGCAGGCCTTTCTGGAAAAAGGTCGGGAAGATGAACGCTTTGCGGATTTTTGGATCCGCTGGAATAGGAGGGGATAATGGGAAAAACAATGTGCCCCGGCCAGGATACCATGTTCTGGTCTGCTAACGATGTGTTCGAGATTGCGTGCGGCCAGTGCGGCCACCTCATTGAATTCTTCCGGGACGACGCCCGGCGCAGGTGCAGCGAGTGCGGCCACATGGTCAAAAACCCCAAACTGAACCTGGGCTGCGCCCTGTGGTGCGAGCACGCCAAGGAATGCCTGGGTTACGATCCCAAGGAAAAACTGGCGGACGGGGAAGGAGGGTCCTCCCTGGCGGATCAACTGGTGGATGCCATGAAACTCCGGTTTGGTTCGGACGAAAAACGCATCCAACACGCCCTGGACGTCTTGGGCCATGCCCGGGATATCCTGAAAACCGAGCCCGGAGACCCCAAGGTTGTCCTGGCAGCCGCCGTGCTCCACGATATCGGCATCCAGGAAGCGGAAAAGAAACATGGCAGCAACCGGGGCCGGTACCAGGAACTGGAAGGCCCTCCCATCGCCCGGCCCATTATGGAAGAACTTGGGATGGATAAGGAATCCATCGACCATGTGTGCGAGATCATCGGCAACCATCATACGGTCAGGGGAATGGACACTCCGGAATTCCGCATCCTGTGGGACTCGGACTGGCTGGTGAACATCCCGGACGTGTACCAGGGTTTTGACAAGGAGCAGATGACCAAACTCATCAACAAGGTTTTCAAGACCGAAACGGGCAAGCAAACAGCCCTTCGGCTATACGCATAGACAAGATTTTTCATTCAAGTACGTGAACTATACAGCCAACTTAATAAAGGAGACCAAACATGTTTTGTTATCAATGCGAGCAGACAGCTAAGGGACAAGGATGCGACACCATAGGCGTGTGCGGCAAAAAGCCGGAAGTATCCGACATGCAGGACCTCCTGGTGTACGCCCTTCGGGGTCTGGCCCAATACGCGGTGGAAGCCCGAAAAAAGGGCGTTGTGGACAGGGATGTGGACGTGTTCATGTCCAAGGCCCTTTTTTCCACCCTTACCAATGTGAATTTTGACAATGACCGGCTGGCGGATCTGGTGCGCGAAACCGTGGCCATGCGCGACGCCTGCAAGGCCCAACTGGGCGTGACCCTGGACGGCCCCGCCGCCTTTGTTCCCGCAGCCACCGTGGATGAAATGGTGGCTCAGGCCGCCAAGGTAGGCCTCAAGGCCGACCCGGACGCCAACCCGGATATCCTGTCCCTCCAGCACATCCTGCTTTTCGGACTCAAAGGGGTTGCGGCCTATGCGGACCATGCCGAAATCCTGGGACAAACCGACGACGCCGTGTACGCCTTCCTGCACGAAGCCATGGTAGCCCCGCTGAACAAGGCCTTGGGCCTGGAAGAATGGGTGGGACTGGTCCTTAAGTGCGGCGAAGTCAACCTGAGAGTCATGGAATTGCTGGACGCCGCCAATACCGGCGCCTACGGCCATCCTGTGCCCACGCCTGTCCCCCTGGGCCAGAAGGCTGGCAAGGCCATTCTGGTTTCGGGTCATGACCTCAAAGACCTGGAAGCAGTCCTCAAGCAAAGCCAGGGCAAGGGAATCAACGTATACACCCATGGGGAAATGCTTCCCTGTCACGGGTATCCCGAACTGAAAAAGTACGCACATTTTTACGGTCATTACGGAACCGCCTGGCAAAACCAGAAAAAGGAATTCGCCGCGTTCCCCGGCGCCATACTCATGACCACCAACTGCATCCAAAAGCCCAAAGAAGAATACATGGAGAACATCTTCACCTGCGGCCTGGTGGCCTGGCCCGGAGTGCGCCATATTTCGGACGGGGATTATACCGCCGTCATTGAAAAGGCTCTGGCCATGCCCGGTTTTCCCGCGGACGTTCCCGGCAAGACGGTCATGGTGGGCTTCGCCCGTAATGCGGTCCTGGGCGTGGCGGACAAGATCATCGAGGCGGTGAAAGGCAAGGATCTTCGGCATTTCTTCCTGGTGGCGGGATGCGACGGCGCAAAACCCGGCCGCAACTACTACACCGAGTTTGTGGAAAAAGTTCCCTCGGACTGCGTGGTTCTGACCCTGGCCTGCGGCAAGTTCCGCTTTTTCGACAAGGACCTGGGCGACATCGGCGGCATCCCCCGCCTGTTGGATGTGGGCCAATGTAACGACGCCTATTCGGCCATCCAGATCGCCGTGGCCCTGGCCGGAGCCTTTGACTGCGGAGTCAACGACCTGCCCTTGTCCATGATCCTTTCCTGGTACGAGCAAAAGGCCGTGGCCATCCTCCTGACCCTCCTGCACCTGGGGATCAAGGATATCCGCCTGGGGCCCACACTGCCCGCGTTCATCACCCCCAATGTCCTGGACGTGCTGGTGAAAAATTTCAACATCATGCCCATCACCACCCCGGACGAGGACCTGAAAGCCATATTGGGATAAGGGAAATCCGGCAAGTTGATTGCGGCGGATTTGATCAAACAAACTGAGAATAATTGACTCAGGCCCGGAGTATTACAGGACGCATCCAATCCTGGAATACTTCGGGCCATTTTTTTTCTGGCATCCAAGCTCCAATCCAAAGATCCCCGGACCCCGGCCTTGCCTTAAAGCGGCTGATGCGATAAATTGCCGCCATGATTCATAGCGAATACCGACATATTCTTCCATATGTCACTAAGGGCGGAACCCTGATCCGGAAGCAAGTTCCGGAAGTTCCGAGGTCAAAATGCTTGATTCACACCAAGAGTCATTGCCAAATTCAGTGGAGATCATGCCTGACCGGTCTTGATCAATTACCCTTTGGGAGAGATAAGTCATGTGTCCCCCGAATTTCACACCAAGAGTCATTGCCAAATTCAGTGGAGATCATGCCTGACCGGTCTTGATCAATTACCCTTTGGGAGAGAT
>JAEINP010000134.1 GCA_016342355.1 Desulfatibacillum sp.
CAAAAGCACTCGGGAATGACGGTGGGGAGGGGAAGGGCAGGAGGTAGGAGCAAGGGAATGAGGGGAAAATTGGAATCCCGGCTTTCAATACAGGTTTTGGTTCGCCTAACAGAACCGCACTCATGGGTTCATCGGTCGACCTAATGTCCTTTGGACCCGGGCAACAAGTTGCCCGGGCTACCCAAAACATAAAATCCGGGCAGGGAGACCCTGCCCCTACGGAACAACCAGGGCGAACACGCAGGGCCGCGGGTGGCGCGGGCAGCCCAAAACACAAAACCAGGCAGAGCGCAGGCCCTTTTTTCGGCGACGGCCCTTTCCCAGGCGGCGCCCGGGGGGCAGGTCCCCGCGCCCTCCCCAAAACAGCACTGCAAGCTGTGCGGCTACATGACTTGTCCAACCCCTTCCGCCTTTCCATCATCTTTCTCAACATACAAGCGACTGTGTGGGTTCCCCAACCCTAGGGCAGAGAGACTCTGCCCCTACGGAACAACCAGGGCGAACACACAGGGCTGCAGGTGGCGCGGACAGCCCCAAGGAGTAGATGGGTGGCCCTTGCAGCGTTTTTTGCCGCCAGGGCGCGCGAGCGCAACAGGGGCGGCCCGGAATGTTCATTGACGCGGGGAATGACCGGCGGCCGGGCGGCGCGGGGGCTTGTTCCTACAAACTGCAAAGACACTGGATTCCCGGCAAAAGCACTCGGGAAGGACGGTGTGGGACCATGGCGGCAATTGGAATCCGGGGTTTCAATAAAAATTGGATACCCGCATCCATTCCAACGGAGACAGGCTGTGTCGCAATTCATGTCCTCAGCCAAGGAGGCCGGGGCTTTTCTCCCTCCCCCTTGACGGGGGAGGGTCGGGGTGGGGTGATATTTTTTACGTGTTTTCAGTGATTTACCCCCCATCCTGTCCTTCCCCCGCAAGGGGGGAAGGGACGAAGACGGAAGGGTTTAGCCCTCCGAATGCCCTCCAGTCCCCGAGTGCTTCTTAGCCATTCATTCCATTGCGATACAGCATGAGGACCATGGGAATGAGGGGAAAATTGGAATCCCGGCTTTCAATACAGGTTTTGGTTCGCCAAACAGCACCGCATATATGCGTGTTTCGGTCGAGCTAATGTCCAGGGGACCCAGGCAACAAGTTGCCCGGGCTACCCAAAACACAAAAACCCATGGCGGCTGGAATCCGGAAAGAGTAGTCGGGTGGCCCTTGCATCACCAGGTTTCCATGGCATGAGCCCGTGTTGGCGGCCTAATCAATAGAAAAATACTTTCGCGCGGCATGCTATGTGGTCTGCACCGAAGTTCATTCCCAGGTGAAACGCATTTTTGTCAGGCCCGGTTCCTTCCAGGAGCGTTTGAGAAACTCGGACTTGACGGGTTTGTCCAAACACAGTTCCAAATACCGCTGCATCCAGCCGCACAAAACAACCAGGGCCACCTTGAAATCCCGGTCAAATTCTTCCACGCTGGCGACCATTTCATTTTCCGAGAGGAACTCCGTATCAAAGCCGCCGAAGTTGAACATTTTGGAGTTGACGAACCGGTTGAGCATCTCTATGGAGCGGGGAGCGTCCCCCTTGTAAATGATGCTGGCGTAAACGTCCTTGAAAACACGTTCAGCCTCGGCTATGCCCCACTTGTGGAACAAGTCCTCATTGTCATTTGCAACCACTTTGCCCACGGCGGTGTAAATGCTTTTATACACCTCAAAAGGATACCAGGCGCTGGCCAGGATGCGGTTTTCCACGATTTCTTTGGCCTCGTCCGATATGAGGGAATCGTAGACTCCTGTTTTGTTGGCATTTACGGTTTTGGCCAGTGGGAGAAGCAGCGTGCCTTTGACTTGCCTCATGGGGCCCTCCTTGATAGAATGAACACACACCAAATTAGTTGGATTTGATTTCTTTCCGGCGCCAAAAATATACATTGGAATACTTGCTCAAGTCAATGATCCCTCAAAGTGTTTTCCATGCGCAGTGTCAGACAATCCCTATTTCTTCTCAGAAACTTACCCCCCATCCTGTCCTTCCCTCGCAAGGGGGGAAGGGACGAAGACGGAAGGGTTTAGCCCTCCGAATGCCCTCCAGTCCCCGAGTGCTTCTTAGCCATTCATTCCATTGCGATACAGCATGAGGACCATGGGAATGAGGGGAAAATTGGAATCCCGGCTTTCAATACAGGTTTTGGTTCGCCAAACAGCACCGCATATATGCGTGTTTCAGTCGAGCTAATGTCCAGGGGACCCAGGCAACAAGTTGCCCGGGCTACCCAAAACACAAAAACCCTGGGCAGGGTGCAGGCCCTTTCCCTGGCGGCGCCTGGGGCGCAAATTCCCGCGCCTTCCCAAAAACAGCACAGCAAGCTGTGCGGCTACATGGTTTCATCAAGCGGCTGGGGTTGAATTCGCCGGGTAGGGGTTGGGTTTCCCAACCCTAGGGCAGGGAGACCCTGCCCCTACGGAACAACCCAGGGCGCAGGCCCTTTTTTTGGCGACGGCTCCTTCCCTGGCGGCGCCTGGGGCGCAAATTCCCGCGCCTTCCCAAAAACAGCACAGCAAGCTGTGCGGCTACATGGTTTCATCAAGCGGCTGGGGTTGAATTCGCCGCGTAGGGGT
>JAEINP010000046.1 GCA_016342355.1 Desulfatibacillum sp.
AACCTGGGAAAAATTCTCCACCTGTTTCACTAACCTTGAGGGTCAACCATTAGACACAAACGTCAAACGTAGATTTTACCCTATCCCATAGTCTGTCATATTTTGAATATTACCTGTCGCCGCCAGAGAGAGTATGTCATGAACATTGAGTACGTTAAAACAAACCTACAAAAAAGCGAAAAAACGAAAGGTCTTGCTTTTTCAATTGGGGTTCCTGCTTCTGTCGACTTAATAAAGAATACTGAAAACAGACTGGGGTTAAAATTTCCCAGCCAAGTAAGTTTGTTTTATGAAAATTATAATGGCCTCCATGTCGAACAACCTTTCCTAAAGATTTTAAACCTGGAGAATCTGGATTTGGTTAACAAGGGAATTCACTTTGCCACTTTAGGAAATGAGCACCATCTTCATTTTGATGTCAGCTCATTAAACGCTGCAGATCAATGGGACATAATTTCGGAGGACGGCCACATAGTTACGTTAACTTTCGCGAGTTTCTGGACCAATAAACTGTTTGCATGGATTGATTGGCAACGACCGATTTGGAAGCCGGATTTTTGGAAATTCGGAGAGGGAAGAAGCAGTGATTACGAGTCATAACCCCCGGAATCCATCTGTACCACAACATTCAATAGATAGTTGGTCGATTAATCAGGAATGTCCCCATAAGTCTTATTACCCGCACAATCCGGCGAAGATCCAATTTTTTATGTGACGAGCAGTCCTTTCTTTTCTGCCAAACAGATCGTCGCCTCGGTACCCGAATTGAAGTGAAGAAAGTCCGACTCCATCCCGTCACTGAAAATAACCCCGTTTTCCGGCATACTTGATACGAGAACGAGTGGCATCCCATGCGTTATTTTGCCAAAGGTGATATCCGCCGTCGATGACTTGCTTGGCCACGGTTCTCTGACGGAAAAGTACAGATAGTCGGCATCCCACTCAAAGGAGCATTTTTCATCCTGGTTTATTGGCAAATCGGAAAAAGATGAAACAATACCTGTCGCGCCGGTGATTATACTGCGAAGCCATCCTGTTGAGCCAAGCCCTGTAGACACAATGATACCACTGGAAGAATGGCGCTCCATTCGCTTTCCAACGCGGATCAGATAGCGCGCTGAGGTATGAGTGCGTGGACCGATGAACAAGTCGTTTACTCCGAATATTCTTTCTCCCGTATTGAGCGTGGCTTCAGCCATTGTAACACTTCGAACGGGACGTTTTTCAGAGAATACTTGGGGCATGAGCAAGTCAAGATCAGGAACCGAGAATGGCAGGAGAGCGCCTTCCCATCTGGCTGTGTCCGGATTCACTCCCACAAGCAATTGCCCGTTGAGATACTTCAGCACGTTCGCCACAAGTCCATCCTGGCCCAAGGCAACCACCGTGTCTCTATCCCCAAAGATAAAGTTAGGCATGAAGGAGCGTTCAACTATCTGAAGTCGTCCGTGGTGAGACAGAATGCCCTCAGCTTCGCGCACAGCTTGTTTATAGGTGCGGTCTTCCGTTTGATAATCTGAAAAGTCAGCACCCAAATGCTCAACGTAGAATCTGGCTTGATCCTCAGTGTTGAAACGGGCTATTAACTCATCGAGGCGAGTTCTTCTGACGATCAGAACGATCTTGTTTTCTGAACGTCGTTCCATTATTTCTCTGTCTCACGGGAGAGCAGTTCTCTCAGTAATTCCGGCGAAATATTCAATTGGCCTATCTTTTCCGTGTTCTCAGCCAATTCTTTAAATGCTAAAGCGACGAGTTGCCCGGGCTGCATTCCGACAGTGGACAAGGCTTGAAGGACCTTGGGGTCTGTACCGCTTATAGCTTTCATGACAGCGGATAGAGCATACGCCTTTGAATCGGCTTCTTCGCGCGCATTGGATGTGGATAACGCAACTAATTCCTTGTTCTGCTGTTCGAGAGCAATTTTGGTGGCCATTTCCGCTTCCCGGATCTCCCGTTTCTTCTGCTGAACGGATTTCTCTGCGTCCATTTGCGCTTCTTTGATCTGCCTCTTCTTATTCTCAACGGCAATTTCGGTGTTGAGTTCATTTTCCTTGATTGAACGCTCTTGTTCTACCGATGCATTGCGTCGAGCGTAAATGGCCTCATCTGCTTCACGTAAAATATGCTCCCTCGCTTCTGCTTCCAAGGCGCGGGAAGTTTCGGGCGTTGGTTTTATTGCCAGGATCGACAGCCCCAGCACATCGATTCCAAGGGATGTGATTGTCTCGGCGGATTGGAGGCCTTGATGCAACAAAGCGACCAGGGTATCAGACTGCCCCAGAGCCTCACGGAGCGGCAGGGACTTTAGGGAAGCGCGTGTCAGCACTTGTGTGTAATTGATAAGTCTCTGTGGGAGTTTCTTGGGATCGTCTGAAGCGTAATCCTTGCCAGACGGCGCCAAGGTGAAGTTCATTAATTGGGAAAGTTTCTTGGGTTCAGCGACCCGGTAAGTTAGCTGACCTTGAACCGTGACCTCCTGAAAATCAGCGGTCACCTCATGAAAAATAAATGGAACATCCACACTCCCAATAGGTATCAGAACCAGAGATGTTGTGGGAGCAAAATAGAAAAAAGACAAACCTGCTCCCTCTCGTACAACCTGGCCGCGTTTATATTGCAGCACGAAGTCTGTTGGTTCTATCTTCTTGAATTTTATTCCTAACACGCCCCCTCCTTATATGTTGGTTCAGAGTGAATTGGGCAAATCCGATTTTTAAATAAGACACATTGTGAATGTTTTTACACATACCCTTCCTGCTGTAACTTTTCAAACCATATTTTGGGATACATCCTCCATGAAAGTGGCTCGGCTTCTCAAGCCTTCTTTTGTTCGCTTTACACTGTCCTATTCAAGACCAACCCTACTACCGCTCTATCAAGCCACTACCACCCGCAGGATGTGTGACCCCAAATATCCAAAGAACTTATGGACCTCCCGCAAAATCCCAACAGAAAGAAGTGCTGACCCTTGTTCCTTTTTACATAAAAAAACTTGCTTTATAGCTGATGAAATGATAGATATTGGAATACTAAGGGTTTATATCATGTAATGCAATAGGAGGTAATCATTTAAATGGACGACTTGGCAAAGCAAATCGCAGAAAAAGTTACTGCTGATACAAAATATTTTACTGCTGTGATAGGCTTTGTGGGCGTCATTCTTGGTGCATTGACCACCATTATAGGGAACATTATCCTTCATAAACTTGGAGCAAAAAAGGAAAGGCAGCAAGAAATTTTAAAGAGGGAGCTTGATAGGCTATACAAATTAGAAGAAATAGCTGGTGAAATTACGGAGTGGGCTAGTAGCTATCAATTAGACAATACAAGTAATGGACTACAGAATAGATTTCATAGTTTTTGCGTTGCTGCGGGTACTTTCAGGAAATATCCAAAACTCAAACAGGCAATTAGAGACTTAAATCAATGTGCTATGATAATTGTTGATGAGGGGAAAAATGGTTTTCATGCAAGCAAAGAGAAGAGAGAGCTTGAAGAAAAATATCAGATTTTCCTCAATGAGTTCGAAGCCGTTCTAAATGGCATCAAAACATAACAGTAAATTCCTAAAAATCCATATCAATTCAAGGTAGAGTAGGAAATTGGCTTCAGAAGATTTACCGGGACTTTAATTGCGCCTTGCCGCACGCGGCTACAACGTGTCCACCGGGATAACCTTCCGCCAGTCCCCAAACCCTTGGGCGGGGCAAGCCCTGCACCCTACGTCATAGACGGGATTGACGCCGTTTTTAGAGGTTGGGTCCCCCAACCCTTGAGCGGGGCAAATCCCGCGCACCCTGCAATTCCTGGATGAGGTGTTGCCACATGTCGGGCGCAACCCCCGTGCCCTTGGACAGCAAAACCCTGCAATCATCAAACCCGGGCGTAATTTAACCAATGGGCCTGGAGACGGGATAATTTCCCGAGTCCAGGCCCATGTTTTTACTTATGCCGGATTGTCACACTATTTCAGGTAATGAGATTCTGAATGCGCACCATGAAATCGCCGATGTTTCCGCCGTATTCCGGGGAGCCTTCGATGTTCAGGAATCCGCTTTTGACCGCCGAAACCATGTCCACGTCGTTCATGACAATGGGAAAGGCCCCGTCCACGCCATTAAACTTCATGTGCACGAACGGACGCCTGCGTTTATAAACGCCCCGGCCCGCTTTTGTTTTTCCCGCCTTAACCCGCAGATAGGCCGCAATGTCGTCGTCCACGGTGATCTGGTAAATCCGCTCCGGCTGCATTTTGGTCCATTTGACCATTTCAGGATCCCCGCCCTTGTTGTATTGGGAAAGGGCCGTGGTGATCATGTAAAAGGTCAGCTTAACCTTGAGCCGTTTCTTTTCCGGGTCCGTGGGCCGGGTGTTGGGCATGAGTATCATGAGGGACATGAGCAGAGAGAAGACCTTAATGAGCAGGCCCACCTTCCAGAATCCCCAAACCATGGGAATGGCGGGCTTGCCCGCGAACATGGCCACCATGCGTTCCACGCTGCGGAACGAAAAGGTGATGTCCGGGTTTTCCCCAATGCCCTGCTCCACCGCAAATTCTCCGTTGTCAAAGCACAGGCATGCCCCCACGTCCCCGACGGGGTCCTTGGCTCGAAACTGGACCTTGGCTTGTACATTGGCGAATTTCTTCTTCATCCCGGGATCTTCGTCCAGGATGACCTTCATCACCGGTAGCACGGCCCTCAAGTATATCCTTGCTGCTAGCAATTCCCTGTCTGTGGCCATATTACACCTCGTCTTCCCAGTCGTCGTCCTCTTCAAAATCCATTTCCATAACCTGACGCACGGTCTCAATGACGCCGTCCGCATCCAGTTTGTAATGGGTGTAAAGATCTTCGGGATATCCCACTTCGCAGAAGCAGTCGGGAATGCCCACCTTGGTGAAGGCGCACCCCTTGCCGCTGAGGGCGATGACGTCCGCAACCGCGCTGCCCAGGCCCCCGTGGATATTGTGCTCTTCGAAAACCGCCAGACGCCGGGTTTCCAGGACCGCCTTGAGGATGGCTTCCTCGTCGATGGGCTTGATGGTGTGGATGTTGAGCACCCGCACGGAAAGACCGTCGTTTTCCTTGAGGAACCTGGCGGCTTCCATGGCCTGGAGCACGGTCACGCCGCAGCAGATCAGGGTGATGTCCGTGCCGTCCATGAGTTGGACCGCCTTGCCGATTTCAAAGCCGTAATCGTCCTTGTCATAGAATTTTGGCTCAAACCCCCTGCCGATGCGGATGTATACGGGACCGGGATACTCCACGCAGGCCTTGACCGCGTTGGCGCATTCAATGCCATCCGCAGGCACGATCACCGTCATGTTGGCGAAAGACCGCATGATGGCGACGTCCTCGGTGCAATGGTGGGTGGAACCCGCCTGCCCGAAGGATGCTCCCCCGTGGGTGGCGATGATTTTGCAATTTAGGTTTTGGTAGCAGATGTCGGTGCGAACCTGCTCGCAGGCCCGCATGGAAGCAAACGTGGCCATGGTGGAGACAAAGGGCAAAAGCCCCGCCTTTGCCATGCCCGCAGCCACGCCAAAAAGGTTTTGCTCGGCGATGCCCACGTTGATGAACCGTTCGGGAAATTTTTTGCCGAACTTGCCGATTTTTGTGGAGTTGGCGAGGTCCGCCGAAAGCCCCACGATTTCCGGATACTGGTCGCCCAGGTCGCACAAAACCTGTCCGTAAATCTCGGCCTGGGTCATGGAGTCCGCGTCATATACTGTCCAGGTTAAACCTTCACTCATGGTCCTCTCCTGTTTCCTTTATTTTTTTCGAGTGGGGAAATACCCCGCAGCTTGCTGCGCTATTTCCGTGAGATACCCCACCACTTGCTGTGGGGAGTGTCATTTGGGTCCGGGATATTCCAACCCGGTATATAGAAAAGCCTGAAAAAAATCTTCGGGTTAGGCCTTGCCGTACATTCTGTCCACCGAAGCCTTGGCCTTGGCGCGCAGGTCGGTGTCCAGGCCGCCGTAATGCCATTTGACCTCGTTCTCCATAAAGTCCACCCCTTTGCCCTTGGCGGTCTTGGCCATGATGACCACAGGCCCGGATTTTTCGGCCTTGGCGAAGTCAATGGCCTCGGCAAGCTGGTTGAAATCGTGGCCGTCCACCTCTTTGACAATAAAGCCAAAGGCCCTCCATTTATCAGAAAAAGGCTCCAGGCCCATGACCTCCTCGGTGGATCCGTCGATCATAAGTCCATTCCGGTCCACAAAGGTGATGAGGTTGTTCAACTTGAAGTGACTGGCCGCCATGGCGGCTTCCCAAACCGAGCCTTCGTTGCATTCCCCGTCTCCCAGGATGCAGTAGGTGTACCAGTCTTTTTTCTGAATCCGGGCGCCCAGGGCCAAGCCCACAGCAATGGGAAGTCCGTGTCCCAAAGAACCGGTGGATACATCCACGCCCTTGACCTTGAGGCAGTCCAAATGCATGCCGAATGGAGACTTGAACTTGTTGAAAGTCTCCAGATCCTGAAAGTCAAAATACCCCTTGCGGGCCAGCACGGGGGCATAAGCCACGCCTGCGTGCCCCTTGCTCACGATCAGGCGGTCCCGGTCTTCCCATTGGGGATTTTTAGGATCCACGTTAAGGTATTTGAAGTAGAGGA
Organism: Desulfatibacillum sp.; assembly: GCA_016342355.1. GTDB lineage: Bacteria > Desulfobacterota > Desulfobacteria > Desulfobacterales > Desulfatibacillaceae > Desulfatibacillum. Next base: position 6,625 of record JAEINP010000046.1, read on the forward strand.
TCACCAGCATGTCGGCCACGGACAGGCCGCCGCCAATATGCGCCCCCCCTGACCATCCGGTGATGTCGATGATGTCATGGCGGGCTTGCCATGCATGCTGTTCCAATTCCTTGATTTCCTTGGTCGATAGTGCCACGCGCGTACCTCCCCCTATTCGTTGTTATTCTTGATGGCTAAAAAGGCGTCGTCTGCTATTTCCAGGGTGCGATCCAGATCCTCCCGGGTATGTGCGGTGGAAACAAACCAGTTATGATGGGACGAAAAAAAGGCGCCCCGTTTGGTGCACTCCGCGCACCAGTTCTGATGCAGCATGAGGGTGGGGTCGTCCGTGATTCTTAGGTACGGCATGGCCGGATGTCCGGTGACCTTGAGGTCATAGCCATGGTTGGCGGCTACGTCCACCAAACCCTTTTTCAGTTTTTCGCCGAATTCGGTCATGACCTTGGGGCCATTGATGGCTTCCATCTCGTTAAGAGTCGCCAGGGCCGCCGCCATGGGAGCGGCGGAAAACCAGTAGCTTCCCGTATAAAAAACCTTGGCCGCGTCGTTTTTCAAGGCGTCCGTACCCACCAGGGCGGATATGGGATAGCCGTTGCCTATGGCCTTGCAAAAACAGACCAGATCAGGCTTGAACCCGAAATACTCGTGGGAGCCCCGCATATCCAGGCGAAATCCGCACCGGATGTCGTCCACAATGAGCACAATGCCCTTGGCCTTGCACAGGGTTTCCACCTTTTCCCAATAGCCAGGGGCTGGCATTTCGTTATCCACAAAGGTTGGATGGTGATACGGGGTGGCCATAAATCCCGCAATATCATTGGGATGCTGGTCCACCACCTTCTTGAAGGCTTCAAAATCGTTCCAGGGAATGCGGATGGTGTTCTGGCCGTCTTCTTCCAGTATGCCGTGATGGCCGAAGGTCTGGGCCCAGGGCGCTACGCCGTGGTATCCGCCCTTGATCAGCACCATTTTTTTCCGGCCTGTGGCCTTTCGGGCCACCATGCTGGCGTAAGTGGTTACATCGTTCCCGTTTTTGGCGAAAAAAGCCCAGTCCGCTATGGAAACCACGTCCACCAGCTTTTCGGCCAGTTCCACCATGACCGGGCCGGGAGAGGTGACGCAATTGGCTTGGGCGTATTGTCTGGCTGCGGCGTCATCCACGGGTTTGTAGTTATAGCCCATCACCATGGGGCCATAGGCGCACATGTAGTCGATGAATTCGTTGCCGTCCACGTCCCAGAATCTGGAACCCAAGGCCTTGGAAACATAAAATGGATAGGCGTCCGCCGGAATGAGCGGGGCCGGGCTAAGGTGCCCGTAAATGCCGCAGGGTATGACCTTGGTGGCCCGCTGGAACAATTTTTGGGATTCGGTATAGGTATAGGTTTTCATTCCCCCTGGTCTCCTTTGTCGCGCCGGACGGATTTCCTGCCCGGGTTGTTTATTGCGGAAATTGGTTGACCGTGCTTTGCATGGCGCCAGCTGTCAGGTTCGGCCAACGGCTATGCGTCCAGATAATGGGGTATGCGGTCAAGAATCAGGTCCATGGCGTCCAGCATGGGCGTTTGCCCCCGGATCATCACATCTCCCCCGGCGATTGCGCTGAACGCATCCAGCTTCTGGTTGAGCAGGCTATTGGCGATCTCCATATTTTTCAAAAACATGCAGGCCATGGGATTGGCGGATTCGCCCTTTTGCATGCTCGCCCTGCCGTTTTTGAAATTGATGGTGATTGCCGGCCCCTCGGGCAAAACCTTCATCATCAGAGACCCGTCCATCATCCCCTGAACCACATGTTTGCCCACGGGATCGCCCAACGCCAGTTCCGACACGGCCCGTCCGGCGGTGTGCATGGTCATGAGGGTATTGAGAAAAACAAAATCCGGATTGGAAAGGGAATCCTCGGTGGGTTTAAGGTAATATTCCATGCGATCCGTGAGCTTGGAGAACTCCTTGGCGAGAAATCCCAACTTGGTGAACCCCTTCAAGGGCACAGGCTGGGACTTGCCGTCGAACATTTTGTTCATGTGCCCCGGAGTGAGAAAAAACAATTTGACCGTGGGGTTCGAGTGCTTTCCCCGGCCCACGGTGCAGGTTCCGTTTTTGAACTCCACAAAGGCCGAAGGCCCCCGGAGAACGCTGAACTGGATGCAGATATCCCAGTCCCTGGTCAACAGCGCCATTTCCTCATCATGCCGCACCAGTTCCTCAAGATTGGGAAGTACGGCGTAAAGATTCAGGTTGGCCAAAACAAGGTCATGATTCATGGCTTGACTCCCCCCAGAAAAACGTTTGAATTGGATTGATTAAAGCAACGATTCCACCGGAACGTATTGCATGCCAAAGGCTTCGGCCACGCCCCGATAGGTGATTTCCCCCTTGACCACATTCGCGCCCGCCCGGATTTCCGGATTATCCCGGACAGCGGCTTCCCAGCCCAAAGTGGCGATCTCCAGGGCATAGGGTAACGTGGCGTTGGTAAGGGCCAGGGTGGAAGTCTTGGCCACCCCGCCGGGCATGTTGGCCACGCAATAGTGGACCACGCCCTCTTCGATATACACGGGATCGCCGTGGGTGGTGGGCCTGGATGTTTCAAAACATCCCCCCTGGTCGATAGCTACGTCCACCATCACTGCGCCTTTTTTCATGGTGCTCAGCATATCGCGGGTCACCAGACTGGGGGCCTTGGTCCCTGGAATGAGCACTGCGCCCACCACCACGTCCGCCACCTGGATACGTTCCCGGATGGTGGCCGGGCTGGACATGAGCAAAAAGCAGTTTTTGGGCATCACATCGCTCAAGTAGCGTAAACGCTCCAGGTTTGTATCCAGCAAAATCACCCGGGCGCCCAGGCCGCAGGCCATTTTAGCAGCGTTGGTTCCCACCACGCCCCCGCCAAGAATCAACACGTTGCCGGGATCCACTCCAGGCACGCCCCCCAGCAAAATCCCCTGGCCGCCCTTGGACATCTCCAAAAACTTGGCCCCTTGCTGGATGGCCATGCGTCCGGCGACCTCGCTCATGGGAGTGAGCAAAGGTAGGGAGCCGTCTGCTTTCTGGATGGTTTCGTAGGCTATGCACACCGAACCCGAATTGATCATGCCGTCCGTGAGTTTCCGGTCGGCCGCCAAATGGAGATAAGTGAACATGATCTGTCCGGGCCGCATGAGCCCGAATTCAGTTTCCTGAGGCTCCTTCACATGCATGACCATTTCCGCCCTGGCAAAAATATCCAGGGGATTGGCCACAATCTCAGCCCCTGCTTCCAGGTACAAATCGTCCGTGAAACCACTGCCGTTCCCTGCGGATTTTTCCACCAAAACACTGTGCCCATGCTGAGTCATGACCTCCACGCCTGCAGGAGTCATGGCCACACGGTTTTCCTCAACCTTAATTTCCTTTAAAATGCCGACGATCATACGGCCCTCCGCAATTCGTCCCGGCCTTGGCCGAGTAAAAAGGATTTGACTATTCGTTTGGCAAGTAAGAGGGATCTTTCCAAGGACACGTCCTCCGGGGACATATGCCACTGGAGTTCAATACCTTCATGCACTGCAATGATCAGGGTGGCGATATCCTGGATGTCCTCACGGTTTAATCCGTTTCGGATGGCCAAGTCTGAAAAATACTCCAAAATGGTTTGGCGGAATCGCCGGAACAGCTTGGCAAGGCTCTGGCGCACCCGGGGGTTGCCCTTGGCTTCGGCGCAACAATCATAAAAAAAGCTGGTGGCTTCCTCATTGATCATGGCCGGAGAGAACAGAAATTCTGCGGCCCTGTCCAGGCGCTCCTTTTCGTCATCATATCCGGCCATTTCCTCCAGGAAGCCGTGAAAGAAAAGATCTGTGTAATAGGCCACCATCTCTTCGATCATCTCGTCCCGATCCTTAAAATAATGATGCAGGGCGCTGGGCTGGACCCCGGCCTCCTTGGCGATCATACGCATGGATGTCTTGGCCAGGCCCTGGGAAATCACACAACGGTAAAAGGCTTGAATAATTTGGCTGCGTCTGGTTTGTGCCAGGCTGTTTCTGCCCATGGAGTTTTTCCTTAGAATATAGATCGGACGACTGATCTATATTTAAATTGCCCCCTGGCGTCTGTCAAGAAAAATCATCGAAAAATGCACTATTAACAGGATTTATTTTTTGCCAGGAAACCAATCGGTACGGTATGCTGTTACACAGCACCGTTTTCCTTTTGCAGATCATACACTTGCCGATAATCCTCCAGGAGACGACATGAAATTGTGGGCTGGAACCATACTGCTGGCACTGTGTTTATGGGGGGGAAGTATAGAATCCGCCCTGGCTTTCCAGGGTAGGGCTTACATGACTGTCCAGGAATATGTGCAGGTCCACCCGGAACAAAAGGCCTTGATGGAGCGTTTCTCGGCCCTGGTCCAAAAGGATGGGAGTCCCTCCACAAATGCCCTGGCCCGCAAACCCGTTACCATCGCATTTGTGTATCCCGGGGAACAGGTTTCAGATTATTGGCGCAGGAGCATTGACTCATTTAAGGGCCGCATGGACCAAATAGGAATTCAATACACCCTGCACCAATATTTTTCCAAACCGGTTGAAGACTACCGTATCCAGGAGCAACAAATCAAAACCGCCATACAGCATGACCCGGACTACCTGGTTTTCACCCTGGACGCCCAAAAGCACAGGCGGGTCATAGAACGCCTCCTCACCCGGGGAAGACCCAAAATTATTTTGCAGAATATTACCACCCCCCTCAGGGCATGGGAAGGCAAGCAGCCTTTTCTCTATGTGGGTTTTGACCATGCCACGGGAACGGAAATTCTGGCCCGGCATTATGTGGAGGAAACTGGAGGACAGGGCGATTTTGCCATGCTTTTCTTTTCCCAGGGTTATGTGAGCGAAATGCGCGGGAACACATTTGTGGACTATATGAAAAGCCATAGCAAAATGGTTTTGAAGGAGTCCTATTATACGGATGGAAACAAAGAGAAGGCCCGCTTGGCAACCCTGGAAATCCTTAATAAGTGGGACGTATCCTTTTTGTATGCCTGCTCCACGGATATCGCTTTGGGAGCGGTGGATGCCTTAGCCGAGACCGGCAAAACCGGTGAGGTTCTGGTAAACGGATGGGGTGGGGGTAGTAACGAACTTGCTGCTATTTCCAAGGGCGATCTGGATTTTACGGTTATGCGTATGAATGATGACAACGGGGTTGCCATGGCCGAAGCCATCCGTTTGGATCTGGAAGGCAGGCCCCGGGAGGTGCCCACCGTATTTTCAGGAGAATTTGTTCTTGTTAAAAAGGGGATCTCACAGGAAAAATTGCAGCAGCTAGAAGAAAAGGCATTTCGGTATTCGTCCATTAAATAATCTTCCAATCCTTAGGCTATGCGGTAGTGATGAAACAGCCCAGGCCCATCAGACTAAGTACCTTGCTCACAGCGTACCTCGGTATATCCATGGGGTTGCTGTGTTTTGGGCTTTTGGCATGGACTTACCACACGTCCATACAGGCTGTGGACGATCAAATGAGCGCCTCTTTCAACCAACGCCATGCCATTGTGCGGGATGTTCTGGAATCAAGTCTGCAGGAGGTTTTGTACAGGCTGGACGAATTGGGAAAAGACCCGGCCTTCCAGGATGCAGTGGCGAAAAACGACACCGACCGTATGTTAGACCAATTGATGGCCACTTCCTTTCCCGAGCCTCAAAACTCTTTGGATTTGCTACTTGTCATGAACAACGATGGCGCCCTGTTGTTGGATGCCAGCTCCCCTTTTTTTGAGACGCGCGGTATTACCCAACAACTGGACAAGCTGCTGATCCCATTGCACTCTTCCGGGAGAATTGTCGCCTTCGCATGGCCTGGCGACACCACGATGGCCATTATGGGAGCTGTCCATATCCTCGATCACCAGTCAGGCAGGGTCTTGGGCTCCTTGATTGGAGGGCCGGTGCTTAACGACAATCTTCCCTTTGCGGAAATGATCCGGGACCGAACCCAGGTTCTGGACGCGGTCCTTGTCCATAACGGGCAATTGATTGCCTCTTCTGCCCAAATAGATTCCCCAACCACCCGGACCCTTCTGGAAATCGCCACGAACCGGCCTCCCCTGGAGTTGTATAAAGGACAAGGCGCTGTAGCCTCCTTTCAGGAGTTCTCCGTGCAAGAAGCAACAGTCCCCCTGAGAATTTGTTTGTCTGCTGACGGCGTTGTATGGGCTCGGCTGGCCGCCTCCTACATGAAAAAAACCGCGACCCTGCTGGCAGCCTGCTTCCTGGTTGTCTTCCTGAATATCCTTATCCTTAGAAAGATTATCGGTGAATCCGTAGGGAAAATGATGGCTTGTTTCGCCGACATTTCCTCAGGTCGGCAGGAAGCCTGCTATCAACCGGGAAGAATCACGGAATTCAACGCCATTGGACAGGCGGCCGATGCCATGGTCCAAAGTCTCCAAATTGCCAACCAGCATCTGGATGAATCAGAGAGAAAATTCCATGCAATCTTTGACCAGACCTATCAGTTAATCGGACTACTGGACATGGAAGGCAGGCTCCTTGAAAGCAACCAGACATCCCTGGATTTGATTGGGGCTGGCATGGAGGATGTAGAAGGCAAATTTTTGTGGGAGACACGCTGGTGGACGCACGATCCCCATGAAGCCCAACGCATTCGGGAGGCCATTTCCCAAGCCAGGAAAGGGCGATTTGTCCGGATTGAAACCACCATCAGGGATGCCAAGGGCAAGCTGCATCACGTTGATTTTTCGGTTAAGCCAGCCTTGGACAAAGACGGCAATGTTACCCTGCTGATCCCTGAAGGAAGGGACATAACCGAGCAGAAATTTGTCCAACAGGAAATGCGCGATCTGCGGCTTTTGCTACAAAATATTCTGGACTCCATGCCCTCTATCCTGGTTGGGGTGGATACGGACGGAAAGGTTACCCAGTGGAACCGTGAAGCGGAAAACCGCACTGGTATTACAGCCCGGGAAGCCAAGGGGGACATTCTTTCCCGGACTCTCCCCGATTTTCCCTTGCTGCCCAAAAGCGTGGACGAGGCCCTGAAAACACGGAGAATTGTCAAGAATCAAAGAGTTGTAGTATCATCCCAGGATAAGGCCCGTTTTTTTGATTGCACGGTGTTCCCTCTCATAGCCAGTGAAGTGCATGGAGCGGTGGTTCGCCTGGACGAGGTAACCGAGCGGATACAGATGGAACAAACCATGGTCAATGCGGAAAAAATGGCCTCTCTGGGGGGGCTGGCCGCTGGTATGGCCCATGAAATCAACAACCCCCTGGCAGGCATGATCCAAAACGCCCAGGTCATTTCCAACCGGATTTCGAAAAGACTGGCTAAGAATCAGGAAATTGCAAAAGAGTGCGGCACCTCCATGGAATCCATCGTCCAGTATATGGAAAAAAGGGGAATATTCAGGATGTTTTCAGCCATCCAGGAATCGGGGAATCGGGCCGCCGCCATCATAGACAATATGCTGGTCTTCGCCCGAGGCCGGGACTCCACCTTTCAGCTTCAGGATTTGAGGGCCTTGTTGGAAAACGCCTTGGTGCTTGCCTCTGCCGACTTTGGCTTAAAAACCCTGATTAACTTCAAAAAAATTAAAATTATAAAAGATTTTCCCAGTGACATACCAATGGCGCCATGCGACCCTGGCGGAATGCAGCAGGTATTTCTGAATTTGTTAAAAAATGCAGCACAGGCTTTGGCTGAAACTCCTGAAAACCGAGAACATGCAACAATTCATCTAAAACTTGAATGTGAAAAGGATATGGTTCGCATTGAAATTCAGGATAACGGACCGGGTATGACCGGAGAAATAGAAAAGCGGGCTTTCGAACCTTTTTATACAACCAGATCCACTGGAAAAGGAACGGGCTTGGGCTTATCAGTGTCCTATTTTATTGTGACAGAGGAACATTCCGGCAGCCTGCATGCCGAATCCAGTCCGGGAAAAGGAACCTCTATAATTGTCAGGTTGCCTCTTGCTGGCAAAATCGCCCAACCCATGGATGGTGTAGGAGGTCGGTAGATGTCATTGGAATGGACTGTACTGGTGGTGGATGATGAAGGCCCTATAAGATCCAGTCTGGCGGATTTTTTGGAAGACGACGGTTTCCGGACCATCCAGGCGGAAAGCGCTGAAAAGGGATTGACCATCCTGGAAAAAAACCCCACTATCAATGCTGCCGTGGTGGATATCAGGCTGCCGGGGGATGACGGCAATGCCTTTATTCTAAAAGCCCATGCTTTACGACCGAAAATAAAATTCATTATATACACGGGATCAACAGATTATACCCTCTCCATGGCCATAAAACAGGCGGGGGTTGACCCCGCAAATGTGTTTCACAAACCCCTGCAGGATATCACGACTCTTACCAGGGCCATCAGACGGGTATTGGGGGAAACAGATTGAATATTATGAACTCAGACCAACCCACGACCATTTTAACCATTGACGATGAAGAAGCCATTCGGCAAAGTTTTGCGGCGTTCCTGGAAGATTTTGGGTACGAGGTGCTGAGCGCACCCAACGGGAAGATTGGCCTGGAGGTGTTCAGAGCCCACGCCCCGGATCTGATTCTGGTGGACCTGAGAATGCCCGAGGTGGACGGGCTGGAGGTTTTATCCGCCGTAACCAAAGAGTCCAAGGAAACGCCCATCATAGTTGTTTCAGGAACCGGCGTCATCACGGATGCCGTGGAAGCCCTGCACCTGGGCGCCTGGGACTATATTTTGAAACCGGTAAAAAACCTGAGCATCCTCCTCCATTCCATTGAAAAGGCCCTGGAAAGGGCAAGGCTCATCAAGGAAAACCGTGCCTACCAGGAACACCTGGAATTCCTGGTGGACAGCCGGTCCAAAAAAATCCTGGATTACAGCCATCGCCTAAAACACATAGCAGACCGAACCCGCCAATTCACCATCAAGGAAAACATCGGAGAACTGGCGCCAACCATCCTGAAGACCCTTTCCGAAAACATTGGCGCTGCCGGGGGGTCCCTTTTCCTGCGCAGGGAGGAGGGGCTGGAACTGGTCTATGCCCTGGACCCGGGCCACCAAAAACACATCATCCCCCTGCCCCCGCCGCCCCGGTCAGTCACCGCCCATTTGTTTGAAAAACGGCAGGCTTTTATTGTTCCGGATATCCACTCGGACGACAGATTCGCTTCCTCAGGCTGGAGTGGCTACAGTAACGGTTCCCTCATGGCCCTGCCCCTCAGGGATTCGGAAGGAGAAATTCAAGGGGTGGTCACCCTCCACAACAAACAGATCCCTCCGTTCACGGAACAGGACCTGGAACTGGGGGACATCATCGCGTCCCATAGCATGGAGGCCATCCGAAACCTTAACTCCAACATGGCCCTCAGGGAGAGCGAAAAACGCTTCCGAAGCATCATCGAACGCTCCCCTTACCCCATTGCCTTCATCGCCCAGGACAGACGATTCACCCTGCTCAACGATCGCTTTACGGAGATTTTCGGATACACGCTCCAGGATATTCCTACTCTGGACAAGTGGAGAGAACTAGCCTACCCGGACCCTGAATACCGCCAACGCGTGGAACAATACTGGGAAATGTCACTGGCTGGCCCTCCCATCCCCGAAGGAAACTCCATGGGGATTGAACGGATCGTCACGTGCAAGGACGGGGCTGAAAGAACCGTGGAATTCAAGATGATCCCCTTGGGAGAGAATAGCCTCATTGTCATGAACGACGTGACAGATATGCGGCGAGCCGAAAACGACAGAAACAAACTGGAAATCCAACTCAGGCAAGCCCAAAAAATGGAAGCCATCGGCACCCTGGCCGGAGGCATTGCCCACGACTTCAACAACATTTTGTCCCCTATCATTGGCTATACGGAAATGGCCATGGTGGAAGCCCCCGAAAACAGCGTCTTGGAACGCAATCTCAGCGAGGTCATGAAAGCTGCGGAACGGGCCAAGGAACTGGTCTACCAAATACTCACCTTCAGCCGACAAACCGAAATCGAAAAAAGGCCTGTCCAGGCCCAACTGGTGATCAGGGAGGCCCTCAAGCTGCTCCGGTCTTCCATTCCAACCTCCATTGAGTTCAAGAAAAAAATCAACAAGGAATGCGGTCCGGTTTTGGCCGACCCCACGCAAATCCATCAGGTTCTCATGAACCTGTGCACTAATGCCTATCATGCCATGGCGGAAACCGGCGGAATACTCACCGTAAGTTTCGACGAAACCGTCGTTCTTCATGATTTCATGCCGGGAAGGCTTAATCTCAAGCCGGGAAAATATGTCCGGCTCACTATCTCAGATACGGGCCATGGCATGTCACGAGTTGTCATGGATAAAATCTTTGACCCCTATTTCACCACCAAGGCGCAAGGCAAGGGAACGGGCCTGGGCCTGGCTGTGGTCCATGGCATTGTCAAAAGCATGGAAGGGGACATCCAGGTCATAAGCGAACCGGGCAAGGGCACCTCGTTTATCATCCATCTGCCCCAGGTGGAATCCACCGTGGAAATGCCTGCTCAACGCACAAGCGCCAGCTTACCCCATGGCACAGAAAACGTCCTTTTTGTGGACGATGAAGGTCCTGTAGCCCTTATGGGAAAGCAAATGCTGGAAAGGCTGGGCTACACGGTCATGGTGCAAACATCCAGCGTCACAGCCCTTGAAATCTTCAAGGCCCAACCCGATAACTTCGACTTGGTCATCACAGATATGAACATGCCTCACATGACCGGAGATGTCCTGGCCAGAAAAATCCTGGAAATCCGCCCGGACATACCCATCGTCCTATGCACAGGCTTTTCGGAAATCGTGACGGAAGAGAACGCCCGGGCCATGGGCATTTCCGAATACATTATGAAACCCATGGTCATGGGAGACATTGCCGACATCGTGCGCAAGGCCCTGGACAGAAAGTAAAACTGAAAACTTATGAGCAAAATATATTTTTGTTGTAATTCCAGAAAGATATCAATAGGCCAGCCGCCCCAGAGATTTGAGGATCAGGGCAAAGCCCATGGCGAACATGCCAGTGAGGCCCATGCCGCAGGAAAATCCCGCCAATAGCACCGGAGCATACTGGCGCCATTGTTTTCCGTATTTCCTTAAAAAGAAAAAACGGCCCAGCAAGGCCCCCGCCACTTCCAGGATCATCCCATGGGGAGTGCTTTGGCCCAGTCCCCGGACCACGCCGTAAATGAGCATGATGGGCAGGCCAAAAAGCATGAGCAGCATATAGGTGAGAACCCCGAACCCCATGCCCGCCATTACATAATTGCCCTTCAAGGCCTGAAAGAATAAAGAATTGCCTTCCAGGGTCGAGGTCTGCATAAGCAGGGAGTTCAAAGCCTGAAGATGCCATAATTCCTGGGCGTACGGATAGCTGGAGGACGGAATGGGCGCCAGCCTCCATATGAACTGGGAAAACAACAAACTGGCGATAATCACCACCGGAAACACCACGATTTCAGCCTTGATGATCCCCCGGATACTCGTTCCTGTAAGCTCGATTTGCCGGAAATGGACCGTGGCCTCCCCGTAATTATGGATGGGAATAGGCGCGTACCAGATCTCTATGCCTGAATACCCAAAGAATCGGGCGCCGGCGATAAAACTGGCTTCCCGCACCAGGGGCAGGCTCACAAACTGGCCTGCAATGCCCTCCATGCGGGCCGAAACGTACGAAACCAAAGGCGTATAGATGAACCCATAAGCCAGAAAGAATATCCAGGGAAAGGTGGGCACAAGCCACACGCACATCAACACATAGGCCAGGGTGGAACAAACATAAATCCCCAGGGATATGAAAATGCTGAAATCCCCCCTGCCCTCGGGAGGGTTGAACAGGTTCTTCCACGAACCCCGGGTTCCGGGCGCGCTTTTCCCAAAGGACCGGACCACATGCCAGATGCCCACAGCCGCAATGGCCAAACCCAAGCCGATGCCAAAGCTCATGTAAAAGTCGAAGTTGTTGGCGAACACCGTATCCACCGTGCCCATGCCCGGATGCCAACGGTGAAGGATTCCAGCGGAATGGAGGATGGGATTGAGTATGACGGTGATAATCAGCCCGATCAATCCCCCTATCACCGCCCAAAAAGGCAACACCATCCCGATGAAAATCAGGCCGATATCCAACTGGATGCCTGTGGCAACAGCAGGAAGGATATGCTCCGTATGTCCGGTCAGTTCCACCCAGGGTATGGGAATCAGCCGGATGGGCTTGGCGAAAAGCAATCCCGACACAATGGGAAGCAGCACATAGATAGCCCCGAAGCTCAGGCCAATCATGCCGCCAATGGAAAAAAGCCTCCACTTCCAGCTTGTTTTCCGGTCCTCCGTGGACTCGGCAAGGGCCATGGTTCCCAAGGCGCCAACAGGAGCCATGGGAAAAGGCAGCTTTTCCACGTCGGAGGTTATGCGGTACAGGGCGTAACCCAGGCCAAAATGGTCAATCCGCTGGATAAGCTGGGCCCCGGCCAATAGCATTATTGGGACCAGCCAGTCCCTGTGGAAAAAAGTGCGCTCCACCAACGATACGGAGCCAGGCCCGGGAGCCACCCAACTGGGGATATGCTCCACAAGCCCCAACATCCTGGCCGCGTCCGACTGAACCAAATACTGGCTCCACAAAAGCCCTTGAAAAGGCGAAGCCAGGGCGGCGCCGGCCATATAATATAAAAGAAAAATCTCTTGCTGCTTGAGCTCTGTATAGGATCGCTTGGCGATTTCCGCAAACAGGATGATGGTCACCCAACGGGCAGCCGGGCCGATTCCCTGGCCAATGACCAATTGCAGGTACATGCTTCCGGGCATCATGAGAAAACCAATGAAAATAGCCCCCACAACGGTTTTCCAATCAAAGCCCTCCTCAAACTTGTCGGGTGGCTTTAATAGATCCCGATATTCCTGTAATTCTTTGTCCTCGTACATTACCTGTAACCTTTAGTTGTACAAGACCTGGTAACTGGCGTCCCCGAAAAGTCCGATTATGGCCCAAATTCCTCCCATGAGGAAATCCCCGATGATCAACCCCATGAAAAACATGCGCAACTTATTGAACAGGCTCACCCCGCCGTATCGCATGCATAACGAATTGGCCAGCCAGCCCACAAAAAAGCTGAACCACAGGACCTTCATGGCCGAACTGTACGCAGTCAGGTATCCGATGGGATGGATGGGCCACCAGTAAAACCGGTGATAGCAAACCACCAGCACCAGCATGACCACTGCCCCCATTATGGAAAAAAAATGCACCCAGGGACCTGGATCGGGAGGAGACTCCACCAGACTTTGCACGTTCTGCAAAACTGTCAGAGTCGTCCGGGTGGCCCAGTCCAGTTGAAGTTCCCGAATGCCGAATTTGTAGCACAACGCCAGCATGGAGATAAAAGAAATCGCCACAGCCAGAATGATGGTGACCGTCATGCCCAATAAAAACATATTCGGCCTGCCAGCCTTTTTACTGATTTTGCTGGCGTGGAACAGGGAAGGCATAAGGGATTCCCGCAAGTCCACAAACAACACCTTCTGGCTCACACCGGCAATGAGCACCCCCACCTTGCTGAAAAACTGGGGGCCAAAAAAGGAAATCAAGCCGTCCAGGGGCGCCATGGTCAAAGAAAAATACGCCACTCCCCCCTGGCAAATAATGCGACTGGCCACCAGCATGACCATGAAAAATGCCCCGATCACCAAAAAACTCACAAACAGGGGCATACCAAAATAATGGCACCACAGAGTCAAGGCGGCAAATCCCATCACAAAACCCCAAAAGGCGAATCGGGAGGAAAACCACTGGGCGCCGGAGCCCTCCAGGGGTTTTCGCCAAAACGCCTCCTGCAAAACCCCTTTTAAATGCCTGCGGGCCAACCACAATATGAATAGAAAAAACACCCCATAGGCCCCCAGCATCTGGGTTTCTTCAGGCCGCGTCAAAGTGGGGCCAAAGGTAATCCCCAAGGCCGCCTCCGGAATATTCAGCCCAAACATGCTCAACAGGCCAATGAACAAACCTCCCATGGCGAAAAACGACCAAAACGAAAAGGAAATCTGCCGGGACGCCAAAAAGGCAAAACCAATGTATGCCGGAAACAAATGAATCTTTAACTTGTGAAAGGCTGAAAACAGCCCATATTTGGGAAAATACGGCCCGGCCAGGATCAGCGTGGGTATGTCCGGCACCGAAGGACAATAAAACTGTAACCCGTTCAACGTGTGCAAAAATACCGGTATGCACACTCCCGCCACCAAAAAGGGATTGGTGAAAAACCTCAGCAGCCGGTTTTGCTCCACAGCCTCTTCCAAGGCCAAAGGCACCTGCAACAGGGGGAAATTCATCCGTTCATTGTCCACCCATTGCCTGGCGAAAAGATTCACCATGCACAGCATCACAAAATAACCCAACAGGATGAACACGCTCCAGGTTATGAGAGGCTTGAACCAGACATGCCATGGAATACTTTGTATGAGTTCCAGCCAGCCCATATCCCTGCCGCCATCCAGGCCATTATATAATTGCTGGATAGCTCCCGGGTCCTGGGGATACCAGGCCTTGGGCATCAGGGGATGGAGCACTTCCTGCCACCGGTTTCCCACAGAGGCGAAATGGTAAGGCGCGGTCAGGTTGATGAAAAAGGTGCGCACCAACCCGGTATAGGCAATGCCCGAAACCACCACCATAAGTATCCAGGTTACCAGCAATTCCTTGCCCGTCAGAATGGCCCGGCCCAACAACCGCGAAAATCCGTAAGCAACCAGGGTCAGGCACAAAAACACGCAAAAGGGAGCGAGGGGAAAATGCCCGCCTCCCAACGGCGTCCCCTGGAGGTACACGTTATTGTAAGGCGTCACCGCGCAGATCGCCAGGGCCAAAACAGAGCCCAGGACCACGGCCCTTGCCCGGGTTTTGGCGCCTGCTGACCGGATCTCTGTTTCTTTGCTTTCCAGGGTCACGTTCATACCACCACTCAGGAATTCATGATTTTATCCAGAACATCTCTATAACCCTCTTTTTCCTCGGGGGTAAGGGATCTCCAAACCAAAAGCTGCTTCCGTAACTGATTGACAAAAACCTTGTTGATCCGCTTCCAGGCATTGGTTTCCCCGGCTTCCCGGGTGAGGACAGTCCGTATCTTTAAAAAATGGGGATCATCCTCGGAAGGGGACATGTAAATATCCACCTTCTCCATGATGCCAAAATCAAAGGGAGCCAACCAAGCCTTGACTTTCAAATGCAGGCAATGCCTCTTTTCGCACTTGTTGTCTGTGCACAACAGGGGAACAGCCTCCACACCGGGATCCAGGTAGGGGCAATGGGGCGTCACTTCTATCTTGTTGGTGGAAAAAATGCCGTGGGAGACATCCTGGTACGAAGCGAAATAGTCCGCAATAAACCCGCCAATCCCCTGAACCTCCCCGTAATGCACGAGAACAGGCATGGAAAGATCAATGACATTCTTTTCCGCCTCAGGCAGGCTCCAGGACCGATTAACGTCCGGTATGGCTATCTTGGCGGCCACCCGGGAAGGATAAATCACCGAAATCAAAACCACCGCAAAAACCAAAAGCATGGCTGCCACGCCAGCCAGGGAGGAATAATTGACCGTAAGCCCGGCCCAAAGGGAGGTACCCGAAAAAACAGCCGCCGCAGTCTGGGCAAGAACATAGCCCAACACCACAGAGAGCACGGCAAATGCCATGGACTCCGCCACAAACAAAAAGGAAACATGGGAGGGCGCCAGCCCCACGGAAGTGTAAATGCCTATCTCCCGCTTTCTTTCGTAAACCGTCCCGATCATGGTATTCAGAACAATAAGCGCCGCGATGATGATGGGAATGACAATGTTGGGCACTCCGCTGTAACTAAGGGTGTCGCTGGCATGGTAAACATAGGCGCCGTTTTTCTCTCCCATGAAGATGGAGAGTTTGAACCTGTCCACCAGTTTCCCGGCCAGGGCTTTCAAATTCACTCCGGCGGAAGGCTTGAACGCCATCCCCTTGAGCCCGCCCCCCATGGCCATCAATGTGGTGTAGGGCATAATGAGGGTCATGCCCGGCTCAACATGCTGATACCGGCTCTGGAAAGCCTGCACATCCTCCCCGGACTCCAGGGCCGCAGCCTCCACTTCACTCATCTGGGCGGAAATCTCGCCCGGGAAAAATACCGGGGTAAGGATTTCGTCATCCAAATCACGATTATTTTCCAAAGTGGAATCCGAAAAAACACCGGCCACCTCAAAGGGTTCGCCCCACAAGGTCACGCTACCCTCAGGATTTGTCGGGTCTATGCCAAGGTCCACAGCCATTCTTTCAGGCAAAACCACGGCATGGGTATCCTCCGGGCTTAGCCAGCGCCCCCCTACTAAATCCCGGCCAATGCCGGTCACCAGGGGCTCGTTGTGGCTCAAACCCACCACGCCGCCTGCCTCATACGTCCTTGACCCTCGCCGGACCGTCACATGCACCGCCCGGGTTTGGTCTCCGGTTTCCAGCCAAACGCGGGGTGCGGTGATCCCCTTACCGGCCAAAGCGTCCTGCAAGGTTTCCAGGGCTTCGGGCGGAAGATCCCGCCAATTAATGTTCTTTAAAAGCAGTCCATTATAAGGAGATGTATCCGTGAACGAACGGGAAAAACTGTACCGCAGACTTTGGATGGACGTGAAACTCATAATGGTGAAGGTCAAAATAATCAGAGTGACGCAGGTAAACATGGTCCTGAGCCTGCGCCGCCTGAGGTTGCTTACTCCCAGGAAAAACGCCGCGGAAAAAGCCTGCCAGCGCCCCATTTCAGCGGCCCGAACATGGCTGGCCCGCTTTTGGAGCATGGTCATTTCCTCTTCAAATCGAAAGAAAATAATCAGGCTTACCACCAGGGAAAGGCCGATAATGAAAAAGGCCAAAACCACCACCATGGGACTGTACGCCAGTTGAAAGGCCGGATGCACTTTGTAAATCACGGCTATGAGCACCGCCAAAATAGACAAAAAAGCAAGGATGCGGCGGTGGATGCTGGCATAAGAAAAAAGAAGCCTTTCCATGCAAAAGGCAAAGGGCACAAAAAGGGCGATATAAAACAACACACCAAAAAGCACGTCTTTCTGGGTCTTTTCCACATCGTCATACACCCGGCTGGCCAAGGCCCAGGATTTTTTCGCCGACTCGTAGGACTTGGCGTATTGCCTGGCGCCCATGTGGTCCTGGGACGCCCGCAACGCCTCTGTGCCTTCGTCCATGAGCTCCCGCAATTTATCGTTAAAGATTCCGTGGCTTTCCAGGCTGTCAATCCGGGGTCCAAGCAAGGCCCACATGTCATGGGCAGCCTGCTGCTCGGTGTTGGGAATCATGTCCTGCTCATCCACGGCAAAGCCAACACCCTCGGGAACCTTTTTAGTGGCATTGGTCAGAACCAGTTTTTTCTTGAGAACCGTGTCCGAAAGGGTCATCTTGAATCGGGACTGGGCCGGTAAAAATATGGTGGCAAGGACCGAAGTCCTGGTGTCGATCCTGCTGTACCAATAGCGCCTTGGTTCAGCCTCCTGTCGGGCGTCGATCAACTGGATATTGGTCATGGGCCAAAAGCTGCGCGGCTCCAGCAGGTTGAACAAGGTAATCTGGCGGCACGAAAACATTATCAGGTCGGTTTCCGCCGACTTTCTCAGCACCTTGACCCGATAGGCGTCTTTGCCCGTGGAATCCTTGTCAATGGCCCACATGGCCTGACCATTTTCATCAAACCGGTACCCCTCGATAATGGCCTTGTCCGTGGTGTGTTTGCTGTCGGCCATTCCCTTAAGCTGGAAATTTCCCAGGGCATCGGTCATACAATGATACAGGGCTGGCCCCTGAAAAGTTAGAATGGTGGTCTTGGGGGCGGCCTGGTCGGCAAAAAGTTCGCCGTGGCGCATAAATTTTGCGTGGCCTGTAATTGTGGAAAAACCCAATTTGGGATCTTTCCCGGAGTGAAGCTCATCGGCGAATGCCAGTTTTTCCAGGACCCCCAAGACCATCTCGGCCTGCTTGGAGACCGTGTTCCCATCTACGTTGTCCAAAGTATCAAAAGGCGTGCCCCATAAAGGCCGCGAATCATTGACCGTAACAAAGCTGGCGCTGGAATAGCCTGCCAGGGCGCCCACCTCCCCTCCCAGGGAGGGCTTATCGCCAAAATAGCTCTGCCAAGTGCGCAAACGGCTCGGCCTAAGGGTATCGGCCAAGGGATAATTCACATCCTTCTTGGCTAATTTTTCAGCGGCCTTGCGCATTTCCTTGTCAAGAGCCTTATATGCAGAAGTCCGGTTGACGCTATCCCTCAAGGAATAATGCCACCCCTGGCTAAAGGCGCCCGCCCCGTCTCCATGGCTGGAAAGATGCAAAGACAGGGAGGCGACCACGGTGTATTCACCCACCAGCTTTCTGAATTCCCGCGATGTCTTGATAATCTTGCGCTGCTTGTTGGAATCCTTGACTAAATATTGCAATTGGGCCTTGGCAGGGCCGATCAAATCATGGATAAGCTGCCGATCCGGCTCCGTCAATTCCTTGAAAGGACGCCACAACAACCCCCTGAGCGCCATTCTCCTGTCCGCCAGTTTGTTGATTTCCTTCCTGCTTCCCGCATTTTCCCAGGACAGACGCAATCGCATGAGTTTGTTGGAAATAGTGTCAACCTGCGTTTTAAGTTCCTCGGTAACAGCCGCGAGCAGATCTTTGTAGTCCTCCTGGTTTGTCGGAAATGTTTTGGCAAACTTGTCCAGGCTTTCCAATGCCTTTTCCCCGTCCTCTATCCATTTTTCGAGACGGGCTTTCTCTTCTTTGATGGCGCTGTTCTTGGTGCACAAACTCCACCACAACTCCCGGGCTCCGGCCAGGCTTTGGGCATGGCCTGCCGTGGCAACAAGCAGTACAGACCTGGGCGGCGGATTTTCCTTGAGTTTTCGGGCCAATTCCAGCAAGGCGGTAATGCCCCCGGCTTCGTCCGCTCCAGGAGATTGCCCCAAAACCAGAGCCGTGCTGTCGTAAAAGGCTTCCACCACCATAAGTTCTTTTTTTAGGGTTTCGTCCGCGCCCGCAATCAGGCCATAAATATTCTGGGCCTTGACCTGCTTCCAGGTCATGGATGTCTTCAGGGTGGCTTTGGCGTAGAGAACCCCACGGGGTTGGGATGCATAATCCCCGAAAAGCTCCCGGGCCTTGTCCCTGGTCATCCAAAAACGAGGAAAATTAAAGGGGGTAAGCTCAAATTTCTCGTTGAAAAAAACTTTGGAAGTGTTTGGAGCACCCACATAAATCAGGGCCTTGGCGCCCAGGGAGGCGGCGTTCTGCCAGTTCTTCCCCGAGTCCATATCCATGAGCATGATGCAGCCCGCCACTTCCTTTCCCCTGAGGTCTTGCAGGCTGCCCTTTCCAGCATAAACAACAGGGCCTTCCACCCCTTCCTCAAAGGACTGAGGCGTGATGGCGTTGGATACCATGGGAAACAAAAGCACAGGCTCGGCGTCCGGGCCTAAGGTGAGGGTGCTGCCTCCGTGGTCCTGGACGGGCGTCTGAAAATCCTGGGATGCTACATTTTCCAGACCCAGGGCATTGAAGCGTTCGGCGATATAAGCGGAAGCCTTGACACACCCCTCCGTACCCGTACTCCGGTCTTCCAAAGAGGCAAAAAAGGCCAGGTCCTTCCACATGTTCCCGTGGTCGACCGAACCAAAACCAAACCCGGGCAGGCACAGGCCTGCCAACAACAACAGGGCAATGAGTCCTGATGCATTTTTGTTTTTAAAAAATAGGGGCATGTCGGCTAAACTCGCAAAGAGTAAAACATAACCAGCAAAAAATCAGGCGGTTTCCGATTCTGAACGCGCACCAATCTGACCAACGGAAATGGACAATTCGTCCCGGTTCTCCACCTTGTCCACTAAACCGTCCCTAATCCAAACGACCTGATCCGAAACATTGAGCATCTTAAAATCGTGGGTGGCGGAAATCACCGTCACATTCCGTTCCCTGCTCAGGCGCTTGAGCAAGGCGATGATCTCTTCGCCGGTGGTAAGGTCCAGGTTTCCCGTAGGTTCGTCCGCCAGAATAATGCTGGGATCGTTTGCCAAAGCCCTGGCCACGGCCACACGTTGCTGCTGGCCGCCGGAAAGTTCGTTGGGCTTATGACTGTGCCGATCACTCAAACCGACCAGCTTTAGCAGATCCATCCCCTTATCCATGGCTGCGCTGCTGGTTTCACCGGCAAAGGTCATGGGCAGAGTCACATTCTCCAGGGCGTTCATGACCTGGATGAGGTTGAATGTCTGAAAAATGTATCCTATCTTGCGGCACCGAAGCCAGGCCAGTTCATAGGCGTCCAACTGCGCGATGTCCACTTCATCAATGTACACCCGGCCGGAGGACGGTTTGTCCAACCCTCCAATCATGTTGAACAAGGTGCTTTTGCCCGAACCGGAAGGCCCCATAATGGAAATATAGTTCCCTGTGGCGATCTCCAGGTTCACCCCGCGCAAGGCATGGACCATTATCTTGCCAAGATTAAAACTCTTGGTCACTTCCGAAACCCTGACCACATATTCAATATTGTTCAATGTTCAACCCTCATGGCTTCCACCGGTTGCATACGGGAAGCAATCCAGGCCGGATACATGACTCCCAACAGGCTGAGAAGAATCCCGCCCCCCACTGCCATTCCAACGGAGCCCAAAATATCTCCCCAATTGAGATGGGTCAGCGCCGGCGAGCCAAATCGCAACCCAAAACTTGCCAAGGCGAAAAAAGCTCCCGCCAGAGCCCCCACCAACGACCCGGCCAGGCCCTGCATGCCTGCTTCCAAAATAAACAGCCTCATTACAAACCGGTCCAGGGCGCCAAGGCACTTCATGGTGCCGATTTCCCGAAATCTTTCCGTAACCGCCATCAAGTGAGCATTGACAATGCCCACCACGCATACCAACAGGGAAAGTATGGCGATCCACCTTTGCTTGGGGCTGCTGCCTACCGTGACCTGATCCGGCTCCAGATCATAGCCCGACTTCACCAAGGCTTGCCTGTACTCCCGTTCACCTGTGGATAAAAGCCCATTGGCCGCATTGGTGCCGACCATGACAAAACTGAAAAAACTGATGGCAAGCACCAACGTGGTGGTGGTGATCAGGGAACGGAAAAACCGCGCCTGAATACTCTTGAAAGAGATTTCCAGGGATTTGCGGAAAGGCAGAACAAGAAGCCTTTGTGCTTTGTCAGGCGCTATGCCATTTCCCTGGGCTGTGTTCGTCTTTTTCATAAATGGGGAAGGCCTCTCGAAAAAAAATGGAAAAATATATCAGGCCGGATGCCACTTAATAATGAATACTGATATCACTCAAAAGCATTGAAGGCAATCAGGTCAAGTTTTTTTTCCGTTCCAAGAGCCTGTAACAGAACCTCTAAAAAATCAAAAGCAGTTTCATTCATTAATTGGTGATGAATCATGACTCCGCAACACCCTGTTTCAAGGGCTTGGGAAAACTCATGAAAAAATGCCTGGAAGTCCTTGCCTCCATCCTTTTCCCTGCGGGTATGGAGGTCCACATTCACAAAAAGATCCGGAAGCGTATCTGATGTTGGTAAGGCGCCTTTGCTACGAGAAACTCCACTGTAACCCATATCTTCCAGCACTGCAAGAGTATGAGAGCCGCACCGGTTCCAGGGAGGAGTGAAAAACGGATAAAACTGGTTCCCAAGAACAGACTCCAGCCTGTCCCTGCCAAGGGCCAAGTCCCTTGCCACGGCCTCGCGGGTTCTGGAAGGGCCGAATTCCTGTTTCTTGCCGGTTGCCTCATGATTCCTATGCCGCCAGCCATGCTGGTGCCAGCACCATAGGGAGGCATCATCCCCGGCAATTTTTCCTAGGGCTTCCCACCGGGTGTGGGACATCCACGCAGGCACCACTGCAAGGCACAAAGGCGTTTTGTTATCCCTGAACAACCCCATCAGCCGCGAAAAATTTTGGGAAGGAGCGGCAATATCGTCAGCCCTAAAAAAAACCTTTGCCCTGCCGAATTTCTCAAGCGATTCCCCCAGGCATTTGTCCAGGGACCGAGCCATATCCCGGGGGTCGCAATTCCAAATGGCTGAAACAGAACCTGCCATCAGCATTTACCTCCGCGTTGCACTAGGTTTTCCGCCCACCTGGCCGTCTCTTCCGCTCCATCCAGGTTCACCTGCACAAAATCGGCCCTGCCTTTTTCCAGCATTCGGACGATCCTGGGGATCAGCTTTGCGGCCTCCAGGTCAATATCTCCCAAAATTTCCAAAGCGCCCAGAGCTTCCAGTTTCCTGGCCCGCATGAGTTGTTCCCTGTTTTGCTCAAAAGGAAAAACCAGGGAAGGCGTCTGCGCAGCCAGAAGATTCATGCAGGTGTTGTACCCGGCCATGCTTATGGAAAGATCCGCTGCAGCCAGCCACGCCAGGAAATCATCGGAAAATCTTTCAATAATCAGGTTTTCGCCGGAAAAATTCTTCAGACTTTTATAGTCTTGAGTATCCAGAAATGGACCGGTAAAAACCTGCAAAATCCAATTGGAAGGCGCCTGTTCCTTAAAAGCCTTCACCAGGGGCGACAAAAGAGGAAGGCCCACCTTGCCCCCCCCTGCGCTGGCCACGATGAGTTTGTGATCAGGCCCTATACCCAAGGTTTTCCGCACCCGTTCCCGGGCGCCCGGGGGAGGCTTGGAAGTCACAAATCCCGTGTACCTGACTGGCGCCGTAATTTTGTCCAGGGACGAAAAGGTGTCGTCCAAACTCACCAGGGCCGGATCAGAATGGACTGCCAAACCGTCAAAAAACTGATTCAGAATCCCGGTAACCCGGGCTTCATAGGCCGTTGGGTCCCTTTTCTCCACCAGGATATCCCGCAGACTGCACACCACCTTGCAGGGCGGCAAATCCCCCTGGCGAATACCATGCAAAATGGGGTCCAACTCAAACCGGAAAGCCTTACGGCCAAAAGGATAAAGCTCCACCAAAAACAGGTCAGGCCGCTCTTTGACAAAAATCCGGTGCAGGATAGAGATCCTCTCATGCTTGACCTCTTCCACATCCCTGCCGGCATCCATGGCAAACAGGCGGGAGAAATCCTCATCCATGGCAAGGCCGGGCAAACGGACCTCTTTCACATGGGCGGGCAGGGGAATGTCAACGGGCGGGCCTCCGGAAACCAGAATCACTTCATGGCCTTTCAAAGCCTTTACGATTTCCAGGCTCCTGAAAAAATGCCCCATCCCCAAGACGTGCTGGCAATAAAAAAGTACTTTCATGGGAGGAATCCATATATGAAGAACCTATAAGATTAAAGAAAAAACAGGAAAGTCATCCCGGGGAAATGGCGTTTAAGGCTTCCATTTCCAGCCCACCTTCTCCAAAGCGCACGATGTGGGCGCGATTTCGCATAAGACAGGCAGGCTCCGAAGGAAGAAAAGCCCTGCCCAGAATGTGATAGGTGATGCACTTTATCACCCCTGTATGGGCTACAATCAAAATAGTCTGCCCGGGCCATTTTTCATGAATGGATTGCATGGCCTGGGTGCAGCGCGCCAGGACCTGCAAGCGCGACTCCCCGCCAGGGGGCTTGAAATCCCAGCCCCTGCTTACCATGCTTTCCAGGATAACCGGCGATTCCGCCTTAATCTCCTCCAGGGTCATGCCCTCCCATCTTCCCCACGATTGCTCCATGAATCCCGTTTCCTGGCTCAAAGGCAGGCCAAGGGTTTCGTTGATAAGCAAGGCGGTTTCCACAGCCCGGTTTAATGGGCTTGCAACAATCCGGTCTATGGCCTGGCTTTTCAATGCCTTGCCCCAAACCCTGGCTTCATCCTTTCCCTTCCGGGTCAGGGGGCTGTCTTCCCGGCCCTGCATCAATTTTAGAACGTTCCACTTGGTCTGGGCATGGCGAATCAACACAAAACGGGTATTTTCAGCTTCCATGACCATGATACTCCCGAACACACCGGTTTAGAGTTTCTTCCATTTTCAGATAATTGATTTCCAGGTCGTGCCGGGTGCGTATCAATGAAGCCGCCCGGGCGCCCATGCTTTTCCTCAAGGCGGAATTTGTTGTCAGGCTTTCCAGGGTATTTACGTATGCATCCATGTCCCCCAAGGGCGTAAGAAAACCGGTTCGGCCATGTTCCACGACTTCGGGAATCCCCCCGTTATTGCAAGCCACCACAGGCAGGCCGCAGGACTGGGCTTCCAGATAGACCATGCCCAGGGTTTCCCGAAATCCGGGAAACGCAAACACGTCCCCGGCGCTGTATACGCGGTACAGGATATCCCGGGGCGCCTTGCCTATCAAACGGAAATCATCACCCAAATGATCCCTTGCCGCCTGTTCAATCCGGCCTCTCTCTTTCCCGTCTCCGGCAATGACCAACACCAAAGGAATTCCCCTGGCCCGCAGCCTGCCACAAGCCCGGATCACCCACAAAAGCCCCTGGGTTTTTACGTCGGCCCGGAACATGGCTGCTGAAATGACAACGGGCCGGTCCCCCACACCCCAGTGGCCCCGGAGTTCCTCCCTGGCTGCCGGGTCATGGCAAAATCCTCCAGGCTTGATGCCGGGCCTGATGTAGGTCAGCTTGTCCGAGGCGACTATCCGCCGGAGATTCTTCAAGTCCTCGCTACGGTTGCTGAAAATATGGTCGGCGCTGGTGAGGGCGCGGCGATTCAAATAGTATCCGGGAAGGGTTTTGATTCGCCTTTTGCGTTTGGAGGAGTAAATTCCCTGAAAAATCACATAGGGTATGTCCAACTTTCGACAGATACCCGGCCCAAGCAAATCCGGGGCCTTATAATAGGTGTGATAGGTCAGCCACAGGTCCGGTTTGAAGGCCTCTGCCTCCTGCAAAACGCGCTTTTGCTCGGCCAGTATTTCCGGCAGCCTTTGTGGTTGCCAGTATATCCACCGGCTCCTTAATCTGCTGGCGGCCCGAACCTCGTGCCCCCGGCCTTCCAGGTATTCAACCAAGCCACGGGCAGTGGCTTGGTCCCCCGAAGGATTGGGATGGTCCAGGGGCTTGAATGGAGGATAGAAATGGATGCGCATAATCGGGCAATGGCCTGTTTTTAATGTTGGCGGATTTGCAGGATCACACCCCGGCGGCCCGGTGAAGTTCCGCCAGATCCCCTATGAGCTTTTTATTGGAAAACTCCTTGCTGACCAGTTCCAGGGCTTTTTCTTTCACCCTGTTCCGCAGGTCTTCCCGGGTGAGGATTTCCATCATGGCATCGGCCATGCTCTCCGGGGATTTTGGCGCCACCACCAGCCCGGTTTTCCGGTGCTGCAAAACTTCGGGAATGGCCGAAACATTGGTGCCGACCACAGGCACCCCCATGGCCATGGATTCCAAAAACACATTGGGTATGCCGTCCCGGTCCCCGTTTTTCGCCACTTCGCAACCCAGGACAAAAAGGTCGGAATTCCTAAAATGCTCCAACACCACCCCATGGGGTTGGGTGCCCAGGCACTTGGCCTTGTTTTCCAGGCCCAGTTCCTTAATGAGCGACAAAATTTCATCCCGGTCGTCCCCGTCGCCTATGAGGGTATGTTCGAACTCAATTCCCCGGTCATTCAGGATTTTTAATGCCCTATACACAGTGGGCAGGCCTTTTTTGGAGGTCATCCTGGCCACAGTGAACAGCTTGTAGGGCGGAGCGGGTTTTCGGGTGCTGGCAGCGTCGGAAAAAAAATCCACGTCTATACCGTGGTATATCCGGTAAATGGGAGTCCGGCCGTCCAGGGCTACCTTTTGGAGATGTTGCCGGTTGTATTCCGTGCAAGTTACCACATATTGGGCCAAACGGATTTTTTCCGCAAGTTGCCTCTCGTCGGACGTGTATATGTCCTTGGCATGGGCCGTAAACGAAAAAGGCAGCCCCGAAAGCATGCTGGTGAACATGGCCACGGACGTGGGGGAATGGGCGAAATGGGAATGAAGATGGACGATTCCGCTTTGCGGTAAAACCTTGTGCACCACGTACCCGGCCTGGAGTAAATGCTTGAAGGTTGCGGACTTTTTTGTACGCAAAAACCGCTTGAACGCCAAGCCCAGAGCCTTAAAATACACACCGGGCCGTTCCAGGGCCAGGGGAATGTTATGCCTCAAAAAAATCGCCATGGGCTGCCACAGGGTCTGGGGCAGGTAGTCCACGGGCGCCTGGATTTGCTTGACGCTATCGTGGCAAAACGACTCCCTGGGATGGCGCATGGAAATCAGATGAATTTTAAATCCCATTTTTTCCAATAACAAAATCTCGTTGGAAATAAAGGTTTCGGAAATCCTGGGATAGCCTTTTAATATAATACCCAATACGGGCTTTTCCTGTTCAGTCATAGTGCGTCTTTCCTGTACAATACAAAAAGAAAGCTCCTAACACGCATGCCAAACCATTCTGACACGCCGGTGCTAAAGTTTTCCTTTAGGGTGTTATCTTTCAGGGATTCATTCCGGCCCATGATAACGGGCCATTTGCGCCTGGGCAGGCAGCGACAGGGAGGGTTCGGTGAGACCTCCGCAGGATTGGGTAAGGGAGGATTTTTTAAAGGTGCATCCGGCTGGTTGCCGTTGGAACTCCCTAAGGCGCTGGCTGATGACATCCAAACCGGTGAGTTTAAAATCGGCAATGGCTTCTTTATAGACTTTGGGGTTATCAAGCAATTCCAAAACCTTATCTTGCATGCCGCCCGGACACAGGGAATCTTCAGGAATATAGTCCACCAGGTTTCTTTCCTTCAGGACCTGGGCCCGGATCAACTGTTCCTTGCGCGGAGTTTCCCGGGGCACAATCAAGGACACCCTTCCCAAAGTAAGAATTTCGCAAACCGTGTTATACCCCCCCATGCTAACCACCAGATCGGCAGCAGCCAGGATTTCCTCCATACGCTTATGGAACTGAATGGCCTGTATGCCCAATTTTCTGGCTCGGGAAACCACGTTATCCCGTTCCTTTTCCGCCATAAAAGGGCCTGTGACCAAAAGGCTTTTAAAGCGGTTCTTACCTTTGTTTTTTTCCACCATGGTCAAAAAACAATCCAAAAGGGCGTAGCCGTCCCCTCCGCCGCCCGTGGTGGCCACCACCAACTTCTCCCCGTCCCGGCACCCGAATTTCTTGCGCATAGCCTGGACGGCGCCGGGTTCCGGCACATTGCGGGGGATATAACCCGTAAATATCATCTTTTTATTAATTGCAGGAGGGATGCGGTATTCCCGGATGGGATCATAAAAATCCTGGATCCCATACACCCATATTTCACTGTATGTGTCCTCCAGGACGTCATAGATGCCCTTGTCCTGCCAGTCCTGACAGGTGGCCGAAGACTCGTCCATGATGTCCCGCAGGCCCAGCACAGTCCGGGTTCCGGGCAGGGATCTCCGCAACCACTGGAGGGTGGGAAGAATTTCCTTTTTCAGGCCAAGGGGTTCCTTGTCCACCACAAAAAGATGAGGCTGGAAGGTCTTGGCCGTGGCCTTGATAATACTTTTTCTGATGTCCAATGCCTGGTTGGGATGGATCTTGATGGAAAGAGGCAGATATTCCTCGTTGGCTTTTTTGATCATACCCGGGATCCGCACAAAATCGATCTTGTCCGGCAAGGCATAACGGCCCACAATGGGGGAGCCCGTGAGGATAAGGATATTGGTGTTACGCCCGCGCAAATGGGAAGCGATAGCCATGGTTCGGCGTATATGACCCAAACCATAGGTGTCGTGGGAATACATCAGGATATTATATGTTGATTTGCGTTTCATCCCCTGTTCCAACATGCGTGCGTGGAGTAATATTACTATTAACAATTATGCCCTTACGGGTCAATAGGGAATTCAAATACAACGGCTTAAATTCATTACGATCCGGAACACCGGTATACATGACCGGAACATGGTTTGGCAAGGGGGACGGAAATAAAAGGGCCCACGCTTGTCAGGCGTGAGCCCCGGTTTATAAACAGCCTGCCCTAACCAAATACCAAACTCCTGACAGATCTAAAAGTCCTTGAAATCCTCGTCATCAAAAGGAATGACCTGGGCCGGACTCACTTCCCGGGAATGGTCCAGTTTTTTGGGCCTGGCTCCTGGTTTTCCGCCATGCCTGGCAACGGCGCGCCCTGCGGGAGCGGCCAGAGCTTTTCTTGTCCCGCCTCTTTTGGCTGTGGTTTGCCTTTTACCGGCGGCGCCTCCCACCAGAGCCAATAATTCCTCCACGGAACTTTTCATGACTTCCGCCTGGGCGTTCATTTCTTCAGAGGCCGAGGCGGATTCTTCGGCATTGGCGGCATTTTGCTGGGTGACTTTGTCCATTTCAGAAACCGCCTTGTTGACCTGCTCAATCCCCTGAGCCTGCTCGTTGGAGGCCGCAGAGATTTCGCCCACCAGCTCCCCAACTTTCCTCGAACTTTCGGCCACCTGTCCAAAGGCCTCATTGGTTTTGGAAACCAATTCCCCTCCGTCGCCCACTTTTTTCACGGTGGATTCAATAAGGTTCGCCGTGTTCTTGGCGGCTTCCGCAGCCCGCATGGCCAAATTACGCACCTCGTCCGCAACCACGGCAAAACCCGCCCCTGCCTCTCCGGCCCTGGCCGCTTCCACGGCCGCGTTCAGGGCGAGCAGATTGGTCTGGAAAGCGATTTCATCAATGGTCTTGATGATCTTGGAGGTTTCTTCGCTGGCTTTGGATATCTCGCCCATAGACACTATCAGTTCCCCCATGGACTGGTTGGCTATGGCCACCACCTGGTTGGCGTCCCGCATGAGCTTGTCCGCCTGATCGGCGTTGTCCGCATTTTGTTTGGTCATGGAAGACATTTCCTCCAACGAGGAGGAAGTTTCCTCCAGGGACGCCGCCTGCTCCGAGGCGCCCTCGGCCAAAGACTGGCTGGAAGAGGAAACCTGCCCGGAGGCGGATGCCACCTGCTCGGCGCCTTCGTCCAAATCCGCACTGATCCGGCCCAAAACACTGGTGAGGCTGCGGGTGATGAAGATGGAACAGAATATGGCGACAACCAAACCAATGGAAAGCCCGATAATCATAAACACAGAGCTTGTGGAAAGAGCTGAGGCCGCCTGTTTGGCGATTTCGTCCGTCGTGGCCATGCCTGCGTCCGCCGTGTTCTTGCAAACCTCAATCAAATTATTGCCAGCTATCTCACGCTTACTTCCAATATCCTGGAGCGTTTTCCAGTCCGCCAGAAAACCAGCAAGGGCCGTGGAGTAATTCTGGCCCGCCGTCTGGGTGGTATCAATCTGATCCAGGTTGACCTTACTCCGGGTGACTTTTCTCAATTCCGCATATTTGGCGTCCAGCTTGGGAAAATTCTCCAGAGCAGACTCAATAATTTTAGGATCACGCATGGCCTGGGACTTGAACGCCTTTACCCGGGAATCGTTGCCCAAGTCTATAATGTCGTTCACCAGGAAAATCTTCAGGTTCCTCTCCATCATTTCTTTGTGCAACTGGTCTTGCTGGGAGGCCAGAAAGGACGAACAATTGGACACATACCTGCCTGCAGCGTCATCCATTTTGCCCTGTTGCTTGCTGAGCAGATTTTTATCCGCATAATCGCCTTTACGGAACTCCTCCAGATAACCGTTCATGGCGGCCCCATACGAGACGGCGGCGGCTTCGGTTTCATCAATCTGTTTGATGTTCGCTTCATTGCGGGTGACAGACCGGAGTTTGCTGGTATGCGTCTTGAGGTCGCCAAGTTTTTGGATGGCAGCTTCCAATTGATCGGGGTCCGCGTTGGCCTGGGCCTTGAAATTCATCACCCGAACTTCCGTGCCCAGATCCACAATGGCGGTTACCATTTTTACTTTGCTCTGCCTGTCTTCCAGCTCTTTTTGAAAGGCGATTCTCTGGTCTTCTAAAAATGCCGCACAGTTAGCCATAAATGCATCGGCATTATCATACAATTTACTCCTTTGAACATTCATGGCGGCGATGGTGGCTTCCGTCTGCGTCATCAATGCTTCATAGGAATTGGTAGCAGCCTGGGCATCGTCCACCTGCCCCTTCAAGGCCACCAAATGCTCCGACTTGTCCGCCAGTTCCTTGGCGTCATTAAGACTCTGGTTGACCGCCTCCAATTCCTTGAGCGCATTCTCCATGTACTGCACCTCCTCGGTCATGCCGTATCCGCGCATCTGATACATGAGTCGGTTGGAAGCGCCTCGGAGGTCTGTGGTGACCTTGACTTCCGGCACATACTCATTGGCCAGTTTGTTGGAATCTGCCTCCACCCTTTTCATGTTGTAGACGGCCATTCCTCCCAGGCCCATGGCTATCAATATGACTACCGTAAATCCCAGAACAATTCGCTGTCCTACTGTCATTTGTTTTCCCATGATGTCTCCTTTATTGGTTAATGCACTATATTGGTTCCAGCCCATAAATCGCAATCGTCTGGTATGACGATTCAGTCTTCACCAGTTATGTTTGTCCGCTTTCTTCTGCCTGCATGATCCGCCTGATGATGGCGCCCACGTTTTCGGCGTCTTCCATCGTGTGCCCTCCCATTCCCTTGTGATCTTTCAGTTTCCACAAAACATGCAAAGCAGACCGGCTATAATCGTAGCTGATAGTCGCCGAGTCCGCCTCGGGATTGTAGAAAACAAGAATCTGGGAAAGCAGGAAGCCCTCTTCAATCAGTTTATCAATAATCGCCGGCAAGGTGTGAGGAT
Source organism: Desulfatibacillum sp. (assembly GCA_016342355.1). GTDB lineage: Bacteria > Desulfobacterota > Desulfobacteria > Desulfobacterales > Desulfatibacillaceae > Desulfatibacillum. The sequence goes on from JAEINP010000046.1 coordinate 37,335, forward strand.
GGGGGGCGACCACCATAAAGCGTATGCGATGCTTTTCACTTGGATAAATGTCAAAACTCCGAATACGCTTTATCATGCGGCCCAAAAGATTGAAGCCATCCCCCCCGTAGATCCTGTCCATGGGGCTGATGTGAGCCATATAACCAAACCTGCCCGGATAGGTTGCCAACAATCCTGTGCAGGTGGAAACCCCAAAGGTTTGCAAGCGTTCCCCGTTTTTTGCCCGGACAAACTCATCCATGTCGATTCGTAAGGTTTTTTGGGGGGGAAGAACGGACAGCTCATGCAAGGGGCTTGTTATGGCATCCTCCAACCGTGCAAGGAGCTTGTCCGCATAATATCTGCGGTGCCGGGCATAGTGCTGGGTGATGACTTCGTCTTTGTCCATTTTCGCCACAACAAGCCAACGCGTATCCATAAACAGGACCACCTGGAAGGAGGAAAACGCCTCCGAGCCCCGATAATCTGTGACTGTGCGATGGCCCTGCCCTTCATTGAACTTGGCCTGGATATTCCGGTCGTCCAGTTGTTTTTTTAAAATCGTGGAATCCCCGCTAAAATTGGATTCCGTGAGCATAAGGCCTTGGCGGTTGACCAAAAAGGTCTCCCCTGTCTGGCCCAGGCTTTCAATCCAGGCGAAAATTGTGTTCAACTTATTGATGGCGCATTGGAGCACCATCCAACCCCGCAGAACTCCTTCCTGGATCACCGGTTCCACAAAGAAAGCCGCGGCTTCCGAGGAAGGCGTGTAATTGGCAAAATCCACAAAACACTCTTTCGTGGGTGACTTTTTGAGGCATTTGGATAGGGTGCTCCCAGAAAGATCCCCTTCAAAAAGGCTTTCATTGGGAGCGTATTGCTTGCGGATAGAGTGGACGATCTCTCCCCGCAGATTCACAAAAAGAATGTCGTGAAAGGAAAAATAGTTTTCAATAAAATAAGCATTGTAGGAAAGTTCCAACTGCGCAATTTTTACTTCCAGGGCGGAGGGCACAGGACCATTCTTCATGGCCCTGTCAAATTGAAGACTGATGTCGAAGCATCCGATCATGAAAGGATCTTTAGCTGCTTTCAAAGCCAAATCATGAATGCGGTTGCAAAAACGTTCCAGTTCCAGAACTTTTTCCCGCCGGGCATAGTCCAGGTCCACATAAGACCAGTCAAAAACCCCGTTAGCCGCCCTGGCGGACGAGGGCGCACTGGAAAGAGAAATCAACGCTATGCCAATCAAAGTCAAAGCTGTGCATACATGCCCTCTGTGAAAATGGAAGGCGCCTTTCAAGTGGTGCTTTGTGTTCTTGCCATGCATTAAAGAATCCCTGCTTTCGATTTTTTAAAAACTTCGTTTTTCCCAGCCTTACGGCGGAAAGCAATCTCAAAGGTATTTGCGGAGTCACCATGCATCACTATCAAGTTTCGTGCCAATCTTAATGATAATAGTAATATTTATTATTAGATAGAAATGAGTAAAAACATCGTGATACAATGTATAAATTTGTATAAGCACAAATGAAATACAGTCAGATGGAAGATTTAGATGTTTTTTGAGGTAATATGAGGTTTTTAGAGAAGAGTTTTGGTGGCGTGGCAAAAAGGCGAAAAATGATGTGTTTGCATATCTCAACATGCTGATTTTATAGGGTGCAACTTTTCAAAAAGCGACTTTTTGCCTAACCATCAGTTTTATGAAGTCTTATATGATATTCATAATTTAAAAAAGCTGCTGCTATTTTGATTAATTATCTAAAACCATGCGCATTATAGCCGCCAGCTCCCTTTTGATCACAGGTTTCATAACAAAACCTTGTATGCCCATGGTAGTGTATTTTTCTTTCTGTAAATTCGTCTAAGGTCTTCCAAGGATGGGGAAGGGGAACAAGCCCCGGCCCCCC
>JAEINP010000135.1 GCA_016342355.1 Desulfatibacillum sp.
CTAACGTATTGTGAACCTTATCAAACTTGTGAGGGTTTGATCAATGGCTAAGAGAAAAAAAAGAATAGACTATGGGGGGCCTAAACAGTTGAATCTGTTCGACATGGCCCGAGTGGTTGCGGAAAAGGTGAAGGCTTTTGAAGCATCACCCACCGAAGGTACAGGTAATGTTGCCGAAAAGTTGCGAATCGCCATCAAAGCCTCGCTAAAAAGCTGCCCCCTCTCCCGCCACCAGGTGGCCGGGGAAATGTCCCACCTCATAGGCAATGTGGAAGTCACCAAATACATGCTGGACGCCTGGACCTGCGAATCCAAGGAAGGCCACCGTTTTCCCGCCGAGTTCCTGCCCGCGTTCTGTCAGGTGACGGATTGCCGGGAGCCTTTACGCGTCCTTGCGGAGGCCTCGGGCTGGTTCGCCCTGCCCGGGGAAGACGCCCTCAGAAGCCAGATGCAAAAAATTGAGGAAGAAATCAAACGGATGAAGAGCCAGAAACAGGAGATTTCCGTTCTTATTAAACGCGCGGGAGACAAATAATGGCAAAGCAAATCATAGAGATTTTTGAACCCGGGGAATTAACGGCACAGGAACAGGAGCGCCGGGATCGGCTGGAGGGGATTATCCGCAAGAACATGGCCGGGTTTATCGCCGTGGGCTTGGCCCTCCGGGAGATCATGGAATACCAGTTATACCGTTCCACCCACCCTACTTGGGAGGCCTACGTGCGGGATCGTTTTGAAATGTCCCGGTCCTACGCCTGGCGCATTCACGACGCGGCCGTCACCACCACGCTTATCACTGGTCATAATTTCGCCCCGGAAGAAGCCGAAGCCTCCCTGGAAAATGTTGCCAATTGGCAACAAAATTTACCTACCAATGAAGCCCAGGTCAGACCGTTAGCCAAACTGCCTATGGAAGACAGGGCCGGGGCCTGGTTTGAGGCCGTAAAAACAGCACCCCAGGGCAAGGTAACGGCCATTCATGTGGCGGACACGGTAAAGCGCATCAAAGGCGAAACCGTGCGCCAAACTGCAGCCAAGGTGCGGGAAAGCCTGGCCAAGGATGAATGGTTTTCCCCGGAGTTTAAAGGGGCTTTTGACGCCTTTTTACAGGAGATTGAAAAGGCCAAGGAAAGCGAATTCAAGGAAACCACACGGGAAGCCATCATCCGGCACCTGGATGCTTTGAAATCAGTGGTTGCAGCGGATTAACAGGGAGAGACCATGGGCCAACCTCAACCATATTATTCAGCGGCGGATATAGCCCCGGTTCTTAAGGTATCAGTTCGGGCGGTCCAGATTCGGGCTGAAAAAGAAAACTGGACCCATGTAAACCGCAAGGTGCGTGGAGGCCTAACCAAAGCCTTTTTGTTCGCCCTGCTTCCCAAGCCCGTTCAAACCGCCATCCAGTTGCAGGAAGGCCAGGTCCAGGCCAATGAAACCCTGCCCTCCCCTGTTTGTTCCGGCGCGTCTCCCGAAGCCCTGCAAATCCAGACCACGGCCGCAAACCGGTTGCTTATTGTTCAAACCGTCCTGGGCCACATGGGCCGGGGAGCCTTGCAAACCAACGCCATTGAAGTGGTGGCGAAGCAGACCGGCAAAAGCACGGCGTCCATTCTCCGTTGGGTGAACAAGATCAAAGGCCTGCCCGAAAATGACTGGATGTACGCCCTGGCGCCCAAGGTCAAGGCCCAGGTTCCAGCCAGGGAAGAAAAGAAAAAACCCGAGGATTTGAAGGGTTGGCAACGCAAGACTATGGAAGCCCGCTTGGCGATTTTGCAGGAATGGAACCAACGGGCGTCGGTTATGGGAGCGAACAATGCCGCCCATGCCCTGATCGAGGAAGCCCAATGCAACGCCCTTCCCGAGCACCTGAAAGATCTGGTGGCCATAGCCAACGCCCGAGGCGGCAGTGACGGCAAGCGCACCCTGAGCCGGAACACCCTTTACAGGTGGAAAAAGGACGCCCAAAGCGGCCTGGTTGCCCTGGCGCCCAAGGAAATGACTCCCTCGAATTTGCCTGCCTGGGCCGGATTATTCATGGAATGCTACCGCAAAATGTCCAAGCCCAGCGTGCCCGAAGCCCTGGAAACCATGGCGGACCAAGCGCCTCCTGGCTTTCTCATCCCTTCCAGGGAGCAGGCCTACCGGTTTTTGCAAAAGGTGTCTGTCCGCGACCGGAACAAAGGCCGCATGAGCCCGCAGCAGCTCCGGTCCATCCGGGGTTACATTATCCGGGACGACTCCGACCTCATGCCCACCGACATTTACGTGTGCGACGGCCATTCCTTCAAGGCCAGGGTGGCCCATCCGGTCCATGGCGGAGCCTTTCATCCCGAGGTGTGCGCCATCATCGACGTGGTTTCTCGGGCGGTGGTGGGCTGGAGCGCCGGACTGGCGGAATCGGCCAA
>JAEINP010000136.1 GCA_016342355.1 Desulfatibacillum sp.
CCGGCCTGACGGGCCAGGGCCAGGGCGTCAAAGGCCACCACCCGGGCTGTTTTGGCCGCCAACAGGGCGAGGATCTTTTCATTCTCCGGATAGACCCCGCGGCCGATGGCCACGGTAAACGGGGGCAGGGGGCTGGTGTTGGTCACCACCACGGTATTGGGGTTGCACTTGTTTAAGGCCCGCAGGGTCTCACAGGGCTCAAATCCCAGCAGCAGATCGGCCTCGCCGTTGGAGATGATGGTGCTTCGGGCATCACCGAAAACCAGGGCCGATTCGACCACCCCGCCTCGCTGGGCCATGCCGTGGATTTCACTCATGGCCATGGGAATCCCCGTGGCCAGGGCGGCTTCGCCCAGCACCTTGGAGGCCAGAAGATTGCCCTGGCCGCCCACCGCTACCATGATCAGTCGGGTTGTGTTCATAGAATGATCCTTATCTGATAAATCTTTAATATGGGCTCATTGATCGCTTTGCTTGATGACCGATGACCGCCGACCGATGACCGCGGTCTGCCGTCTGCCGTCGTCCGTCGTCTACTTTAAAGGTACAATGGCATTTTCCGGGCAGATCTGGGCGCAGACCGCACACCCCGTGCACTGGTCGGCGTCGATGCGGACCCGGTCGCCGTCCAGGTAAAAGGCCGGGCAGCCCAGCCGGTCGATGCAGTCCCGGTGGTTTTTACACCGATCGCTTACGGCAAAGGGTTTTCCCTTCTGTCGTTTCAAGCTCTTGGCGTAGAGGGTGCACATCTCCTGGCTGATCACCACCGACACCCCCTTGTGGGCCAGGGCGGAACGCACCGCCTCGATGCTCTTTTTCACCTTGTAGGGCCGGATCACCGAAATGTGTCCTACCCCCAGGGCCCGCACCACCGCTTCGATGGAAATCCGGCCATAGCCGTTCATCCCCAGGGCCTCCATGTCTACCCCGGGATTGGGCTGGTGGCCGGTCATGGCCGTGGTTCCGTTGTCTAAGATCACCAGGGTCAGGTCGTGGTTGTTGAACACCGCGTTGACCAGGCCGGCGATTCCCGAATGAAAAAAGGTCGAATCGCCGATAAAGCTGATCACCTTTTTGTCCGTGGCCCGGGAGAACCCGCACCCGGTCCCCACCGATGAGCCCATGCACACGAGAAAATCGCCCATGGACAGGGGGGGCAAAAACCCCAGGGTGTAGCAGCCGATGTCCGTGGGATAGATCGTCTCGAATCCCTCGGCCGCGCGTGCCACCGCATAGAAGGTGGCCCGGTGGCTGCATCCCGCGCACAGGTTCGGCGGCCGCTGGGGCAGTTCGGGAAGATCCGACAGGTCCAGTGCCGCCGGCGCCGCCACCGAAACCCCGAAATACCCGCCCAGGACCCGGCGCACCAGGGCCGGGTCAAATTCGTCGCGCCGGGAAAAAAGCCCCTCGCCTTTGCCGCGGATGGGGATCGTGACCCCGACCGTCTGGGCCACGGACCGCACGGCCTCTTCCATGACCGGCTCGCCTTCTTCGGCCACCAGCACCCGGTCGCAGCCGGCCACAAAATCGCCGATCATTTGCTCGGGCAGGGGGTGGGAAAAGCCGATGCGCAGCACCCGCACCCGGTCGGACAGATCCAGGTCTGAAATGGCGTCGCAGATGTAGCCGTAGCTGACCCCGTTGCAGATTACCCCCCAGCGCCCCTGGCCATCAATGAAGTTAAAGGGGCTCTTCTCCGACTCGGCCGCGGCCTTGGCCAGGTTTTCCAGCAGCACCACGTGCCGGCGCCGGGCCACGGCCGGCACCATGACGAGGTTGAACGGGTCCTTGGTAAAATCGCCGGCCGTCTTGGGCCGGGCCATGGCCCCCAGGGTCACCGGTGCCGTGGAATGGTTGATCCGCGTGGTGGTGCGAAGCAGCACCGGCTCGCCCAGCAGCTCGCTTAAGTCAAAGGCCGCCGCGGTCATCTCCTTGGCCTCGGCCACCGACGAGGGTTCGAGCATGGCCAGCCCCGACAGTTTGGCATAATAGCGGTTGTCCTGCTCGTTCTGGCTGGAAAACATGGACGGATCGTCGGCCGTTAAGATCACCAGCCCGCCGCGAACCCCCACATAGGCCAGGGTCATCAGGGCGTCGGCCGCCACGTTGAGCCCCACGTGCTTCATCAGGCAGAGGGTCCGAAGGCCGCTGTTGGCCGCCGCCGCCGCCACTTCAAGAGCCACCTTCTCGTTGGTGCTGTACTCGAAGTACAGATCGCTTTCGCGTGACACGGCAAACAGGTTGGCCGATATCTCCGAAGACGGGGTCCCGGGATAGGTGGCGCCAAAGGCCACGCCGGCCTCAATGGCCCCGCGGGCGATGGCTTCGTTGCCCAGAAGCAGCATCTTTTCTCCCGCAACGTCGGTCAGTAGTTT
>JAEINP010000047.1 GCA_016342355.1 Desulfatibacillum sp.
TTGAATTCGCCGCGTAGGGGTTGGGTTCCCCAATCCTAGGGCAGGGAGACCCTGCCCCTACGGAACAACCCAGGGCGCAGGCCCTTTTTTTGGCGCAGGCCCTTTCCCTGGCGGCGTCTGGGGCGCAGATCTTCGCGCCCTCCCAAAAACAGCACAGCAAGCTGTGCGGCTACATGGTTTCATCAAGCGGAGAGGGTTGAATCCGCCGCACCTATTCAATATCCGGCCACATTGACCAGAATGTTTGGCATGTGCTACTAAGAAATGAAAATGATAAACATAGGTTCTTTCCTTTTGTCAGAAGAATCGGCGTTCAGCGAATTTTTTTCAAGCCCTTGGAATGTCATGAAAAGGCATTTGAGAGGTTGCTGGCGTATGGAGCGGTTTAACAAACAGGCGCTATGACGCCTGCCAACCAAAATCCGATGGAGAACGGGAGGGCATGATGAAAATGAATCAGCGATTAAATGGCCTTGCCTCATTGGCGTGCCTGTTTGTCCTGTTGTGCGTGGTTTGGGCGCCCTTTCCGGCCCTTGGGGCGGAATCTCCCCAAGGCGTGCTGTCTCCGGTGGTCCAGGAACTAAAAGACCTGATAGAAGGCGATCCCAATCTGTACCGCCTTTTTACGGAAATGTTTGAACAGGTTCCGCTCAAGCCGCCGTATTTGAAGGACCCCACAGGCGATCCGCAGGTGAGGGACTACCAAACAATGCTAAAGCGGATAGACCGGATTCTGACTCGCGCACCGGAGTTCAACAAGACCGGGCTCGTGGGATTTCCTATAAACGCGGTTCTGGACTGGCCCATGGGCACGCCGGCTGGCGCCGAGGCCTTCCTTGACGAGAGGGTGAACAGGCAGTTCAAAAAAATTCTTGGCCAATGGTCCGTATTTCTGGGTTCTTCTGATTCGTGCTACGTGCTCAGCGAAGATCCGGAGAAAGGCTGGTTCGGCCGGGACGCGAAAATAGCCATGCCCACTTTTGTGGAGGATTTTGTGTGCGACCCAGCCAAACCCTATTATGGCTTCACTTGTTGGGACGATTTTTTCACCCGCCGTTTCCGGGCCGGAAGGCGCCCGGTGGCTTCGCCCAAAGACGATGCGGTCATTGCCAATGCCTGTGAGTCCGCCCCTTACAAACTCGCCCACGACGTTCAGCCGCGCGACCAGTTCTGGATCAAGAATCAGCCTTACTCCCTCTTGCACATGATGGACGGGGACCCGCTGGCGGAAAAATTTGTGGGTGGGACTTTGTATCAGGCGTTTTTAAGCGCTCTGAGCTATCATCGTTGGCACAGCCCGGTTAGCGGAACCATTGTTAAGACCAAATTGATTGACGGCTCCTGCTACGCTGCCGCTCCTGTAATGGGATTGGACCCCGCGAGCCCCAACGAGTCGCAGGGCTATATCACACAGGTAGCGGCCCGGGCCCTGATCTTTATCCAGGCGGACAACCCTGACATTGGGTTGATGGCCATCATGTTCGTGGGCATGGCCGAAGTGTCCTCCAACGAGATGACAGTCTATCCTGGCCAGCACGTGGAAAAAGGCGATCCGCTTGGCATGTTCCACTTCGGAGGTTCCACCCATGTCCTGTTTTTCAGACCCGAGGTGAATTTGGAGTTTGATTTGCATGGGCAGACCCCTGGCCTGGAATCTTCCAATATTCCGGTTTGTTCCAAAATCGCCAGGGTAAAGAGCTCGAAGACCCGATAAGCATTCCGGGAATCCGGTATAATATGGCCCCAAAATGTTTTGGTCAAATAAAACAGAAAGTTGGGGGCATTCCATAAGAAAACATGAAAGTCTAAAAGATCAAAGCAATGAAGGGATAAGAAAAATAGGGAACATTTCTTGGGGGAAACTTTTAAAAAAGTTTCCCCCAAATTTTTTTGAATGGGAAGGCAGGCACACAGTGGATGGCTGCGTTCGCCTTGGGCCATGCCACCAAAATGATAGTTAATCGATTAATCAGGATGTCCCCGTCGGCCATTCACAAAAACAGCACAGCAAGCTGTGCGGCTACATGGTTTCATCAAGCGGCTGGGGTTGAATTCGCCGCGTAGGGGTTGGGTTCCCCAATCCTAGGGCAGGGAGACCCTGCCCCTACGGAACAACCAGGGCGAACACGCAGGGCCGCGGGTGGCGCTGGCTCCCAAAATCCGGGCAGGGCGATGGCCCTTTTTTTTGGCGACGGCTCCTTCCCTGGCGGCGCTTGGGGCGCAAATCCCCGCGTCCTCCCAAAAACAGCACAGCAAGCTGTGCGGCTATATGATTTTATCCAGCGGCTGGGGTTGAATTCGCCGCGTAGGGGTTGGGTCCCCCAACCCTGGGCAGGGAGACCCTGCCCCTACGGAACAACCCAGGGCGCAGGCCCTTTTTTTGGCGACGGCTCCTTCCCTGGCGGCGCCTGGGGCGCAAATTCCCGCGCCTTCCCAAAAACAGCACAGCAAGCTGTGCGGCTACATGGTTTCATCAAGCGGAGGGGGTTGACTCCGTCGTGCAGGGGTTAAGTCCCCAAATCCGGACGCACCCTAACCAACAGGCTGTCCGAAATGGGGGGCCGTTTTTCCGGCCATTCACATTGGTGAGTACTTTTACAATGCCTGATTTTTAAGGGTTCAATTTTTATGGCCCGGTAAAAGGCCTTTTTTTAAAAAATGGTGTTGTGTAAAATCAGTAGGTTATCATGAAATTATTCGTCATTTTCAACTTTTTGCCTAACCATAAATTTTCATACCTGGGAAACAAACACGCTGTATCCGTTGATGATTATCATGATTGACAAATGACTAAATACTAAATAAACTAGCAATATTCAATTTTCCTAACCGGCCTTTCTTGTAGTAGAATTCCTGCCGAAGCATGAGGGGGGCAAAATTTTCATTTAGGGGGGAGCGATGAAATTCACAAGAATCGTATTGGCTTTTTCTGTATTGCTGCTTGCGTTTGGCTGTTCCGCGAAATATTCCAACACAAATTTTACTCCTCAAATCATAGAAGCGGAGATTGAGACAAAAGGCGTTGGGGCCTCTGATTTCATAGAAATCGACAATATGAACATGCATTATATTGAAACGGGAGAGGGCGCCCCCATTGTATTGATCCACGGGTGGCTTTGCTGGGGGGCTTATTGGGAAAAAATGATCCCGTACCTGTCTCGGGATCATCATATATACGCCATGGACCTTATCGGACACGGGCTTTCGGACAAACCCCTGGACGACGGCATCAGTTTTTCCACCGACGCCCAGGCAAGGCGAGTCATTGAGTTCATGGAAAAGAAATCCATCACCAATGCGGTGGTTGTGGGCCATTCCATGGGCGGGGAAATTGCTGCCAAGGTCGCCCTGATGGCGCCTGACAGGGTGGAAAAGGCGGTGCTTATTTGCGCCGCCGGAATGGAAGACACCCCCAAACTGCTTCCTTCTTATATTCGCATGGCCCGCGCCATGCATCTTGAGCCCGTTATCCTGCCTTTTTTTTCGGAAGGAACCATCAGAAACTTTTTGCCCGGTCTCATGTTTTACAAGGGAAACGTCGTGCCTGAGGAATTTGTGAAAGATCTTGTGATGGCCAACCTTTCCGGCGAAAACGCAAAAAAGGCCGTGTTGAAAGTTACTGTACAGGGTTTGTTCCAGGATTTTATTGATGACAGGTGCCCGGAAATGAAGGCAAAGGTTCTTGTTATTTCGGCCACGGACGATTTGATTGTCCCTCCTTCCATGGGAAAGGAATATGACAGGCTTCTGCCCGATTCCACGTACATGGAATTTGATCAGGCCGCCCATATGCTTCCCTGGGAACGGGCGGAGGATGTGGCGAACGCTATTTTGGAATTTTGTGATGCAAAGGATGCCCGGCTTGTATCCGAAGTGAAATAGGGCCGCATTTTGCCGGAGGCGTGGGTTTTGGTGAAAAGGGATTAAAAAAGCCCGGACTGCAGAGAAACAGTTCGGGCTTGTTGGCGATTGGAGAGGTAAAACTCAGGATTCGGTTCAGTGCACGATCAGGGAGTCCACCGGCTGCCATTCATCTTCAAGAATGTAGTCGTCTTCCATCCTGTCATGTTCAATACAGCAGGCAAGCCTCATGGCGCACCACTTAAGACAAACGGTATCGCTCCTGGTGAAGCTCCCGAAACAATCCGTTGGGTCTGTCGAAATTACCTGGCCTAATGATCCATCTTTCAAAAAAATTCCCATGCACCTTCCTTAACATATTAAAGATAAAAATTCATCATGAATTATCCCGTTGGTGGCCAGAATCTGGTTGCCGCCCGGGGTAAACTCCTTGTTGGCAAAGTCCGTGATCCTGCCTCCGGCTTCCCGGACAATGCACTCGCCTGCGGCGGTGTCCCAGGGCGCCAGGTTTTGCTCCCAGAATCCTTCAAAGCGGCCGCAGGCCACATAGCACAGGTCCAGGGCTGCGGAACCCAGTCTGCGCACTCCCTGCACTTTGGGCAAAACCGCTGAAAAACGGTCCATCAATTCCGGCATCATGGTTTTCAGTCCGTAGGGAAAACCGGTGACCACCAGGCTGTCCTGGAGGCCAGGGATGCCGGACACCGCAATGGGGCGGGCGTTGAGTGTTGCGCCCTTTCCCTGGCTGGCCATGAACAACTCCTGGGTGACCGGGTTCAACACCAGCCCGAAAATAGTTTTTCCCGCCCGGGCCAGGGCAATGGATATGGAGAACAGGGGAAGCCCATGGGCGTAGTTGGTGGTTCCGTCCAGGGGGTCCACTATCCATGTGTATTCGCTCCGGGTTTCCTTGCCGCTTCCTTCTTCCGCCACGATGGCGTGCTCGGGAAAAGCCCGGGAGATGGTCCGGCAAATGATTTCTTCCGAGGCCTTGTCCGCCTGGGTCAAAAGGTCTATCTCGCCTTTTTTCTCCACGATTCTGGCATGGCCGTAATACCGGAGCAGCACCTGGGCCGCCCCGTGGGCCGCAGCAAGGGCTGTATGTTCTATTTTTTCAAAGTCCGCCACGGGCATACTCCAGGTATTTGGTAATCAAGAACTCTCCCCAAAAGATATACACCATTGCTCCGGAGGCAAGGAACGGGCCAAAAGGAATTCTCAGGTCCAACCCTTTTGAGCGGTTAAGGGGAATGAGAATCAGGCCCACAATCGTGCCCACAAAGGCCCCGGCCATGATGGTGAACAAAACCCCCTTGAAACCGAAAAAAGCGCCCAGCATGGCAAGGAGCTTTACATCTCCCATGCCCATGCCTTCTTTTCCTCGAATGAGCAAAAACAGTTCAGATACTGCGAACAGGCCCCCGCCGCCCACCAGCACCCCGATGAGCGATTGTTTGAGGGTCAGGTCGGGCAGCAAAAAGGACGCGGCGATTCCAATGGGAATGCCGGGCAGGGTGATCACATTGGGAATGATCATATGGTCCAGGTCGATGAAGGTGATCACCAGCAAGGTTGCTATGAGTACAAAGTAGACCAGGGCCGCCCAGGTGAGCCCGAAATTTATGGCGCAGGCCACGGCGAAAATACCCGAAGCCAGCTCCACCAGAGGATAGCGCAGGGCGATTCCCGCCTTGCAGGCCCGGCACTTGCCCCGCAACAGGATATAGGAAACCACGGGAAGGTTGTCGTAGAAGGCGATTTGGGCATTGCAGTGGGGGCAATGGGACCGGGGCTCGTTAAAAGACAGGCCCCCTTCGGGAATGCGGTAAATGCAGACATTCAAAAAGCTGCCAATGACAAGGCCGAACACGAGCACGAAAAAATAGGGGAGCATCGGAATCAGGGCGTTTGTCATGCATTCTCCATTGTTTGAATATCATCTTCAGAGTGGCTCGCCAGAAAAATTTTAAGCCTTTCCTTGGATGTAACCTTGCCTTCCCGGGCTTCAAATGTCAAGATTGTTGTTGTCATACTGGTGCATGTTTTGTATTAGGTTTGGATTCGGGATGCCGTCAGGCTTGCTGATCTTTCCTGCCGGCATATGGCTGGGAAAAGGCGGGGCCCGCACCCCAATAACCCAAATGATTTGAGAGAAAGCCAATGGCCCATACAGATACGGACGATCTTGTCGGACTGTTAGATGCGGACGACCAGAATCTTGATATTCCCCTCACCCTTCCCATGTTGCCGGTCAGGGATGTGGTGGTTTTCACCCACATGATTATTCCCCTGTTTGTGGGCAGGGATAAGTCCGTGCGCGCCGTGGACGCCGCCATGTCCAAGGACCGTTTTTTATTCCTGGCCACTCAGAAGGACGGGGCCGTGGAAAATCCCGGCACGGACGAGGTGTATCAGCATGGAACCGCCGCCAGGATTTTGCGTGTTCTCAAGCTTCCGGACGGAAGGGTCAAGGTCCTGGTCCAGGGCCTGGCCAAGGCGAAAATTGTCCGGTACACCCGGAAATCCGATTTGTTCCGGGTTCGCATCGAGTTGTTGAACGAAGAGCCCCTGGAAGCTCTGGACATGGAGACCGAAGCCCTCATGCGCAACGTGAGGGAGAGCTGCGAAAAAATCCTGGGATTGCGGGGGGAACTCACCCCGGACGTCACCATGGTTTTGGATGGCATTGACCATCCGGGCCGTCTTGCGGATCTGGTGGCTTCCAACCTGAACCTGAAAATCGACGAAGCCCAGACTATTTTCGAAACCATTCATCCCATTGCAAGGCTCAAGACGGTCAATGGTTTTGTTTCGCGGGAAGTGGAACTTTCGGCCATGCAGGCCCGTATCCAGTCCAGCGTGCGGGATGAGATTTCCAAAAGCCAGAAGGATTATTTTCTTCGGGAGCAAATGCGGGCCATCAATCGCGAATTGGGCGAGGTGGACGAAAGAGCCCTGGAAATCAAGGAATACCAGGACAAAATTCGTAAGGCCAAAATGCCCAAGGAAGCCCTGGAAGAAGCCCAGCGCCAGCTAAAGCGCCTGGAGCAGATGCATCCGGAAGCGGGCGAGGCGCCTACAGTCCGTACTTACCTGGATTGGCTTGTGGAGGTTCCCTGGAAAAAGTCCACCAAGGACACCCTGGACATCAACGTGGCCAAGGATATCCTGGAAGAGGACCACTATGGCCTGGAAAAGGTCAAGGATCGCATCCTGGAATATTTGGCCGTGCGTAAGCTCAACCCGAAAATGAAAGGTCCCATCCTGTGTTTTGTGGGGCCTCCGGGTGTTGGGAAAACCTCTTTGGGCAAATCCATTGCCCGGGCCATGGGCCGGAAATTTTATCGTCTTTCCCTGGGCGGCATTCGGGACGAGGCGGAGATTCGGGGGCACCGCAGGACTTACATCGGAGCCTTGCCCGGCCGCATTATCCAGGGTTTGAAGCACTGCAAGTCCAACAACCCCGTGTTCATGATGGACGAGATCGACAAGATCGGCGCGGATTTCCGGGGAGATCCGTCCTCGGCCCTTTTGGAGGCCCTGGACCCGGAACAGAATTTCGCATTTTCAGACCATTATCTGAATGTGCCCTTCGACCTTTCCTCGGTCATGTTCATCACCACGGCCAACATGACCGACACCATCCCTTCCGCTCTTATGGACAGGATGGAGGTCATTAATATTTCGGGGTACACGGAAAACGAAAAGGTGACCATTGCCCAACAGTACTTGGTACCCAGGCAAATCACCGAAAACGGGCTCAAACCGGAAGATATCACCATTTCCAACAACGCCCTCATGAAAATGGCCACGGAATACACCAGCGAATCCGGCCTTAGGAACCTGGAACGGGAAATCGGCACTTTGTGCCGTAAGGTCAGCCGGAAAATCGCAGAGGGAAAAAAGGGTCCCTACCAAATCACGGCTTCCAGCATGGTCAAGTATCTGGGCCTGGAAAAATATCTGCCCGAGATGGATCAGGACGAACCCCAGATAGGCCTGGCCACCGGCCTGGCCTGGACCCACGTGGGGGGCGAGGCTCTGTATATCGAAACCACCCTTATGCGTGGAAAGGGTGAACTGGTGCTCACCGGCCAGTTGGGAGAGGTCATGCAGGAATCGGCCAGGGCGGCCCTCTCCTATGCCCGGGCCAATGAAGAATCCCTGGGGATTGATCCGGATCTTTTCGATAATTTTGACATTCATGTCCATGTACCTGCAGGCGCCATTCCCAAGGATGGTCCGTCCGCAGGCATCGCCATGACCACGGCCCTGGTTTCCGCCCTCACGAATCGGCCAGTGGCCAACGACATCGCCATGACCGGTGAAGTGACCATCAGGGGCCGGGTTCTCCCCATTGGCGGGCTGCGGGAAAAATCTCTGGGCGCTTTGCGGGCAGGTATCAAAACCATCATTATCCCGGAAAAAAATCGTAAGGAGCTTTCAGAGGTTCCGCCCCAGGTGCGAAGAAAAATAAAATTCATCACGGTCAGCCATGTGAACGAGGTCATTGAAAAGGCCTTGTTGCCTGCGGTGAAAAAAGCATCGGCGCCAAAAAAGAAAACACCGGCAAAAAAGAAAACGCCCGCAAAAAAAACAACCAAGGCTGAAAAGCCTGCGGGTTCGGAAAAGTGAAAATCCTTGCCATGGATACGGCAGCCATGGGCTATGGCGTAGCCTTGGTGGAGGATGGCCGGGTGTTGGCCCAGTTTGAAGGGACGCGCTCCAAGTCTCATGGCCGCCATCTCATGGACGCGGTCCGGGAGGTTTTGGAGCAGGCGGATTGCGGCCCGACCGACATCCAGGGCGTTGCCGTGACCGCTGGTCCGGGTAGTTTTACGGGGCTGCGAATAGGCATTGCCTCTGCCAAGGGACTTGCTTCGGCCCTGGACATCCCGGTTTACGGGGTTTCCACGCTCCAGGCCCTGGCCCATTCCGTGGGGCCATGGGACATGGCCATCCAGGCTGCCATTGATGCCCGAAAGGGCCAGGTGTATGCCGCAAGGTTCCGGCTCGGGGCTAAGGGACTTAACCGGGAAACCCCGGAATCCGCCATGGACCCGGAACAGTGGATCGAAGAAATTACCGAAGACAGCCTGTTTGTGGGAGACGGATCCGCCCTGTACAGTGAAATCGTTAAAAGCAGGCTGGGAAACAAGGCCGTGTTCGCCCCCGAGTTCCTTAACCGGATTAATATTATAACCGTGGCGAATATTGCCCGGGACGCCTTTGAGCAGGGCAGGGCAGGCACTGCCGGGGATCTTAAGGCAACGTACGTCCGCAAGTCAGACGCCAAACTGCCAAAAGCGCCGTTACCCGTTTAAGTGGCAGGCCCTTTGCCTGCCCGCCAAATCGGGACGAAGATTGACACTTTATGACAGGTGTTGTATTGTCCGCCATCCTTAAGTAAGGCGAACCCAGTGGCTGGACTTCGCCTTGATTCATTTTTGGGCGTTTGCGCCTTTTTTATTGAAAGATTGATAAATTATGGAAAAATATACATGGGCTGACCCCCCGGGAGAAAGCGCCTTTCCCATTGCCAAGGCTGGCTATCCGCTGATTTATGCAGGCGCATTTGCCACGACCATCATGGCCTTGCTGGGGTTTCAAATATTAAGCGTGCTTTTTCTGTGTTTTACCATTTTTACCTGTTTTTTTTTCCGGGATCCCGACCGCCTGATTCCCAATGAGGAAAAGGGCATTGTATCCCCGGCGGACGGCAGGGTATTGACGGTGAATGTGGTGGATTCCAACCCTTTTATTGAAGGGCGGGCCCTGAAAATCAGCATATTCATGTCCGTGTTCAATGTGCACGTAAACCGGAATCCGGTTGCCGGTTCGGTCAAGAGGGTTATATACAATCCCGGCCATTTTTTCAGGGCCAACCTGGACAAAGCCTCCCGGGAAAACGAACACAACGCCATTGTGCTGGATCACGCAGGCCACGAAGTTTGCTATGTTCAGATTGCCGGGCTGGTTGCCAGGCGCATTTTGTGCGGAATCAAACCCGGGGATCAGGTGATCCAGGGGCAACGGTTTGGCATGATTTGTTTTGGCTCCCGTCTGGATGTTTATCTCCCCGTAGGCGCCGATCCCCGTGTATTACCCGGGGACAAGGTATTTGCCGGATCCACAGTCATAGGGAATATGCCATGAAAAAAAAGCACAAGGACAGCCGGAGGAAAAGGTTCGACATGCACAAGGGCGTGTATGTTTTGCCCAATTTCGTAACCTCCCTAAACCTGTTTTTTGGTTTTTTTGCGATAATCTCGGCTACACAGGGAGATTTTGTAAAGGCCGCCTTTTGCGTGCTTCTTGCCGGGGTGTTTGACAACCTGGACGGCAAGGTGGCTCGGGCAACCAACACCACCAGCCAGTTTGGGGTGGAGTACGATTCCCTGGCCGACTTGGTTTCTTTTGGAGTGGCCCCGGGCCTCACCATGTTCCTGTGGGCTCTCCAGCCCCTGGGCAGGCTGGGCTGGCTGGTGGCTTTTTTGTTTGTTGCCTGTGGCGCCTTGCGTCTGGCCCGGTTTAACACCCAGACCGCCGTGGTAAGCAGCGACTATTTTGTGGGCCTGCCCATCCCTGCCGGTGCGGGCATGGCCGTGACCACCATTCTTTTTTACGACAAGTTGGGCTGGGTCACCCCCGAGGGGCTGGTGAACTCCAGCCATCATTACATTATGCTGGTCTGGTTGTTCTGTCTGGCCTTTCTTATGGTGTCCACTATCAAGTACTATAGTTTCAAAAAGCCTGAAATGTTCCGGCACAAAAATTTTTATGCCCTGGTGACCTTAATTGGATTGACGGTTCTTATCGCCATGGCGCCCCAACTGGTCTTGTTTTTCATGGCTTTGACCTATGTGATCTCAGGGCCGCTCACCAAGTTCATCAAAATGTTCAGGCCGCCAAAAAACGAAGAACCAAAATCAGAGGTTGAAAAATTGGTTTAGACATTGTAAGCCATAAATTCTATTTGTCAGCCGGGGCCCCGGGGAGCACTCTCCCTGGAGGCCCCGGCATTTTTTGTATGCCTGCGGGTTGCAGGCCCAAGACCCTGCCCAAAAACAGGGCAGACCAGGAAAGGCTGTTAACTCATGTCCAAAACACACAAAATCGCCATTATTGGGGGAGATGGCACCGGCCCGGAGGTTGTTGCAGAGGGAGTCAAGGTTTTGAAGGCTGCCGGCGAAAGAGGGAATATTTCTTATGATTTCATTGATGTTCCCCTTGGCGGCGAAAACTATATGGCAACCGGTGAACTCCTTACCCCGGAAACCCTGGAGAGTCTCAAAACCATGGACGCCATTTACCTTGGCGCCATTGGCCATCCGGACGTAAAGCCCGGGATCCTTGAAAAGGGCATCCTCCTGGACCTTCGCTTTTCCTTGGATCAGTATATCAACCTGCGTCCGGTCAAGCTCTACGACGGAGTGGACACCCCCCTAAAGAATAAGGGGCCGGAAGACATTGATTTTGTGGTGGTTCGTGAAAACACCGAAGGTCTTTACGCAGGGGCGGGCGGGGTTTTGAAAAAAGGCACCCCGGACGAAGTGGCGGTCCAGGAGTCCATCAACACCCGTAAGGGTGTGGAGCGCTGCATCCGTTATGCTTTTGAATATTGCAAAAAGCGTAATAAGGGCAATAAACTGACCTTGTGCGGTAAGACCAACGTCCTGACCTTTGCTTTTGACCTGTGGGAGCGCACCTTTTACGAGGTCGCCAAGGAATACCCGGGCATCACCGCCGACTACGCCCATGTGGACGCCATATGCATGTGGATGGTGAAAAATCCCGAATGGTTTGACGTGATTGTCACGGACAACATGTTCGGCGACATCATCACCGACCTGGGCGCCATGATCCAGGGCGGTATGGGAATTGCCGCGGGCGGCAACATCAATCCCGAGGGTGTATCCATGTTCGAGCCTATTGGCGGCTCGGCGCCCAAGTACACGGGTATGGGCGTCATCAACCCCATCGCAGCCATAGGCGCGGCCCAGATCATGCTGGAAACCCTGGGGGAAACCCAGGCGGCCTCGTGGATAGAACAGGGTATCATCAAGGTCCTGCGGGATGATCTTAAGGATTTGGGAGCAGGTAAGATGGGCTTTTCCACCTCTGAGGTGGGAGGCCTGATTGCTGATTTTGTCAAGAATTCAGCTCAATAGACCGAAAACATATGGGCGGCGGATGTATTCTTCCGCCGCCAACTTTTTCAAGGAGTAATGCGTTGGAACGCACACCTATCACCCCGGAAGGCCTGAAAAACCTCCAAAAAGAATTGGTACAGCTCAAGACAGTGGAACGTCCCAGGAATATCCAGGACATTGAAGAAGCCCGCGCCCATGGCGATTTGAGCGAAAACGCCGAATACCATGCGGCCAAGGAGCGCCAAGCCTTTATTGCAGGACGTCTTGCGGATCTGGAGTATAAAATCGCCAGTGCGGAAGTGATTGATCCCGCCTCCCAAAGGGGGGATTCCGCGGTGTTCGGCGCCACGGTCATCCTGGAGAACATCGATACCGGTGAGGAAGTCAGCTATCAGCTTCTGGGGCCCGAGGAATCGAATATCCAACTGGGCAAACTTTCCGTGACATCCCCTCTGGGCAAGGCTCTGGTGGGCAAAAAGCCGGGGGATGAGATCAAGGTGGAAACTCCAGGCGGACAGCGGCATTTTGAAGTCCTTGAAATACGATAGGCGCAGGCCCCCTGCCGGGGGCCTTTTTCCTTGACATTTACCAGGAAAGAACAGCATATATTTTTTTTTGAGGCCGGAAAAGCGGTTGTCCCTCGCCGCTCTCCCTGCCTTGCAAGATAACTTTCAACCAGGCCTTCAGGCCTGTAATCAGGGAGGCTGCATGGCCCGTATCACCATAGAAGATTGCCTGAAGCGCATACCCAACCGCTTTTTGTTGGTTCACATGGCCGCCAAACGCGTCAGGCAGATGCGTGAAGGTTCGGAATATCTGGTGAGTTCACCAAAAAACGAAGACATTGTCGTGGCTCTGCGGGAAATCGCGGCTGACAAGGTCTATGTAAGCGCCAATCTGCCCGACGAGTTGTAATGAGCCGATTTGCCAGGGTCCATGGCAAAAAGCTCCCCGGAGGCGTCTACAAGGTCCTGAACCGGCAGGTTGGCAAAGCCCAGCAGGCCTATGACATGATTCAGGACGGCGACCGGGTTGCCGTGGGTATCTCCGGAGGCAAGGACAGTTTTACGCTCATGTGGATACTCCAGGAACGCCTGTCACGGATTCCTGTGAAATACCATTTGCAGGGGATTCATATTGACCCCGGGTTTGACGACACAAGCGCCACCGAAATCGCCCGATATTGCGAAGAAATGGGCTACCCCCTGCGGGTGGAAAAAACCGATTTCGGCCTAAAAGCTCACAGTGAGGAAAACAGGGAAAATCCCTGTTTTTTATGTTCCAGGCTAAGACGCCAGCGTTTGTTTGAACTGGCCCAGGAAATGGGTTGCCCCAAGATCGCCCTTGGGCATCACAAGGATGATCTAATAGAAACCCTGTTCCTGAATATGTGCTATACCGGCGAAATTGCCACTATGAAGCCTCTCCAGGAATTTTTTGGCGGAGAGATGACGGTGATCCGGCCCCTGGCATACACGGATGAAAAAACCATCAGCACCTTTGCCAGGGCCATGAACATGCCGGAAATCAAGAATGCCTGCCCGAGTTCCGGGGTGTCCAAACGTGCAGAAATCAAGCAGCTTCTTGAAGGGCTGTACAAGCAGAATCCGAAAATCAGGGGAAACCTGTTTCGCTCCATGAGCCGGGTTAAAACCGACTACCTCTTAAAGTGAGTAAAGGGTTTTAACGCTTCCATGGCGCCCCTGGACATAGGAAAAGACATTGACCAAAATGATCGACGTACAAAACCAGTTTGACGACCGGAACATACCCATCAATAAAGTGGGAATCAAAAACCTTCGCTATCCCATCACGGTCCTGGACAAGGAAAAACGGTTCCAACCCACTATCGCCACCATCAATATGTATGTGGACCTGCCCCACGAGTACAAGGGCACCCACATGAGCCGGTTTGTGGAAATGCTTCATGAAACCAAACCTCAGGTGTCCCTCAAGTCCTTTTCCCGACTCCTGGACCAGATGAAAAAACACCTGAATGCAGCCAGCGCCCATATTGAGATGACCTTTCCCTATTTCATTGAAAAAAAGGCGCCCATGAGCGGCTCCCCCGGCCTCATGGACTATACCTGCTGCCTGAAAGGCTCCAGCGACGCCCATGACCAAGTGGACCTGATTCTGGAAATCGCCGTGCCAATTACCTCGGTCTGCCCCTGTTCCAAGGAAATCTCCGATGAAGGCGCCCATAACCAGCGGGGCGAAGTCAAACTGGCCACCCGGTTTGAAAAATTCATCTGGATCGAAGATATGATCGAAATGGTGGAGATGGCCGCTTCCTGCGATGTCTACTCCGTGCTCAAAAGAGTGGACGAAAAATATGTGACGGAACGGGCTTTTCGCCGTCCCAAATTTGTGGAAGACGTGGTGCGCGACATCGCCGTGGTTCTTTCCCAGGATAAGAATATCAAGTGGTATTCCGTGAGCGCCGAGAACTTCGAGTCCATCCACAACCACAGCGCCTATGCCTCCATCACCAGCGATTTGTAAGATCCCTCTACTATATGCCGATTCCGGTAATCAGGCCGGAATCAGAGACAAGCAATCCTCATCACGTCGGTAAATGGATGGTGATGGTGCAGCCGGGACCGGGGTTGTTTTCAGCCGTGACCTTGCCGCCCATGGACCCCACAAAACGGCGAACCAACGCCAAGCCGATTCCTGTGCCCCGGGTGGTGCGGGTGAGGGAATTGTCCACCCTGAAGAAATCCTGGAACACCTTTTCCAGGGCGGCTTTGGGAATGCCGGGGCCTTTGTCCGACACCCTGATGACAGTTTGGGAGAGATCCTGCTCCAGTTTTATGGATATGGTTTTGTTTGGGGCGTCTTTGCCGAATTTGACGCTGTTTTCCACCAGATTGACCAGGATTTGGACCATGGCCTCCCGGTCGTACAGGAAGGGTCTTTGGGCTTCGGTATCTGCTTCCAGCACAAAACCTTCCGAGCGCAGACGCTCCCCCATGACTTGGCGCACTTCGGCCAGAACTTCGGACAGGTTTCCGCTTTGGAGGTCATAGGATGTTTTTCTGTTTTCCAGCTTGGCGAATTCCAGCACATTGGTGATAAGCCGGGACAGTCGGGACGACTCGGACCCCAGCACCTGCAAATATTCCTGCTCCCGCTCCGTATCCCTGGCTATGCCCATTTCCAGCATTTCCACGTACATGCGGATATTGGTGAGGGGGGTCTTGAGTTCGTGGGTCACGGAACTGACAAACTGGTTTCGGCGGCGGGAATAATCCATGACAGCCGCCGCGCTCCGGTAAATGGCGAACAATCCGGCCAGGACCACAAACCAGAACACCGCCTGCATAACAGCCAGGGTTTTGCGGCCTGCGGATTTGGGAAGGTCGTGGCATTGGATCTGGGCCACCAAAAAGGAAAAGGGTCTGGGGAAAATTCTTTCCACCCGGTAAACCAGCCCGGGCCGGGAGGCGCCCGTGGTCATGGTGTTGGTTTCCACACCCCGGTCCATGACCGAAAGGGTGAGGGTGGAGTATTGGGCCATGGGTTGGCGAGCGAAATACACCTGGTTCAGTTGGTCCAGGAATGCCCGGGTATTGATGACCATGCCCTGGTTATACACTAAATTATTCAGGACAATGCGCCGGAACAGGAGGATGCGTTTATGATCCAGGACCATGCTTTGCAGGGGGTCCACCTCCACCCTTAATTTTTGTTCCCGGCTGGGCGGATCGGCAAGCTGCAACTCTCTTTTGCCAGGAGCTTGGTTGGCAGGCAGGATAAAACGGTCTTCCAGAAGAAGGGAGTCGGGCTTGGGGGCCTGCCGGGCGGCAGATTTTTCTGGCAATTCATCTATCGCAGTTGCTTTGTCAAGTTCCGCTTTCAGAAGGTTTGAAGCCGGACTGGACATTATTGGGTTTTCTCCGTCCGGAGAAGAGAATCCCACTATCCCTCCCGTGTAAGAGCCTTCCGAGGCCAGGGAGGAATCCTCAACGGCCAGGGTGGAGTTTGACTCCTGGTCCTTGCGCTTGATGGCGGTGATATCTTGGGGCGATAGCTCCTGGTTCGCCACGTTTCCCGCCTGTTCAATGGAGATTTCCTCCACTCTCCGTCCTTTCTGGCCCAGTTGCTCTTTGGACTGGCGGGACACCACGGGGGCAAGATACTTCTCCACAAAGCCCTGCTTTTTGTCCGTTGTCTTTTGCATTTTTTCTTGAGGCGCGGCCGGGGCGGGGGAGGGCGCGGGGGATTTGGGTTCGGGAAGGGATTTCTCCATGGCTTTGCCTTCGGCCAGCATGGCAAAGGGTCCGGTTTCCTCCACATCGCGGCGTTCCATGCGCAGGGCGTTGAAGGCTTGGTTGGCGGATTCCAACTGGCTCACCAGGGTTGGATTGTCGCCATGGGGGGTGGTGAACGAGCCGTCCGGGTTGTTTTGGAGATAGCCCACAATAAAACCTTCCACCGAATCCAAGGCAAAGCCCGAGCCATCCCCGGGAGTTGCCGCGTAGTCATCCACGGCCCTTCCTTCCTCCCGTTCCACCAGCCTGGCCAGGTCTTCCTCCATGTAGTTGAGGATGGTGTCGGCGAAAAACTGCAAGGCGCCCCGTTCCTCCTGCTCCATGCCCAAGCGGGCGTGGTGGATGAAATAGGCGGACGGGGCCACCAGGGCCACGCAAAACAGGATGATGATTATGCGAAGGCGGTTTATGCTCATGGCAGGCCGTAAACCCTTTCAAAAGCGTCGATGACTTCCAGGAACTCTTTGGGAAGGCGGGACCGGACGCCCGCCACAATATCCTTGGGAACTCCTCCATAATAGGCCTGGGCCATGGCTCCGGCCATGCAGGCGATGGTGTCGCTGTCTCCGCCCAGGGAAATGGCTTGCCTGATGGCGTCTTCAAAGCATTCGGAATCCAAAAAGGCGATGATTGCCTCGGGCACGGAACCCTGGCACGAAACGTCAAAGGCGTATCCAGGACGGATTTCGTCCACGGTGCGGTCCAGGTTATAGCCGAATCTCCCGGTGATTTCCCCCCGGATATCCTCCTTGCCCTTGCCTCTGCGGGCCAGGAAAACAGCCGCTGCAATCGCCTGGGCGCCTTTAACGCCCTCCGGGTGATTATGGGAAATCTCGGCGGATTTTTCCGCCTCTTCCAGAACCTTGTCCAGGGTGTCAAAGGCGAAGCCCACCGGGCTTACCCGCATGGCGGCGCCGTTGCCCCAACTGTTGTAGGGCTGGGGCGTTTCGGAAAAGAGCCAGTCGTAAAAATGGCCGCCAAAGCCCGCATTGGGGTATTTTTGTCCAAAGATCCTGATGGATTCGAGATAGGGCTTCCCATTGAGAATGGCGTGGGCCACCGCTACGGTGAGCACCGTGTCGTCCGTGAATCTGGAATAGGGGCTGAACAATGGAAAAAACAGGGATTTATTGTTGACGGCCTCGTACACCGAGCCGATCACATCCCCTGCTATGGCGCCGATCATCTAAGTTTCCTCCGAAATGTATAACTGCGGGGCTATGTTTGCCCGATAATACAAATTTTTAATTTTCACCCCCCATCCTGTCCTTCCCTCGCAAGGGGGGAAGGGACGAAGCCGGAAGTGAGAGGGTGATGATAAAACAAATCCGGAAAGCCCAGCTCTAAGCGCCTGGGACGATCAGCCAACCCTCAAAAGTTAACTGGGGGCGGACAAAAGAACCCGTGACGCTCCATGTTTTTCTCCCTCCCCCTTGACGGGGGAGGGCCGGGGTGGGGGTGATAATTTTATGTCGAAATCTCTTTCAGCAAGTCAGACCCGTAGTTTTTTTACCGCCCATCCTGTCCTTCCTCCGCAAGGGGGGAAGGGACGAAGACTTTAATAGTTCTTCGCTCTAAATCCGGCCTCAGAACTCCAGCTTGTATCCTTCGCCCCGGACCGTGACAACCAAAGGGGTTTCTCCCCCGGCCAGGTCCGTTATTTTTTTTCGGAGCTTTAGCACATGGATGTCCACGGTGCGGGTTTCCACGTCCGGGTCATGGTAATGCCAGACCTCGGACAAAAGCTCCCGTTTGGAGACTATGCGGCCATCCTGGCGATGGAGGTACAGGACAATATCCATCTCCCGCCGGGTGAGTTCCGCAGAGGTGTTTTCATAAACAGCTTTGAGCTGGGCCTCGTCAAACACAATGCCTGCAATGCTGACCTTGGCGGTCCCCAGGTTTTTGCCGGACCGGCGTAAAACAGCCTCCACCCGAACCATCAACTCCTTGAGGGAAAAGGGCTTGCTCACGTAGTCGTCCGCGCCCGCGCTGAATCCGGTCACGATGTCGCTTTCCGCACCTTTGGCCGTGAGCATGATGATTGCCTGGGAAGGCCGGGCCTCCCGGAGTTTTCGGCAGATCGCGAATCCGTCCAGGGACGGCAACATGACGTCCAACACCACTAGATCGTATTGGCCGGATAGCGCCTCGTCCAGGCCTTGTTGTCCATCCTCAACGCCCTTGGCCTCAAATCCGTTGAACACGAAAACGTCCAACAAGCCCCGGGAGATGGCCGGGTCGTCTTCCACCAGCAAAATGCGCGCCCTTGGTTCTTTCATCAATCATGCCCCGTTGTGGCGAAATTTATTCCAGGATTCTTCACGGCCTTGCGCCGTCCCATGCAAAGTTTCACAAGTATCAAGTAATTCCAGGTCTTAGCTTAGCACCAATCAGGCCTGTGAAAAAGCAAAACTTATGCAAAATCCGGCGCCGGGTTTTTTGCAGTTCTTTGAATTGTGTTCCCACGGGGTGCGGGGGCATCATAAGGCCCATGAGGAGAATGTTCCAGAATATAAAAACTCAAGGGGAGGATAAATCATCATGAAAAACGGCAAAGAAAAGATTATGCGGATAACCGTATTGTACGGGGTTATAGTTTTGGCGCTGGCCCTTGTGGCTGGCTCGGTAACTCTTTCAGTTATCGGATGCAGCAAGAAAATGACCTCGGAGCCGGGTATGAAAACCGGAACAACTACAAGCACGGGCGGTTCAACGGTCTCGGGTAAGGCGGAATATACATTATTCGCCGCAACACCCGCACCGGCATTCAAGGACGCGGCCCGCTATGCCCCGCCTGCCAGGACCCAGTTTTTTAATACCGAGGAATACGCATATATTAACGAAAACGGGTTCAAGTCACCCTTGCGGGACCCTTTGTCGACTTTTTCTATCGATGTGGACACGGCCTCCTACTCCAATGTGAGGCGCTTTCTGACAGATGGGACAATGCCTCCCCCGGACGCGGTGCGCATTGAAGAACTGGTCAATTATTTTTCTTACGACTATCCCCAACCCACGGGCCAGGACCCTTTTTCCATCACCATGGAAATGTCCCAATGCCCCTGGAACTGGAATAACATGCTGGTTCATGTGGGGCTTCAGGGGAAAAACCTGAACTACGGGGATGTGAAGCCTTCCAACTTTGTCTTTTTGCTGGATGTTTCCGGGTCCATGAGCTCCAAGAACAAACTCCCCCTGGTGAAAAAATCCCTTGAAATGCTTTTACAGGAATTGGGCCCCAATGACCGGATCGCCATTGTGGCGTACGCCGGAGCCGCAGGCCTGGTGCTGCCTTCCACGCCTGCCAGCCACGAAAGAACCATCATGAAAGCCCTGGACAATTTGTCGGCTGGAGGCTCCACCGCCGGGGGGCAGGGTATTGAACTGGCTTATCGGGTTGCCTGGGAGAACCTTATCCCGGACGGCAACAACCGAGTGATTTTGTGCACGGACGGCGACTTCAACGTGGGAATGTCCTCCACCGGGGATCTGGTGCGCATGATCGAGGATAAAAGGCAGCACGGCGTTTATTTGACCATCTGCGGTTTTGGCATGGGCAATTACAAAGACGATAAGATGGAAAGCCTCTCCAATGCCGGGAACGGCAATTTCTTTTATATCGACGACAAATCCGAAGCACGGAAGGTTTTTGTGCATGAAATGCGGGCCAATATGTTCACCCTGGCCAAGGACGTGAAGATCCAGGTGGAGTTCAATCCGGCCAAGGTCAAGGAATACCGGCTGGTGGGTTACGAAAACCGGATACTGGCCGCCGAGGATTTTAACAACGACCTGAAGGACGCGGGTGAGATCGGTCCCGGCCATACAGTGACGGCCTTGTACGAAATCGTGCCCACGGGCCTGGGGGAAGGGGTTCAGCGGATCGATTCCCTGAAATATCAGAAAAGCGAACCCACGGAACCCGCCTATGATGGCAACGAAATCCTGAACATCAAGTTCCGTTACAAGAACCCCAAGGAAGACCACAGCCAATTGATCAGCAGGGTTTTGGAAGACACACCCCGGGTTTTCGCGGAGACCTCCAACAACTTCCGGTTTTCCGCAGCCGTGGCGGGCTGGGGCATGCTGTTGAGGCAATCCCCTTACGCGGAACGCCTGACGTGGGGGCAGATTGAGCGCATGGCCCAAGAAGCCAAGGGTTCCGATGAAATGGGATACCGTACGGAATTTATCGAACTGATCAACACAAGCAAAAATATAAACAGCTAAGGAAAGGAGGATGGCATGAAAGCAAAAGCCTTTTTACTAGTGGGACTTCTGGTGGCGGCGACCTGTGCGGCCATGGCCTATGCGAATCGAGGAACGGGAGTAACGGTCATCCAGGTTGCAACCACGCCAAATCCGGTTGGCCATTCGCCCAAGACCGGCATTGTCACCCTGACCGGCGAGCTGGCCCAGGAAAAAATCCATGCCAGCGGCGACCGCATGTTCGACCTGGTGTTGACCCTAACCGCCGACGAGGTTCTTGCGCCCCAGCAGGCCCAGGGTAAACCCGTGGATATGGTTGTTGTGCTGGATCGGAGCGGGTCCATGTCCGGGGAGAAAATCCGGGACGCCAAAAAGGCGGTCAAGGGCCTGATGGAAGGCCTCAGGAATCAGGATCGTTTTGCCCTGGTGACGTATTCCAACAGCGTGGAAGGCGGAGAAAACCTTTACTATCTTACCCAGGACAAACGGAATATCCTCACCGCCATGGTGGATTCCATCCCGGCTAACGGGGGCACCAATCTGGGCGCCGGGCTCCAACGGGGCATCGGGGTTTTGGAATCTTTTGGCGAGAGCAGCCGTATGGGCAAGATCATTC
This sequence comes from Desulfatibacillum sp., assembly GCA_016342355.1. Lineage (GTDB taxonomy): Bacteria > Desulfobacterota > Desulfobacteria > Desulfobacterales > Desulfatibacillaceae > Desulfatibacillum. The sequence continues at coordinate 21,120 of JAEINP010000047.1, forward strand.
TGATTTCGGACGGCCAAGCCAATGAAGGCGTCACCGATCCCCGTGCGCTGGCGGATATGGCCGGGCAGAGAAAGGGCGGCGTGCAATACTCCGTGACCACCGTGGGCCTGGGTCAGGATTTTAACGAGCAGCTTATGGCCACCGTGGCGGACGGAGGCCGGGGCCGGTATTATTACCTGGAAAATCCCCGGGATTTTTTGGCCGTATTCAAGGAAGAGGCTAATTGGACCCGATCTGTGGCGGCCAGCGCCCTTTCCATCCATTTGCCCCTGCCCCAAGGAGTGGAAGTGGTTTCGGCAAGCGGTTATCCTGTCATCAACAAGGAGACCGGGGCTTACATCGCTCCTGGCGGGCTTCTTTCGGGCCAGACCCGCACCCTGTATGTGCGGCTTCAGGCGCCTGAAAATGTGGAGGAGTCCCTTAATCTGAGCGGCATCAACGCCTCTTATGTGCATGAGGGCAAAACACTAACCGCCATGTGTCCGGGCGCCTTTAACGTACAGGTGACCCACGACGCCCTGGCGGCCCTTCGGTCCATTGAAAAGGAAACCTGGGAAAGCAAGGTGCTGAACGCCGACTACAACGCCCTCAAGGAAGAAGTGGCGGCGGACATCAAGGCGGGCGACAAGGAACAGGCCATGGAGCGTATTGATCAGTATCGGCAGAGCGTCCAGGTGCAAAACAGTGTGGTGGGCTCGGTTGCTGTGGATGAAAACCTGCAACAGGACGTCCAGGCTCTGATGGGAACCGTGGAAGACACCTTTGAAGGGGACGCTCCGGCAGTGGCGGCCAAGCAGAAATCCGTGTCCAAATCCATGCAATACGACGGGTACAAAAACCGGCGCGGCATCAGGTAAGGAGGAGGTGAAAAAATGGGAATCATGACCAGGCTGACAAGGCTGTGCAAGGCGGACATCCATGGCGTCATGGATCAAATTGAGGACAAGGAGCTGGTTTTGGCCCAGTGCCTGCGGGAAATGGAAGACGACATGGGCCGGGAACGCACCAGGATGTCCCGGCTCGTGGCCCGGAGGGATAACCTGAGGGCAAACGCCAAATCTCAGGCAACCCTGGCGGACAAGGTGGACCAGGACCTTAATGAAGCCGTGAAAAAGGAAAAGGACGACATCGCCCGGTTTTTGATCCGCAAGCACAAGACGCTGACCGGAATAGTCAGGAAACTGGAATTTCAGATGCAGGAAACGGAACGGGAGATTTCCCGCACGCAACAGGATTTGGAGGAAAAGAGCCTGGTGCATGAACGCCTCAAGGTCCAGGCCGACACCTTCATGTCCGGCCGAAAAAGCAGGGACTATTGCCATGCGGCAGGCGCCGCCGTTCCCGGACCTGAGGTGAGCGAGGAGGAAATCCTGTGGGAGCTTGAAAAGCGCAAGGAGGCGTTGCGAAATGAAGGATAGCACGGGCAGCGCATTCGGCTCACCCCTCCTGAATCTGGAAAAGGAGATAAAAACCATGAGAAATCATTTTTCAGGAACCATCTGGTTTGCCCTGGCCTGCGGGCTGTTGTTCGTCCCGGCGACCATGGCCCTGGGCATCTTTGCCGGGCCATATTGGGCGTTCCGTTTAGTCCTGTGGGGTTTCCTGGCAGGCTATGCATTGCTTTTGCGCCGATGGGCCAATGCCAGGACGCTTTCGTGCCTTTTCCCCCTGACCCTGCTGCTGGCCCTGGTTTTTGTGGGGCTTCCCCGGGTGACCTTTTTAGTGGCGGCGCTGGTGATCCTGGCCTGGATTCGGAGCGGCATTTATTTTTCGGGTCCGGGGGCCCGGGCTTGGGTAATGGAACTGGGCGTGAGCGTGGGCGGCGCCATGCTGGTGAACATGCTTTCCCCCCATTCTTTATTAACCTGGGCATTGGCGGTCTGGCTGTTTTTTCTGGTTCAGTCCTTGTTTTTTGTGTTGGGGCCGGACAACGGGGCAACCTGGGAAGACCCCTTTAAGCCCGAGCCCTTTGAACAGGCCCGGCAACGGGCCGAACGGATACTCTCCGGGGACGGATGATTGCGTTAATGCCTGGATAGCTCCTTGGGCTGGTGTCGGGTGAACCAGCGTATTTTCGTTACCTGCATATCTCTCAGTCCGTCATTCCCGCCTGCGCGAGGATGATGGACTTGTGAGGCGTTTGCCACGCTGTTTTTTGTAGGGGCGTCTGCTTGCTGCGCCTTGTGGTTTTGCAGGGGTTGGGTCTCCCAACCCTTAGGCAGGGCAAACCCTGCGGCTACATGGGAAGATGAAAGGCAACCGAATGGTTGAAATCTCCGGTGGCATGGAATGCCTTGTGGCCTATGCCGTTATTTTTACTCTAACCGCCGCCATTCCCCAATGCGGGGACAGACTGCTATCCCGCGATCAGTCATCGAAGTTCATACAGGGTCTGCATAATATAGATCGCTTCTGCCAAATCAATCTTCCCATTTCCGTTGATGTCCTTTATTCGGGACGCCATGGGCGCCTCCTTTTGGGAAAGGACTTTTAAAACAGTGATGGCGTCCACCAGATAATATGGTTTTGAGCCGCCCCGGACAGGCCAGATAGCATAAGAATTTCCCTTATTCTTTTTTTGAGAATAACCCCATCTCAAATATAATTGAAAACAGTCTGTTTCGGAATATGCGGTGGAGGTCCAGTATTCTCGCACAACATTGGTAAAAGGATGGTCCGCAGGCAGAACCGGGTCTTTATTGCTATAATCAAGTAGGCTTGCCATCTCTTCCACATTTGGCAGCCGCCAGTCCGAGTGTCCCAGATAGGCCGTCCCATTGCGTGTTTCCATGTTGGATAGGGCAATCTCCCAACTGGCGCTTTCCACCGAAGCGTTTTTCGTCCACATGAGATGGGTCATCAGGTCCGTTACTGTCCCGTCACCGTGGTCGAGGAACCGGGGGGATGGCCAAGCAACTCCCTTATTCCATGCGCCATCCTGGCCGGTGCCGAGACAATCGATTTCATTATTTGCATTGTCGTAGCATTTGGTCTGACCGGTTCGCGCAACCGCCGCAACGGCGGTAATGCCAGCGTCGCGCACAGGCCAGGCTTGCGTATAAGCACTCGTGCTCGTCTTTCCCGCGTAGTAAAAAGGATAAAATCTTGCTGATCCGCGAAGGGCTCCTAAAAACATTGGGTCGGGAACGCTTGTAGATGACCACCAAAATTGCTCGCCGCCAATGGGCGAACCATGGGCCACGAAACCCCAGGTTTCCAGCAAAGCCGTGCCGGTAATGGTCAGATCGCCACTATACAGACTGCGCATTTCATTGGCGTTGGGCAGCCGCCAATCCGCATAATCGCCATTGTAACCGGCGCAACCGCTGATATCGTAGGTCCCGTCGTTGATGCCCGTAACAAAATCAAGGGCTTGCTGCCATGTCACTTCACCCCAATAAAAAGTTCCAAAGCCGATGACTGCTGTGCAGGTGCTGTGCTTGAGCCACATGAGGCCGGTCAGGAGGTCGGTGACAGTGCCGTCGCCGTTATCCACAAAGCGGGGCTCAGGCCAGTCTGCGCCCATTTGCAGGTCCCCGTCATCGCCCGTGGCGTAGCTGGTTTTCTGCCCGGTCTTGCGCAGCACTACGGCTGGTAATCCCAATGTATAGGCATTTCCGCTGAGGGGGACTTCCACGACCGGGAAAGCGCTGTCATTGGAAGGGATAGTCAAAAGAGCCTCTTTGTCGCCCGATGATACGGGCGTCATGGCCACGTCCACGCTGCACTGGGCGCCGGGGGCAAGGGTCGTTCCGGAACATGTGTCGCTGTCAATGAGGAATTCCGCCGCGTTTTTTCCGGCAAAATCGATCTGGCCGACCGTCCGGTTGCCGTCGGTGCTGTTGGTGATCAGAAAGGTCTGCAACGGCGAACGGCCGCCTGCTTCAGTGGCGGTAAAGGCAGCGAAGGTCGGATCGGGGATGAGGTCGGAAGCGGGGGTGAGGTCCGTTTCTTCCGATACGAAGTTGTTGTCCGTATTCGTATCGCCCGAGTCGCTATAAGCAAACGCTTCCAAACCGGCCGCGCCGATACGGGCCGGAACTGCGGTCAATGTTACGGTGGCGGTTGTTGACGGATCCAGGTCGCCCAGTTCGCAATGGAAAGACGCCCCGCCCGTGCAGCTTCCCACGGAAGGCGACAGCACAACCGAATCAAACACACCGGACAGCTCGCCCTGGAGGGTCGTGTTCGCGGCGGTATCCGGGCCTTTGTTTTCCACCGTCAGGGTATGGATCAACGCCTCGCCCACCTTGACCGGATCGGCGTTTTCCTCTCCGGTCAGTTCCAGATCGCTGAAAATAAGATAGGCGGTATATATGGACCCGAATTTCGTCACAAATCCGTCATACGTCCCCTGAAGGGAGTTCTGCTTGGGAAAGGAGCCGTTGGGAAAATCAATCCCCCCAATAACCGGAAAGGTCTGGGAAGTGGTCTGGCCCGCCGCATAGATCGCCCCATTCGCATCCATGGCTACGGTGCTTACGGTATCCCAGTTATTTCCGCCCAGGTAAGTGGAAAAATAAAGGGCCGAGCCCCCCGGCGTATAGACCGTGACAAAACCGTCCCACCAATCCCCCGGATCCTCAAGGCCCCTGGCGAAATCCGGCTGGGCAGGATTGACCAGGGGAAAGCCGATATCGGAGTCGTTACTGGATTTGGTATGTCCGCCCACACAGATGTATCCTTGGGGGTCCACGGCTATGGCATAACCGCGCTCCATTTCCGAACCACCCAAATAGGTGGAAAAAACAAGCTCGGAACCGTCTGCACTGAATTCTGCCACAAAAGCGTCGACATTGCCGCCATAGACGCCCTGGACCGGACTTGCCGTGGGAAACGTCTCGGAACTTGTAATGCCGGTGACATATGCCCGGCCGTTGGAATCCAGGGCAATGCCCTGGCATCGTTCCGCGGCGGACCCTGCCCCTCCGTCATTGGACCCCAGGTAGGTGGAGTACACGAGGCCGGAACCTTCCGGATTAAATTTGGTCACCACACCATCATAGGAACCGCCAGCATGGGCGCCCTGATAGGGATTAACGACCGGATAATCCGTTGAACTGGTTTCTCCCGCCATATAGGCGCAACCAGCGCTATCCACGGCGATTCCCCGGCCCCAGTCATCTTTGGTTCCGCCCATATAGGTCGAATAATGCAGCATACCTGCGGTGGGATCGATCTTCATGACAAAGGCGTCCGTTGCAAACTGGGGATTGTCTATAATCAACTGGCCCTGATAGGCGTTGGCCGTAACAGGAAAATCCTCCGCATAGGTTTGGCCGGTTATGTAGACGTAATCATTGGAGTCCACGGCCACCCCGGAAACAGTCCCGTCGCTGCTGCCCCCGAAACGGGTGGAGAACAACAGCGCACTCCCGTCGCCCTTGATCTGGGCCACGAACATGCCGCCTTTGGTATACAGAGGTCGCACCTCCGGAAAAAGTGTCGAACCCCTCCCGACCACGATCACATTGCCCTTGGAGTCCAGGGCCAGGGACGTGATGGTGTCGACTCCCCAGCCCCCCAGAATGGTGCTCCACTCCAGAAAGGCCCCGGAACGGTGGACCTTGGCCGCCCAGGCGTCCTGTTCGACGCTCAGACTGGAATCATTGGCCGCGTTCGGGATCTGACTGACGGCGGGAAAGTCCGTCGCTGTGGTCGTACCCCCGATATAAACGCCCCCATCAGCGCCAACGGCGATTCCCCCCACTCCTTCGGCATTGACACTCTCTTCATCGGTTCCACCAATATATGAGGAAAACTGAAAGCCCGGATCAATGACCAGGGTTCGCTCGGCGTCATAGGCCGCGACGTTAAACCCGTAAAGCCCCGACCCCAAGGCCCTGTAGCCTCCCTCCACGGTTTCACGGAGACTGTCCGTTTTTTGGTAGACGACGGGCCGGTGCTGCAGGACGCGGGCGCCGCATGGTGTGGACATAACCAGGGCGCCGTCATCAGATACTCCCCCTGCCTCGGCGCCGTCAAAAGCGATACGGATTTGTGAAGGATTAGCGCCAGGGCGGACGATGAAATCATACTCCAGCATCCTCGGATTGCCGTAAAAAACCAGGTCGATCCCTGGATACACGGACACATATTTGACCTTTCGATAAGTCGGAATGCCCGTCCTCCATTTGGCCGGGTCAGGCCCTTTAAAGTAGTTGACCTTCCCGGGGAGCGCACCAATCGCCTCGATTTGGGGGAAAGGCCTGGCGCCGACAATCCGCATGCGAATCCGCTCCGGTTTTACTGAAACAGCCGCGCCGCTGTCCGGCGATATGGACTGCTGTGTGGAGCCTTGGCGCGTAACCAAAAAATCCACGGCGTTGTCATAAAAATAAAGCGTCGCCCCGGGGCAGCGGGCTACATAACGCACATTGCTTTCTGCCTGCCCCTCATTGGGCTCGAAGGTCATGGGCAGCCTGCCCATGGTTTCGCCAGCCATCTTGGAGTCAAACGCTGGTTGGCCAGTCGCGGCAGCCAGGGCCGGGGCCGCTGTCACCGCAACGAGTATGGAAAGGACTGTCAAAAAAACAGTTAAAGATATTTTAATGGAAGAAAGCCCCGGATTTAGCCAACGGAATCTTGCCAGGACAAATGGAAGCCATCGGGTTTTAACAGCATGCATCGCGCACCTCTTGCCACTCAGTCGATTATGATTGGTAGGATGATAAATATTTTGGGTCAGCGAAGTCTCGGCCGGACAACCCAGATTGGGCAATCCATAAGGCCAAGGCCCGATAGCTATGTGAAATGGGGATCGGGGGGAAATCACCCCGGATGCCCGATTGCAATTGCGTTTTTTCTTCCGCGTTCCTTGGCGTACTCTGCGTCTTTGCCTATGTCATTTCTTATAGTTTGGAACAATACCATAAAAAATGTCGGACTGCAAAATGGGAAACACGCCAAACCCGGAAAGGCGGTTTGCATTTTCCGGCCAATAGCCGGTGGGCAAATATAGGCGCTTGGAAAATCCACGGCTTTTGCTCCCGCTGCCACAATCTTCCATGCAATATGTTGCGGCTGAGGCTGAGGTATGATAATCTTTTGAAATGATAAAGCAGTTATATCCATCAACCTTTTCCTCGGGAGGTGGGCAGTGACAAACTCCATGACCCTTACCCTCAACCTGGATGTCGATGAACTCATGACCGGGTTTATCCCCAAAGTGGTCAGAGAATTCATGCGCCACGTCAACACGTCGGCCCAGTTTCAGGGCACGGAAATGTCCCTGGTTGTGGCCATATCCGGCAGAGAGTATTCCTACGTCCTCAAGGACGGGGAAAACCTGACAGCCAGGGAGGGCGGCCTGGACGCTCCCATGGTTCGGGTGGCTCTCACCCTGGAGGATATGGAAAAACTCATCCTCATGAAGAATATTGACCTTTTCATGGGCATGCCATCGGACAGCGTGGCCCAGGCCAGCAAAAAGCGGGCGGCGGTGGAGGTCGTAAAGGGCATGGTGGGCCTGGAGCTTACCAACGATGACGGCGGCGTAAGCAAAATTTCCGTCATTCTCAACAACGTCCGGGAGCCCCAAGCCGTGTTCAAATTGTCCATGGAACACGCCCGGCAAATGATGGCGGGCAAAATGAATCCTGTCAGTATGTTCATGAGCGGCCAGCTTAAGATCGAAGGCGATATCGGGTTCGCCATGGCCCTTCAACCCCTGTTTACCTGAGTCCGGCCTCCTGGTCGGGAACAGGCGCCTGGCCGGAGAATGGCAAAAGATCATCGAACCCCAGACGGAGCAGAATATGCCGCATACCCAGGCTCGGGAGATTTGCGCCCGGATTGTTAACAATATCGAAAAGGTCATGCGCGGCCAGGCAAAAGCCATTCGCACACTCATGGCCGGATTCGCCAGCGGAGGGCATGTTTTATTGGAAGACGTGCCGGGAACCGGCAAGACCACCCTGGCAAAGGCCCTGGCCCTTTCCATGTCCCTGGATTTCTCCCGCATCCAGTTCACCCCGGACCTGCTTCCTTCGGATATCCTGGGCGTGTCGGTATTCAATCAAAAGGAAAACGCCTTTCACTTTCATAAGGGGCCGGTGTTCACCAACATTCTTCTGGCCGACGAGATCAACCGCAGCTCTCCCCGCACCCAAAGCGCTCTTTTGGAAGCCATGGCCGAAAGCCAGGTGAGCATTGACGGCAAACTCCGCAGGCTGGAAAATGTGTTTTTTGTGGTCGCCACCCAGAATCCCGTGGAAACCGCAGGCACCTATCCCCTGCCCGAAGCCCAGATGGACCGGTTCGCCCTCCAGTTCTCCCTGGGATACGTGGCGCCCGAGGTGGAAGTGTCCATCATGTCCGACCAGGGAACCCGCCACCCCCTGGAAAACCTGGGTCCTTGCGTGAATATGGAGGACGTTCTCCTTTTGCGCGGCGAGGTGGGCAAGGTGGCTATCAGCGAGGAACTCAAACGCTATATTGTGGATTTGGTGGGCGCCACCCGAAGCGAAGAGGGAGTCCTCCTGGGCGCCAGCCCCCGAGCCTCCCTGGCGCTCATGAAAATTTCCCAGGCCCTGGCCATCATAGACAACCAGCGTTTTGTTTCGCCGGACCATATTCAGGAAATCGCCGCGCCTGTCATCGCGCACCGTATGGTCATGGACCCCCAGGCCAGGTTTTCCGGCCACTCCGCCCGGGCAGTGGTGGAAGCCCTGTTAAAACGGATTCCCGTCCCAGCCTGACAAGGGACCCCGGGGGACAGCATGCTCAGTCGTTTCCTATTCCTCTATTTTCGCATCATGCGTTCTTTAAGATACCACTGGCGGGAGCGCTTTACCCCGCCCGGCAGGCTGGTGTGGGCGGTGATCATTTTTTCCGCCATGGTGGGCATAGACACCAATCGCACCACGTCCTTTCAGGTATTTTGCTTCTTTTTCGTGGTCATGTTTTTTGCCCTGGCGGCCAGCAGGTTTTTTTCCTGCTCCATAAAGGCCACCCGAAACCTGCCCCGGTTCGGCGCCGCAGGACAAACCCTCCACTATGCCATTCACCTTAAAAACCACGGCCAACGCAGGGAAATTGGCCTTGGCTGTTGGGAGATCATGCGGGACATACGTCCTGGCCTGGAAGAACTGGAGGCCGGGTATTGGCCCCGTAATCCCCTGGCGATTTATCGGCGCCTCAAAGACCAATCCCGCTGGGCCTATCCCCGGGGCATAGCCATGGCCCTTCCTGACATGGGACCGGGCGCCAGCGCGGAAATTCAGGCAAGCATCGTCCCCACGGCAAGGGGACGCATGAATTTTGACGATATCGCCATTGTTCGGCCCGATCCCTTTAATCTGGTCAACGCGTTTCGCTGCGCATCCCACAGGCAGTCGGTCCTGATCCTGCCCAAAAGGTACGATTTGCCGCTCATTAATCTCCCAAGCATCAGAAAACATCAGCCGGGAGGTTTTTCCACCGCCCATTCCGTGGGGGATTCGGAGGAATTCCTGTCCATGCGGGACTACCAGCCAGGAGATCCCCTGCGGCGCATCCATTGGCGCAGTTGGGCCAAAACCGGCAAACCCATTGTTAAGGAATATCAGGAAGAATTTTTTGTGCGCCACGCCCTGATCCTGGACACTTTTCTCAACGGCCAGTCCAGGCAGGTTTTCGAGGAAGCCGTGTCTGTGGCCGCCTCCTTTGCCAGTTCCGTCCAAACCCGGGAAAGCCTCCTGGATCTCATGTTCGTTGGCAACAAAGCCTATTGCTTTACCACGGGCAGGGGGCTTGCCCACGAAGGCCTTATGCTAGAGGTGCTGGCTTCTGTCTCGCCAAGCACAGGCAAACCCTTTTCCTCCCTGCCGCCCATCGTGCTAAGGAGGGCTTCCCTGCTGAGCGGATGCATATGCGTGTTTTTATGCTGGGATCAGGAACGGCGGGATTTTGTCCAACGTATGGAAATGCACGGCATACCTGTTCTGCCTGTTGTAGTTACGGACCAGGATAAATCCCCGGGGGATTCCCCGGAAAAATGCCGCTTTGTCCATATAGACTCCATGGTGGAGGACCTGGCCAACTTATGAAAAGCCCCCGTTTCTTCCTGGGCGCCACGCTCCTGTTCTGGGGCTGGCAGACCGACATGTTGCTCCTGGGCGCTCTTATGGCTCTGGTCATCGAATCCACATGGTTGATCCATTGGAGATGGAACTTTTCAGACAAGGATTTCAACCGAATTGCCGACCTTTGCGCCCTGATTTTTATGGTGATTTTGGGATACCGGTTCGCCATGGACAGATCTTCCAGCACCTTGCTGGATTTGCTGCAAATTATGCCCATTCCCTTTTTCCCCCTGCTCGCCTGTCAGCATTACGGGGCCATTGGCGGCGTCGATACCAGCGCCTTGTTCTACTCGTCCCGCCAAAGGCGCAGGGAAAACCCCAACCTGCCCCGCAATGTGTTGGACATCAGTCTTCCCTACGCCCTGGCCTGTGTGCTTTCGGCCAGCGCCGCCAATGCCCGCGCCACCTTTTTTGTCGGGTTTCTGGTTTTGTCTGTCTGGGCTTTATGGAAAACCCGGCCCCGGCGTTTTGGGCTGAAAGTGTGGATACCCCTTATGATTGTGGCCATAGGGGCTGGTTATGCTTCCCAACACGGGCTGAAAAATCTCCAGACCATGGTGGAACAGGCCGTGTTGGACTGGTATGAAAGCTCCCACGAAACCAAAGAGGATGCCTATAAGACCCTCACCAGCCTGGGGGAAATGGGCCGTTTGAAACTTTCACACCATATTGTAATCCGCATCCTCAGCAAGCCGGGAGACTTTGTCCCCGGGCTTTTGAGGTCCGCTGCCTACAACTCCTATTTTTCAGGAAACTGGGTTGCCAGGGACGCGAGTTTCGCCCCGGTCGCCCATGATCACGTCAGAGACCTGTGGTTCTATGGTGAGGCCCCTGATTTCTCTCGGGAAATCACAATGTCCATGTACCTGAAAGACGGGACAGGCTTGCTTAGCCTTCCTCATGGGGCCTATGAAATACAAGGGATGAAGGCCCGCAACCTGGAACGTAATCCCTATGGAGCTGTTGTGGTGGATCTCGCGCCGGACCTGGCCGTGTTTTCTGTGAAATACGGAGACAGTGCGGGCCGGATAAAGCCTCCTGGCCCGGAAGACCTGCGCATTCCCGTGGAAATCGCTTCGGCCATCTCCCTGCAAGTCCGCTCGCTTGACCTGCCAGGGAAAACACCCCGGGAAAAGATTCGCGCCATTCAAGGTTATTTTTTTCCCCGATTCAAGTACTCCCTGGAGCTTTTGGACAAGGGGGACCGGGAAACCGCCCTGGAGCGTTTTTTGTTGGATACCAAAAAGGGCCACTGTGAATATTTTGCCACGGCCACGGTGCTGCTTTTACGGGAGGCGGGTGTTCCCGCCAGGTACGCTACCGGGTTCGCCGTCATGGAGGCTGGGCCGGAAGGCCAATGGATCGTCCGGGCTCGCCATGCCCATGCATGGGCGCTGGCCTATGTGGATGGAAAATGGGTGGATATTGACACCACCCCCGGAGAATGGGCGGAAGAGGAAAAACAGGGGGAATCTCATTTTCAGGGACTGTATGACGCGGTTTCCAACCTGTGGTGGCGGATATCCATGGGAAGGCTGGAGGGGCCGGACACCAGCCAGGGTGTGAAGGACTTTTTGTTGTTGTCCCTAATTCCCCTTTTGGCATTTTTGGCATGGAGGCTCTTTATCAAGGAACGGGTGGGAACAAAAAATGAAGGGCTAAAAGCCGCTTCAGTTTTTCCTGGCAAGGATTCCGAATTCTACCAAATAGAAAAAACCCTTGCCTCCCGGGGTTACGGCAGGCAACCTGGGGAGAACCTGTCCCTGTGGCATGATCGTCTGGATAGGGATTATCCTGGCGCCATGGGGCCGGACACCCTCCGGGTCATTATTGGCCTTCATTATCAATACCGCTTTGATCCCCTTGGGCTAAACAAAAATGACCGCCAAAGGCTGGCGACCCTTGCCAAAGAGTGGCTGGACGGCTATGATAAATTCTTTGAAACCGGCAAGGAAAGGAACAACCATGCAGATATCTGAAACAACCTTTTCCCCCAAATGTTTAGCGTGCGGAGGGGAAACCTTTATCCAGGGAAAATGCGATCACTCCAAGGTGGTGTGCAAATCCTGCAATAAAGCCTTTCCCTTTGACGACTACCAGGAGGCCTTCGAAGCCTACATAGAAGACTCCTGCAAGTTCGAGGAAAACGAATAGTCACTCCGGCGGCGGCTACTTCCCGCGTCAATCCACCACTTTCAGCCAGTCTTTGCAAAGCCGCCGGAAAACCTCGTGGATATAAACCACCCCGATTACCACCCCGTCTTTTACCACGGGGAGACGGCGGATTTTCTTCCGCACCATGCGGTCCACCAGCACCAGAATATGCTCGTCCATGGCGGCGACCGAAACCTGGGATGTCATGACATGCTTGACGCTCAACCCCTTGAATCGTTCGATGTACAAGGTGATGTCCCCCAGGTCCATGCCCGTATTGTCCTCCATGTAATCGAAAAACGGGGGACGCAGATTGTAGAGAATGTCCATCATGGAAATGACCCCGGCCATTCCGCCCATGGGGTCAGTCACCATCAGGCTGATGGTCTTGTACCCGGACTCCCGAATCCTGCCGTTGAAAATCCGTTCCACAGCCTCCATCACCGGAGCATCCATGGAAATGGTTTCAAATTCGGTGGACATGACGTCCTTGGCTGTCAACTTCATACACGCCTCCTCCATTCCTGGTAAACAGTTTGCCGTTCTGTTTGCGAAGGTTTTTTTCCGTATTCAATAGCATCCCGGAATTACGGGATAAGTATACCTTGTCCGGATTGCTTAAGGCAATGCGTGATTGCAGGCGGCAAGGAGACCGTAAAAGCCCTTACACTTTATGTCTTGGAGGTGAAAGTAAAATAAATAATTTCAAATTGTTGTATGTATAAACGAGAAGGACGGCAAAGGACTTTTGCGGAAATCCGGAAAAAGGCGCGGCAACTTATGGCCCGGGTAACCAAGCCATTTGCCGCGCCACCAATCATTTGTCCCAACGGTGAGTCAGAAAGTTAAACCGGCACACCCAGCCATTCCTGGCAGATTTTTTGGTATAACTCACTGATGAAAACCACGCCCACAGCGACCCCGTTTTCTATCACAGGAAGGCGGCGGACTTTTTTCCTCACCATGCGGTCCACCAGCACCAGGACATTCTCGTCAACCGAAGCGCCAGAAACCTGGGTGGTCATGACATGCTTGACGCTGAGATCCTTGAATCGTTCCGTGTACAGGGAAATGTCTTCCAGATCCATGCCCGCATTGTCTTCCATATAATTGAAAAACGGAGGACGCAGATGGTAGAGGATATCCAGCATGGAAATCACTCCGGCCAGTCTCCCCATGGGGTCCGTGACCATCAGGCTGATGGTCCTGTACCCTGATTTCCGAACCTTGCCGTTTAAAATCCGTTCCACGGCCTCCATGACAGGAGCATCCATGGAAATCGTGTCAAACTCCGTTGACATAACATCTTGGGCGGTCAACTTCATAATGGTGTTCCCTTTCCCGCAGCAGCGTGAAGGTCAAAAATAACGATATCCAATGTGCGGCATCCGATACCAGAACTTGCAGAATAACTACATTTTAAGGAAGTTGGCAAGAGCAACTTGAACGGGGAGAGAGAAAAATTGGGGCTGCCAGGAACCAAATTCAAAACTAACCCGTCCTCATAAATAAAAGAGGGAACCCGCGTTGGCAAGTTCCCCCATTTTTGTTTTTGTGAAAGCGGCGCTTATTGCGTTTGGGCGCCCAGGCTTCGATAGACTACCAGGCCAAAATGATCCACCCCATACAGATAATTGCCTGAAACAACCAAATCACTGGTGGCATATGTTGGGGTATTCAGATTGGAGACATGGCGCGGATTGCCCGGAGCGCTGATGTCAATGACTTCAATGGTTCCCGATCTTTTTTTCGCCATATAGGCATATCCGTTTGAAATGGTCACACTCTGGGCATAGCCCTGGAGGGCAATTGAACCGACAAAAAACGGAACTTCCGGATCGGCGACATTGACTATTTGGAGACCGCCGTAATAACACGCCACATACGCGTAGTCTCCGGAAACAGCAAGATCTTCCACATATTTGCCGATGTATTTTTTGCCCATTAATCTTGGTTGGAGGGGATCGCTTATGTCAATAATTTGAATGCTCTCATAGCTAACCGCCGCATAGGCATAATTTCCGTTAATGGCTATCTGGGCAACAGACCCCGGAATATCCAGCGAGCTTGCTATAAAGGGGCTGGTTGGATCTGTGATATCAATGATCTGAAGACCATCGGTTGAATCAGTCACATAGGCGTAATTACCTGAAACAGCCACACCGCGGAAGCTTGTCGATGCACCAGATTTGTAATTCCACCAGCCGTCATCAGATCCACCGTTATCCTGTGGAAAATCGATTGATATGCTGCTGCCAATATACCCCGATCCCCACGTCAGTTCTCCCAAACTTAGTCCGCCTTCCGAGTTGTCAAGCCCGGGAAAGGTCACTGGATGAATGGTTATACCATTGAAGATTGGTATGGTGCTATTACAGACCGATCCCACAGAGCCTGTAATAAATGGATCTTTGGGATCGCTTATGTCAACGATCTGCAATCCATGGGAACCATTGGTTATGTAAGCGAAATCGCCAGCAATCGCCACGTCCTTGTCCTCTTCATATTGCGAAGATAATTTTACCTCACTAATCCTGGTTGGTTTTTTAGGGTCTGAAATATCGATAACCTGAAGATCGTCGCTATCACCCGCAACAAAGGCGTGATTGCCTGAAACAGCCACACTTATTCCGGGCTCCGGCGTACGCACGGAACCCATTATGTCATGGTTCTTTAAGTCGCTGATATCATAAAACCATAGGCTGTTTATCCCATCAGCCACATAAAGGCGATTTCCCTGGATCGCAATCGAGTTGACTCCCGTTTCTGAAAAATCCATGACGCCAACCCCAACAGCAGCCTTCGGTTTTGAGATATCCACAATTTTAACCATACTATTCTCGCATGCCATAATAAGAAAGTCACTTTTGACCTCCATGTCTTGGACACATATTTCATACCACGAGTCATCAAAAGTGGGCTCTTTGGGGTTGGAGATATCAATATTGCAAAGGAAAAGCGTAATACCGAACCAGGGGTGAATAAGAGTCACATATGCATAGTTTCCTGAGACCACAATATTGATGGCCAGGTAAAAAGTCATATGGCGGAATGAGTCGGGCATAGGGGCTCAATAGGCCAAAAACTGCCCG
>JAEINP010000137.1 GCA_016342355.1 Desulfatibacillum sp.
TGGCCGCCGTTAACCCCCGCCGTGGCCGCCGTAATGGTGACCGGAGCAGCCCCGGTGACCGTAATATCTGCAGCGGTGGCGTTCATGTTCACATCGTGTCCAGCCAAAAGCTGCACAGAGGAAGATGCGCCGCCACCGGCAGTCAGGGAAATGGCGTTATTCAGGTCAATATCGACCGTGGCCCCGCCGCCCTGAGTGTCGACTGTTACAGCGCCCGTTAGAGCGAAATTACCTGTAAGGGTCCCGTCGATCTGGAAGGTGCCCGCATTGGAGGTAAGGTCTATGGAGCCCTTGCCTGCTGCAGAGGTGGCAGAAAGAGCGCTGGTGTTTCCTATGATAACCGACCCGCCTGCACCCTGGGAGTTCACCAGGATTTGGGAAGTGCCGCCCGCACCAGCCTGACTGTTAGTGGTAAGATTTCCGGTAATGTAAACGGCCGAAGCAGCCACTCCGCCATACCCATTGCCAAAGGAACTGATGTCGATCTTGGAGTCTCCAATCGCTGCCGTGGCGGAGACAGCTCCGGCGACAATAACCCGGTCCGCCCAAGCCGTGCCATTGGACTCAATAGTCACGGTTGCAGCCCCGGTGTTGGATCCCGCGCCGCTCTGGGTGGCGCTGGCTGCCAGGGTGCCGCCTGCGGTGGACTCGAACCCGCCAGCCGTTGTAACGGTGATGCTGGCGTTGCGTGCGTTGGCGCCCGCAACAGAATCATCCGCCGTGGATACCACAGCGCCCTGCACGGTGGCGTCCCCGGCGCTGGTGAAAATCACCGAAGCATTGCCGTCGGTCGCCAAAGCGGAAACCGGCGCTGCAATTTTCAGGGCGTCCGTGTCGGCAGCCAGCAAACCTTTGCCCGTTCCCACTGTGGAGATGTCCACCGTGGCATTGCCTGAGTTACCCGTGGCGGTTACTCCAGCCCCAGCTACCGTCACCCGATTGGTGGTGGTGGGTCCCTGGCCGACTATGCCAATTTCGGCGCTACGTGCGCCTGTGGCTGTCAAAGCAGCGTTGATTGCAATATTGCCGCTGGACTGAATGTTCAGGGTGGCGTCCGTGCTTGTGTCTGATACTGTCACTGCCGCACTGGTTGTAATATTGCCATTGGCGATCAGGTTGACTTCCGTGCTGCCGCCCGCATCCGCGCCACTGGCGTTTACCGTTGCGCCGGAATTAATGGTAATGGCGTCCGCCACAGGATTGGCGGTTGTTCCCACATTTACCTGAGCGGCGTTGCCCGTGGAAGTCGCTTGCAAGGTTCCTGAAATAATAACATCGGCTGCTTTAGTTGCATCGGTAGCAAGGAGGGAAACCACAGCGTCATTCGCTCCTGCAGTGGCCTGAACCGAATCGCCCACCCCTATCTCAATTCCAGTGGTGCCTATGCTGGTCAGAGTCACGGTGGCTGCAGCTGCGCTACCCAAAATTGAACCGGATGCAGCGCCTGCTCCGCCCACCTTGATATTATCGCCTGAAATATCCACAATCCCGCTGGTCGTTGCCAGGGCATTGATCGCACCAGCAGACAGGTTGCCGATGCCCACATCGCCAACAGCGGTGATATTTACAGACCCCAACACCGCACCGGAAGCTACCAGGGATCCGCCCTGATTTACGCTGACGCCCGCATCCGACTTAACGATAACCTTTGCCGATCCAGCCCCGCTGCCTGCCAACACGTTATCCAGTACAGTCACAGCGCCGCCGGGTGCACCGCCTGTGGTGTCCAGCTCAACACGGGATACGGTAGCGCCAATTGCACGCACGCCGGTGTCCACGCCCGTGCCGATGGTGATGCCTGTGGCGCCATCCGCATAGACAAAAACCTTGGCGGAACCGCCATTGGCATAGACATCCTCGTTCAGGCTCACGTCCCCACCAGCATCGATATTGATGGAACCAATAGCAGCTCCAGCCGCATCAGCCAGGATTCCCACGCCAGTGGGTCCCACGGTCACGTCATCCACGGCGTCAATTTCCACATATGCCGCACCCAAATTACTGCCTGCCTGAACTTTACCATTAATGACCACGTCTGCGGTTGCATTAGTGGTGGCGTTAAGGATCACCTTGGACTGAACAGCTCCGACGCCTGTGGCTTCTGCTTGTACCGTGCCCAAGGTTCCCACTTTGATCCCGCCTGCGCCGGTGGTGGTGATGGTCACAGACGCGTTGACCGAGCCGGTGGCCGTCACCGAACCAGTGATGGCGCCCGAGCCGACCACGACCGAAGCCGCATTGATCAGCACAGAGCCGGTCTGGGATGCGGCCTTAATGTGAGAAGC
>JAEINP010000048.1 GCA_016342355.1 Desulfatibacillum sp.
ACGCGACTGGGCCGTGCTTATCGTCACGCCGATGATTTCGGCCACCTGGTGCAGAAGGCGCAATTCCCTTTCACCCAGATCGCGAAACGCCCCCAGCTCGACGACACCCTTCAACTCTCCATTGTCCAGCACGGGCATCACCACAATCGACGTGGGCCCCGCCGATCCGACCCCGGACCGCACCTTGATGTAGTCATCGGGCACATCGGTCAATACGATGGTTTCCTTCTCGAGGGCCGCCTGCCCAACCAGCCCTTCGCCGATGCGGTATTCGTTCGAGAGGCCCTTGCGCAAGGTGTAGGCATAACTGCCCACCAGTTTCAGAATCCCGGCATCTGAAACCATATAGAACGCCCCAATTCGAGCATCCAGATACTTGGCCAGAAACGTGATGACGTTTCTTCCCAGCGTAGGCAGATCCTGTTCGCCCCGCGTCGCATCGCTCAGCCCCGCCTGCCCCGTCTTGAGCCAGTCCTCCGCCTCGCTGGCGGATGTTGCTTCGCCAAGAGCAAGAAGCATGACCCGGAAGTTCGCCGCCAGGTCGCCGATCTCGTTGCGGACATTCACGGAAATCTCCTGATCGAAGTTCCCCGCTGCGACGCTGCGCGTCGTATCCGAAAGGGCCAGCAGGGGGCGGACGATCCGACGCGCCACGGAGATGGAGAGCAGAAAAACGAGAAGGGCCGTCCCCCCCACCAAGATCAGCGTCAACATGCCCAGGCTCCGGGCGTCGGCGAAAACTTCGCTCTCCTCGATCTCGGCCATCACGGCCCAATGTGTGTCGGCGATATGGATACTCTGGTGGATCCCGAGCACGGAACGTCCGTCGTGAGGACCGGGATATATGATCGCCGGTTCCTCTATGTCGTCCGCTTCCTGCGCCCCCTCCTTGCCATGCTCTTCGAGCCACAGGCGCACTTGCTCGGTGTCAATCTGCGTCTTGAGTGCTTTCGATTCGGGATTGAAGGCACAATCGGACCGCAACATCTTGTCGGGTCCGATCAGATGGGTCTCGCCGGTTTTGCCAAGGCCGGTTCTCTCGTGCATGATCGCGTTGATGGCCTCGATAGGAATCTGAAGCGCGAGCACGCCGATTTTGTCGCCCGCCTCATCGACGATGACGTCCGCCACGAATCCCGCGACCTCGTTGTTGCTGGGGGCGTAGAGCTCGAGGTCCGAGAACGCCGGGCGCCCCGTTTCCAGCGCTTTGCGGCAGGCGTCCGCGAAGCGCGTCCCGGAGTACTCGCCGCTGAACAGGTTCGTCCCCAGATCGCTTTCGCCCGCGACGGAGAAGAGGATGTTGCCGTCCGAATCGATGAGGAACACGTCGTGATAGCCGAAGATGTTCCGGAGAGACTTGAAGTCGGCGGCGTGCTTGCCGATGAGAGCGGTCCATGCATAGCTTTTGGTAAATTCTCCCGCTTCCTTGCCACTGGCCTTGAAGGCCTGCCGAAGCTCCGCCAGGAACCGGGTGTTTTCCAGACTGGTCGCCTGCGCTCTGAGGTTCAGGAAGTGCTCGGTAAACCAGTTATTGATGAAGTGCGTCTTCAAATTCGCGGTGGTCTCCAACGATATGATGGCCGAATCTTGAAGGCTGTTCCTCGCCTGCCGATAGCTGATTGCGTTGATCAGGGCGAGCGGCACAAGGGCCAGAAACAGGAACCACGCAACAAGCGTTCTGCTCAGCCCCCGCCTGAAAATCATTCCTAAGACGCCTGCCTCTTTCTCCCGCGCCGTATCCGCATGATTCTCGTCCATGGGAACACTCCTCATTTCTCAGTGATTTCGGTTGCGAAACTCCCGTCAGCGAAGGCATCGATGTCGATGGCCTTTTTCAGAATCCCCCCCTCAACCGCCAGGTCCATGATCTGTTTCAGTCCGGCCTTGTCGAGGTTGAGATGGCGGTAGTTGATCACGTTCAGATCCGGATGGAGGCTTTGGATTATGGCCTCCTCGCTGTGCTCGGGGATATGCTTGCGAATCATGTCCGAGATGGCGACCATGCCCGCGCCGCCGGCCCTGCGCGCCTCCTCGATGTCCATGCCCGCCTGGTGGATGTAGTGGATGACCTCTTTGAGCGCAGCCTTTTTCTCCGCGATGCACTTGTCGGTCGCGATGGCGATGCACTCCACATGGCCATTGGGCCACGGCATCACGTCCTTCGAGTACCAGGCCACATGTCCGAAGCCTCCGCTCTCGACCACATCGGCCCAGGGCAGCGACTGCTCGAACGAGGCGGGCTCACCGCGGCTGTTTTTCTTCTTGATGAAGGCCGGCGACTTGGGCGGCGGCACTTCGATCGCCACTACATCCTTGTCCGCGCCCATACCCAGGGCCAGAGTTTTGCCGTGATCCTTGAGGTACTTGTAGAGCACGACGGTGTGGGTGGCATGCAAATGCGGCACCCCGCATTCGGTCGGCCGCCCGAGTTTCTTCTTCGCCTTGACAAAGGCTCCGGCCACCTTCCCGTCCGGCTTGCGGTCGCTGCGCTCCTTGGGCAGTTTGACATCCGCATTCAGCAGATCGTTGATCGCCAGGGCATTGCCGTCGCGGTGCAGCAGGCTCACCCAGCGGAAATTGGGCTTCTCGCGAAACATATCCATCGCCTGCGGGGAGATGATGTACGCCATATCCACCTCTCCGGACATGAAATAGGCGCGCAAAAGAGGCCAACTCTTCATCCGTTCGATCCTGTAATCGGCCTTTTCCATTTTGTCCCGGTATTTTTCATAGGCCACGATCCCGGGATAATGGTCGGCCAGGGGGATATAGATAGCTGTGATTGTCTGTTTTTCCCCGGCCCGAACACCGGAAACGCCGGTTATCAGAATAGCAATTAGCAACAAAGTTAGCTTTGATAGTCTTTTCTTCACTACCCATCTCCTTTCCGTATCCAGGCCCTAAGATTGTCGTGTGCATTGATCCGTTAACTCGACCTTTTATCCATTGTAACATTGTTACTGAAAAAATCGCCTTTCTCGAAGGTAATAATTATCAAAAACATTCAATTTGCAGGAATCATGCCAGGAAAATGAGGGATTAGAACCGATAATAATTATGATAAATTACAGTTGGTTGTTAGGTTTTTGTTTTTTAGAAATAGGAGAACGTGCTTTTTAGTCGAGTTTGATGTCAAAATTATGACGTTTGGAAGGGCTGGTTGGTGTTGGTGATGGCAGAAACTTTTAGTGAAGATGCAGTCATTCGATACGTTTCATAGAATCACTTTCGATCCAGATACCTTGCCAAACGTCCAGATATCTAATGGTTCCAAATATATGTGATGCGAATAACGTGTCTTGCGCTCAGTTGCAACATTTTAATGAAAACCTGGTCATCCCTTCAACGCTATATTATGGTATAATTTCGTTTCGATCCGTGCCGGTCTTGATTTGATGATGTCTTGCCTGAATCATACATTTCTAAGAATTGAATATTTGGAACCCGAATCATAACCCTAAAATGGCATTTTCCCAAATACAAGATATGGGGGTCAATCGATATTCATCAAATCCGGCGGTGGGTTTCCAATACTGGCCTTAAGCGAAACACCCGCCATACTCATGATTAGTCGCTGTATGTAAAAGTTTTCAATAACGGGAAAAACTCAACCATAGCTTGCAAATCATGATTTTGCCGATAGTTAAGTATCGTAAAGGTATTCTTAACTTAAATGGTGTACCAAAGCGCCTTATTCAACCATGTGCCCACAGGTCAGAGGGATATCAGATTTTAAGAGAGATTCACAAGCATAGCTGTTTATTATTAACACAAATCTTGTTGAAATAGCAAATAATTCAAAGATGCTATAAAAATTGAGACCATATAATTGATTATGTGGGATGAGTTCTTCGGGGATTAGAATCTATTTGATGCTGTCTATAACTGGGGTCTGGGTAGCCCGATCCGATCCTAAGATTGATTGCGGTGAACGGTCCAGTTTCCCACCCCGCGCCCATATTTCAGCCGATAAACCATCAGAAAACATTTTTTCCTGATTCGCGAGCCAGATGAAATCAGAGGGCGGCATCTCCTGGACAAGGCGAGAGAGGGAGGCTGACCTGGCAGGACTATTGGTCAGAAACAGAAGGCGGAACCCATTGAACTTAAGACCAAAAATTTTCTCGAAACGTTTGTAGTGGCTGTTTCGGAATATCGCCTGATAGTTTAAAATCTTTTGCCGAACATCATTAGGGTTTCGGTCCAAGCTGGCTATGGATTCTGTGTCCATGTCCACCTCCAAAAAGAAAAGCAGGCCCTTTCCCAACCCTTTGTGCAAAATGGTAAATATTCCGTCCGGGATAAATTCAATAAGATCATCCTCTGATTCTATCCGAATGCGAGGATCGAAAAAAACATGGCTTCCCTGATTATTCATTAGAAACCCAGGGGAATAGGGTTTGATGGTTAAATCCGGAATCGATTTATCAAGCTGGATCAGGTGGATGAAAAACCAATTGATGAGCAGGTCATGGTCGACGGCAATAGCGTCGATATTTTTCGGAACAATCAAGGGGATGCTCTCTGAAAACAATCCTTCATCTTTGAAGATCCTGGCTGCTTTGTCCGCCAAAAATATGATCTCCTCTGGTCGGCCTGAACTCCGCCCGAAACCCCGCATCCTTCTTATTATGAGGTCTTCGCCGAAAAAAAACCGGAGCCGCTTTCTTATAACCTGCCGACTCCTTTGGGTAAGGGCGGCAAGTTGACTCACCGTGAGAATCCGGTAAAGGGCAATCAAAGAGAGAATCTTCTTGTCCCCCTTGTTAAGTCTTGAATCCATCAATTCCCTCCCGGTCAAATACCATCATTTAGGTGGTTGCTTGCTTCCTCCAGGGCCGCCCGGATCAGATGGGCTTTCTCGGACGTATTTTGTTTTCCTTTGAATTGAATGGTTATTACGAAGCCCTTGTGCTCTGGGGTCCAGGTCCATTTTTTGAATGATTTTTGAGTGCTATCACGTTTTTTGAGAGGATTTTCATCAGGGGAATTTCCCCCAATAAGATCTTCCCGGATCTGTCTGACGGTCTGGCCTTCACTCGATGCTTTTTTCAGGATTTTGACCTGCTTTTCCGGATCTTTTTCCCTTGATGCCTGGATCAGGGCCTCTTTAGAAAGTTCAGACGTCTGAACTATTTCTTTGGCTGGCGGAGTCAGCCTCTCCAAGCCCAAAGTCTGGCTGACATAACTTCTCGATTTATTAAGAATTTTGGCTGCTTGTGTCTGGGAGTACCCGTACTTTTCAATCAGTGTCCGGATTCCTGCCGTTTCTTCAAGGGGGGTGATATTTTCCCTTTGAAGGTTCGCGATAAGCTGCAAAAGGATCCTTTTCTTATCATCCACCTCTTTCAGAATGCAGGGAAGTGTTTCCAGTCCCACCAGTTTTGCCGCCCGGAAGCGCCTTTCCCCGCTTAGGATCCTGAAAATATCTTCCTTTTCATCATATTCCACGGTCAAAGGATCGATGATTTCCCCCAGTTCTCGGATAGATTCGGCAAGACGCTCCAATGAATCCTGGTCAAAATTTTTCCTGGGCTGGTCCGGGTCCGGTTTGACCCGCTCAATGTTGATAAACCTGGCTTCTCTGAATGGTACCGTGTCCTGTCTTTCACCTTTTCTATATTCATCACCTTGAAGCGGGACCGGATTCAGGAAAGCGGAGCTTGCCTCTGCACTTTGCAAATAGCTCTTACCCATTGATGACCTCCTTTCCGAGTTCTCTGAAGGCCTCGGCCTGTTCGCTCTTTGGTGCCAGAAAGGTGATCGGTTTTCCCGTTGTTACGGCCTCGACATATTTTACGGAGTCCTTCAGAGCCTGTTTAAAGACCTTTTCCCCGAGATGTTTCTCGATGATGGTCCTGAAATCCTGTTCGATCCGCCTTCTGCCATCGTAACGGTTGATCAAATAACCCAAAATGGTGAGTCGGGGATTGGCGCGCTTCCTTACCTTCTCGATTACCCCGTGTACGTAGCCGGTGCCTTTGAGGCTGTAATCCTGGGCCTCCAAAGGAATGATGACCCCGTCGGAAGCGGTAAAGATAGACCAGGTTGCCAAGCCCAGGTTGGGAGGCGCGTCCACGAGGATAAAGTCATAATCCGATTCAACCTGCTTCAGTTTGTCGGCCAGATAATAATGGGAATCCCTGTCGGATAGCAGCTCGCTTTCGATTTTGCTCAGGCTGAGATTGGCGGGAACAATGTCGATGTTTTCAAACGCTGTTCTGACAATCGCGTCTTTAAGGGATATTTGTCTGTTGAGAAGGACGTCCGTGATCACCAACGGGAGGTTATTGGTGTTGGGAAGGAACGAGGAACTCAAGGATCCCTGTTGATCCATGTCGACCAGCAGGACCTTTTTCCCCATTTCGGCGAGTGCCCCTGCAAGGCAAAAACAGATCGTGGTTTTGCCGACACCCCCTTTATTGTTGCAAATGCCTATTTTTTTCATCGCACACCTCCTTTGTACCATTATTTTTAGTACCGGATTTCAGTCGGTCGAACGCCTGCAACTGTTTTTTTGGGGATGAAAGTCCGGCAATTTTTCGAAGCTTTCTTTCCGTGAAATACCGTTGTTCGGGTTGGGACATATTTAAGATTTCCTCTTTTATCCTGGATTCGAGATTGAGGAGGTTCATGATTTGTGTGACACGAGCCCGGCTCATGCCATGCTGGCGGGCCAGATCGGCCTTGTTAACCGATCCGGCTTCTATTTGGTTTTGGAACTTTTTAGCGATATGAAAAGGGTGGGGGCCAGGTGGGGTTTTCTTTTTGACCCTCGAAGAAGCCTCTGTTTTCAGTGACTTAGGTTTGTATTGAAACGTATCTGAAAGGTTCTTGCAGTTGTCCAGTTCGGGGAGCCAAAAAATTCAAGGGGTTAGCTCACAAGGGCTAACCCCTTTTTTTATCTGTGTGAGAGTCTGTGTGAGACTTTTTCCCGGCTCGCCTTTGCGATTATGAGCTTCAGTACATCTTCCTTTGGGGGACTCCGTGGCGACTTGTCGCCTCGCCGCGCAAAAGGGAGGCGGCCGCATTGTTTCCGTGGGCCGGGTTCTCCTGCTGAGCATTAACGCTCCATGCATCATTTTCCAACAGGGATTGCGCATTTTCCGCCAGGATCATGCATTTCCAACCGGAACACATTTTGGCTGTTACTATGAAATATCTCCGGTTGCGATGCTCACAAACCGCTTGAGCAGGGCGTTTGCCGGTCTTGTTTCGCGGGTTTGGGCGTGGAGGGCGGCAATGTCGTCGCCTTGGGCCTTCAGGGGTTCCGCCTGGAAATCAATGTACTCGTCCATATGCTCCGTGGAAAATTCCGGGTGAAACTGGAGCCCCCAGGCTCGGTCACCCATCCGAAAGGCGTGGTGGGGCTCGAATGCATTATAGGCCAGCAGCACCGCGCCTTCGGGCAATTCCAAAACTGCCTGGGCATGGGTGGCGTGGCCGAAAAACACAGGGGGCATGTCTTTGAACAGCAGGTCATCGGCTGCGGCGGACGTGGTTCGGATTTCCCTGGTTCCCACTTCCCTGCCCTTGGGGTTATATCCGGCTTTTCCCCCGGCGGCTCTGCCCAACAATTGATGCCCGAAGCAAATTCCTAAAAATGGAACGTTGGCTTGCAGCAATGTCTTGATGAACGCTTCGGTGCGGAGAATCCAGGGCGCCGGGTCCGTCACCATGTCGTGGGACCCGGTCATGATCGCACCGGAAAACGCGCCCAACCCGGGCAGGGGGGCATCCTCCCGCACGTCCGCAATGATCGCCTGCTCTTTGGCGAGTCCTGCAAAATGCAGGGTCCAGTCTTCAAAATCCCCGTACTTTTCCCGGGTTTGGGTAAAGGTGGCGCCTGCCTTGATAATCAATAATGGCAACATCTTAAAGTCCTGAAACCGCGTCAGGGCCTGTGCGTCCCGGCGGTATGCGGCAACGTTTTTCGGCCCGTGGGCCTATTCTTTTTCCCGGGCAGCCTTAACAAAGGCCGGCAAGAATTCCATGACGTCCTCCACAATGCAGTAGTCTGCAATGGAAAAAATCGGGGCCTGGGGATCGGTGTTCACCGCCACCACAAACTGGGACCCGCTCATGCCAACCACATGCTGAAAAGCCCCGGAAACCCCGCATCCCATGTAGAACTTGGGGGCCACGGTCTGGCCGGTGACGCCGATCTGCGCTTTATATGGGAGCCATCCCATGTCGCAGGCGATCCGGGACCCGGCCACGGCGGAACGGGGAAACAAGGCCGCGGTTTCCTCAAGCAGGGGGACGTTGTCTTCGCCGCCCATGCCGCGCCCGCCGCAAATGACCACCTGGGCCTGGGCCAAGCCAAGATCCGGCCCTTCGCCTTCCGCCGCACCCACATAGACCGTGCGGGCAGGGGCTTTGTCCACGGTGACCAGTCCCACCTTGCCGGGAGTCTGGGCCTTTTCCGCCTGGGCGAAACTGCCGGGAAGCGCCCCCACCACGATTGTTTCCGTAAGCGGCCTGACTTCCCGGGAGAATTTTCCGTTAAAAACCGGGCGGATAAACAGATTCTCCTCCGGTCTCACTTCCTGTGCGCCTGGCACAAACGCCGCGCCCAAATGGGCGGCCAGGGCAGGTCCCAGGTCCATGCCCAGGGAGGTATGGGGCAGGATAATCCAGGCATAGGGCTCCTGTTTTGCGCAATCCAGGATAACCTCCAGGAAGGCCTCTCCCGTATAATTTTTCAGAAATTTTCCTGAAAAACCGGTTACTTGCACGCCATAGTCTCCAAGCTGCCCGGCCAGTTTTTCAGCCTCGCCAGCCAGGACAATACCATGAATATTATCCAATGATCCCGAAAGGATACGGGCGCACTCCAGGGCTTCCAGTGTTGCGGGGGTGATTTTGCCGTCCTTGTGTTCCGCCACCACAAGGGCTCTTTTATCGACAGTACTCATAACAAGGCCCTCTCTTTCAGGATGGCGACCAGTTCCCTGGCCTTTTCGTTCGTGGATCCTTCCAGGAAAATTCCCTGGCCTTTTTGTTTGGGCAGGGTGGTTCCCACGATCTGTTCAAGTGGTTTACTGGGTGACTGGGCTACTGGTCCGACCTCTTCGATCTCCTGCTTGTTGGCCCGGAGCATGTTGGTGAGGTTGGGATACCTGGGCTGGCGGGTTCCGCTTTGGACGGTCAGCAGGGCAGGGAGGGTGAACTCCACGGTTTCCTGGACGCCCCCTTCCCCTTCCCGCTGGATGCTCACAGCGTTTTTGTCAGGCGTTTTTCCCAATGATACCACGGAAGTGGCCCAGGGAATATCCAGGATGCCTGCGATCATGGGACCTACGGCCCCGGCCATCTCGTCCTCGGACATGACCCCGCACATGATCAGGTCGTAGCCCTTGTCTTTGGCCACGGATGCAATGAGGGAGGCGGTTTCGTGGGATGTGAGCACCCGTCCGTCGTCCACGGGGATGAAAATCCCGTGGGAAGCGCCCATGGCCAAGGCCCGGCGCAGGGTGGCCTCGGCCCGTTCCGGCCCGACGGTGACGGCCTCCACGGTTCCCTGGCCCAGGCATTCGCACAGGCACAGGGCTTCTTCCATGGCGTATTCGTCCAGGCGGTTCATGACAAAAGAATCCCGCTTGGTGACCACGCGGCCTTCCGGCGACAGCTCCAGGTCCACTTCAGGATCGGGAACCTGTTTGACGCATACCAGAATTTTCATTCCGACTCCTTATGGCGAATGGAAAAATTATCAGTTATATATTTGACCCTGTTTCCCAAACCGTTGTATACCAGGGTCAAGCCCGGTAATCATAGCAAACGCCCGTTGGTTTCAGCAAGTTTTCGGACAGAATTTTCAAATCAAAAGCCCATTTTCCAGGCCGGGAGCCAATTTATGAGCGGTATTCTCCAAAAAATCGTCCATCAGCCTTATCGTTTTTTTCAGCAGGACCTTTGGGAGATCAAAACCCGGGACCTCTCCAGGATAACGGCCCTGGGGGTCCGGTTTTTGCGGGTGCCCGCCCTGGCAATCAATGATTTTTTGCGGGACAATTGCTGGATGCGGGCTTCGGCCCTTACCTATTATACTCTCCTTGGGATTGTGCCTCTCCTTGCCATGATCATGGGGATTGCCCGGGGCATGGGTTTTGAAACCCGGATTGAAGAACTCCTCATGCTGGAATTCGGAGCCCAGAAGGAGATTTTAGTCCGAATTCTGGAGTTCGCCAAGGCCATGCTGTCCAACACCAAGGGCGGGGTGGTCAACGGCCTGTGGCTGTTGCTGTTGCTGTGGACCGTCATCCGGCTGTTCGGCAACATTGAAATGGCTTTCAACCAGATTTGGGGATTCGCCAAGGGGCGCAGCCAGATCCGCAAGATCATCGACTATCTGGCCGTGGCCCTGCTCGTGCCAATTTTATGGCTGCCCGCCAGCAGCGCTCAGGTGCTTATCGCCAGCCGGATTGAAGAACTTACCCAGTGGGCCTTTATGCAAAACGTGGGCGACATCATCCAGTTTACGCTTTTGTTTTTCCTGCCTTTTGTCATGATCTGGGTAATGTTTTCGTGCCTGTATATTTTCATGCCCAACGGCCCCATTAGCTGGAGTTCCGGGATGGTGGCAGGCATCGTGGCGGGCACTGCATACCAGTTTTTCCAAAATTTTTACATTGAATTTCAGGTGGGTGTGGCCCGGAACAACGCCATATACGGCAGCTTTGCGGCCCTGCCTTTGTTCCTTATTTGGTTGTATATGTCCTGGGTGATTGTGCTGTTTGGCGCGGAGATCGCCTTTGCCCACCAGCATTCCCGGGACAACGATTTCGCCCCCAATATCCGGAACGCCAGCTTTTCCCTGAAAAAATTCGCGGCCCTGCAAATCATGGAACTCATTGTTCAGGATTTTGTCACAGGAGAAATCCAACGGAATGAAAGACAGATTATCAACACCCTGGACCTGCCTCGGAGCCTGGTTACCGATGTCCTGATTATGCTGGAACAGGCGGGCCTGGTGCTTGCCGTCCAGGGAAACGGAAAACTCCCTGCCTACATGCCGGGATTGGATACAAACACCCTCACCTCCCAATTGGTACTGGAGCGCCTGGAACATGTGGGCACAAACAGCTTCAAACAAATGGATCATCCCACCGCTGACAACGCACGCGACACCCTGGACCAGTTCAGCAAGGAGCTTAAAAAATCCCCGGCAAACAAACCTTTTAGTAAAATCCCGGTCTGCAAAGAATAACCCGGGACAAAAAACAGGGACAAACGGATTCAAAGAGCCAGGTTTCCGGGAGTTGCCCAGCCAGCAGGGTTGTTTAACGCGTCATCATTATTCTCATGCAATAGGGTGTGGTACACATTCATTCGGGTGCTGAGTCCACATAATTTTGAGAACTTTTATACGACCGGCTTTGGCAACCACCGCCTCGGGGGGGGGGCGTTTATGAAAAAGAATAGCGACAAGGATCGGAAGAAGGCTGAGAGCCTTCTCGCCAGGATGTCTTTGGATGAAAAAATCCGGCAGATGGCGGGGCATGGGGGATTGCACTCTGCGCTTCCTTTTACTTATACTCTGGCCCCTTATCCCACGCCGGACAACAAGCGTCTGAAAATCTCCGGGTTGATATTCACTGACGGCCCCCGGGGGATCAACCTGGGAAAATCCACCTGTTTTCCCGTGGCCATCGCCAGGGGGGCGACATGGGATCCGGAGTTGGAAACGCGGGTGGGGCATGCCATGGGTCTGGAGGCAAGGTCCCGGGGCGCCAACGCCTTGGGGGCTGTCTGCGTGAATGTGGTGCGGCATCCTTCGTGGGGGAGGTCCCAGGAAACCTTTGGCGCGGACCCCTGCCATATCGGCGTGATGGGGGCTGCGTTGACCACCGGGCTCGCTCAGAATGTGATGCCGGTGATTAAGCATTTCGCATGCAACAGCATCGAGAACTCCCGGTTCAAGGTGAACGTGCAGGTTGACGAACGCACCCTGCGGGAAATCTACCTGCCTCATTTCAAAAAATGCATAGACGCCGGAGCAGCCTGCGTCATGACCGCTTATAACCGGGTCAATGGGAATTTTTGCGGTCAGAACAATCATCTGATCAACCATATCCTGAAAGGCGAATGGGCCTTTGACGGCTTTGTAATGTCGGATTTTCTTTTGGGATGCCGAAACACGGCGATGTCTTTGAATGCGGGGCTGGACATGGAAATGCCCCAGAGGTTCTTCTATTCCAAGGTTGCGATTAAGAGGTCTATGGCCGAAGGAAAAATCAGCCTGGATACCATTAATAAAGCGGTAGCCAGGATTCTCCTTCAAAAAGTCCGGTTCGGCCTGACTGGGGAAGGTGAGGTTAAAACGGGTCGGGGACCGAAAATCCATCCCGCTCTTGCCTTGGAAGCCGCCCGGAAAAGCATGGTGCTATTAAAGAATCAGGATAGGGCGCTTCCCCTGGAACGAGGCAAAATCAAAAGCATTGCTGTTATTGGGAAGCTGGCAGGTTTGGCCAATATGGGCGCCATAGGCAGTACGCAGGTCAATCCGCCTTATTCGGTTTCCCCCCTGGAAGGCCTAAAAAACAAGGCTATGGGTATTGAGATCCGGCATTGCCCATGGAAAGGGGGGAGATTTAAAAAGGCTCTGGATCTAGCCCACAGGGCGGATGCAGCCATTGTTTTTGCCGGACTGACCCGTTATGACGAAGGGGAGTATTTTCCGTTTATCTGCGGGGGAGACCGGAAATCCCTGGAATTGCCCCGAAATCAGGAAGACCTTATTTTGTCTGTTGCGAAGGTTGCGAAAAAGGTAATTGTTGTGCTTCAGGGGGGCGGGGCAATCGCATGCGGAGCATGGATAGACCACGTTGACGGCCTGATTATGGCTTGGTATCCCGGAATGGAGGGAGGGAACGCCATTGCGGAAGTGCTTTTGGGTGACGTGAACCCCAGTGGAAAATTGCCGCTCAGCTTTCCCGTTTCCACGGATCAGTTGCCTGAATTTGATTGTAAGGCGCGTCAGGCCACCTATGATTATT
Source organism: Desulfatibacillum sp. (assembly GCA_016342355.1). Lineage (GTDB taxonomy): Bacteria > Desulfobacterota > Desulfobacteria > Desulfobacterales > Desulfatibacillaceae > Desulfatibacillum. Next base: position 13,002 of record JAEINP010000048.1, read on the forward strand.
GGCATGATTACAGGTATTTTGATCACATGGGCGTCCAGCCCCTGTTTCCTTTTGGTTTTGGCTTAAGCTACACCCGGTTCACATATTCTGATTTGCGCATTGAGCAGGATCGCATTGGACCTGAAGTAAAAATTGCGGTATCTTTTGACGTAACCAATACAGGCAAACAAGCGGGGGAGGAAACGGCGCAAATTTATGTGGGGTTCAAAAACTCATCCATAGACCCCCGGTCCCACAAGGAGCTCAAAGGCTTTGGCAAATGCCTTTTGCAGCCCGGCGAAACCAAAACGCTAAATGTGGAGATCCAGGGCAAGGATCTTGGATATTATTGCGAAGCAGACCGATCCTGGAAGGTGGAGCAAATGGTTTACAGCGTCTATGTGGGCGCCTCAGCAAGGGACATCCATTTGACCGGTTCATTCCGGATTATTTGATTGAGGCATTAATAAAGCAACGGTGGCCATGGCAAACAAGATGGCCCGCATTGGCTGGGTGATTCCAAGGAACAACACAAGCTATCGTCCGTCGCCAGGGCCTTAGGCCTGCTGACAAAAAATGAAATTGAAAGCCGGAATAGAAGTGCACTCGCCTGGAATTGCGAAGGCTTAACTTGGAGTGATGACACAACAAGTCAGACTGGCCCATCGAAAACCGGGAGGGTGCGGGAGTTTTTCAAACCGAGCTGACGATAAGGAAGATGCGCGCAGATTTCATCGAGGCCCAAGAGATTCAAGCCAATCTGAAATTCTCTTATAAAGAGGCCGGATATTCGAACGCAATCTTATCCTTGTCACACACACTGCAAAAAGCCCTGCGAATAAGGGGGGAGACCATATATGCACCCAGGCAACAAACGCCGTTGCCTGGGCCACCCAAAAATCCTGGGCCGGAGGGGGGATGCAGGCCGGAATTTTTCATATTGCATTATTAAGGCTTAATGGCCCATGGGGCAGCAAGCGTTATTACATAACCAAAACCCCATATGAGCAACAGGAGTACAAATTTTATAGGCCGCTCCGTCAAAGTGACCCACCCATCCTGTAGGGTTGTCGTTTCCCTGTTTGCAATGGCGGGCAGCTTCCTTTTCAATACTACCCTTTCCTGGATGAAACACCCTGTTTGTCCGAGATTAGCAAACTCAGGAGCGTGGCGCCCGAAGCGGTGATTTCCGTGACTCCGGCTTCCAGGGCCTGCTTGCGCCAGTTGGCGGCGGCCCACCGGCCGCAATGGATGAAAAATGGAATATCCTTATTCATAGCCCGGATTTTCCGGGCCAGTTCAATGCCTGCCTTATCGCCCTCGGGCCGTCCCATGTCCGAAATCACAAAATCATAGGCCTGGGACTTGAACTTTTTAATCCCTTCGTCCGTGGTCAGGGCAATATCAACCCGCACTCCCCGTTCTTCCAGGGACTCCATCAAGTAGCTGTTATTCCTTGGGTTGTTGTCCACCCATAAAATCCGCTCCGTGCCTGACAGCATTTCCCTGGCAGGCGGCGGGAGCTCAACCTCATATTCCTCCCTTTTTCCAGGCCAGGATTTACCCGGCTCCAGCCCTGAAATGGCAGCGGCCTTGGTTGTCAGAAGCGTATCCTTCATAAAGGCCATTTTCGTTCCGACTTTAAAGCGGTTTTCCATCTCGACGATTTTATCCTGCATGTCATTGATTATTTTTCGTTGCTGCTCCGAGGCCTCCTCCATGGTCAATTCGTTGCCCGCAACCTTGATGGTGAATTTCCTCCCCGTGGCCGAGTTGATGAGCTTGGACAAAGGCTCCTGGAACTTCACCAGCAGCAGCACGAATATGGCCGGCCACGCCAGCGAGGATAAGGCGGATATCAATTTGGCGAACGCGTCCATTTTCCATCTCTCCTTGATCAAACGGATTGCTAAAAAATCAAAAGGCTGCCATGGGCTGGCAATAGGAAACCCAGAGTGCAGCCCACAGTCTTCCTGCGCCAGGAATCTTATCAGTTAAAAATCAAATCTGTATTGGTTCTGTATGAATTATATTATGGCAGGTTTTCAGGCATGTCCAGTGGAATCGTTTCGCTCATGGCGAATTTTTCAATGCAATCCGGGGACAATGCGATTCGAGGTCATACATGGTTCAAGCTCTTTCCCGTTGACACCCCTCACTCCGGCGTATCATAATATTTTTTCCGGCGTCCATTGGCCCCTTAATTCAACTTGTTGAATTTGTTAAAATGTATACATTCAAGACAATAAACAGACGGATCATGGCCCTTTTGCTCGTCCCTGTGGGCCTTCTATTGCTGGTCATGGGCTGGACCGGCTATGACCTGGCCAGCGACCACCTTTTGGATTTGTGGGCCCAGGCCGCCTCCCTCCAACTCCAGCGGGCGGCCCACCAGGTGGACATGCGCCTGAAGGCCCCCAAGGCCTTTATCAACACCTTTGCCGAATCCGCGGGCAAAACAGGCTCCGCCCTGGTGCAGGAAATGGTTTTGGACCAATTGAGAAGCCTGGACGGGGTGGTGCGAGTGGACATCACTAATCCGAAGACTGACACCATAGAAACCAAACCGGATTCTATGCCTGAGAGAATGGGCCGAGGTTCCGGCGCCGTCCGTGGAATGGGGCTTTTTGGCGATATGCCGCTCCGGCGCAGAGGCAATATTCAGGTCACCCCCCCTGTGTTCGACACCCAGGGAAACCACAAAACCGTGTCTTTGGTCAGCGAGTTTCTGGACGAAAATGACAACGCGGTGGGAAGCCTGGATGTTGTTCTGGAATGGGATTACCTGATTGGGGCCGTGGAATCCGAGGGATTATGGAAGTCCCAAAAGGCCATTGTGTCAGATAACCTGGGAAACATATTGGCTTGCAATCTGCCGACGGATCGGAAGCTCCTTGGGGGAACGGGGGACCCTTTGGAAGAGGCCACCCTCCAGGCCATGAAGGAAAAACCCTTTGGCACCATTATTTACACTGAGGACCCTTTGCAGGTCAGCGGGTTTCACAGGCTCAAGCAGGCGCCCTGGACTATGGTCATAATCGCCCCTGGCAAGGAAATCCTGGCCCCTATTGTGAGTTTCAGGAATTATTATATTGCCGGAGCCATAGCGGAATTTTTCATTATCCTCTTGTTAATCCGAATTGTTACAGCAAGAACCGTCGGGTCCATCAAGGAAGTCTCCGATGCAGCCCGCATGGTTTCCCGGGGGGACTATTCCCTCCAACTCCCGATTAAATCCCGGGACGAAATGGGGACCCTGATCCGGGACTTCAACACCATGGTGGTCCAACTGGAGGAAAGAGCCCGTCTGAAAACATCCATCAACCTGGCCATGGAAGTCCAGCAAAACCTTTTGCCTCAAAAAGCCATTCAATTCCAGGGGCTCGACATTGCCGGGATCAGTGTCTATTGCGATGAAACCGGGGGAGATTATTACGACTTCCTTCAATTTGAGGCACTGGGAAAAAACAGCATCGCCATTGCCGTAGGCGATGTTTCAGGCCATGGCATATCCTCCGCCCTGTTCATGACCACAGCCCGGGCCTTTATCCGCAGCAGGACCTCCCGGGGAGGCGGGCCTGCCCGGATTATTGAGGACATCAACCGGCTCCTTTGCACCGACACCCAACAGTCCGGAAGTTTTATGACCCTGTTCTTCCTGGTCATCGACACCGGGAAAAACACTCTCACCTGGGTAAGGGCAGGGCACGACCCGGCCTTGCTGTATGATCCGGCCACCAGCTTTTTTGAGGAATTGGACGGCAAAGGCCTTGCTCTTGGAGTCCGGTGCCAGTGGGACTATGAGGAAAACCAGTCCTCCCAATGGGGTCCTGGCAGGATGATTTTTTTGGGGACCGACGGGATATGGGAAGCCCGCAACTCCCAAGGCGAACAATTCGGCAAGGAACGTTTTAAGGAATCCATCCGAAAGTACGCCCGCCTTTCCTCCGAAAATATCCTGGATATGGTCCTGGCCGATCTGGCCGCCTTCCGCCAGGGCGCCCTCATCGAAGATGACATCACCCTGGTGGTGGTCAAAGCCGACGCCAGACTGGTATAGGATCCCGCCCCCCATGCTTAGCCCCTAACGCAGGCGTTTTTTGTCGATCTTTCCAACAGCGGTCAGGGGCATTTCCATAAATTCCATAACCTTGGGGACTTTGTACGGCGCCAGTTTTTCACGGGCGAAGGCAAGGATTTCTTCCTGGACCTTTTCCCGCGACTGGCCTGCATATTCCGGGGATAACTGGGCCACCATCTTCACGATTTCAGTCTCGGGCCTATCCGGGTTCTGGACCCCCACAATGGCGCACATTGCAATGGCCGGATGCTCGGACAATTTGTTTTCCACCTCCGTGGAAAAGACCTTGTAGCCGCCCACGATGATCATGTCCTTGGCCCGATCCACCAAATACAGGTATCCGTCCTCATCCAACCTGCCCACGTCGCCGGTGCGCAGCCAACGCTCTCCGTCCTGTTCTACAAAGGTTTTGGCGTTCCCTTCGGGCTTGTTATGGTAGCCCTGCATGACCTGGGGGCCGGAAACCCATACCTCTCCAGGTTCGCCAGGGGGGGCTTCGGTTTCTCCGGTCAGCACGTCCATGATCCGAATGCGGGTGGAGGGCATGGGCAGCCCCACCGATCCCACCTTTTTGGAATTTTCCATATGGTCCATGGCGATCAACGGGCTGGTTTCCGTCATGCCGTAGAGTTCCCGCACCTTGCCCTTGCCAATCACGGCTTCCAGGTCCCGGATTCCCTCGTCGGTAAAGGGCGCTGCCCCGGAATAGCAGACCTTGACCGTGGACCAGTCCACCTTGGTGACCATAGGATCATTAAGAAACATCAGATACAGGGTGGGCACGTTGACCAGAACCGTGGGCTTGTACTTGGCGATTTGCCCAAGAATCATGGATGTATTCCGGGGGTCCGGGATGATCACCTGGGGGATGCCGAAAAACGGCCCCAAAAGGGATACCACCAAACCCGCCACATGGAACATGGGCAACCCGGCGCAAAAGCTGTCCACGCCGCTTTTCAAGGGCACAACAGCGCCGTACTGGGTCATGCAACTAATAAGGTTTCCGTGGGAGAGCAGCGCGCCCTTGGGATCGCCCGTGGTGCCGCCCGTGTATTGGATAAAACAAATGTCGTCCATGGCCGGGCGAATGCCGGGATTTTCGCCTGAAAAACTTTTCAATACGTCCTTGAAAGGGATGATATTCACCCCTGGCAGGGGCGTGACATCTCCGGTGGGAATCTTTTTCAAAGCCTTGGCAAGAAACTGTTTGTAGGCCGGAAGCATATCCGCCAGACCTGTGGCGATAACGGTCTTTACGGTGGTGGTCTTGGCCGCCGCCTTGGCGAAGGTTGCGAATAACATGTCCGCCACCACCAGGGCCTTGGCCTGGCAATCGTTCAATTGGTATTCCATTTCACTTGCCGTGAGCAGGGGGGAGACATTGGATACCGCGCACCCGGCTTTGAAAGCCCCCAGAACGCTGATGGTGTATTGCGGGGTATTGGGCATGCAGATGGCCACCACGTCACCCTTGCCCAAACCCTTGGACAAGAGGGCCTGGGCAAAGTGATTGGAAAATTTGTCCAGTTGGGTAAAGGAGAGGGTTTTGCCTAAAAAATGAAGGGCCGGACCATGTGGAACCTTTTGGACAATCTGACTGAAGTGCTCCACAAATGTTTTCGTGGGAGGGGTTATGTTTATGGGCACTCCAGGGGCATAGGATTTGAACCAGGGATATTCGTCGTGTGTCATGGTCAAAGCTCCTTTACAACGGATCGTAGGGGAAAAGGAAAGAAAGTGGAGATTTCAGGGACCTATCATTACAAGGTCCATGCCAGTTTACAGGCGCATTATGCATGGAAGGGGAAACCCGGGGCCATCGTGCAAAAACATGTGAATTTTCAGTGGTTTACTGGCTTGAATTGAGGGCGGCGGGCAATGAGGCCTGCCAGTTTATGGGGACCCTGGAGGAGCGTGTTCCACAGGATTTGGTGAGCACTCCCAATATATGGAGACCCCCCGGGGAGAATAAGTGTATAGCCCGCCCAAACAATCACCCTGGCCGTTTGATCCCCAGTTTTTTCATATGAAAGGCCAGGGTGGACGGTGGAACCCCCAGGATCCTAGCGGCTCCGGTTGCTCCGGCGACTTTCCACCCGGTCCTTTTCAAGACCCGCAGGATATGGTGGCGTTCATTCTCCGCCAGGGTGGCGTTATCGTCCACCGTCAGGGGCGTGCAGTCGCCGCTTTGGAGTTCCGGCATGCGGAAATCCCTGCCCGCGCTTAAAATCACGCCTCTTTCAATCACGTTTTTCAGTTCGCGGACATTGCCTGGCCAGTCGTATTCCACCAGTCTGTCCATTTCCCGGTCGGAAAAACGCATGGCCTGCTTGTTCAACTTTGCAGCATGGAGTTTGAGAAAGTGCATGGCTAAAAGGGGAATGTCTTCTCTGCGGTCCCGGAGCGGTGGGACGTAAATGGGGAACACATTGAGCCGATAGTACAGGTCCGCCCGAAAACGCCCCTCCCGCACCAGGGATTCCAATTCCCGGTTGGTGGCCGCGATGAGGCGAAAATCAGACGAGAGGGTCTTCATCCCTCCTACTCTTTCAAACTGGCGCGTCTGAATAACCCGCAACAGGCGAATCTGGATATCCTGGGAAATGTCTCCGATTTCGTCCAGGAACAGTGTTCCCCCGTCCGCCAGTTCCAGGCGTCCGGCCTTGCGCTGGGTGGCGCCGGTAAACGCGCCCTTCTCATGGCCCAGCAACTCGCTGGCCACCAGTTCCCTGGGCAGGGCGCTGAGCTGCACCCCGATAAAAGGCTGTTTAGCCCGGCCACTGTGGCGCTGGATGGCCCGAGCCACCAACTCCTTGCCCACCCCGGTTTCCCCGGTGATGAGCACCGTGGTTTCTGTATTGGCGACCTGCTCGATCTTGGACAGAACTTCCTTGATAACCGGGCTGTGGCCCACAATTTCGTCGAACTGGAGATAGCTCAGGTGGGCTTCTTCGTAATATTGTTTTTCCCGGCTCAGCTTGACGTTCCAGCGGCGTATCTGGTCATAGGCCCGGGCATTGTCCAGGGCGATGGCCGCCAGGGCCGAAAAATAGGACAGCACGTCCAGGTCTTCCTCCCGGAAGGCGCTGGCAAGCAGGCGATTGTCGTGATACAGGACCCCCACCACCTGGTCATGCAGGCTCAAGGGCACGCAGATTTTAGACTGGATGGCCCCTTCGCTGCCGTAGCCTTCGGTATCCGCGGACTCCACACCCGCAATCAGGCCCTTTCCGGAAGCAGCCACCGTTTCTATCATTTTCATGGAGGAAACAAAGGAAGGATTGGCCACATGATCGCTGGTCAGGTTGCGGGAGGCTTTCAGACGCAATTCCGTTTTTCCCGAAGGGCCGGTTTCACTCATGAAAATGGCTCCGCGTTCCGCCCCCGTCACCCGATTGCCTGTTGAAATGATGCGTTGCACCAGCTCGTGGTAGTCGCGGATTTTGACCAGTTCCTGCCCCAATTCCAGGATTTCCCGAAGCAGTTTCTTGGAATTGGCGTCCCGGCTGACCATGTGGCGCAGGTCGTCCGGCACCAGCTTTTCATCCATGGAGGCCAAGCCCAGTGTGGCCTGGGCGGTGAGTTTTTCGGCCGATCCCGGGTCTCCGGTTTTCCTCAGGTAACGGGCCGCCTCCAGCCGGGAACGGATCAGGGACATCTGGTGCCCGGACTCTTTCAGGTAGCGTATGGAGGTCTCAAACGCCTCCAGAATTTTTTCGCCAGGGCCTTGTTCCCTCTCCATTTTCAGGGCCGCAAACCGCGCCCCGATTCCTTTCATATAAATATTGTTAGAGGCCTGCATGCGTTGGATTTCCACTTCCAGGGAAAGTCCCGGGATTGGGGGAAGCTCGCCGTCTTCCACGGCCAAGGCTAGGTGAAGCAGATAGGAGTAGGCCAGGACCCTGGTCTGGGCTTCTTCCCGGTATTCCAGGAATTCCTTCAGGTATTGGGCCGTCTGCTTTTTCTTCCCAAGCAGGAAATAGGTATAGGCCAGGAAAACCTGGAGAATCATCCACACCCAACGGTTGTTGGTCTCCTTGGCCAGCTTGAGGCTCATTTCCATGTACACCAGGGCCTCGTCCAAGCGCCCCAGCTTCAACATGATTTCGCCAATATTGCCAATGGCATAGGAAGCCAGGTACAGATCCCCCTTTTCCAGGCAATGGGTGCGGATGGAATCCAGCATGCCAATCCCCTGGGCGTAGTTGCCCACCTGGGCATAGCTGTAGCCCACCGTAATGGCGCCCAGCAACGGAAACCGGGACCGGGGATATTGCTCCACGCCCGTAACCGCTCGCTCATAGCTGTCCACCGCCTCGGTAAACCGCCCCTCCCAATAGAGGAAAAAGGTGCTGAACGCCGTGACAGCGTCTGCCAGTTGGGGATCGTCAATGGTTTTGGCAAGGGCCCAACCCTTTTCAAAATGAGCCAGGGCTTGGTCGTAATGGGCGCTCAGCCATTCGTTTTTGGCGATATGCATTTCCAGCAAGGCCCTGTCAGCCCCGTTATTCCGCATTTTCGCCCGTTTCATGGCCCGGTGGAGCAGGGCCAGCACCCAGGTGGTGTCATGGCGGGCCGTGGAAATTTTCGAGTACTTGATGGCTGTTTCCACAAAAAGCTGATCCGCCGTCTCTCCGTTTTGATGATCCAGGTCCATCAACACCTTGTGATAACATTGAAAAGCCTGCTCGGCCCGAAAAGACCGGCGGTGCGCGTCACCGGCCCGGCACAGCATGCGGCAGCCGTCAATGTCGTTGGAAATTTCGATCAGATGGTGGGCCAGGCGTTCACATTTTTCATCGTCTTCCGGCAGGTCCCTCATGAGCAACGCAACAATCCGCTTGTGAAAGGCGGTTTTTGCTTCCGGCGTCAGGCGTCCACTCCATTTTTCCCGCTTTGCAGGAACACGAAAGGCATAGATTCCGGGCCGGGGACTGGTGAGGGTTTTTCGCTCCACTTCCCCTTGCAGCTCGGCCAGGACCTGATGGGCCTTGAGGCCGGTCAGTTCCGCCAGCCAGTCCAGGGTGAATTCTCCCTCCATGAACGCGGCGGCTTCCTGGATTCTTTGGAGATCATTGGGCGGGGATAGCGGGGTAGTCATGATGATTTCTCCTGGGGGACAGGTTTAAAGTCAGACCGTATCGTTTAGTGGTTCAGCCCGATTTGTTACCAGGACTGGCAAGGAGGTGTCAAAGTATTCCTGATATGTTGAGAACAAAAGTACAATATACTGCGACACCCTCCCTCCCAAGGCCCTGTTCCGGGCCTTCCACCCGGCAATGGCGAGAGGGGCGGTCCTTGGAACAGCATTTTCAGACAAAACCCATTTAGGAAAAGGCCTTTCAGATCCCTTGTTCGGCCTGGTTCCCAGGCCCAAGTGTCTCAACATATTGCGACCCATAACCATATCTTGAGCTTACCTGATAACCCGGTTGGTGCAGTGTAAATATAACTAACTGATTTCACTAACAATTATTTCATATATTTCCTTGGCGCCCCCCTTGCACTGTCTATCCCCACTATATCACGGGAGAACAAGGGCATCATGCCGCCCCCATTCCCATAATCACCCTCAGGAGGTTAACAGCATGGGTTTGATGACAGCGCAAGAATATCTGGATAGTTTGAACGATGGCCGCATCGTATATTATTTAGGCGAAAAAATAGCCAATGTGGCGGACGATCCCAACCTGGGCGTGTGCGCCCGGACCATGGCCCTGGACTATGAAATCGCCGAAAACCCCCAATACCAGGATCTGGCTACGGTCTATGACGAGGAACTGGGCGAAAAAATCAGCCGGTATTATCACAAACCGCAAAACGCCGAGGAACTCATCAAGGCCCATGACCTCATCGTCACCTCCACCAGCATGGGCGACGGCATCATTCCCTTTTCCCATGATATCGGGTCCGACGCCCTCAACGCCTATTCCATCACGGCCCAGGCCATAGGCAATCCCGAATATATTGAGCGGGTGGAAAACTACCGCCGGTATCTCAAACAAAAGGACTTGGCCACCTGCGCGGCGGTCACTGATGTGAAGGGAGACCGCATGCTCCGGCCTTCCCATCCGGATCAGGCCCACGCAGATCAATACCTGCGGGTGGTGGAGCGCAACGACCAGGGCATTGTAGTGCGCGGAGCAAAAATGCACATTACCGGCGCCGCCTACTCCAACGAAATCCTTGTGGTTCCCTGCCGTGCCATGACGGAAAAGGACGTCGACTACGCCGTGGCTTTTGCCATCCCCGCCAACACCAAAGGCCTGACCCAGATTTGCCGTCCCTTTAAATCCAAGGTCAGTTCCCTGGAATTCCCCAGCAGCCGCCAGCATTTTATCCACACCGACTCCCTGATTGTGTTTGACGACGTGCTGGTTCCCTGGGAACGGGTGTTCATGTGCGGCGAATGGCAACACGCAGCCACCATGGTGTACAATTTCGCCCTCCTGCACCGGCGCACGGGCGTGGCATACCGGATTCCCATGTCAGAACAACTGGCGGGCGTTGCCATGGCCATGGCCGAGTATCATGGCGTGTCCCAGGCTCCCCATGTCCGGGAAAAACTCACCGACGTGCTGGTTTACCTGGAAACTCTGCGGTCCCTGTCCCGCTCCGCCTGCCTGGATTTCATCATGCGCGGCGGTATGGCGGTTCCCAACCCGGTAGTCACCAATATCGCCAAGTACCATTTTGCCAGCCAGTATCACCACATCGTTAAAATTATCCAGGACTTGGCAGGGGGAGCCCTGGTTACTTCCCCCACATACAAGGATTTCCAGGTACCGGAACTGAAAGGCTACATTGAAAAATACATGGTCGCCAAAAAGGGCGTGAGCGGCGAACAGCGGATGCGCATGATGGACCTGATCCGCCGGATTATCCCCGCGGAAAACGAAACCATCTGCCTCCATGGCGAGGGATCGCCCATGGCCGAACGCATGACCATCTTCATGGAAGGCAAACGCACCCTGGCCCAATGCATGAAAATGGTGGAAGCCCAGGCCGGGTGATCTCCCCCGGCAGGACGCTAAGGTGCCAATTTGCCGGGAAAAATGCGAAAATTTTACCAACCTATCAGCAAGGAGCGCCCCATGAGCAGCGGTTTGTCACGAGAGCAAAACGGATTCCGGGAAAAGGTCCGGTCATTTGTGGAACGGGAAGTGTCCGACGCCCGGGCCGCGGAAATGGACCGCACGGACGAGTTTCCCCACGACATCATGCATAAAATGGCCCAGTACGGCCTGACCGCGGTCAATGTGCCCATTCAATACGGCGGGGAAGGCGGGGGAGACCTGGAAGTCATGATCCTCTGCGAGGAACTGTCCAGACAAAGCCCGGCCTTGTCCTGGACATTGGGCAACGTGATTCTTTACGGCAACAATATCATTGGGGTCAACGGCAGCGAAACCCAGCGCGAACGCTTTCTGCCGCTCCTGGCCAAGGGACAGCTCTATTTTTCCTTTGGCCTTACCGAACCCAACGCCGGGTCCGACGCCGCCAATATCGACACCTATGCCGAAAAGCAGGAAAACGGCCCATGGATAGTCAACGGCGGCAAAACCTTTATCACCGGAGGCACGGTGGCCAATTATGTGGTCACCTTCGCCCGCACCGCACCCTCCCGGTACAAGGGTATCAGCGCCTTTTTGGTGGATACCCTGGACAAAGGATTTTCCTATTCCAAAATCCCCAAGCTGGGATTCCGGGGTTCGGACACCGCCACCCTGTACTTTGACAAAGTGACGGTCCCGGAAGACATGATTCTGGGAGGCCCGGAGGGCCTTAACCAGGGTTGGGGCCAGATGGTGCGCCTGCTCAACGGAGAACGCCTGTCCCTGGCGGCATGCTCCCTTGGCATAGCCCAGGCCGCCTTTGACGCAGCTATCAATCATGTGCGGCAACTGCCCCCTCCAGCCATAGCCGGTTCGCGCCAAAGCGTGGAACACCGTTTGGCCGAAATGGCGGCGCAACTGGAAGCAGCCAGGGCTCTGGCCTATCGCACCGCCTGGATGCATACCAATAAAATGGAATGTGTCCGGGAAACCTCCATGTCCAAGTTTTTCTGCAGCGAAACCGCCAAACAGATCGCCGCCGGCACCATGGCTGTTATGGGGCCGGACGGATGCGACATGGCCCTGGCGGCCCAACGCCGGTTGCGGGATGTGCTCATTCTCTCCATAGGCGGAGGCACGTCGCAGATCCAAAAAAATATAGTTGCCAAAACGCTCGGCCTCTAACAGGTTTCCGGCGTGCAAAGGGCAAGGAGAATACAGCATGGATGAAAAGTTGTCCCGAGAACACGAGATGATCCTGGATGCGGTCCGGTACTGGGTAAAAAAACAATGCCCCCGGACCGAAACCATGGCCTGGGATGAATCAAACCAACTCCCCCCGGAGATCCTCTCCAAATTCAAGGAACTGGACCTTTGGGCCATGGGAGTGGACGAACAATTCGGCGGAACCGGCCGCGACTGGCTGGGGATCACACTGGTCGTGGAAACCCTGGCCGAAATGGAGCCGGTACTCGCGGGTTTGTACGCCACGGATATGTGGGGGGCTGCAACTATTGCAGCGATGGGTACGGAGGAGCAAAAAGCCAGTTTCCTGCCCCAATTGACCGAGGGAAAACTCCCTCTTGCCAGGGTCAAGCCCAGCCAACCCCTGGAGGAAACCATTCAATTCCGACAAGGACAAAGCGGCTGGATACTGAATGGCGCCTGCAAGCAGGTGGACTTCGCCCAACAGGCTCAAATGCTTGTGGTGCAAGCAACGGCTGAGAATAATCCGGACCTTACCAGCCAGTTTTTGCTCTCTCCATCCAGTGAGGGCGTGGAAATTTCTCCGCTGGAAACCCTGGGGTACCGCAGCGCCGGGTCCTGCTCCATTGAGCTGCATGATGTTTACCTGTCCCTGGAGGCTATACTGGGCCAAGTGGAGAAGATAAACCCCATGGCAGCCGCTCTAGCGCAAGGAGCTTGGAATCTGCTCATGGCGGCCCAGGCAACGGGCATGGCCCAAGGCGCCATGGCCTATGCCCTGGAACACGCAAAAGGTCGCGTCCAGTTCAACCAGCCAATAGGCAATTTTCCGGCTATCCGGGAAAAACTGACGGAACTGTCCGTCATGATAAGGGCCTCCCGGCTCATGGTGCGGACGGCTGCAGCCCTGGCTGACGCAGGACAAAAATATCATGCCGAAGCTGCCCAGGCCCTGCTTATGGCGTCATCCACAGCGGAAAAGGCCGGGCTTGAAGGCATCCAGATTCTGGGAGGGTATGGCTACTCTCTGGAATATGACGCCCAAAGGTATTTTCGCAACGCCATGCAACTGGTGTGCAGCGGGGTGGAAAAATCGTCGCTCTATGCAACCATAGGCAAATCAATGGGGTTAACGCCATGAACACCAGTTTCGACTTTAAAGGGCAAACCGCCCTGGTCACCGGGGCCGCCAGCGGCATAGGCTTGGCCGTTGCCCGGGCTTTCGCACGCAGCGGGGCTTTGGTATGCGCTGTGGACCGTGCGCCCGAAGTGGAGGGCGTCGCCCGTGAATTGAACGGGATTGGGCAGGTTGCCGACATATCCGACCCCTGTGCCGCCGGCCGTATTATTGCCGAATGCCGGAAACAATGTGGAGTTCCCCATGCTCTTGTCAATGTAGCCGCCATCAGCAAGCCGTGCATGGTGTCCGGGATGAGCTTCGCTGCATGGCAGGAAACCATTGACGTCAATCTTTCAGCGGTATTTTCCATGACCAAGGCCGTCCTTCCGGACTTGAGTGCGCGAGGTGGGGGCTCCATCATCAATTTTTCCTCCGTGCTGGCAGGCACTGGCGGCAAGTCATCAGCCCACTACGCCGCCGCCAAGGGAGGGGTTGAGGCTTTTACACGTTCACTGGCCCTGGAATACGGGCCAAAGAATATTCGCGTGAACGCCGTGGCTCCGGGTATGGTGGATACCCCCATGCTGGCTCTCATGAACGACGCCCAACGCGCAGCACTAAAAGCCCGCATCCCATTGAAGCGCATCGCAACCCCCGAGGATATAGCCGGGGTGGTGCTCTTTCTGGCGTCCGATGCCGCAGCCTATATCACCGGCCAAACCATCGGCGTCAACGGAGGGATGTACATGGGCTGACCTCCAAGCGAGGGAAGGGTTGTGTATCAAAAGGGTGCGAACCACTTTTCATCAGCAAAGAAACAACCAGGAGGAAATATGAGCAATATTAAAGGAAAGGCGGCCATTGTAGGCATAGGAGAAATTCCCACTGGCCGCCATGCCGACAAGGCCGCAATCCATTTTGCGGTGGCTCCGGCCCGCGAGGCCATTGCCGATTCCGGCATTCACAAGGATGAAATCGACTTTGTCATGCCCACAGGCGCAGTGTTTAACAGCCAGTTCAACAACGATCTGGTGACCTGCCGTCTGGTGGAGGAATTGGGCCTGAAAAACGTCAAAACCAACGCCCAGGTTTTTGCGGGCGGGGCGTCCGGGTCCTGTCTGGTCAAAACAGCGGCCAGCCTCATTGCCGCAGGCATCGCCAAAAACGTGCTTTGCGTCCATGCCGACAAACTGGGAACCGGGCTGGCCGGAGGTCAGGCGGGCATTGACTTGTTTTCAACCGCAGGTATCTCCGGCGAATGGGAAGTGCCCTATGGGCAGCATTATTCCACCATCGCGGCCTTGTCCATGACCCGCTATATGTACGAAACCGGCTGCACTCCCGAAGAGATGGCTGCGGTATGCGTGTCCAACCGCAAATGGGCCGAGTTGAACCCCAATGCATTTTTCCGCAAGCCTGTGACCATAGAGGAAATTCTGGCATCCAAAATGCTTTCCTGGCCCCTTAACGCCAAAATGAGCAACATGCTCTTCGACGGCGGATCAGCCTTTGTCATGACCTCCGCCGAACGTGCCAAGGACCTGCCCAACACCCCGGCATACCTCCTGGGCGAAGGGTCCCGGGTTACGCACTTTGTCCACAGCCAGGAAAAGGATATCACCCGGTTCGGCTGGGCCGACGCTGGCCGGGACGCCTTTGCAGAAGCAGGCTTGACGCCCCGGGACATTGACGTGGCCGAAATCTACGACTCCTACCCCATTTATGAACTCATCACTTTCGAAGAACTGGGCTTTGCGCCCCGGGGAGAAGGGGGAAAGATGTTCGCAAGCGGCGCTACATGGCCCGGCGGAAAAATGCCCACCACCACCAACGGCGGCATGCTCTCCCAGGGGCACACAGGCGCAGGCGGCGGCGTGGCCCTGGTGGTGGAGGCGGCCCGGCAAATCATGCACAAGGCAGGCGACCGACAAGTCCCCAATGCCCGCTTTGCCGTGGAAACCGGAACAGGCGGCACCTACATGGATTCCCAGGTAACCATCTTTGGCAACGAAATTCCCTGAAACGCAGGGTGACTATAAACGGAGGCAACCATGAACAATTCTCCAAGAATCAGGCCCATTGTCAATCCCTGCGCACAGCCCTTTTGGGACGGAACCCGCCAGGAAAAGCTCCTGATACAACATTGCAAGGAATGCCAGGCAAACATTTTTTATCCCCGGCTTTTCTGCCCTGAGTGCCACTCCGACCAACTGGACTGGGTGGAAAGTGCTGGCAAGGGCACGGTGTATTCCTATACTGTGGTCTATAACAATTCCCCTTCAGCATTTTTGCAGGACATTCCGTATGTGGTGGCTATCGTCAAACTGAACGAAGGCGTCCAAATGTGCACCAACATCGTGGGGTGCGAGCCCGAAAAAATCCAGTGCGACATGCCTGTGGAAGTTGTCTTTGAAAAACTGGATGACGAATTTACCCTTCCTAAATTCAAACCTGCACAATGAGGCAAACCATGGCGCAACAAAAATATGGAAACGACTTTCCTGTTGGAAGCACCTTCACCACTCAGGCCATCACAGTCACAGAGACCCACCTTGTCAACTGGGCGGGCCTGACCATGGACTATTACCCCATTCACACGGACAAGGAATTCGCCGCAAAAAGCAGCTTTGGCGAACGTCTGGCCCATGGCCCTCTGATTTTCGGCCTGGCCGTAGGCTTGGTGAGCATTTCCAATTATGGCGCTGATGCAGTCATCGCCTGGCTGGGCGCGGACAAAATGCGTATGACCGCTCCTGTTAAAATCGGGGACACCATCAAGGTTACCATTGAGGTGCTCTCGCACAAGGAAACCAAAGATCCTGCCAAGGGCGTTCAAACCTGGCGTTATACAGTCACGAACCAGCGCGATGAAACCGTGATGCTCTTTGACTACACAATGATGTTCCATATGCGGGCCTGAAAATTAAGCGCGAAAGGAGACACCATGACGCAAACATACGATGCCATTATCATAGGGGCCGGTCTTGCCGGATTGTCCGCCGCAGCTATTCTGTCCAGGGAAGAAGGTAAAAAGGTCCTGGTGTTGGAAAAACAGGATTACGTGGGGGGAAGGCTGGTTTCCTTTGCCGGAGAAGGCGACGGGCTCATGCTCAATGGCCGATCCCTGGACCTCAGGTCCTTTAAAAAAACCCTGGCCTCGGTATATGCCTGGGTGGCCCGCAGCGAACCCGACCTGGAAAGCATGTTCGAACAAAAGATGCTGGATGGATTCAGCTTTGAAGCGGGCGGCCACGCCACCTTTTGGGGAACCAAGGGGCGGGTCGGCTGCCTGCTGGATTATCTCAATGAAAAAATCCCCCTGCCTGGTAATGAGGGCTTTTCCGTCCTGGACCCTGACAACTCCACCCTGTATCCGGTGGAAAAGGGCGGAAGATATGAATGGATGAGCGAAGACTCCAACCGCACCGCCAAAAAACTCCTGCGTGAAATGGCCATGGCTGACGAAGACACCATGACGCAATGGGATACCATTTCCTTTGGAAAATGGCTGGATGACCGCACGGACGACCGAAAAGTCTACGAATACCTGGCCGCCGTGGCCTCCATCCACATGGTGATGGGAGAGCCGGACATGATTCCCGCCGGGGATTTTATCCGGTTCATGCGCACAGCCGTGCATATTGGCATGAACCTCATCAGCGGTTCCACCGGTATTGTTCCCAAACCGGGCTTCGTATACATCGGGGAGCGCTTGGCCGAGAATATAAAAAAAAGCGGCGGCGCCATTATCAACGGGGTAGGCGTGCAGGAAATCCTGTTTGAAGGCGGCAAGGTTGTTGGTGTGATCGCTGAAGGCCCCGACGGCCCGGTCCGTTATGAGTCCAAACAGGTTGTGTGCACCGTGCCCATACGCAAGATATTCAACTTCCTGCCCCGAAATCTTTTTCCTCAAAACCTGATAAAATCCGTGGACGAGGAATTTTTCAGCGTGGGCATGCTCACCGGATACATTGCCGTCAAAAGCAACCTGTTTGCCGATGCCGGAATACAACCCAAATCATGGATTCTTGTGCCCTCCATCATAAAAGCGGAGGAAGGCTTTATTGGAGATGTGGATATCATCTCCATCATGCCAAGCAACTTCGAGCCCTCTCTGGCCCCGGAAGGCAGTCATGTGATCGCCTATTCCATCGCCCTGACCGAGCACGAACTCCATGACAAAGACAAGGTCAACCGGGTTATCGATTTGGGAAGGGAAATCTTCCATAAGACCTTCCCAAAAATGAAAGAGGACACGCTCTGGGAAATCTGGACATGCTCTGACAAAGGCTTTGGCGACTGGCCCCCCCCTGGCGCTAAAAGGCCCGACACCACCCAACCCGGCTTGGAAGGACTATTCTTTGCCGGAGACGGGTATGGGGCCAAAACCTGGGGCAGCGGCATGGACGCCGCCATCCACTCGGCCCTCCTCTGCGTGGATGCCATGACCGGCAAGGATTACATGGAAAAAGTCCTGCCGGAATATCATCGGTAGCTGCTGTTGCAGGTGAAGAACGCCGTTTCCGGGCAATATGCCCGGAAACGGCAGTCCTGTTTAGTGCTTTCAACTCGTTAATAGAAACACTACATCCAATAGGAGGAGGCCATGCTGCTTGTTCCGGAAGATAAAATCCGCAAATATACCGATGGGGGATATTGGGGTACGGAAACCATTACAGACCTGATCGCAGCCCGGGCCAAGGCAAAGCCGGATGACGAGGCCCTGGTGGACCCGGAAAACAAGGAAGCCTTGGTTCGGCTGACGCCCCAAAGGTATACTTATGCCGCCATGCAGACCGCCATTGATCGCCTGGCCTGCCGCCTGGTGTCCCTGGGCATGGAAACCGATGGAGTCATCCTGGTTCAGTTGCCGAACATTGCCGAACTGGTCATTTCGTTGTTCGCCGCCGCGCGGGCCGGTGTGGTGGTGAGTCCGGTTCCTGTGCAGTGGCGCAGCCATGAAATCCGCCATGCCGTGGCCATGACCGGGGCCAGGGTCATGATTACCTCCCATTCCTTTGCAGGTTTTAACCATGTGGCCATGGTCCGCCAGGCCCTGGACGAAGAATACCGGCTCGACCATATCATCACGGTGGGTTCAGGCCCATGCGACGGCGCGCTCAACATGTCGGAAATCCTGGCGGATGCTGACACTCCAGACACCGAATCTCTTGTCAGCCGAAAGATGTCGGCCAACGACGTTTTCACCCTGTGCTGGACTTCAGGCACCGAAGCAGCCTCCAAAGCCGTACCCCGGAGTCACAACCAATGGCTGGCGATCTCGCGCATGGTGGTCGAGTCGTTTTTGCCGGACGAAGAATGCACCTATCTGTCCTTGTTTCCCGCCATCAATATGGCAGGGCTTGGCGCAGTGCTGGTTCCCTGGTGCATCACCGGCGGAAAAATGGTCCTTCACCATCCCTTTGACCTGGGCGTCTTTTTAAAACAACTGGTTGTGGAGGGGGTCTATTACACCTTGGCGCCTCCGGCACTTCTGGACAACCTGGCCAAATCCCCGGATTGGGGGAAAATGAACAAAGGGAACCTCAAGGTGATTGGCTCCGGGTCCGCGCCCCTTTCAGAATGGATGGTCTCCACCTTTCAGAACGAATTTGGCATTGGCATTGTCAATTTTTTTGCTTCCAACGAAGGGGTGGCCTTGTACAGCAGCCCAAAGGATTTCTCCGATCCGGCAACTCGCGCCAGTTATTTTCCACGATTCGGCACGCCGAACCTCACATGGCATTCCCAGGCGGCCAGGGGTATCCGGTCCCAGCTGGTGGATCCAGCCACTGGCATGGAAATCACGGAAAACGATGTGGTTGGCGAATTATGCTTTGACGGACCCACGGTTTTCTGCGGATATTACAAGGCCCCGGAATTGACCGCCAAGGCCTTTGACAAGGAGGGCCTTTTTAGGTCGGGAGATCTCTTTTCCATCACCGGCGACAATCAGGACAAGTACCTTTTCCATGGCAGGCTTAAGGATCTCATCATCCGGGGCGGCATGAATATCAGCCCCGAAGAGATTGAAACCTTGGTAGTGGGTCACCCCAAGGTGGCCGAAGTCGCTGCCGTGGGCTATCCGGACGAACGCCTTGGGGAGCGGATTTGCATTGTGGTGGTCCCCGTCCCGGGCCAGTCAATAGCCCTTGAGGAAATCAACCAATATCTCAAGGCCAGGGATATCGCCAAATACAAATATCCGGAAGTTCTCAAGGTGGTGGACAGCCTGCCCAGAAATCCCCTGGGCAAACTGCTCAAGCGGGAATTGCGCCAAACTGTGGCTCCGTGAGATTGTAAGGTTGGCGTTTCCCTTTGAAATCGGCAAGCATATAAGGAAGGCGACTCATGAAAATTTCCACACCCCTCACGGCCATGCTGGGCATTGACCTTCCCATTATCGGCGCGCCCATGTTCCTGGTTTCCTACGAGGAACTGACCATCGCCGTGTCCGAGGCCGGAGGCCTGGGCATGTTCGCCCTGCCCAATTACCGGACCGTACCCGATCTTGAGGCGGCCCTGGAGCATATCCGGCGGCGCACAGACCGCCCCATCGGGGTGAATATTCATCTGTCGGGCCGATTCGAGTGGCAGGCGCAGCTTGAGGTTTGCCTGGACTACGGGGTGACCTTTTTTATTTCCTCCCTGGGAGATCCGCGCCACATTCTGGAGCCGGTGCATGCCCGGGGCGGATTCGTATTCGCCGATGTGATTTCCCGCAGACACGCACTCAGCGCCAAGGAGAAAGGCGTGGACGGCCTAGTGGCGGTCGCCGCCGGCGCCGGAGGCCATGCAGGGCAAACCCCGACCATGGTCCTGGTCCCCTACCTGAAAGCGCTCACCGGGTTGCCGGTGCTTGCAGCGGGTGGAGTGTCCACCGGTCAACAACTGGCGGCGGCGTTGACTCTGGGCGCATGCGGCGCCGTGGTGGGCACGCGTCTGGTGGCGTCCCGGGAAGCAGGCGCGTCGGAGGCATACAAACAGGCTGTGGTCGATGCGGACCCGGACGACATTGTGTACACAGACCAAATCACCGGCAACCCGGCGAACTGGCTGGCCCAAAGCATAGATCGCTTTGACGGACAGCCGGACCTGAGCTCCAAAAAATGGCTGGATCTTTGGAGCGCGGGCCGCAGTGTGGCCCAGGCGGACGCAATTCTTCCCGCAGGGAGAATTGTTTCGGAAATGGCGGAGGAATGCGCCGCAACCCTTTTGCAGATGCCAAAACTTATTGAGCCTTAACAACCCAAATCTCAACGATATGATGATGCATGGCCGCCATCCAGCAAAAAACGCCCATGGCGGCCTGTTTACGATGGTTTTATCATTAGACAATGCACACTTGAATGAAAGGAACCCAAATGGGTCAACAAATCGCAGACCGCAGGGACATCGAGTTTGTCCTTTACGAACAATTTGATGCTGAAGGATTGGCAAGTGACGAGCGCTATCAAGGATTAAACAGAAAAGCCTTTGACCTGATTCTTACCGAAGCGCGGACCTTCGCCATTAAGGAACTCCTGCCCATCATGGCCGAAGGAGACCGCCAGGGCGTTCGCCTGGAGGAAGACGGCGTCAAGGTCCCCGATTGCTTTCGGGAACCCTTTGCACGCTTTGTTGAAAACGAGTGGATGTCGCTTACCGAAAGCCAGGAAATGGGAGGCCAGGGCCTGCCCCATCTTGTGGCCACCGCCGCCACAGAATACCTTGTGGGTCCCAATTTCGCCTTTGCAGGATATCCGGGCATGGGTCACGGAACCGGTAAGATGATTGAACTATACGGAACCGAGGCCCAAAAGGCCCTGTTTGTGAAAAATCTCTACACCTGCCGCTGGGCGGGCACCATGATGCTTACCGAGCCGGAAGCCGGTTCGGACGTGGGCGCTCTTACCACCACGGCGGTTCCCAATGAAGACGGGTCCTATTCCATTACCGGAAATAAAATCTTCATCACCGTGGGAGACCATGACCTGACGGAGAACATCATCCACGCTGTTTTGGCGCGCATTGAAGGCGCCCCGGCAGGCACCAAGGGTATATCTCTCTTTATTGTGCCCAAAATCCGGGTCAACGAGGACGGGAGCCTGGGAATTCCCAACGATGTCGTCTGCACCGGCGTGGAAGAAAAAATGGGCATTCACGGAAGCGCCACTTGCAGCATGGCCTTGGGCTCCAAAGGCCAATGCCAGGGCTTTTTGCTGGGCGAGCCCAACAAGGGCATGCGCGTTATGTTCCATATGATGAACGAAGCCCGCCTGGCGGTTTCCATGCAATCTCTGGGCATCGCCTCCGCCGCCTACCTCCATGCCGCCAACTACGCCAAGGAACGGGTTCAGGGCAGGGATCTCGCCGACATGCTCAACAAGGATGCCGCCTCGGTCCCCATCATCCGCCACCCGGATGTCCGCAGAATGCTGACCTGGATGAAGGCCTATGTGGACGGCATGCGCAGCTTTGTCTATTTTATCGCGGATTGCATTGAAAAAGAGGAAAACGGGAACGACCCGACAGAAAGCAAGCGTTGCAAGGGTCTGGTGGACCTTCTGACGCCCGTCATCAAAACCTATAACGCCAAGTACGGGTTCGAGATTTGCGTTCAGGCCATGCAGACATACGGGGGATACGGCTACATCCGCGAATTCCCCGTGGAGCAACTCATGCGAGACGCAAAAATAACCTCCCTCTACGAAGGCACCGACGGGGTCCAGGCCATGGACCTTTTGGCCCGGAAAATCGGCATGAACCAGGGCGCCGTGTTCCAATCCTTTATGCAGGAAATCAACAATGTCATAGATCGAGCCCGCAAATGCGGGGATTTGTCGCCCCTGGCCGATGTCATGGCCCAAAGCCTGGAAAACCTTTCGGCCCTGGCCATGAAACTGGGCGCCACCGCCATGTCCGCGGATTTTAAAACAGCCTTTGCCCATTCCGTGCCGTTCCTGGAAATCTTCGGGGATATTGTCATGGCATGGATGCTCCTGTGGAGAGCCTCCGTTGCCTCGGAAAAACTGGGTGGAAAGGTTAAAAGCAAAGACGTGGCCTTTTACAATGGGCAGATCAAAACCGCCCAATTTTTCTTTGGAACAGTCCTGCCCATAACCCAGGGACGCATGAAATCCGTGGAAAACATGTGCCCGGCTGCCCTGGAAATGGACGAAGCCGCCTTTGGCGGCTGACGCTGCCTGGAAAAATGTGCAAAAAGAGAAAAAGGGGTTGGCCGATTTGGCTAACCCCTTTGATTTTATTATGGTTTAGCTGAGGAGTGTTAATATCAAGTTGCGTTCACAAAAGTAGATTCGAATTAGGGGGACACGACTCTTATCTCTTGAAGCAACGATAACAGCTAATAAATTTAAATGGTTGAGATAAAGATCGTGTTTGAATGCATAAGTACTTGCCTTTTAAAGGAGACCCCCTCGGTGGTATAGGATAGGCTG
>JAEINP010000138.1 GCA_016342355.1 Desulfatibacillum sp.
TGGGTACCGGTGTCTGAAATGGGTTTTGCTAAAGGGGGTCCTTCAATAATTTCCTCAAAAGGGCCGAAGGACTCAAACAAAGCTCTATCCTTATTTATAGACCGATTAATGCATCTGTGTCATTATGGTGCCAGGATGGACACTCCCTATACTCACCCAAATTTATTTAAAAGGAACTTCCATGAAAAGATTTCTTGCTGTGGCGCTGTGCCTGGTTCTTGCGATTTTCGCCCTCAACACCTCGGCCTTTGCCTTACAGGAACCCGTTGCTTTCGTTCCTCCGGACCTTGAAAACCTGATGGTTTTCGGGGACAGTTTGTCGGATTCCGGCAATCTTTTTACCCTTTACTCCGGGACAAATCCGGACACCGAAGATTACTGGCAAGGACGTTTTTCCAACGGCCCGGTGTGGTCTGAGGTTATGGCCAACTTCATGGGGACGAAAAATACCTACCTTCTGGCCGCTGAGCCGGAGACAGTCCCTCCAAGGAGGCTGCTTGTAACAGAGAATCCCCCCGTCTCCTTTTATGCCACTCCTTTCTTCTATAATAACGCCTATGGCGGAGCCAATACCAGCGTAAACTTTACTCATTTCGGCTGGCAGATAAACGCCTGGCAAGCCGAGGGACTTACCATCCCTGATAAAACCCTGGTGGTGGTGTGGATCGGCGGCAACGACTTTTTGGGCATGCAAGAGGGTGATGACCCTGCCACTGTTGTTGCCAACGCAGTTAATAATATTTACTCTGGCTTGGAGGACATCGCGGACCTCGGCGCGACCCACATCGCCGTGTGCAACCTGCCTAACCTGGGAGACACTCCTCGGTATAATGCAACTCCCCAGAAAGATGCTGTCACACAACTGACCGTGAGCTTTAATATTGCCCTGGCCGCAGCCCTGCAAGATTTTATGTTTAATTTCCCTGGGGTCAATGTGTATCCCATTGACATGTTCGCCATGTCCGAGGCAACCCACGCCAATCCCGGTTTATACGGCGTCACCAATTTGGTCGATGGCGCCCTGTACGAGGGAGAAACCTTTGACTCGGCGGACGGCTACCTATACTGGGACGGAGTACACCCCACCCGGGCCGCCCATGAGCAGCTTGCCGCAAAGGTTTACGGAACGGTTTTCATAGGCGCCGCCAATGCGAACTACATCAAAACCAAGGGAACCACAGGCGACACCATCGGCATTGAAGGCGCCAACTGCAACGTCACCTCGGTCCAGTTCGGCACCGTGGCAGATACGGAGAAAACCGGCCGGCCCAGCAACCTGCTGTATGGCCTGCTTGACATCACCGCCACCCTGGAAGTGGCCGGAGACGTGGCCCAGATAACTGTTTATCTGCCCAAAGCCCTGCCTGCCGGATATTCCTGGTACAAATACTGCAAGGGAGAATGGGTGGATTTCGCCCAGGTTTTCGAGAAGACCTGGGGCATGGAAGGCGCCCAAATCAGCGCAGACCGCAAGCAGGTCACCCTGCGTATCCAGGATGACGGCTGGTACGACGCAGACCGCGCCCGGGGTTTTGTGCAAGACCCAATCTGCGCGGGCGTGTTGGTCTCCGACAAGCCCAAAGACGCAGGCAAAGACGACGCCTGCTTTGTCAGGTCCGCACAGAATGGTTCCACTCCAGGAATGCCCGTGGTCCTGCTTGTAGCCTTCCTGGTTCTGGGCTTGGCTGTAAGACGGGTGCGCGTGCGTTAGGATTATTTTTCATATACTCATGGAAGCCATAAAACCACCTCGCGGGCAACTGCAGGGTGGTTTTCTATTTCGGACTCAGAGCTATTTTTTGTTTCTGACGCGGATTGTGAAAAAATAAAATATTATGAATCGCTATATAGTGTCTGTCCAAAAACCCCATAATTTGAAGTAGGAACACAGCTTTGACAGGTTTCCGCATTGCCGTGCCGGTCCTTTTGGCGGCGATCACCTTGCTCCTCATCCCAAAAGCGATAAAAATCGATGTTTCCGGGCGCACCAGTCCTAAGGAAGGCTGTTCTCATGGACAAAATGTCGATTCGGACTGCCTATTGTTTCGTAAACGTTCAGTAAACCGCCCGATTGAGGAATACAATTAATCTGTGGAGAGGTTAAAATCCGGCCATCATCCTGATTCTATTACATATATAAAATATTGAGAATTCTTACATTCTCGCTCTGGAACTGAACCTGATACTGAAAAAGGAGGCTGTGATGCAAACGTTCATGTGGTTGATGGTAATA
>JAEINP010000139.1 GCA_016342355.1 Desulfatibacillum sp.
ATATGTTCCTGAGCATGACCCCCAAACTGGAAATTCCGGAGGTCGTGGCCCAAAGAGTGGGAAAACCTGCTGGTGAAGTGGCGGCCAAACTGGAAGATATGGCGGAACGCGGACTTCTGTTCCGGGTTAAAAAAGAAGGCTCTTCCAAGTACGGAACCATCCCCTTTGTCCATGGGCTGTTTGAGTTCCAGGTAAAGAACCTGGATCAGGAATTGTCGGAATTGGTGGGAGTTTATTGGGACGAAGCCTTTGATACGGCCATGCAAAAGTCGGTGGATTATTTCCTCCGCCCCATCCCGGTCCAGCAATCCATTGATGTGAGCCACAATGTGGCCAGCTATGAAGACGCCGTGGAAATCCTTAAAAGCAAGCCCAAAATCGTAGTCACGGAATGCATCTGCCGCAAAAGGACCCAGGTCCTGGATGAATGTTGCGGAAAGGAATTGGAAGCCTGCTTCATGTTCGGCTCCATGGGCGAGTATTACCTGGACCGAAAAATGGGCCGGGAAGTATCTCTGGACGAGGCCGTTGGCATCCTGGAAAAATGCAGGGAAGACGGCTTGGTCACCCAGCCGGCCACAGCCCAGAATCCTGCGGGCATGTGCAATTGTTGCGGTGACTGCTGCGGCGTGCTGAAGGCTATGAACAAGCATCCCAAGCCTGCTGAAATCGTCCTCTCCAACCATTTTGCCGTGGTTTCCGCTGACGACTGCACTGGCTGTGAAACCTGTCTGGATCGCTGCCAGATGCAAGCCATCACCATCAATGACGATGAGATTGCTGAAATCAACCTGGACCGCTGTATCGGCTGCGGCCTGTGCGTCACCACCTGTCCCACCGAGGCCATCAGCCTGGATACCAAGCCGGAAGACGAAATGCGCATTCCGCCCGCCACCATGATGGAGCAAATGATGGGCATGGCTCAAAAGCGGGGGATCATCTAAAATCATATCCCAACACAAAATATAAACACGGCCCCTTGCCGGGAACAGGCTCCTGTTTCGGCAAGGCGACTTCATTGCAAGGAGGGTTGCATGAATCTGGAAAAGTTTCACACATTGGGGGAAGAACTCTATACGAAGCTGCACCTGCCCACTTATCCTGTATCCATCACCTATATCAAAAACGAGTCGGAAATCCCCGAGCAAGCCATGAGGCCCTCGGCCGTGGGGCAAAAAATGGCCCTGTGCCAAGCCTTCACCAATGCCCGCTCCTGGGGGATGCATACCGCCATGACCGAAGAGGACAATTTTTGCGTGCCGTCCTCCGCTATGCATAAATGGATTGATGTCACGGACGAGGAATTCGTGGAAAGCCAGGTGCGGCAGGGTTGGCATATAAACCGCGAGGCTGAAATGAACCGTATTGGGGTTTTCAACCACCTGTTTGCCGGGAAAGACGGCCAGGCCAGGCTCCAGACCATGAAAAGCCGGATCGGCTTTGTAGCCTCTCCCCTGCACCAGGCCCTACTCATGCCCGACACGGTCCTGGTCTTTGGAAACGGAGTGCACATGACCCACTTGGTGCAGGCCCTGTGTTTCGACTATACAGTCCCGGTGTTTTCCGGATTCGAAGGTTTTGGCGAGTCGTGCGCCAAGGGCGGCCTCCTGCCCTTTGTCACCGGACAGCCCCAGTTGGTTCTTCCAGGCATGGGGGACCGTGCCTTTGCCGGTATCACCCCGGACGAACTGGCCATGGGCATTCCCGCAAGCCTGTTTCCCTCCATGATGGGGCATTTGTTTAAATCCGGCGGTTTCATGAATATCGGCATGCCTTTCAAAACCATGATGCCTTCCGGCATGACCGAGTCCATCACTCCTGGATTTGGGTATTTAAGGGAACGGGCAAACAAACGCAAAGAAGCCAAGGGATGATTCAGGAAGCCTGAAAGCCATTTTGTCATGCAAAAATACGACAGGGAGGGGAACCATGGAAAAAACCGCATACGATAATTTGTGGGCCAAGTTGAATCAGGCTTTCACTACGGCCCCAAAGGATTCCCAAGGCAATCCACAGCCGTCTTTTATGAAGTACCTGGAGTTGTGCTATACCCCGGAAGAAGCGGAAATCATGCAGCACATGCAGCGTCCGGTCCAGTTCGCTGCTTCCCGGGATATCGCCCAGGCTGCTGGGAAAAGCCCGGAATACGTGGAAGAGGTTCTTAACCGCGTAAACAAAAAAAACGGCGTCCTGGCCATGGGAAATTTTTACGCCCT
>JAEINP010000140.1 GCA_016342355.1 Desulfatibacillum sp.
CCCCATAGTCTATTCTTTTTTTTCTCTTAGCCATTGATCAAACCCTCACAAGTTTGATAAGGTTCACAATACGTTAGATGTCTTGACGGCATGCAGTCCCCGTCTCGGCTTTCCTTCCTCGTCATAGCGGGAAGGCCATATCTCAAAAGGGGCGGTGCTCAAAATATTGGCGATTGCCTCTTCAATACGGGGATAGGCTTTACGTAAAACATCGTTGGCTGTCCTGGCGGCAAGACCTTCGGCCCGGGCGATGTCCGCCAGGGAGTATCCGGCCTTGCCAAGGGCGGCTTTGATGTCCCAAGGATGCCAATCCTGGGGAATCTGATCTTTGAGCTTGGGTTCTCCCATATTTTGGTTTCTCCGGTTTTTCCGGCCCTGCCAGGCCGGGTTTTTTTGGGCTGTCTACTTCCGAGAAGTTGGATTGACTTGAGTTATATACCAACTTTTCTTTGTCTGTCAATAAGAAAGGTTGGTTCCAGCGTCAGTTTTGTTGGCTATATCAACAAAGAGGGCTTAACTATGGGAAATAACGGCAATACCAAGCAGGTTCCGGCGTCATGCGCAAGTTCCAGCGTTGGTTCCGGCGAAACATACGACCATTGGAACCAACAATTGTTTGGTATCCGCTTAAAAGAAAGACGTAGTTTTCTTTCGATGACCCAAGAGGACTTGGCTTTTAAGGTAGGCGTATCCAAAACTACTATTCAAAACTATGAGTCAGGGACTTCTCCCAAGGCCGAATTTGTGGTGGGGCTATCGAATGCCCTGGATTGTGAAATTGCTTGGCTCCTTACAGGTGAAGGTCCTACAGAGCGAGGGGAGGCCATAGGCCACCAGAGCCAACCAGCCGCCAACCTGGACCCGAATGGCGGCCTGGACCTGGATGAATTCGATTATATCCCCATGAGCCATGCGGAACTATCAGCCGGGGCCGGGGCTGTGGTGCTTTCGGAAGGGTTTAAGAACCGGTTTGCATTTAGGCGCGATTGGCTGCGCCGTGTGGGCATTAATAAAAGTCACGCCGTCATGATGGTGGTTCGGGGAGACTCCATGGAGCCAACCCTTGAAAGCCATGATACCGTGATCGTGGACCTGAACCGCACACGCATTGACACCGGCCAAATATACGCGGTGAATATCGGGGATGATTTGCTTAGCATCAAACGGCTGGAATCGCTGGGCCGTCAGGTCAGGATTATTAGCGACAATCCAGCCTACGATACATATAAACGTGACATGTCGGAGATCCGCGTTATCGGCCAGGTGGTATGGTACGCAAGGCAATTGGTTTGGAACGGCATGGATTAATTTGCATAAGTAGAGGGGCTTTGGCCTAATGGGGCCACGGATGATTAAAAGCCTTTTAAAACCCCTTTAAACAAAAATAGCCAGGCGGTTATTTCCACCTGGCTCCCTTCCCTATATGACGTTGCCAATTGGCAAACTATTTCAACTGGTACTAAACCGTCTGCAATTTTCGGGCTTTTTCCGGCTTTTTTAGAGGGCAGTCCCAAACCGCAAATTTTTCAGACCGTCCCGAAACCGGATCGCCAAAACCCGCGCCAAACCTAAGCCTTCCCACCAATTCCCGCCAAATCCCGGCCATTCCCGGCTTCTTTGACCAGTCCCAAACCAACCGCCACACAATACAAGGAGCCCAAAAAGGTTTAGGCACAATTTAGGCACAATCGGCCCTTTGAGACGAAAAAAGGGTTACCCGACGTGACGGATAACCCCCTCATTTCCTTCGATTTAAAGTGGTGCCGAGGGACAGAATCGAACTGCCGACACGCGGATTTTCAGTCCACTGCTCTACCGACTGAGCTACCTCGGCGCACACCTTATGTCTTTGGGGTAAATATTACCGCCAAAGTGGTGACGTATATAGGAGGTTGCGCTTCGGATGTCAAGGAGAAAATCCGCCCTGGCAAAGAATTTGTTTCACATTTTTCACGCCAGGGGTATCCCCTTGTTGAGCGGGCGGCTCGGCCTGCATCCCTCTCCCCCTGGCAAAACCTGGAATTCAGAGCGGATAGCGCTTTGCAACTATCCCCCTCCCGTGATTTTTTGAGATTTCTGTAAGATTTTTACTAAAGTTTTGCAGATGCGATCCTCATCTGACTGATGATGATATCTTCAATAATATCGATTAGATGAAACAATGTGTCGGGTTCAAT
>JAEINP010000049.1 GCA_016342355.1 Desulfatibacillum sp.
GACAGCCTGAATAATCGCCTCCATTTCCGAATACCCGGTAAGCAGAAACCGAATGGCGTCAGGCACGATTTCCCGGGCTTTTTCTAAAAATTGGGCCCCGGTCATGCCCGGCATCCGCTGGTCGGAAATGATAAGGGAAATCATGCTGTCCCGGTTCTTTAACATGTCCAGGGCGCGGGGGCCGTCCTCAGAGGTCAGGATTTGCAGGCCTTCTCTGCGCAAAATCCGCTGGATCGCCTTGGTGATGCCCGGTTCGTCATCCACCAGCATGACAGTATGTTCATATTTGGGTTTCGTGTCGTCCATGCAACCTTTCCGGTTTCGCGTCAGGACTTCAGGGCCATGGCGATCTGGTTTTCAAATTCTTCGGGATTTACGGGTTTTTCTATAAATCCTGCTATGTTGTAGAATTTCAGTTCTAAATCGTCTTTCATGCCCGGATAACCGGAGCAAACAACAATGGGCAAGTCCTTGTGCTCTTTTCGTATGCGGGCGATCAACTCAATTCCGTGGATGCCCGGCATTTTAATGTCCGTGACCACCAAATCAACCTTTTCAACCCCCAGGAGATTCATGGCTCTTTCTCCATGGGTGACGGCATAGACATTCCACGGTGATCCCCGAAGCAACCGTGTGAAGGATTTAAGCACCTGGTTGTCGTCGTCCACAATCAGGACGGTCTTTCGCTCCTGGCCCTCGATGCTGTCGGTGTTCAGGGCCAGGGCCGCAGCTTGGCTTGCATTGCGGGCCACATAGAGGTTGGCCTGGGGACAAATCCTGGCCATGCCTTTCGGGATCGCCAGGAGGGGAGAATACAGGATTATCTGGGTTCCGGGATACACGGCCAGGGTCTGGACCATAGCTTCCAGCCAGATGAGAGAGTCCACCCCATGCTCCACAATCAACACTTCCCGCCCCTTTCCCCGGAGCTTGAAAGTGTCTTTCTCATGGAAAATCACGGAGACCTGGTCTTCAAAACCCGCCATTTCCGTTTTCAACTTGGCCGCTTCTTCCGGGGAATCCACAAGGACGTGGACAAGTTTTCCGGTGGTTTTCATATCGGGTTCCCTTCCTTATGTTTACAAACGGAAATCATCTTTAACGTTAAGGGAAGCAAAATGCGGGCCAACATACTGTCTGCTTGCCGAATCCAGCATTCTATAAAGAAGAATGGTCAGGATAGGCTATCCTTTTAAAGAAAAGGCCCTCCAGCCAAAATAAATAGTCATAAACCTGACAATTAGCCATGATATTGACAAGGAGCCTGTGCCGGAAAGACCTGTGGTTCTTCCTCCACAGAGCGCCGATGAAAATTCCATGTGAAAAAAGGTATGTAAATTGCATGTTTTAAGTCGAGATTTGAAAGCACAGGAATAGGATTTCTAATATTGAATGGAGCAAACCCATGCGCGTACTTGTTGCTGAAGATGATGATGTGGGCCGGATTGTCATTTCCAAACTCCTGAGCCGATGGGGCCATGAGGTGATCCTGGCTGAAGACGGAGAAAGGGCCTGGCGCCTTTTTCAGGAAAACCCGGCGCGGATCGTGATCACCGACTGGAGCATGCCCAAGCTCAGCGGTCTGGAACTGTGCGAACTTATCCGCACCCATAAATTCCCACATTATGTATATATCATCATCCTGACCTCCAGAGAGGGCAAGGAGAGCACTGTGGAAGCCCTGGGGGCCGGAGCGGATGACTACATGAACAAGCCAATCAATTCCCCCGAATTGAATGCCAGACTCAGGGTGGGGCTCCGTATCATCCAACTGGAGGAGGATCACCAGCAGGCGAAAATCCATCTGCTTCAGTCGGAAAAAATGGCTTCCGTAGGCCAGCTGGCCGCAGGGGTGGCCCATGAAATCAACAATCCCACCGGGTTTGTCAGCAGCAACCTCAAAACTCTGGGGGACTATTTCGATGATTTAAGCCGCTTGTTGGAGCATTACAAAAAGTTGGCGGGGCTGGTACAGGAATTTCCGCCACCCCTACCCAATTCCCTGGAAAAAACTCTATCGGATATCGCCCAATTCGAATCTCAGATTGATCTGGAATACATCCTGGGCGATACCGGGGAATTGATCCAGGACTGCAGGGAGGGCACGGAACGCATTAAAAAAATTGTCAACGATCTGAAAGATTTCGCCCACCCTGACGAGGATGAGATCAAACCGGCTGACATCAATCAGGGCCTGGAATCCACCCTGAACGTGGTGTGGAACGAGATCAAATACAAGGCCGAGGTGGAAAAGGATTTAGGGGACCTTCCCTTGGTGGAATGCTACCCCCACCGCCTCAATCAGGTTTTTATGAATATCCTGGTCAATGCGGCCCAGTCCATAGAAGATAAAGGTGAAATAAAAATCCAGACCCGCGCCGAAGGCTCCCATGTGGTGATTAAAATTCAGGACAATGGAAAGGGAATCTCCGAGGCCCATTTGGCCAAGATATACGACCCCTTTTTCACTACCAAGGAAGTGGGCAAGGGGACCGGACTTGGGCTGAACATGGCCTATAATATAATCACCAATCACGGAGGAACCATCAAGGCGGAGAGCACCGTGCGAAAAGGAACCACCTTCACCATCCGTATCCCGGTAAACCAGGATAAGAACTCCTCCTAAAATCCAAACTCCCCGGGAATTGATTGTTCCTGCTCTGGTCCCCCTGGCCTCTCCCAAGGGAAAAAAATGTGGCCTTGCGAAAAAAGGTCATGCTACTATGGTAATGTACCGTCATAGGGAATTGTTCTTTTTTGGCAGGGAGAAATATCAGCCAAGGTGGTTTAGTGTTTCATATCGCCTCGCACTATCGCTTTGCCGTATCCAAACCCTGGCCTCCAGGCAAAGGCCCTGAAACCCAAGGGGGCCGGGCATTTGAGTAGGGCAGGCCGTCCCTTTGTAAAAAGGTGTGATCTATGCGTTGTTTCACCTCAAAAACCGAACGCATTTTAGTAAATATTTCTGTGGCCGCTATTACCCTGGCCATGACCCTCCTGCTGGGTTCAGGCAGCTTGGCCGGACCCCTCCAATCTCCTTCTCTTGCACCTCCTCCACCCGAGGCGCCTTTTGAGCAGGTGAAGGAAATTGTCATCGCCCATAACCTCAACCATCCTCCCTTTAAATTTGTGGATGAAAACGGACAGTCCGCCGGACTGATCATTGACCTTTGGCGCTTGTGGTCGGAAAAAACAGGTGTGCCTGTACGCTTTGTGGGCGCTCCCTTTGAGGAAACTGTCACCATGGTCCGGGACGGCCAGGCCCACATCAATGCTGGCCTTTTTCAAACCACGGAACGGGATCAGTTCATGGATTTCACCCTGCCCATCCATGGGGTGGCCTATTATATTATTTTTCATAAAAGCATCATGGGTGTTTCCGGGCCTCAAGATCTTGCAGGCTTTAAGGTGGGCGTTCCATTAGCAGGATATACAGAGTTTTACATGAAACAAGAACACCCGGAGGTGGACCTGGAGGTCTATCCCGATTACCCCCAATTATTCGCCGCCGCCCAAAAGGGGGAAATTCGGGTCTTTGTGGCTCCAACGGAAAACCTTCGGGATTACCTGCAGGAAATGCATCTGAACAATGAATACCGGTACAACACGGGCCAGCCCCTTTTCCTCCGGAATTATCGGGGGGGCATTCAAAAAGGCAATCCAGCCTTTTTGGATTGGATTAACCAGGGGCTGGAAAAAATTACCCCGGAAGAACGGGGAGTCCTAGAAGAAAAATGGTTGGGCTGGACCCGCATCCGGCCTTCCCAAGACACCCTGTTGATTTCCCTCAGCACTGATTATCAGCCCCTTTCCTTCCGGGACCCTTCCGGACACCCTGCCGGCTTGCTGGTGGATTTTTGGGAACTCTGGGGAGAAGTGACAGGCCGGAAAATGGCCTTCAACATGGCGGATTGGGGGCAGAGTATAGAGCTTGTCAAAAACAAGGAGGCGGATTTTCACTCCGGCCTGTATTCCAGCGAAATACGCAGGGAATGGATGGATTTTTCCCACACCATTTATGAACTGGAAACCTCCCTATACCATCTGCCGGGCATGGATTTTCCTCCCACATTGGAAAACCTGGAGCATGTGAAGCTGGGCGTCGTCAAAGGATCTTACCAGGAGGAATACGCCTCCCACACCCTGCCCCAATCCAGTTCCATAGAAACCTTTTCCGATGCCGAAGATATGCTCTACGCCCTCATTCAAGGCCAGATTGACGCCTTTATCGATGAAACCCTGGTGATCAACCTTCTCCTGACCCAGGACCGGTTTGCCGGGCAGGTTGTAGGCCATTCCAAGCCCTTGTTTTCCCGAAACCTGCGCGCAGGCCTGCCCAAGGAAAATCAGGACCTGCTCAACACCGTCAATGAAGGCATTGGGGCCATGCCCAAGGCCCGGCTAGCGGAGATCGAAAAGCGCTGGATTATGGACTCTGAGTCCCGGTTTTTTGAAAAAATCGCCCAAAAGGAAACTGATTCCACTGTGTATCTCACCCCTGGCGAAAAAATGTGGATCGATGAGCATCCTGTCATTCGCTTGGGGGTAGACCCTGGTTTTGAACCTTTTGAATTCCTGACGGAAGAGGGACAATACGCCGGAGTGGCTTCGGAATATGTGGACCTGCTGAACAAGCGCCTGGGAACCAACCTCAGAGTGGTCCCTTACAAAACCTGGGGCGAGGTAATTCAATTCGCCAAGGAAAAACAGATTGATGTCCTGCCCGCGGTCATGGAAACCCAGAGCCGTAGGGAATATCTCACATTTACAAAACCATATCTTACTTCGCCGGAAATGATCTTCTGCCGCAGAGACGCCCCCTTCATTGGTGGAGTGGAGGACCTCCATGGAAAGTTCATCGCTTTGAAACGACACAGCTACATGGAGGACCGGATTCGTAAGAACTACCCGGAATTGAGTCTGGTTTTGTACGATACTACGGTCCAGGCCTTGGAAGCTGTCGCTTCCGGCGAAGCCGACGCCTATATAAACACCTTGGCCCATGGATCATATGTTGTGGCTAAATACAACCTCTCCAACATCAAAGTAGCCGCCCCTATGGACGGAGCAGTGGACGGCATCACCTTCGCCGTGCGGAAGGACTGGACCATACTCAGGGATATCCTGCAAAAAGGCCTGGATTCCGTCACCCAGGAAGAGGCGGCCGCCATCCGGAGCCGGTGGATAACCGTCCGCTTCGAACACGGACGGCAGGTTCAAACCATCCTCAAGTGGGCCGGGGTAGCCCTTGTTGTATTTCTTTGCATCATGTTTGTGGGCGTTCTCTGGAATCGCCGTCTGGCCCGGGAAATCGCCCGCAGGGAAGAGGTGGAGGCGCATTTGAAAACAGCCAAGGAGCGGGCTGAATCTGCGGACCGTCTGAAATCCGCATTTTTGGCCACCATGTCCCACGAACTGCGCACTCCCCTTAACTCCATCATCGGATTTTCATCCATTGTCCTTCAGGAACTGCCCGGTCCTCTCAACGGGGAGCAGAAAAAACAGATGGGCATGGTCCGGAACAGCGCCCGCCATTTGCTGGCCCTCATCAATGATGTGCTGGATATTTCCAAAATCGAGGCCGACCAATTGGTTCTGGCGCCGGAGGAATTTGATCTGGCCCGGTCCGTCAGGGAGGTTGTCCAGTCAATCCGGCCCCTGGCGGAAAAAAAGGGGCTGGCCCTGGATCTGGATATGGATCTATCTGAGCTGAAAATTTATTGCGACAAGCGGAGGTTGGAGCAGGTATTCATCAACCTCATAAACAATGCCATCAAGTTTACGGAGCAGGGTAGGGTGGTGGTTTCCGTCAGCGGACCGTCATCCCGCAACGCCCAAGGGATAGAAATGGTAATGATTCAGGTGACGGACTCCGGCATAGGGATCAAGCCCGGTGACTTTTCCAAGTTGTTCAAGCCGTTCCGGCAAATTGAAATCGGCCTGGACAGAAAATATGAAGGAACTGGCCTGGGTCTCTCCATCTGTAAAAAACTATTGGGACTCATGGGAGGGGAAATCACCGTGGAAAGCGAGTTCAACCGCGGTTCCCGCTTTACCATTAGCCTTCCCGTCACATGCCCGGAACCTGTGGAGGAATAACTATGGCAGGCAAAAAGGTTCTGGTAATTGAGGATAATGAACAGAATCTCTACCTCATTACGTATCTGTTGGAAAATAGCGGCTACGAGGTTTTTCAGGCCTGGGACGGCAAACAGGGGTGCGCCTTGGCGGAAACGGTCATGCCCGACATCATCCTCCTGGATATCCAGTTGCCGGGTATGGATGGATACGCCGTGGCAAGGGAGATCAGGAAACAGCCCCGGATCAAGGACATCCCCATGGTGGCGGTTACCTCCTACGCCATGCCAGGAGACAAGGAAAAGGCTCTGAGAGCAGGCTGTACAGGTTATATCGAAAAACCCATCAATCCTGAAATATTCATAGACCAAATAGAGAGCCACTTATTATAAAGGAAGTGCCCCAGGAGGGGCTGAATATGTCAGATTTATTGATTGTGGACGACAATGAACAAAACCGGTACTTTTTGGACGCCCTCCTGAAAGGCCACGGCTTTGAGACCCTATCCGCTGAAAACGGGCGACAGGCCCTGGAACTGGCTGCGGCTAATCCCCCCGCCCTGGTAATCACCGATTTACTCATGCCGGAAATGGACGGTTTCGAACTGTGCCGCCGGTGGAAATCCGATCCTGTGCTGAAACACATTCCCTTTGTGGTTTATACCGCCACCTATACTGAACCCCAGGACGAAAAACTGGCCCTCAGCCTGGGCGCGGACCGTTTCCTGATTAAACCCATGGAACCCGATCTGATTGTCGGCGTCATCAGGGAAATGCTGGAAAAGGTCCGGGAAAAGCAGCCCCCTGGAAATCCTCACCTGGATGATATACCTCAGGAGTTTCATAAGGAATACAGCCAGGTGGTGGCCCGGAAGCTGGACAAAAAAGTCCGGCAACTGGAAGCGGAAATCAAGGAGAAACAAAAGGTTGAAAAAGCTCTCCGAGAGAGCGAGGAACGCTTTAGGATGGTGGCTGAGGCGACCACCGACCTCATTTACGAATGGGAGCCTGATTCCGACGCCGTGAAATGGTTCGGAGACATAGACAACGCCCTGGGTTTTGCTCATGGTGAATTTCCTCCCACTGTTAGGGCCTGGACCAAACAAATTCATGGGGATGATCAAAAAAAACTCTTCGCGTTAAAGAATACTCCCGTGCAGGAAGCAGGACCCATCCTGGACCAATACCGCATAGCCATGGCCGACGGTTCCTGGCGGCATTGGGTGGATAAAGTGGTTCCGGCAGACACAGGAGAGGGCCGGGTAACCCGCTGGATCGGCGCCTGTGTGGACATCACAGCTCAAAAAAATCTGGAAGCCCAATTATACCAGGCTCAAAAAATGGAGGCTGTGGGGCAAATTGCTGGAGGTCTGGCCCATGATTTCAACAATCTCATCCAGGTAATTATGGGATACTCCGACCTTATCCTGTGGGACTCCCAATTGACCCCCCAGCAAAAGGAGCATTTTGAACAGGTCCACAAGGCTGCCCAAAAAGCCTCGGCCATGACCCGCCAGCTTCTGGCTTTCAGCCGCAGACAGGTCATACGCCCCATGTATCTGGCGCTTAATGACCTGATTTCCGATCTGCATAAAATGGTGCAACGGCTTATGGGGGAACAGGTTCAGGTGGAATGGCGGCCATATGACAATCTGGGAACCATTCATGCCGATCCCGGACAAATTGACCAGGTGCTTATCAATTTATGCGTCAATGCCCGTGACGCCATGAACGCCCACGGCGCCATGACCATTTCCACCACAAACATAGACCTGGACCAGGATTTCTGCGCTATGAATCTTTGGGCAAAGCCTGGAAAATACGTCATGCTTGCAGTGGAAGACTCGGGTTGCGGCATGGATGCCAAGACCATGGAGGACATTTTTCAGCCCTTTTACACCACCAAGGAAACAGGCAAGGGCACGGGCCTGGGCCTGTCCACGGTCTATGGCATTGTCAAACAACACGAAGGGTTGATCCAGGTGACAAGCAAACCCGGTTGCGGAGCAACTTTCCGCATCTTTTTTCCCAGGGTGGAAAGCCGTGCCCAATCCCTGGGTAAATATATCCCGGGGGACCGGTTGGGTGGTTCGGAAACCATCCTGGTGGCCGAAGACCAGGAAATGCTCCTGGATCTGACCCAGCATATTTTGGAAAGGGAGGGGTACAAGGTCCTCAATGCATGCAACGGCCAGGAAGCCATCAGCATCGCCAGGGCCAGCAAGGACTCCATTGACCTAGCCATTCTGGACATGGTCATGCCCCTGGTAGGCGGCAAAGAGGCCATGGAAGAAATTTCCCGCATTAATCCGGCCATCAAATTCCTGTTCACCAGCGGTTACAGCCAGGACGGCATTCACATCAATTTTGTCCTGCAACAAGGCCTGCATCTCATCAACAAACCCTATCCCAGCGAACAACTCTTGCAAAAGGTCAGGGATATTTTGGATAACGGCTGACCTCGCGGACTTACAGATTTTAGGGCCTTTGCTGGGCGGCGGGGCAGACAATGTCCCGCCGCTGCTTTTTGCGCGTCGGGCATGTTAGGGAGCGGCCTGGCAGGCATAATCCCGCCCGCCTGGAAACAAGGCCTCTGCTATAAAAATCAAACAGGAGCCGCTGCAATAACAAAACAGGCGGGACCGGTTGCGCCAAATGGGAGGCTGCAGGAAACTTACCTGCCCGATTTTTACAGGCTCATGTGTTAGGGGAAGGCAGGGGCGTCTGTTGACATCCGATCGAATTTAATTTACTAAACGTTAAGTAAATTAAATGGAGGACATGATGCCCAGAGAAAAGCAGACGCGTAATGCAGAAAAAACGAAAAGGCTTATACTGAATGCTGCGGAAATCCTTTTTGCGGAAAAGGGATTTGCCGGGACTTCTGTCCGGGAAATCTCGGAAAGGGCGGGGGTGTCCGGACCTTTGATCCTGTTTCATTTCCGGAGCAAGGAAGGGGTGTATGAAGCGGTGAAGGCCGCCATTATCGGAAGGTATGCCAGCGCTAACTCCCCTGCTCCAAGGCCCAATGCCCCAGCCGGCGAATTCATCCGTGATTTTGTGGGCTCCATGTTTGCCTTTTACAGGGATAATCCTACCATGTTGCTTCTTGCAAAATGGGGGCATCTGGAAGGGGAGGCGGATCCCTGGCCAGGGGAAGATGAGTGGCATCACATGTATGAGGAATATTTTGTGAGCGCCCAGGCAAGGGGTGACATCAGGGGGGATTTGACCCCCATGAATATCTTTTCTTTTATATGCGGCTCGATTCATATCTGGTGGGAGTATCATGAGCATTTTGTAAGGCATGCTGAAAACGAGGGGCTGAGAGCCCGGGCAGATGACCGGTTTTTAAATGATCTGCTTGGCTTTGCTTTGAGGGGACTGTCCCCTTCTCCCGGGGATTTGGAATATTCGGGAACTGGACGGAAATGTTGACACAGGTAATGCAAAGAATATGGAGGCCGAAAGAATGAAAAAATCACTGCCCAAGATAGGGCCTGACGCTGGTGAATTGTCCTTGCTCCCGTACGAGGTTATTAAATGGGAACTGTTGAAAACCGCCCTGGAACTGGATGTTTTCAGACACCTTGAAGAACCGGTTTCCGCAAACGATCTGGCTGCCAAACTATCCGCTCATCCGCAAAATACCGAACTCATGTTAAATGCACTGGCCACCCTGGGCTGCCTGAATAAATCAAATGGCTTGTTCGAGATGACCCCTTTGGCAAGGGCATATTTCAATCCTTCCAGTGAACTCTATATTGGACCCATCCTGTTGTTTTCGGAAAACTGGAACAAGCCAATGTTGAACGGAGGCATGAAAGATCTGATATGCAACGGCCCCAAACCCGTGGAGAACATTGGCGGGGAAGAAATTTGGGAGCAAGGGGCCAGGGCGAGCATAAACCACGCCCGATGCGGTCGCGCCCAGGAAATTGCGGCTTGTGTGGCGGCTTTGCCTGAATTTGGGGCTTTTAAACGGATGTTGGACATGGGAGGCGGTCCTGGCATGGTGGCCGTTGCCGTTGCCGCCGCCCACCCTTCCATGACCGGCGTTATCATAGAACAGCCCGCAGTGTGCCGGGTGGCAAGGGAACTGATAGCAGAGTATGGCATGGAATCCCGGATAAGCACTGTCTCCGGAGATTATATGGAAGACCCCCTGGACGAAAATTACGATTTTGTAATGGCCAATTATACCTTGAACTTTTATAGGCACAGATTGGACGAACTGATGTCCAAGGTCTATAAAGCCATCAACCCCGGGGGGGTGTTTTTAGTCACATCCGACGGCCTGAGTAAAGAAAAGACCGCTCCCTCGCTGTCAGTCATCACTTGGCTGTCAACTGCATTGCAGGGGATGGATATGTCTTTTGAACGCGGTTTTGTGGCTGATGCCATGATAAGGGCAGGGTTTGAATCCACCCAAAGCACCATGGTGTGGGACTTGCCCTTAGCCAGTCATGGTCCAATGGATGTGATTGTCGCCAGAAAGGCGTGATAGCCTGAAAATCAGGTGTTTGACGATAGAAACATACGGAAATCTTTGCGTTATCAAGCGTGTATGTCCGGTAGTGTGAGAGGGGGAACCGCAAGGAAGCCCCGTGCTCGATTTTGATATGATGCGGTTTGAAAATTTGGGAGTAATTTCATAGTTTACCAAAATTTGGGAATTGGGTATTATAGCGGCATCAGGAACTCCATTAAAAACCTTGGCAAGGAAATTCTGAAAATGAAGATAAGCCGTAACGCTCCCTGTCCTTGCGGCAGTGGAAAGAAATTCAAAAAATGCTGCATGGAAAAGACATCCGGGCCAATAGATTTATTGTACCGAAGGCTGAATGACGCCCATGCCAGATTAGCTCCCAAACTACTGGAATACGGGGAAAAGAATCTTGGATATTTGGCTGTTGAAGCCGCCCTGGATGAGTTCATGCTTTGGCCGGAAGGCGGTTTTGGTCCTGAGGACATGGAAAAGCATGAGTCCATTTTTATTCCATGGCTGCTTTATAACTGGGAATACGCGCCAGATGATTATGTTGAACGGCTTCCAATTCCGCCATTTGAACCCATCGCCGGGATATATGCCCGGGAACAAGGGAAATCTTTGGAAACATTGGAACGACGGATTGTTGAAGCGACCGTGAGACAACCTTTCAGCTTTTTCGAGGTCGTGGACACCAAGCCGGGAAACAGTTTTCGCCTGAAAGACGTGTTTACCCATCAGGAAATGGAAGTCTTTGAGCGGCTTGGGTCCGAAAACACCCATAAGGGGGACATTTTATTCGCAAGGCCCGTTTCCATAGACCATGTGACCATGATCATGGGTTGCGGCCCAATCATTATTCCTCCTGGTCATAAATTGGAAATCCTTAATTTTAAAAAGGAGGTATTTAGTAATATTAAAAAAATCTCAAAGAAAACATTGATTGATTACAGCATTGAAATCAGGGAGCTATACTTATTTATTTATGAAAGCCTTCATCAAAGGCCGGTCATGCAAAATTCCGACGGAGAGTTACTATGCTTTCACACACTGCATTATGAAATAGAGTCTCCCGAGATTGCTTTTTCCAAACTGCATTCGTTGAGCGTTCCGGATACCGAGGATCAATTGCGGGAACAGGCAGAGCTCGATGCAAATGGAAATATTTCCAGGGTGGAGATTGCCTGGGGCCGTAAAGGCTCCAAAGTCAACAAGGCTCTTGACAACACGGTCCTCGGAAAAATTTTTATTGACGATAAAAAGCTGAAAGTTGAAGTAAATTCTGCTGAAAGAGCCGAGAAGATAAAGAAAAAAATTAAAAAACTGCTCGCTGAACATGCTGTTTATCGAACCACGGAAATAATGTCCCTTGAAAGTATGCTGGCAGAGCCCCAGGACCCTGCTCTGTTGAAACAGCAAGAGGCTGAACAGGAAGCGCTTTGGAACATTCCCGAGGTTCAGGAGCAAATGGAAGAAATGCTGATGTCACATTGGGAAAACTGGGTTAATATGCCGATTCCTGCGCTGCAAGGCAAAACTCCCATGCAGGCAATTAAAACGCCTGAAGGCCGCGAAGCTGTGGAAGCCCTTCTTGTCCAGGATCAGCGCAATACGCAGCCCCAAAAAAAAATGGACGAGATTACTCTTAAGGGAATCCGGAAAGCCAGGGAGTTGCTTGGGATGGAATAGCTGCTCCCCACCACTTTGCGATTGATTTCGGCTTTGATACGGAAAATTCTTAGGCGAAAGCAGTGGTTGAACGGAGTAGAGAATACAATGTCCGTATGAAGAGAGGGGCAGAAGGCTATGGGTGACCCTAAAGTTGGCAAATGGAGCCAAAGAGGACATGTTTACATATGGAACTACAAAGAAGAAAAGAAGAATTTCCCTGGGTTTCATATTACCGCTGACAAAGATGAGGGAGAATCACTGAGTAAGCTGCTGAACTTAATGAAAAATGCAAAATGGCCATCTTTTGCTGACCTGAAAATTAGTCAGCCGTCCCTTGATATTCTGAGAGTGCCTAATGCCCTGGGGGGGCATGCCAAAATATTGAGTTTGGATAGCCTGCGGATTAAATATCCAAAGGGTGATGTCCAACCGGACCATTGGTCTCTGACAAATAGTATGAGGAGTGGTTTATTGGTGCTTGGTAAAAATAAGATTTCGCAATTGGAAAAAGGGATTCATGACGTGCTCGCCAGTAAGGGAGACTATGCCATAGGTCCTGACTCTGATGAACAAAGGGAGATGTTGCTATGGTTTTGGTGGCGACTGTGAAGCAATGATGAATATTGAGTTGGAATCCATATATCCTTAGAGCTGAATTTTTATCAGAAAATGTCCCGCCGTTGTTTTTGGATGAATTTTTATTTCGTCTGATTTGCATTGCGATCATTGGTTGCTTGGTTCCAAAATTTTGCGGGTTTCCCGAACCAGGTGCCGGGTAAACCGATCCAAAAGAGCGGAAGACAAATTCCAGCAATGCCAGTACAAATGCACCGGCACCTTGTGGGGATGGGCTATGTCCAGCAATCTTCCCGTTTCCAAATACTCCCGGCTTTGCTGGTCCGGCAGCATCCCGTAACCCAGGCCCGCCTCAATAAAGGCCACAAACTGCTCCGAAGAGGGCAAGTAATGGGCTGGCAAAGGGTCGGGAACCTCTCCCAGGGCCAGGGGAAACATCTTGTAATGAAGATGGTCCTTGCGGTTGAATATGAAAAAGGGCGCCTTTGCAGCCGTTTCCGGGGTCAGACCTTGGGGGAACCATTTTTTTGAAAATCCCGGGGAGGCGATAAGCCGATAATCCATCTGGCCTAGGTATTCCATGAGGCAACCCTGAATGGGCCGGTCCTGGACGCTGATGCACCCGATAACCTCCCCGTCCCGCAGCATTTTGTGGGTTTCGTCCTGGTCGTCCCCCCGCAGGTCCAGAAGCACATGCTCCCTGACCAAGAAATCCCGCACCGCTGGCAAAAACCAGGTGGACAGGCTGTCTCCGTTGATGCCCAAAGCCAGGGTGGTGAACAAATCCTTCCCGGAAAGATCCAGAGATTCCTTCAAATCCCCTTCCAGCCGGTTCACCTGCAAAAAATGCTTGATCATCTGCCGGCCCGCAGGGGTGGGGCGGGGCGGGGCGGCCCGGGCCATGAGCACCTGGCCGGTCTGTTCCTCCAGGAGTTTCACCCGTTGGGACACGGCGGACTGGGTGATGCGCAGCTTTGCCGCCGCCTTTTCAAAACCCCCTTCCTGGGCTACCGCAGCCAGGGCTTCCAATAGTTTGTAATCCAGCATGGCAGACTCCTGTCAGCGTGTTTGCAAAGGGACTCCCGAGCATATTAACAAAACTTATGGTGTTGTAAAATAATTAATTTTACTTTTACATCCGGGAGCCCTATCTTTGCCCGGTGCAAAGAGGATCATTGGAATACTGGACGGAGGACGATTATGGGGTCGGAAATTTGGGCCATAGCCTACGGCGTGGGCTCAGCCCTTACCTGGGGCGCGGCGGATTTTAGCGGAGGCATGGCCTCCAAACGGGGCAATGTTTACGGGGTGGTTTTGTTCTCCCAGTTTGTGGGCCTGTTTTTCATTTTGGGGGTTTTGGGAGTCACGGGAGAAGCCTATCCGGGAGCGGCGTCCATGGTTTATGGGGGGCTGGCGGGTTTGTCCGGCGCTTTGGGCCTGATCTGCCTGTACAAGGGGTTGTCCAAAAGCCCCATGGCATTGGTCGCGCCTGTGTCAGCCGTGGTGACGGCCATGCTTCCTGTATTGGTGGCGGTGATTGTCCATGGCTTGCCCCCCATTATGCAGATTGCGGGATTCGCGCTGGCCTTGGTTTCCATTTGTCTGGTTTCGTGGACAAAGCAATCCATGGCATTCAGTCAGGAGGACCTGCTTTTGCCGGTTCTGGCCGGGATGGGCTTTGGCGGATTTTTTGTGGGAATCCATTTTGCGGGTTCCAACGGGCTTGTCTGGCCCTTGTTGTCTGCTAAGCTGGTGGGCCTGAGCGTTTTGGGCTGTGTCCTGGGCTTCAAACTCAGGGGCCGGAGTCTGGGCCGTCCTCCCTGGAAGTGGATTCTGGTTGCCGGAATCCTGGACGT
Source organism: Desulfatibacillum sp. (assembly GCA_016342355.1). GTDB lineage: Bacteria > Desulfobacterota > Desulfobacteria > Desulfobacterales > Desulfatibacillaceae > Desulfatibacillum. The sequence goes on from JAEINP010000049.1 coordinate 14,670, forward strand.
GATCGGGAACGCCTTGTTTGTCATGGCCTCCCAGACAGGCCGCCTGGATCTGGCTTCCGTGCTGGCCTCGTTGTATCCGGCATCCACGGTTTTGTTGGCGTGGCGCATATTGAATGAACGGATGTCCCGGAGCCAATGGACAGGCATGGCCACCACACTGGGCGCCCTTGCCCTTATTTCCATGGGATAGAATTATTGCGGAGACGAATTTCATGAACATTCCGGCCTTTGACTTGGAGCGCTATTTCGCCAAATACGAGTTCACCGCCAAGTATCTTTTGTCCTGTTCCGATTGCCAGACCATGCCCGTGCGCGAGCTGGTGGGTATGGCTTCGGAAACCACCCGGCGGTTGTGGGATAACCTGGCTTTGGGTTACACCGAGACCATGGGCCACCCCCTGTTGCGGCGGGCCATTGCAGACCTGCACAAGGGATTGGGGCCGGAAAACACTCTGGTGGTGGTTCCCGAGGAGGGGATTTTCCTGCTTATGAACTCCCTGTTGAAAGCGGGAGATCATGTGGTTTGCATAAGTCCCGCCTACCAGTCTCTTCATGAGATAGCCAGGGCCATGGGATGTGAGGTGTCGGACTGGGTGCTGGACGAAACCGATGCATGGGCGCCAAACCTGGATGCGTTGGAACGACTGCTAAGGCCGGAAACCAAACTGGTGGTGGTAAATTTTCCCCACAACCCTACGGGCAGTGTTCCCGGGCCGGGATTTTTGACATCCCTGTACGCTCTGCTGGAAGAGCGCGGCATTTATTTGTTGTCTGACGAGATGTACCGGTTTCTGGAACCGGGGGATGCTCCGGTTTTGGTTCCCGCATGTCAGGAGTACTCCAGGGCCGTGACTCTGGGAGGCTTGTCCAAGGCCTTTGGCCTACCCGGCCTGCGCCTTGGGTGGTTGGTGACCCGGGATGCGGATCTGCTCCATCGCATGAGCCGTTTGAAAGATTACACCACCATTTGCCACAGCGCACCCAGCGAGGTTTTGGGTGTCATGGCGCTGGAAAACAGGGAGGCCATCATTGCCCGGCAAAAAGGCCTGGTTTGGGACAACCTGAAAATCCTGGACAGCTTTTTCAGGACGCACCAGGATTTTTTCCAGTGCGCGGTTCCCAAGGGAGGTTCCATGTGCTTTCCCCGGGTGACTGGCGTGGACAGCACCCTGGCGTTCTGCGAAAAGCTGGTGGAGGACACCGGTATTATGGTGGCGCCGTCCGCCATGTTCCGTTTTGGGGATCATCATGTGCGGTTTGGTTTTGGCAGGCGGGATTTTCCCCGGGTTCTTGAAATTCTTTCCCATTATATATCTACACACTTCAAATAGTCTTTCTGCACAATTTTGTCCTGTTTTTCCCAGGAGGTGGACATGTCCGCCTCCCCATTGTATACTGTCTCCCGAATGGAATATATATTGGTTTGAACCATCATGCTTTGCAGGAAAAGTGTGGCGGCTTTTGTCCCGAAAGACCAACAAACCATGGGGAGGACGCAATGCACAAGGGACGGGCGGGTTTGAAGCCGCAAAAAATTCCCTTGCAACCACGTAACCATTTCTGGTCTATTTGTATGGAATTCAAAAATTTATCCTTGGAGGAATTTGATGAAAAAGTGGAAATGCCTTGTTTGCGGATATATTCACGAGGGCGATGAACCGCCTGAAGTCTGCCCGGTTTGCGGTGCTGACCAAAGCCAGTTCGAGGAAGTCATGGAAGAGGACGCTCCTGCGGACGAGGTGAAAACGGAACAGGTTCCGGAGGAAGACGCCCCTGAGGAGGAAATGGCCGCAGAGGAAGTCTCTGTGGAAGAGGTTATCCCTGAGGAAACCCAGGAGGAAGAGGTCGTTGCCGAAGAAGCCCAGGCGGAAGAGGTGGGGGCCGAAGAGATTTCTGCGGAAGAAACACCTGTGAAAAAGTGGCGGTGCACGGTTTGCAATTACATCCACGAAGGCCCCGAACCTCCGGACGTCTGCCCGGTGTGTGGTGCGGACAAGAGCAAATTCGTAGAGGTTAAGGAAGGGGATGAGCCTGTTCTCGCCGGGAAAAAGCCTGCTGACAAGCCCCAGGCCACTTACAAGGTGGAGGATCCCCCGCCCGGAACCGGTGCTCCCATTCCCGAGCCTTTGGGCTTTATGGAAAAATATGATCCCTGGCTTTCCCTTTTGACTCAGCATCATGCCCATCCCATTGCCGTGCATACACCCAATGGAGTGGTTCCCCTGGCCGTGGCTTTTATGGTGCTATCCATGCTTTTTCAATCCACCACCCTGGCCCAGGTATATTTTTATAATATGGTGGCCGTGTTGCTGATCATGCCTTTGGTTCTGTTCACCGGATATGTGGATTGGAAAAGGGTGTACCAGGGAAATATGACCCCTGTGTTTTCTTCCAAGATGGTTTGCGGGGGCATTGTCACGGCGATTGCCTTTATTGCAGTGGTCTGGAAGCTGTTTCAGCCGGAGATTCTTGTTCCTGGCGCCTCGGGCCGCTGGTTTTTTGTACTCCTTAACTTCATTATGGTGGGGGCTGCGGGATATGCCGGATTCCAGGGGGGCAAGCTGGTTTTCAATAAATAGTTGCAGGGCCAATACCGGAAAAATTTTGCTGGCAGTGTGTTTATTGGTGTTTGCGGGAGCCCTTGGGGCTCCCGCCACCCATGCCAGGGAAGTGAGGCTTATCCCCCAATGGGTGCCTCAGGCCCAGTTTGCCGGGTATTATATGGGCCTGGAAAAGGGCTTTTATAAAAAGCGGGACATTGACCTCACCATTATTGCAGGCGGCCCGTTAAAACAGTCTTCCGAGTATCTGGCTTCGGGCAAGGCGGAGTTCGCCACCTTGTGGCTGGCCTCGGGCATCCAGATGCGGGACCATGCCGTGCCCGTGGTGAACATCGCCCAGATGGTCCGGCGCAGCGCCCTTATGCTGGTGGCGAAAAAAAGCACGGGTATCCGCACTCCCCAGGACTTGAACGGAAAAAAGGTCGGGCTGTGGGAGCCTGTATTTCAGATTCAGCCCACGGCGTTCATCGAAAAATACGGCCTGGACGTGACCATCGTCCGCCAATCCTATTCCGTGAACCTCTTTTTGCGGGGGGGCGTGGATGTGGCTTCGGCCATGTGGTACAACGAATATCACACCATCCTCAACGCAGGTTTAGACCCCGACGATCTGGTCACTTTTTTCTTCCACGAGCACGGCCTGAATTTTCCTGAAGACGGCATCTATGTGCTGGAGGATACCTTCAACCAGGACCCTGAAATGTGCCAGGCCTTTGTGGCGGCTTCCATAGAGGGATGGCGGTATGCCTTCGCCCATCCCGAGGAAACCATAGACCTGGTGATGAAAAACCTTAAGGCGGAGCACATTCCCGCCACCAGGGTGCATCAGAAGTGGATGTTGGAGCGGATGCAGGACTTGATGTATCCTGCGGGAGAGGTTTTCACCCCCGGAGAGTTGAAATATGAGGATTATGCCAGGGTGGCATATGCCCTCCAGGATTTCGGCCTGATCAACTCGGTCCCGGACTACAACACTTTTTACCGGAAATGCTACGATGATACTCAAAAATAGGGGCATAGCCTTTAAGCTCAATCTGCTCATCCTCACGAGTGTGACCCTTATCTTTGCGGCCATATTCACCTACACCTATCTTTTCACCCGGGATATGTTGGTTCAGGAGATTGAGCAGGGCGCCTTTAATCTGGCCAGAGCCACAGCAAAGGAGATTGATTCTGTCCTGCTGGCGGTGGAGAGGACTCCGGAAAACGTGGCCATCGCCATGGAGCAGTTCCGGCCCCAAAGCACTGATTTTACAGGCCTCATCGAGTCCTCTATTCAGCATAGCGAGGAGATCTACGGGGCCACCGTGGCCTTTGAGCCCTATGAATACAGCCCCACCATACGTTTTTTTGCCCCCTATTATTACAAGGGAAAGGAGGGGATGGACTTCACCTACATCCCCTACGACTATATCTACGAGGATTGGTACCAGATTCCCAAGGAACTGGATCGCCCTGTCTGGAGTGAGCCTTATTTTGACGAGGGCGCAGGCAACATTCTCATGTCCACCTATTCGGTTCCTTTTTATGATCTGGAGGGGCCTGAAAAGATCCTGGTGGGCATCACCACCGCCGACATCTCCCTGGCTTGGCTTCAAAACATTGTCCAGGCCATCAAAATTGGCAAGACAGGGTACGGATTCCTCATTACAAAAAACGGAACCTTTGTGACCCATCCCAACTCCCGGCTCATCATGAACGAAACCATTTTCAGCCTTGCGGAAGCCAGACAGGATGCGCGTCTGCGGGAAATCGGCCAAAGCATGGTCCGGGGGGAAACCGGTTTTGTGTCCATGAACTGCGAGTTCACCGGACAGCCCTGCTGGATGGTCTATGCGCCCCTGTCGTCCAATGAATGGTCCCTGGGGGTTATGTTTCCCAAACAGGAACTCATGGCAGGAGTGTTCCGGTTAAACAAGATCGTCCTGGCCTTGGGCATCGTCGGTTTTTTTGTGATCATGATTCTGATTATGGCCATTTCAGGCACCATCACCCGCCCCCTGCGGGCCCTCACCCGCGTGGCCGAAGACGTGGCCACCGGTAATCTGGACGCGGAAATGCCCAAGATCAAGTCCCGGGACGAGGTCGCCAGACTGGCGGGTTCCCTTGAATACATGAAGACCTCCCTGAAGGACTACATCCGGGACCTTACGGAACTTACCGCTGCCAAGGAGAGAATCGAAAGCGAACTGCAGATCGCCCGGGATATCCAGATGGGTATCCTGCCCAAGGTTTTTCCACCCTTTCCCGACCGGGATGATTTTGATCTTTACGCCGAGGTGGAGCCCGCCAAGGAAGTGGGCGGGGATTTGTACGATTTCTTCTTCCTTGACAACGAACACCTGTGCGTCACCTTGGGGGATGTTTCGGGCAAGGGCGTGCCCGCGGCCCTGTTCATGACTATCACCCAAACCCTTGTCAAAACACGGGCCACTCAGGGGCTTTCCGCTGCAGAGGTCATCGAATGGGTTAACCGGGACCTATCCCAGGAAAACCCCTCCTTCATGTTCGTGACCATGTTTTTCGGCATATTCAACCTCAATACCGGCGTCATGGATTATGTCATGGCCGGGCATAACCCGCCCTATATTGTGCGGGCCAACGGCGATCTGGAAATTGTGGAGTCCACCAAGGGCATGGCCCTGGGCATCCGGGAGGAAGCACGGTACGAGTCCGCCAAGCTCACTCTCCAAAAAGACGACATGCTGTTTTTGTTTACCGACGGCGTGACCGAGGCCATGAATCCGAAAAACGACCTGTTTTCCGAGGAACGGCTGGAGGATCTTCTTAGGGTGATTGGCCGCAAGCCCATCAAGGAAGTCATCGCCCGGGTCATGGCCCAGGTGCACCACTTTGCAGACACGGCGCCCCAGGCCGATGACATCACCATGCTGGCCCTCAAACACAAAGGCAACGATTAAATAATGGATCAGTGGAGGAGAAGTCTTTGATGAAGATATAAAGATGGAAGTCTTGTCAGTATGAAATATACTCGGCAGGAAGGCGGACAAGTCCTTTTCCTGCCCATTGATTTTTAGGGCGGCCAGGGAATTTGACCCTGGCCGCCTTTGCTATCTTGTCTGTTAATCCGTTTCAATTTTTTGATCCGGCTTTGTCTCTACCGCGCTTATTTCTTGCCCCATTCCTGGTTGCGGAGCTGGACCCGGCGGATTTTACCGCTTACGGTCTTGGGCAGGGTTTCCACGAATTCGATCTTCCGGGGATATTTATAAGGCGCAGTCACATTTTTCACATGCTCCTGGAGTTCCCTGGCCAATGCGTCGCTGGCCGTATATTTCCCGGCTAAAACCACGAATGCCTTGACCACCTCACCTCGGGTTTCGTCCGGGCTGGACACCACGGCGGATTCGGCCACTGCAGGATGTTCGATGAGGGCGCTTTCCACTTCAAAGGGGCCGATACGGTATCCTGAGGTGAGGATCACGTCGTCGGCCCGGCCCACGAACCAGAAGTATCCGTCTTCGTCCACATAGGCCCTGTCGCCGGTGAGGTAATAGTCGCCCCGGTATGCGGCGGCGGTGCGGTCGGGCTCTTTCCAGTATTCCTTGAACAGGCCCACGGGCCGGTGGGGCTTGACCCTGACGGCAATGTCCCCTTCGGTATTGGGGGGCAGGATATTGCAGTTCTCGTCAATGACCTTGAGATCAATCCCCGGGGTGGGCTTGCCCATGGACCCGAACCGTGGCTCGATACAGGGAAAACTCCCGGCCAGAAGTACGGTTTCTGTCTGGCCGTATCCGTCGCGGATGGTGCAGCCTGTGGCCTTTTTCCAGACTTCAATGATTTCGGGGTTCAAGGGTTCGCCCGCGCCCACGCAATGCCTGAGGGTGGGGAATTTGAACTTGCCCAGATCCTGGAGCACCAGCATACGATAGATGGTGGGCGCGCCGCACATGGTGGTGATAGGGTACTGGGCCAAAAGCTCCAGGGTCTTGATGGGATCGAACCGGTCCGTATGATGGATGAACTGGGCCGCGCCCATGTTCCAGGGGCCGAAATAACTGCTCCAGGCGGCCTTGGCCCAGCCTGTGTCGCTTACGTTCCAGTGCATGTCCCCGGGTTTGAGGTCAAGCCAGTATTTGCCGGTAACCTGATGCCCGATGGGATAGGACGCATGGGTGTGGAGGGCCATTTTGGGAAAGCCCACCGTGCCGGATGTAAAATACACCAGGCAGTTGTCTGCGCTTTTGGTCTTTGCGGTTTCAAAGGCCTCGGATTCCGCTTCCACGGCTTCGGTGTAAAATGTCCAGCCTTCCTTGGCCTGGGTGATGATGATTTTAGACGTAACCGAGGGGCAGTCTTCCGCCACCTTATCAAACTTGGCGGCAAGTTCGGGATTGGTGATGATGCAGGTTGCTCCGGCCTTGTTAGCCCTGAATTCCAGGTCCTTGGAGGTAAGCTGGGTGGTGCCCGGAGCAATGAGAGCGCCCATGCGGATGCAGGCTGTAAAGATTTCCCACCATTCGATGTTCCGGGGCAGGACGACCATGACCACGTCCCCCTGGCCCACGCCCAGGCGGGTGAACAGGTTGGCCAGCTTTTTGGAAGCGGCGCTCAGTTGGGCGAATGTTTTCCGTACTTCGTTTCCGTCATCGTCCACCCACAGCATGGCGAGTTTGTCCGGGTCTTGCGCCCACCTGTCTATGACATCCCCGGCAAAATTGAAATATTCCGGAACGTTCCAAGCAAATGCGTCATACTCTTTCTGGTAGTCGGTCATGTTGGGAGTTGTGCCCATAAATAAAAACCTCCTGGAGAATTTGCGGCCGTAAAAAGGGGCTATGTCCTTGGGGCCGAAAAAAGGAATTGTGTGGTTCGCACTGCTTGGCAGTGGCAAGGTTAATCGGGGAAATGTTTCAGTAATTGGTTGATTGAATTTATGAAAAAAAGCCTTGGCCCAATCGGGCGACAGTGTTGCCCGTAGGAGAATTTTTATATCAAATCACTTGACCTCAGGTCTACTGATTAATCCCTATTCATAGATAAAAACAGGCGGGATGCCTTCTCAATGTCCGGAGGCATCCCCTAACGTCCGGTATAGCTTCAAAAGGCTTTGAGGGGGATCTGCTTGCAACAGATCCCCCATGCTTGAATGATGACTGATAAGGCGGGGTTGCACGGAAGAGGCGGCGGCTTTAATGGCCGTGTCGTCAGCGGAAATGCCCATGGTTTTTGCGATGCGTCGGAACTGAATCTCCGGATCGCAAACCAGATCATCAAAATCGACCACCGTCAAGGGCGTAGGGGAAATGTCCCCTAAAACCTGGCTGTAATGAAGCTCCCACAGGGTGAAGCTTTTTTGAAGGGAAAACCCGTTGCGGTGCTTGAGGGATTGGGCCACATCCAGGGGATTGCGGACCATGAGCACTGCGTTCAACAGCGTATTCTGCCTTGCCACGGCCCGGCTCCATAAAGGCAGGAGCAAACAGGCCCGGGGGTCCTTAAAGGCCCATAAGGATTGGTGCTTGAAAATGAAATCCAGCATTTGTTCGAGTTGTATTTGATATGTCGCTGCCTGGGGCAGGGCGTCCCAAATAGGCAAAGCTGCTGTATCGTGCCAGGTCCGGCCCATGGCGTGCAATATCTTGTCGTGGAATTCCATCAGATCCCACCGCTCCCAAAAACCCGCCGGGTTATCGCGGGCCGGTCCCATAAGGGCGCTTTCCTCCCCCATCCAGGCCCCCAGGAGGTTTATTCCCCGGGCAGCCAGGGAGGTCCCGCTCCGGTGCATGCCCAATATGGCAATGGCTCTATTCTTCATGGTTCGTCTTTATACTCGATGCTGATGCGGGAGGTGTTGTCCAGGTGTACGGAGAAATCCGTCAGCCCGGTAGCCAGCAGGCCCTTTACCGGCATGACCCGGAACATGACTGCGTCCACCACCCTGTGCAGGAAGATCGTGGTGTTGTCCTGCAAGCCCTGGACCCCGGCGTTGAAAAAATAAGCGTTCGGCGTAAGCTGGCATTTGAATGTAAAGCGCAGACGAATCACGGCGCCCTTTTTGACAAGGGGAATGCCGTCATCCAAGCCATGGGAAATGGCGCCGCCCGCCTCCAATCCGCTTTGGGTTTTGATCATCATGCCAAAACGGACATGTTCCGCATCCCGGTCAAAGGCCACGTCATAGGTGTAAATATAGTCCTGGCCCATGATCAGGTCGCTCACGGCTTGGCCTTCCCGGGTGAGTATGCGGGGGTTCAGGATGCGCGTCCCGTAGTGTTCGTAAATGCGAGGCTGGTGGAGGCCTGCCTGTTCCTCCACCAAAGGGGCGCCATGGGAAGGAACAGGGGCCTTGCCAGTTTTTTGAATATGGTCCAGGATGATTGTTTGGTTTTCATACGAGGCGTTGGCGAATCGTTCGTATTCGCCCACCACAAAGGCGGGAGCGCCCTGGAGGATTATCCGGCCTCTTTCGATCCACAGGGCAGTGTGGCACAACTCCACAACATTTTGCAGGGAATGGGATACCAGGATGACGGTGCCACCGTTCCGGCGGATCTGGTTGATCCGGGCAAAGCATTTTCGGCGAAACGCTTCGTCGCCCACGGCCAGGGTCTCGTCCACCACCAGGATGTCGGGGTCGGCATGGATGGCCACGGCAAAGGCCAGCCTGACGTACATGCCGCTGGAATAGGTTTTGACAGGCCTGTGTATGAACTCCCCAATATCCGCAAAACTGAGGATACCCGGTATTTTTTTGTCCATTTCAGCTTTTCTAAAACCCATGAACGCGCCGTTCATATAGGCATTTTCCAGGCCCGAAAACTCCGGGTCAAAGCCCGCGCCAAGCTCCAGGAGGGTGGAAACACTCCCCCGCATTTCCACTTCTCCCCGGGTTGGGGTCATAATGCCGCAAATGATTTTTAGTAAAGTGGTCTTGCCTGAGCCGTTCCGGCCCACAATGCCCAGAGTAGTGCCTTTGGGGACGTCAAAACTCACATTGTTCAAGGACCGGAAGGTTTCGCTGAGTCTCAGGGAAGAGGGAAGAAACCGGCGGAAAAAGCCTGGCTTCCCGGGACCCCATACCTTGAAATCCTTGGTGAGTCCACGCACGGAAACCGCGGAGACGCATTCTTTGGGAGCATTGTCACGCATAAAGGCCTTTGTAGACCTCCTTCATGGTTTTGGCTATCTTTTTCCAGTCAAACTCCAGGGTCTTTTGTCTGGTCGCCTTGGCCATGGAGGCGCATTGATCCGGGTTTTCCTTCAAAGCCATCAAGGCGTCCAGGGCGCGATCCATATTTTTTGGAGGTATCAACAGGCTGCCCGAAGAATCACAATAATCCCTCACCCCGCCCACATCCGACGCCACCACGGGCAGGCCGCAGGCCATGCCCTCCAAGAGGGCGTTGCTGGCGGTAAAATCATGAACCGGCATGAACAAGGCGTTGGCGGACTGGTACTGCTCCAGGAGATCTATGTCCGGCAGGTTTGAAAACACCCGGGTGTCGGGTAGTCTGTCAAACTGCCTGGCTTCATCCCGGGGGAGAACCAGGTTGAACCCAATGCCTGTGTTTTGTTTGGCCGCCCTCTTGATTACTTTGGCGAGCAGGGGAAAGTCCCGCAGCCAGGCGCCCACCATCAGGACCGTGAAACGCGATTTATGTTCCGTGGTTTCCGGGGCGGGCATAAAATAGTTTGTATCCACCCCGTGGGGAATCAGTTGCACCTTGCGGTCTCCCAGGATGTCCTGCAAAAAATCCCTTTGGCTGGAAGCGCAGGCAATGACTGCGTCAGCCATTCGCAGGGATTTGCTGCTATGAAAAATACTTTTAAAGACCTCCGGGGGCTGGTGCAGGCTCACAACCACCCTGCTGTTTTTATGGCGCGGAAATCGTCCGGCCCAACGGAAGTCATTCTCGCCATATAGCCAGTGATAAACAGCCCCCTCAAAAGGAAGGCAGGCCATGGCCTGGAACTCCCGGGCAAGTTGTTGGGGCCTCCAATACCAGGCATAGGGCGGAGTGTCCAGCAAGGGCGCAATAACAGGGGAGGGGAGGGTTTTTAAAATTCCGGACAATGCCCTGTGGGGCATGGCCGAAAGGTCCCGGGACCGGATAAATTTCCTTAGCTGGTCGTACCCTGAGCAAGCGGCGTGGTGTTTGATGCGTTCCCCGATATAGACCACCCTCATGGCCTTTTTCCTTCCGGTGTCAATATTCCTCTCCCTGACCCATTATACGGTATAGGACCCGTTTTTCAAGGCCATGAATCGTATCAGCCCCTTTTGGCTTGGGAATGATCCCTGCCAGGGATTCCCATCCCGGACGATCCAGGGAATTCAAACGGGTTATCCCGGTTGCATTCAATTCCAGGGCAATGACCTTGTCAGGATCAATAGGACGGATTTCCCGGCTCTCTCCCGGGATGATCAGATGCCAAGTGTTCCGGATTTTATCATGCCGAATACTGGAGGCAATCTCCCCGGTCAGGGCAAACAGGGCTGGCGGATTGTCCCAGTCCTTGGGAAAGGAAAAAAGCTGCCCCAGGACCAGACGCACAGACCATGCGTTGGAGACAACAAAGTCCGTTCTTGTTTTGATGTTTTCTTTGACAAACAGGGTTGTTCCGTCTTCCAGGTCCGGGCTCTGGGTGAGTACGTTTTGCCAGAATTGGCGCTGGAAGCAGGCGCTATTTACAAAGTCTTTTTGCACGGCCATGGAAAACCCCAGGAGAAGGGCCAGGTACATGGCCAAAATTCCTGTGGTCAGCCTTTTAAGGGAAACTATTTGTCCCATTTCCAAAAAGATCCAGGCAAGTCCGGTCATTATTATAGATGCCCCGAAAGTGGCTGCCAGATGCACACAGGTATCCCGACCGCCCAGGCTGACCGGTGGCCAGCGCGTGAAGGTGAGGGCATAGCCTATTGTCAGGGCGACTGCACCGGCAAGAACAAGTCGGAGTCCTTCCATCACTCCTTGAGGCAGGGTAAGCCTGCAATCCATTTTCAGAAAATACTTCCTGGAAACTGTTGAAAAGGTAATATGCTGTAATGGTATATCATTGGATATTTTCAGGATTCCCCACCAAACCGCTGCGGCAAAAATCGGCATGGCAGCGAGGGAGGCAGCGTCGGCGTGCGCCAGGGCGAACCAAGGCCTGATGAAAAAAGCCTTTGCCACGGTCAATGGCCCCAAAATCATGCCCGAAAAAATGTGGTGCAGGGTCAGCCAGGGGTTTTGGGTCAGGAGTTCGCCCATGCGGGTTTCGTGCATGGCGGTTCTAAGTAAGGCATGGGCCAGGATGGCCAGAATCACCATGGAAAACACGGCAAACAGGTTTTTGAGGGTTTGGCGGTTCCAGGGGGCCTTTAACAAAGGCACGGCCAGGAATGGAATGATTGATGTTTCGTAGGTGATCAGGGTTCCGGTGATGAGGGCGAAGGACAAAATTTTGCGGCCATCCAGATATGCAAGGGACGCGCCCAGCAAAAAGGAAAGGGAAGCCTGAAGGGCCATGTTGTGAGTCAGCATGACATGGGTGGTGTCGGCGGGAAACAGACAAAAGGCGCAGGCGCCCGCAAAGGCCGGGCCTGCTGGAGCTGCTTTTTTTGCCGCAAAATAGAAAAGAATCGCATTGGCGGCCACAATCAGGTATCCAAACAGATACACCCAGGCCAGTCCGCCCAGGGCCATGCCCAGGAATGTGAAAACCGGCATGAGTGAAAAATGAAGGGGACGGCCCTGGGGCCACGCTTTCCAGGCCCAACGGAGGAGATGCCAAATCTGCACCCACCCGGACTCCAGGTGTTTGCCGACATGGTTATAATCGTCCTCATAAAGGAGAAAATCCCGAACCCACAAAAAATGGGCGGTCCATGCAACAGCCGCCAGGGCCAGAATAATCAGGATGTTTTGCTTGCTTGAGGCGGAAAGGTTCATCATGCCTTGGCTAACGGCGCGTTGAGGTCAGTGTTTGTAAAGTGTCATGAAAAGCAGGATGATCGGCCCGGCAATCCTGCTATGGCAAGGCTTATCTGTTGGACAAAAGATCCTGGAGGACTGTCTCCACCTTTTTACTCAATATTTTCCAGTCAAATTTTTCTGCAACATAAGCATATCCGGTTTTACGCATTTGCACCCGCAGGTCAGGATTGCTTAGGGTATCCCAGACAGCTGTTGCGAAACCGTCCAGATCGGAAATGACCACATGCGTCTTGTTTTTCAGGTCCAGGCCCCTGCATCCAAAGGGGGTTGAGACCGTGGGAATGCCCGCGGCCATATAGTCCAGCATTTTAATATTCACGCCCGAGCCCTTGGACATGGGGTTCAAGGCCAGGTCAGCGGCGCGCAAGTAATGGGCCAGGTAGTCGTCGGTCAGGATTCCGACAAAATTTACATTATCCGGGGCCTGGCTGTCTGAAAAGGCATTGGTGACGGTACCCACAATGGCAAACTGGCAGGTGGGCAGTTCCTTGGCCAGATGGTTGACAATAAAATCCACCGCCTGGATGTTGGGCTTATAATAAGCCCCCACAAAAAGCAGAAGCGGTTGCCTGGCAAAACCCAGCTCCTCCCTGGACTCAAGCCTTTCTTTCAGCGCGGGCAGGGGCGGGATATCCGTGCCGTTTTCCACAATGTGGATTTTTGCCGGGTCCAGTTTGTACACGTCCAGAAAATTTTGCTTGTCCTCTTCGGAGCAGACAAGGATAGCCTTACTGCGCCTGCAAAGATCGCCTTCCAGCTTTTTGGTCCAACGGGTCAGAAGGGGGCGGAATAAATTCCCTTCGGCCAGGGAGCACATAAGACTGTATTCGCAGTTGTGGGCGTCGTAAATGACGGGGGCATCCATGCGGAATTTCAGGGTGTTCCAGGCCCAAGGATGGCTACACACAATCACGTCGGCGTGTTGGCTTTCCAATGCGTCCACATAATGTTTGGCCCTATCAATAAAAAAATAGGTATACAGGTCAAAGCTCAGGTCTTTGAACAAACGCTCATGAATGGGGAGCCAGTACTTATAATAGGATTCCGGCATGGAGAACCGTTTTTCCAGGAAGTTTTCCCCAGCCTCAATGCCTTTGACCAGCTCATACTGCCCCGTATCCACACCCACATACATGAGGTCGTACTTGTGGGTCAGGTTGGAAAACAACCCCCAGATCCTTTTGGGGCCGCCCCAAAGAGGGGGGTAAAGCGGCGCCGTATCGCTTATGAGTATTTTTTTTCGGATCATGGTGTTTGCTTGTTACAGGTTCCCAAAAACCACCGTGGTGCTGGAACCTGATTCCTTTCGCGCCTCTGGCTTGAGTTTTTCCAATCGTTTCAAGAGGGTCTCGTCCCTGTCCGGGCCGTCGAAAAAGTTTTCCCTGTTCCAGATAATCCCACGGATTTTTTGAAAATAGATTGAATCCACACCAAGGTGTTTGCCCAGGCGGACAAAATCAACCATTTCTTCCAGGTTGCTGCGCATGACGGTGAAATTTATAAAAAACAGGGGGATCACCCCTTGCTTGCGAAGATCAGACAAAAACTCCAGGTTGGCCGTCAGGGTATCCCATTTGCCCGGCCTTCTCAGATTTTCGTAGGTATCCCTGGTGGCAGCATCTACAGATACATTAACATAATGGAAGGCATTATGCTTGATTTTTTTCCATATTTTCGGTTCAAACAAGAGGCCGTTGGTAAAAAGGGCGATTTTCGGATTGGAGTTTTTGCGTTTAGAAAACAGAATGTTGCGTGTGTCCTTGCGGAATAGGGGGTCCCCGGCCCCGGTCAGACCCAACACCTTAAGGTCTGGAAGGCCGGTATGAACCTCCCGGGCGACCCGCTCCAGTGCGCCCATATCCTCCCCTTCCACTATTTCCCGTTGTTTATCCACTGCACAGGAAAAGGGGGCGCCTAACCTGTTTTCTGCATAAATTTCCCGAAAAGGGCCGCACATGGGGCATTTTAAGTTGCAGGTCTCCAGGTTGGACATGAGTACATAGGTCGGCGAGGCCTGCATGAAAGTTTTTGCCGACCCGATGTCCTCAATGTGCCGTTCAGTCAGGGTGAAAAGCCTTGTCTCGTTGCCCTCCAGGGTGAGGTCTTTCCACCCTTCGCTGATGAGTACAGGACATACTTCGGGCCTGCACACGTCGGTCCATTCCCCGGCATACATTTTTCTGCGGATATACCGGGCTGTATCACTGTTCCAGATTTCCGCCAGGCTTTGGTACTGCACATTGCCGATATACGGAACCTTGCTCCACTCCACGCAGCAAAAACTCACCTCGCCTCCTGGCTGAAGCTCCAGGGAAGTAAAGGGCCGAATGCATCGGACCTGCTTATGCCTGATCCCTTGGGAGGTCATCGGTTCTGTAAAGCCTCCTCTATAAAATGGCAGCTTAGAATCCGGCAGGTCCGGGGGCAACGGGCGATTTGCTCCCGCCGTTTTGCCGCTTCCGGGGAGTTCCAGATTTTTGCCGGGGCCTCGTGGAGAATATTGCCAACAGGAGGCAGGTTCCAGCAAAGGAGCACATCCCCGTTATTCCTGATAATAAAATTTTTATCCCCGGAAAGGCATTGGGTATTGCGGCAGAAATCCTCGGGATCGGCGAAATAGCGCTGCATGGCCTGCAATTGTGCCGGGCTGTTGTCTATGGGGCAGCCCCTGAGCTTCATGGCCCGCAATTGCCCAGTGGCATGGCTCAGGGCATTCAGATCTTTTATCCAGAACGGACTGGAAGCAAACCACTTGGGATCGTATGCATGGTGAAAGTTCTGGTCCAGAGGCTGAAAGCAAATGAAATCCGCGCCGCCTTTGTACACAAACTCTGCAAGAGCCGGCAGTTCCTCCACGTTGGGCGCCATGACAATGGATGCAACACCTATGGAAAATTCCTTTTGCCGGTAACGCCGGAGTTCCTGCAAATGTCTGATGGCCCGTGTGGCCCTGGCAAAGGTCCCGGGGACTCCCCGCATGCGGTCGTGCAGGGCGGGTTGCAGGCTGTCCAGGGAGATGTGAATGGAATCCAGGCCCGAATCCAGCATTTTCCGCGCCCGGGACTTGGTGATGAGCCCCCCGTTGGAAAGCATGACCGTCTCTATGCCCATATTGCTTGCATGAGCCACCAACTCATCGTTGTCCTGCCGCAGCAGAGGCTCGCCCCCGGCAATGTCAACCCGATACGGCCCCAGCCAGTCGAATACCTTGTCCATGGAGTCCATCCATTGGCGGGTGGTAAGCTCCTCTTCCCGGGCCTGGGACCAGATTCCGCACATGCGGCATTTCAGCTGGCAATTGTTGGTGAACTTCATGCTGATGATTTGGGGCAGGGGAGGGTAGGGTAGGGGGGGCGTTTTCAGGACAGCCGGAACAGCAGCCCTCACTCTGTCTGCCGCCTTTTGTACAGGACGCAGGACATACCGGTACGAAAGGGATTCCCGTATAAGCCGGAGTTCCTCCTCCCTCTGCAGCACAAGGTCGCGGAGACGGTCGATTTCGCGGTACAGGCGGGTTTCCACATCCTTTTGGGCGAGAGCCATTTCCATGGCCTGCCTGACCAGGGCGGCTTTCAATGGGTCCTGGATCTTCTCCAGCTTGGCAAAGACCTCTTTCAGGGCTCTGCGGGCCTTGCTTTTGGCATGGGCGGCTAAAAGTTTATCACAGGCCTTGGAGACCGCCGGGATAAACGCCTCTCTGGTCTCTTTGCCGGGTTCAAGGAAAAAGCCTCGGCCCATGAGATTTTCCGCCAGTTTTTCCGGCCAGTGCTTGGCGATCAGGAGTAATCGGTTGGATTCGGCCAGGACCCTGGCTTTTCCTTCTGCGCCCACCGACCCATGGCCATGGTGGTACACGATACTTTGGGGCTGGCAGGCCAGTTTCCATCCCATGGCCCGGGACCGTAGGGCCAAGTCCACGTCTTCCAGGAACATGACAAAATCCTCGTCCAGCAGCCCCGCCTGCTCCAAACACTCCCTGCGAAACATGGCGCAGGCGCCGCACAGGCTGTCCGCATCCAGGATATCTTCGCCGTACTGGCCCAGGTCGGGCTCGCCCATGCCCCGGTCCATCCAGTAGTGGTCCGGATGCCGCACATGCCCCAGGCTTTGGAGGACGCCGTCAAAAAAAAGCAGCTTGGGTTGAACGCCTCCCAGAACCGGGTTTTGCTCCATGGCCCGGACCAGGGGCCAGAGCCAGCCTGGTTCCACCTTGGTGTCGTTGTTCAACAGGACAATGTAATCGCCCGAGGCGTTTTGTATTCCCTTGTTGTTGGCGGCGGAGTAGTTGTTGGGATGGTTTTTTAACAGTCTGACCCGGGGGAATTCCTCCCGGACAAGGTCCTGAGATCCGTCCGTGGAGCCGTTGTCCACACACAGGATTTCCAGCATGTCCTTGGGATAATCGGTTTGAAGCAGGGATGAAAAACAATCCCGGAGAAACCTCCGGCCATTAAAATTGACCACAACAACGCTGATTTTAGGTGCGGCTTGTTCCATAGTTATTTTGGGAGATCGTTAAAATTGTGGAGTATGGGTATCCGAGGGGGGAATCGTTTGAAATTCCAAACACGGCATGGGATACGGGCGATGGTTTTCCGGGAGCAACTTCCTTAAAAAATTGCGGCCTTCCCCCGCCCATTGCTTCCCCCCCGGGAGAACACCAAAAAAAACGGTCCCACACTGTTGCACATAATATTTTCGTTATATTTGTTAAGCCGGGCCATGTCAAGCTGACGCCCGGTGGAATCGCATAAAGGATCAAATGCGACGGAAGAGTTCTCCATATCTGCAAAAGGTACGAAACCGAGAAATACTGGCATTGACTGTTCAATTACTATGTCAATTCTATCATTGTTTTTTGGTGTTTTTGCGTTTGATAATTGCATATCCGGCGTCAAAGCGATATGGTGTGCAGGTTGCCATACTAAGAGGGGCAAGCGCAAATTCAACGAATTCAACATTTTGACTGTTTAAATCGTTAACTCATTCCCGCCTTTCAGGAGCGGCGAAAGATGGACTTGATTTTCCGGGAATTACGGTTCCGTAGAGCCCGGATTTCTCCGTTTGACACAGGGGCAAGCCTGTGTCTGCACGGAAGTTTCATTCTCAGAGGAATGTGGAAACAATCAGGATATTTACTTTTCAGCAAATTTTGCCTATATAATTGGAGCTATGGGGTGGAACGGGCGGAAACCTGCCGGGGAAGAGAACCTGCCTTTATTCCCGGAATACCTTGGCATTCCATTTATAAAAACCGGCCATCTGACTTTCGGGCCGAATTCGGGGCAGAATATGACATCCGTGAAAAAAATGACATTGGGCGATAAAGTGTTCGACACCCTGGCATCGGGCAGGCTGTGTTTTATTTTGGGCGGGCTGTATCTGGTCAACCAGATTCTTATTGGGTGGATCGTCCATCCTCTGGGGGCGGACATGCTCAACCTCCAGCTTACCCTGAACGAAGCCGTGTTTTCAAAAATCGTCCAGGGCTGGAGCCAGGACCAGCTTGCAATCTATTACCGGCATTTTTACCTGGATTTCCTGCACCCCTTTATTTACGCTGGGTTTTTGGCTTCGGCCATAGCCACGTTGTCCAAACAGGAGGGAACCTCCACAGTTTCCATGCACCGTTTTTTGTTTTACCTGCCCTTTGTGGCCGGAACCTGCGACCTGCTGGAAAACTGCCTGCACCTCTTCCTCATTCCCAGGGTCCCGGACATTCCCGAGGCTTTGGTGGCCCTTAGCGGCGGCGCAACCAATATCAAATGGTTTTTGGCCTGCATGTGCCTGGGCGGCATGGGGTACCTGGGTTTCCGACGGCTTTTGTACCGGATCGCCATGGGCAGGCAATCCTGAAAATCAAAAGGGCCGCATCACAAATAGTTTGCGATGCGACCCCATAGTTCCCAATGGTATTTCTTTGCTTGATATAAATCAGGCATGGACCGCGGCTTTTTCCCTGGCAGGCAGTGTGGTGGTTTCCCAGCAGTTCTTTTCCTGGAAGAATTTCTCCAAAAAGGCGTGATTGAAGGCGTGGCCGGATTTATGGGTGACGATGTGTCCCAGGATGGGAATGCCTAAGAGCGAAAAATCTCCCAAACAATCCAGGAGCTTGTGGCGCGCAAATTCATCCTCGAAACGCAGGCCTTCCTCATTGATGACTCGTTCATGATCCAGAACAATGGCGTTTTCCAGGGACCCGCCCTTGGCAAGGCCGCACTGTTTCATGAATTCAAGTTCCTGGAGAAACCCGAAGGTCCTTGCCCGGCTGATTTCCTCTTCAAAGGCGTTCCCGGAAAGATTGATGGTCACAGACTGTTTTCCCATGGCCGGGTGGGCAAAGTCGATGTTGCAGGTCACCCGGGCGTTTTCATCGGGATAAATGGTGACGGACCGACCGTTTTCCGACAGCTGGATAGGCTGCTTGACCATGAAATAATACCTGGGGCTGGCCTGCTCCGTGAGCCCGGCTTCCGCAAGCATACGAGCAAAGGGGGCGGCGCTGCCATCCAGGATGGGGAGTTCATAGGAGTTGATTTCCACCAGGGCGTTGTCTATTCCCAGGCCCGCAAAACTGGCCATAAGATGCTCAATGGTGGAGACAATGGCGCCATCGCCTCCTATGACCGTGGCCAAGCTGGTATCCACCACATTTTTAAACAGGGCGCATATGGTGGGGCGATTGGGCAGGTCAATGCGTGCAAAGCGGATTCCGTGGTTGGGCGGCGCAGGTTTGATGGTGAGTTCCACCTCCCTGCCCGAGTGCAACCCAATGCCGTTACAACGGGCCTCACTGGCGACCGTATGTTGATATCGTTGCATAATATTATATATGCCGGACTGGTTTGGTATCCTGTCCCGGCTATACGCCTTGTCAGGCGATCCTTGCTATATAGAGGCCCTTTGGGGGCGATTCTTGTCTAAGTGGCTCGCCCTTGCCAATCCTGCTGGCGGGCGGGGATAAAAGCCGAACAAAATCCTTAGAAAAACAAACACTAGCCCTATTTAACACCTGCCCGGGTTCAGGTCAAGCCCTGTAGAATTTTCTCTTATACCTCACAAAAATATTGAAATTTCCCCCGGGTTCATTTAAGGTGGATATATCCGTTAAAAACTGGACAAGGAGACCAACTTGCTAGCTCGCGTTCTCAGCAGTGCAGTGCTTGGTATCGACGCCACCATCGTTGAGGTGGAAGTGGACATTTCCAACGGCCTGCCCCAGTTCTCCACCGTGGGTCTGCCCGAAACATCGGTCAAGGAAAGCAAGGACCGTGTGAAGGCCGCCATTGGTAATTCAGGGTATGGTTTTCCCGACGACCACATCACCGTAAACCTGGCTCCCGCGGACTTGAAAAAGGAGGGAACCGGCTTTGATCTGCCAATTGCCATAGGCATATTGGCGGCTACCGGAGTGGTGAAACAAAAATCCCTGGAAAAATATCTGATCCTGGGGGAGTTGGCCCTGGATGGCCGGATCAAGCCGGTGCGGGGCTCCCTGCCCATGGCCCTGGCCGCCCGGGATACTACCGAGGCTATTATCGTGCCTTTGGGCAATGCCAGGGAGGCGGCGGTGGTCAGTGGAATCAAGGTGTTCGGGGCTGAAAATCTTTCCCAGGTGGTGGCTTTTTTAAGGGGCGACGACACCTTGCCTGAAATCACCACGGATGCCATCTCCTATTTCACGCACACAAACGATTACGACCTGGACTTTGCTGATGTCCACGGCCAACACCATGTGAAGCGGGCCCTGGAAGTGGCCTGCGCCGGAGGGCACAACGTGCTCATGATCGGCCCTCCCGGGTCGGGTAAAACCATGCTGGCCAAGCGATTGTCCGGCATTTTGCCTCCCATCACCTTTGAGGAAGCCCTGGAAACCACCAAGGTGTATTCGGTGTCCGGGCTGTTGAGCGAAGGCCAGGCTTTGGTATCCCGGCGGCCTTTCAGGTCGCCCCACCACACGATTTCCGATGCAGGACTCATAGGAGGGGGGCACATTCCCAGGCCGGGAGAGGTCAGTCTGTCCCATAACGGAGTCTTGTTCCTGGACGAAATGCCCGAGTTCAAGAAACACGTTCTGGAAGTGCTGCGCCAGCCCCTGGAAGACCGATGGGTGACCATATCCCGGGCCCGCACAAGCCTGACCTATCCGGCCAACTTCATGCTGGTGGGGGCCATGAATCCCTGCCCCTGCGG
>JAEINP010000141.1 GCA_016342355.1 Desulfatibacillum sp.
TACAGAATGAAGAAGACGATGTCCATTTTTTACTGGCGGCTTAACAACTCCCACTCTTTGGGAGATGAACCAAAAATAAAGGATATGAACAAACTAAAAAGGATTTTGATTCACTTGAGCCTACTAATATTAAAGATATTAGTACACAATATGGTCCAGGAAAAACTGGCACACTTCCAGATGGAAGACAAGTTACGGCTAGGCCAGGAAGCAAAGACGGTAGTCCTACGCTTTCAATTCAGGGAAATACCAGAAGCGTAACGAAAGTCAGGTACTAATATTGAGTCTCAATATTGATGGCCCGGCAAAAAGCCGAAAAATGCCATGTTTTCATACCGCAACCTACTGATTTCATTAGGTGCGATTTTTTAAAAAATGACTTTTTGCCTAATCATCAATATTTGCAGTATCAAAGAGATACATACGCATAGAATACTCTTTTTAAATAACCCCAATAAGGATTATGTATGGGGTACTGTGGAGGACAAGGGATGATTAAAATTGTTAGGTGGGAACCTTTTCCAAAAATGAAAAATGTTGCGCTATATTGCGAGGGACTTATTGATGATTGGGAGGGTTTTAGAATATTGCTTAAAGGAAACAAGACTCCCATGTATCGCCTGCTTTTTCAAAATCCATATTTTTACCAAAACAGGGATGAAGAATACTTTCTAATTGATACCCCTTCGGAAGGAACGTATGAGGTCCCATATCCTTTCTATAAGATAGAAAATTCAGAGCTTTTGGAAAGATTTCATCTTGAAAGCGTGGGTATCTGCAGGAATTTTAATATCACTCATTATGCAATTTATTCTGGTAATGATTGCATTGATATCTTATCTGTTGAAGAGCCAATTGCAGAAGTATTAGGCGATGATTCATTTTTGTCATCAAGGGCGGATGCCGATGAAGGCAATGGGGGAGAGACCTGAATCCGGTCACAGGGGGTCACGCGGGTGGCGCTGACGCCACAGTGCAGTAGTGGGGTGGCCGTGGCAGCGTAGTTTGCTGCCAGGGTGCTTCGCACAGTTTTTTAGGCGGGGTCTTGCTTGGAAGCCGGGAAGGGTAATGCCCGACATAAGAAGATAACATCTTAATATAATATCGAATTCAGGTGGCGCAATACTTAATTCGGTCCCTTTCAGCAGGTGATTACAGGTGCCCGGGTCCTGGCTGAATTCTCCGGGTACACGGCCCTTGGCAAGTACGAAATGGTGGACTACGGCAACGGCGTCACCACCCAGCACGACTACGACCCGGACTCCACCCGCCTCATGAGCATCCAGACCTCCCTGGGCGCCACCGATTACCAGAAATACGCCTATTCCTATACCGACGGCGGCAACATCACCTCCATCACCGACGCCATGCGGGGCCACGCCTATACCTACGCCTATGACGATCTCCACCGGCTATCGGGCGAAACCGCCACCTCGGGCTCCATGGCCTGGACCTACGACTCCATCGGCAACATCCTGTCCAAGTCCCAGGACGGATCGTCCATGACCTACGCTACAACACCACCACCCACAAGCTGGCCTCGGTCATGGCGGGAGGAACCGCCTACAATTACGCATACGACGCTAACGGCAACATCACGTCCTGTCCCAAGTTCGATGGCGCGAGCATCACCGCCACCCTGACCATTGACTACAATGTGGACAACATGCCCACACAGGTGGTGAGATTTGTCTCCGGACAAAACCCGGAGATGACCCAATTCTTCTACGACGGCGACGGAAACCGGGTCCGCAAGGAAGTGGAAGGCGGAAGCACAACCTTTTACGCGGGACAGTTTTATGAAGTCAAGGACGGCGTGGCCACCAAGTACATCTTCGGCGCGGACCGGCGCGTGGCCAAGATCACGGACGGCGAGGGCATCCAGTATTTTTCCAAGGATCACCTGGGAAGCTCCACGGTGGTGACGGACGCCTCGGGCAATATCGTGGAGCAGGCCGATTACCGGCCCTTTGGCGAGGACCGCTTTTACACGGGAACCGCATCCGCGCCCACGCCTTACAAATATACGGACCAGGAACTGGACCCGTCCACGGGACTTTACAACTACGATGCCAGGCATTATGATCCCGCTGTTAATGGTCGTATTAAATTGAGCCAAAAATGGTCGTGTAGAATTGGGCCGCCTGGCAGGGAGTTGGAGGATAGC
>JAEINP010000003.1 GCA_016342355.1 Desulfatibacillum sp.
CCTCCACCAGAAAACCCCTGTAAAAACAGGGGTTTATCTTTTTCAAAACCTCCCAAAATGCGGATCACTTGTTGATCACTCTTGATCATCGGATTTCGCCTTCTTCCTCATTGGCACAACTTTTGCCCTGCCGGTCTTCCTGGCAACAATCTTGGCCACATCGAACCCTTCCTCTGTGTCAGCCTGACAATACCGATCAAAGGCTTTATCGGTCCTGTGACCGGATGCCGTTTTGGTCTCATTCTCCCCCGGGAGCAGGGTTGTCTCGGTTGCCGTGGTGTGCCGGGCGCCTCCATAGAGGTCCAGGCCTTTAATCCCCAGGTTGGAGCATGCCATTATCCAATGCTTGTAAAAATACTTTCCCCCAAACGGCGCACCGGCCTCAACGCCAGAGATGCCGGAAAGATGCCGGAAGAACGGCATGTGTGGCAAACCGGGATACGGATCTTCCCGGTAGACGACCATGTGGTGGTGGAAATCAGGGACAACGGGCCGGGCATGGACGCCTTGTTCACCATCTCCCTGCCTGTTAAGGGAATCCCCCCCTGCCCTTTTCAAATGGGTCCATTACTGCCAGTCCCCTGGCATCCAAACCAATCCCTAACCTTTCAAGGGACTTGCATTTTATCCTGCAAGGCTTCATAATAAAATAACATGGAATATCGCTTGTTCGGATAATCATCGTCTAACATTCTTTATTTCAAACATCCAAGGGGGAGGTTCTGCCATGAAGCGGAAAAAGGTTTTTATAACTGGCATGGGAGGCTATGTGGGCCAGTGCCTGTGCAGGGAATTGGATCGGGGAAGCTATTGCAGCCGGTTTTACGGTATGGACGTGAAAGAGCCCCTGTACAAGTTCAACAAAGGCGCCTTCCGCAAAATGGACATCAACGACCCGGCCCTTTTGGACTGGATCAAGGAAATCCAGCCGGACGTCATCATCCATCTGGCCTATGTGCTCCAGCCTTCCCAGGACAGTGCGGGTATGCGAAAAATCAATGTGGAGGGCACCAAACACGTTCTGGAAGCCGCCAGGCAGGCGGGAGCGGGCCAGGTTATGGTCACCAGCAGCGGAACCGCATACGGAGCGTGGCAGGATAACCCGGTGCCCCTGAGAGAGGACCACCCCATCCGCCGCCATCCCCATTTCCAATATGCACGGGACAAAGCGGACGTGGAGGCTATCCTGGATGAATTCGTAAAAGAGAATCCCGACATCATCACCTCATGGGTGCGTCCCTGCATCATTTACGGACCCAATGTGGACAACTATATCAGCCAGCTTTTCACCCTGCCCGTGGCCATGGAGCTAAGAGGATGCCCTTCTCCTGAACTCCAGTTTGTCCATGAAGACGACGTGGTGGCTGCCCTACTCTTTCTCCTGAAAAAAGAGGCCCGGGGCCCCTTCAACCTGGCGCCGCCCGATACCGTGACCCTGGCGGATGTTAACGCCCTTTCAAAGAAACCTGTCATGCCCCTGACTCCGTCCATGATGGCCGCGGCGTTTCGAATCACCTGGGCGCTGGGCTTGCCCGTTCTCAAAGTCCCCGATTCCTTTGTGGACTTTATCCAATATCCGTGGGTGCTGGACACCACCAAGATTATGGACCTGGGCTTCAAGTACACTTACTCCACCCGGGAGACCATAGAAATCATGCTCCGGGCAAAAAGGGTCATCGTTTAACATAGAGCCTTGGATCAATTCCTTTACTTTTCCTTCCACGTATGCCATAATTACAGCCATATGAGTGTTTTTTTTGGGATATATTGTGCATGGTTATATGTGGAGGGAAAAAATGGCATCCAGCGATTTTCAGCCTAGCCCCAGCTCCCAGGGATGCACCTTTCTTAGGGCGCTTTCCCAGTTCGAACGCCACCCGAAACTTCGCAACCCGGACTATCTTGCGGGTAAATTCCTGAGCCCCACCCACCACAGGCTTTTAAAGGTGGCCCGGCCCTGGTGGGCCCACCCCATCCTGAAACGGGTCAGCCCCGGAGCCTACTTTTACCAGATCTCCCGCATCCGCTTTGGGGATGAAGCGCTTTTAAAGGCACTGGAAGAAGGAATTCGTCAGGTAGTCATCATGGGGGCGGGCAACGACACCCGGGCGTTCAGGTTCCAGGACGCCCTTTTACGCCACAAGGCCCGGGTCATCGAACTGGACATCCCGTCCAGCCAGGCGTGGAAAACCCAAAAGGTCATAGAGTATTGGGGAGAGCTTCCCGGCCATGTGGCCTACGCGCCCATTGATTTTAACAAGACCACCCTGGAACAAGCCCTATTGGAGGATTCTTCCGTGGGGTACGACCCCTCGGCCAGGACCCTGTTCTTCTGGGAAGGGGTTTGCTACTACCTGGATCAGGAGTCCGTGCACAAGGTCCTGAATTTTATCCGGGACTCCTCCCCGGCTCAAAGCACCCTTGTCTTTGATTATTTCCAGCAAGCCGCCCTGGAAGGCCGCACCTCTCCTTACGGAGCTCAAACGGTCATGAAAAGAAACCGGAAAAAGGGTGAGCCCTTTGTATTTGGCATCGAAGAAACCCTGATAGAAAATTTCCTGAGTGATCACAATCTGGAATTACTGACCCATATGAACCCCCGGGACGCCACATCCCACTACCTTTCCGACAAGGCAGGCGGACTATTGGGCAAGCAGCACGCCTACCTGAACATGGTCAAGGCCCGCACCATCCCACAAACGTGAAGATTTTTGACAAATTGCATGAAATGTTATATACTATTCAATTGTTTGATGGACTCGTGAGATTCCGTCAAATTCCGGGGTTATGATCCCGGACCCTGTGGCATTCGGCTACTGGGTTTTGAAAAGTATATAGCTTGGGTACTGCCCCGGGTATGGGTTATTCTACCCGGGCAACAGCCTGATTCGGAGATTTGTCATGCCAATTTTTGAATTCAAATGCCTGGAATGTGAAGAGGTTTTTGAGGTGCTTTGTGTCAATTCCGACGACACTGTCGCCATGGAATGCAAGAAGTGCCAATCCCCAAATATTGAAAGAATCTTGTCCTCCACCAACTTCGCCATGGGAAGCAGCGGAGGAGGACAAGGCGCCGGGGCAAGCGCCCAGACTCGAAGCTGCTCTACAGGCTCTTGCACCACCTATAATGTGCCCGGGGTGGGCTGATAACCGGATACCATGGTTTGATTAAGCCCGTATTCCGGGTATTTCGCCCGAGGCGCCTGATTTGAAAAAAAGATACGCCCTATTTGCCATGCCAGATTCCCTACATGTCCACAGCCTGGAGGAAAAGCAGTTTGCACAACTGTTTACCGACGAGGGCATAGAGGATGTGGAAGACCGCCTGGCCATCCTGCGGGTTTTCCTGGAAATCGAGGAGCATATCACCTCGGTCCAGTTGATGGACCTTTTGGAAAAGGCCGGGTATGAGTTTGAGCCCGACTTTGTGCGGGAAACCCTCCGGCTCATGTGCCGGTACGGTTTTGCCAGCAAACGGGACTTTGAAGGCCGTACCAGCACCTACGAGCACCTGCACCTGGGCCAGCATCATGACCACATGATCTGCACCAAATGCGGGTCCATTACGGAATTTGTCCACGACCAATTGGAAGCGGTCCAGAAACAGGCGGCTGCTTCCTACGGGTTTCACATGCTCCAGCACAGGCTGGAGATTTATGGCCTGTGCTCCAAATGCTATAAAGAAAGGGTCAAACTTCTGCCCCTGGCAATGACCAAGGTGGGAGAACGGGCCACAATCCGGGATACAACAGGCTGCGCCAAGTTCAGGCATCGCCTCCTGACCATGGGATTACGCACCGGGGATAACCTGGAAGTAATCACTTCCGACGGCAGAGGGCAAGTGGTCGTTTCCGTAGAGGGCAGACGCATGGCCCTTGGCAGGGGACTGGCTCAGAAAATCCTTGTGGAACCCATGAATGGTAATAGGTAATCCATGTTATTGAGTGAAATGAACCAAGGCCAGGAAGCGGTCATCGCCAAGGTTGGCGGCGCTGGCGCCTTTCGCAGGCGCCTTCTTGAGATGGGCTTTTTACGAGGCGCCACCCTGCGTGTGGAAAAATACGCCCCGCTGAAAGACCCCCTGGAAGTGACCCTGAACGGGTGCCATGTTTCCCTGCGTGTGGAGGAAGCAGCCCACATAGTCATGGAAGACGCGTGATGGCCTCCCTAAAAAAACTGACCATAGCCCTTGCGGGCAATCCCAATTCAGGTAAAACCACCACCTTCAATAATATCACGGGAACCCGCCAAAAAGTGGGCAACTGGCCCGGCGTGACCGTGGAGAAAAAAGAAGGCCACGTGCGTTTTGGCGACTATGACCTGACGGTGGTGGACCTGCCGGGAACATACAGCCTGACCACCTTTTCCATCGAGGAAATCGTGGCCCGGAACTTCATCCTGGAAAACAAGCCCGACGTGGTGGTGGACATCATCGATTCCTCCAACCTGGAACGAAGCCTCTACCTGGCCACCCAATTGCGTGAGCTGGACACCCAGGTTCTTTTTGTCCTCAACATGGCGGACCTTGCCAAAGACAAAGGCATTGTAATCGACGCCGACATGCTGTCCTCCCTCCTGGAAGTGCCGGTGATTTTTACGGTGGGCAACCGGAACGAAGGCACGCCGGATCTGCTGAAAAACATCATCAGCGTGGCGGAATCAGGCAAGGGCCCTCCGGCGGAAAGACGTGTCCGGTACAGCCAGGATATTGAAAAAAGCATTGCCGTTGTACGGAATCTCCTCCAGGAACACGCCGGAGAGGGCTTTCCTTACAATCCAAGATGGACAGCCATCAAGCTCATTGAAGCGGACGAAGTGGTCACCCAATTGGTCTCCAAGGAACTGGGACTGAACGCCGCGCCCATATTGGATGAAACAACCCGGCAACGGAACAAAATTTCCAATCTTTTCGACGATGAGCCCGAAATCCTCATGACCGAACAGCGCTACGGATTCATTGCCGGAATCGTGCGCGAGGTGGTCAAACGATCGTCCATCAAAAGGGTGGATGTTTCCCGGAATATCGACCTGGTCCTCACCAACCGGGTGTTGGGTTTTCCGATTTTCTTCTTTTTCATATGGGCCATGTTCCAGCTTACATTCACCCTGGGCGCTTATCCGCAGACCTGGATAGAGCGGGGGGTGGAGCTCACATCCATGGGTATGACCCAAATCCTGCCTTCCGGCCTGATCCAGGATTTAATAGTCAACGGCATCATCGCCGGGGTGGGCAGCGTACTCATATTCCTGCCCAACATCCTGATTTTATTCTTCTGCATCGCCCTGTTCGAGGACACGGGTTACATGGCCCGGGCCGCTTTTCTCATGGACAAGGTCATGCACCTGGTGGGCCTCCACGGGAAATCCTTCATCCCCATGCTCATGGGTTTCGGATGCAATGTGCCCGCCATCATGGCGGCCCGCACCCTGGAAAACGAAAAAGACCGCATCCTCACCATTCTCATCAATCCGTTCATGTCGTGCTCGGCTCGGCTGCCGGTCTATGTACTTTTGGCCGGGGCCTTTTTTGCCGAAAAGGCCGGGACCGTTATTTTCAGCATCTACCTTTTAGGCATTGTGCTGGCCATTGTCATGGGCAGGATATTCCGGAACACCTTGCTGAAGGGGAGCGTCGCCCCCTTTGTCATGGAATTGCCGCCCTACCGGGTGCCCATGGCCAAAAGCCTCATGATCCACATGTGGGACAGGAGCAAGCTCTTTTTAAAAAAAATGGGCGGGGTCATCCTGGTCGGCTCCATCATTATATGGGCGCTGTCCACCTTTCCCCAAAACGAGACCCTTGTCCGGCAGCACGAAATAGAAAAGCGGCAGGTGCAAACCACCTTTGCCGTGCGCAAACCCAACGCCTCGCAACAGGCCATCAACGTAAGAATGATGGAGCAGGACAAGGCCCTGGCCGCTCTGGACCGTAAATATCTGGCCATGGCCAAAGAAGAATCCTATCTGGGCGGTATCGGCAAGTTTTTCGCCCCGGTTTTTGCTCCCATAGGCATTGACTGGAAGGGCGGCGTAGCCCTGTTCACGGGATTTGTGGCCAAGGAGATAGTTATTTCCACCATGGGAGTGCTCCACGTCACCCGGGACGATTCGAAAAAAGGCCTGGCCGAAGCCCTGAAACAATCCGGTATGACGCCCTTATCCGCCTTTTCCATGATGGCGTTCATCCTGCTTTACGTCCCCTGCCTTGCTACGGTTTCGGCCATACGCCAGGAAACCAATTCATGGAAATGGACCGCCTTTTCCATTGGCTATAGCACTACCCTGGCCTGGGTGGTCGCCTTTGTCATTTTCCAGGGCGGACATTTGCTGGGACTGGGATAAAAGGCCCGGATATCCCGGGCCTTTCGCGGAACAGGAATGACTCTCCCGACCAACTATAAGGCAAGGCATGGACGTTTTTAAACCAGCGTATATTCAGACCAGGGATCTGGGCGTCCTGAAACAAAAAATCGACCAGGCCCTGGAAATCATGCGGGAGTGTGTGCTCTGCCCCCGGCAATGCCGGGTAAACCGGCTGGAACACGAGACCGGGATTTGCAATACCGGCCCTAACGCCGTGGTTTCCAGCTTTGGCCCCCATTTTGGCGAGGAAGCCCCTCTGGTGGGCGAAAAAGGCTCGGGAACCATCTTTTTCGCCAACTGCAATCTCTTGTGCCTGTTCTGCCAGAATTATGGCATCAGCCATAAGGGAGAAGGCGAGGAAGTGGGGCCGGAATCCATCGCAAGGGTCATGATCCAACTGCAGGACGCCGGTTGCCGCAACATCAATTTTGTCACGCCTTCCCACGTCATCCCCCAAATTCTTCAAGCCGTGGACCTGGCTGCGGAACAAGGCCTGAGCATCCCCCTGGTCTACAATACCGGAGCCTATGATTCGGTGGAGAGTTTAAAACTCCTGGACGGCGTGGTGGATATCTACATGCCGGATTTCAAGTTCTGGCATCCCGAGATCGCCGGAAAAACCTGCCAAGCCCCGGACTACCGCCAGGTGGCCTGCGCGGCCCTTAGGGAAATGCACCGGCAGGTGGGGGACCTGCAAATCAATAAACAGGGGCTTGCCACCCGGGGCCTGTTGGTGCGCCATCTGGTTTTGCCGGGAAGGATGGCCGGAACCAAACAGATCATGGAGTTTATCGCCCGCGAAATATCCCCCAACACCTATGTGAACATCATGCCCCAGTACCGTCCCCTTGGCAGGGCCGGAGAAATTCCCGGCCTGGAAGAGGCCTTGCATTTCCGAGAATACGAGCAGGCCGTGGCGGAAGCCCTCAAAGCGGGTATCTCCCGCCTGGACGAACGCCGCCGTGTTTTTCGGATGGACATCACCCGCTGATGCGCCAATGAATTAGGGTTCAGGGCGCCGGAATAGCCTTCAAAACCTGGAGGCCCAGAGCGCCGCTTGCCAGGTATGCATATCCCTCATGGACTTCTAATTTATAAAAGACATTCAGGGTTTCCACCCACGCGACCGTAACCGGATTTAAAGGGTCGCTCACGTCCACAATGATCACGCTTGGCCCGTTATCAGACACGTACAGGTAGTTTCCCGACAGGGTCACAGCCCTGGCGGAGTTGGGGGTGTCCAGGTATGCCTTCTGCTCCGGGTTGGCCGGATCGGAAACATCCGCAACCTTGACGCCTTGATGGCCATCGGCAATAAAAGCATAATTTCCAGACAACACGATGTCCTCTGCAAAGGCGGTGTCAAGGGCGCCGATTTCAGTTGGATTTTCCGGGTCCGATACATCCACGACCATGAGGCCGTCCATGCCATCGGCGACGTAAGCAAGGTTGCCGGAAAGAGCCACGTCATAAGCGGAGCGCGTATCCAGTGTCCCTTTAATGGCGGGGTTGGCGGGATTGGAAACATCGATCACCCTCAGGCCTGCGTCTCCATCCGCCACATAGGCGTAATCGCCGGAAACCGTTACATTGTTAGCGTCTTCCGTATCCAGGTTACCGACCTCCCATGGAGCAGTGGGATCTGACACATCCAGGATGCGGAGGCCATCGTCTCCATCGGCCAGATAGGCATAGTCTCCCTGGACAGCCACACCCCGGGCGAAAGCGGATGAGGCCGAACCTTTAACACTTGGGTTGGCGGGATCGGAAATATCCACCACGGCCAGCCCCCCTGCCCCGTCAGCGACATAGGCGTGATCGCCTTGCAGGGCGACGTCTTGTGCGTCGATGGTATTCACGTACCCTACAATTTGGGAATTTGGCGCAATGGCGACATCCGTAATTTTCAAACCCTGATAACCGTTCGCCAGGTAAGCAATATTATCGAGAACCAAGATTCCATTCGTATCGCCGGAGTCGCGGGTTCCAAGAATTTTTGGATCTGCGGGGTCTGACACGTCCACCATTTTAAACCCATTGCCATCACCCGCCACGTAAGCCGTAGTTCCAAAAACCGTCACGCTCCAGGATTCGCCTGTGCTTGCAGCGCCCACGATTTGGGGGGCTGCGGGGTTGGAAATATCCACCACCTTCATACCATGGGCGCCGTCAGCCACAAAGGCGTGGTCATTCG
Organism: Desulfatibacillum sp.; assembly: GCA_016342355.1. Lineage (GTDB taxonomy): Bacteria > Desulfobacterota > Desulfobacteria > Desulfobacterales > Desulfatibacillaceae > Desulfatibacillum. The sequence goes on from JAEINP010000003.1 coordinate 8,558, forward strand.
AGACAGCCACACTGCTGGCGTCTTCCGTGGCAACCGCTCCCACTACCTGGGGGTTGGCGGGGTCGGAGATGTTCACAATTTTAAGCCCCTCAGCGTCATCGGCCACACAGGCGAAATTATTGCCGTAAAGGGCCACGTCCCTGGCCTGGAAAGTGGGGGCGGCGCCAACGACTTGCGGGTCCGTGGGATCGGTCACATCCATGACACAAAGACCGGCCGTGTCGTCCGCCACGTAGGCGAGGTTCCCGCTCACAGCTATGGAACGGGCCTTTTCCGTGTCTACAACACCGACGATTTGGGGATCCAAAGGATCATCCACGTCCACGACTTTCATGCCATCGCTGCTGTCCGCCACATAAGCATAATGGCCTGATATCGCCACGTCCCGGGCGGAGTCCGTTGCCACTGCCCCCAGGAGGGCGGGTGCGAAAGGATCCGCCACGTCAAACACACGCAGGCCGCCACTGGCGTCCGCCACATAGGCGGTGTTATTGGCCACGGCAACGTTCAGGGCGGTCCCCGGAGTGTTGATCAGGGCTGATTGGGGCGATGTTTTATCCACTGCCAGGGCGAAAAGGTCGTCGTTATTGTGCACAGCGTCTATACAGGGAGTGATGGATGCCCAGCCCCGGACCAGTGCGTCCTGGTTATTGACCGGGTCCCAATATGCCAGGTCCACGTAATTGACGTCGCCGCTTCCATTGAGATCCTGGTTGATAAGCCGAACGGCGGCGGCGTTCATGCGGTCTATAATGTCTTCCCGGGGATATCCTGCCATGAGCATAAAGCTCACGGTCTGGTACGTCAATTCAGACAGGATGTTGACACGAAAGCCTTCCTTTTTGATAGTTCCGCCCTGGAGCACGAGATGGATGGTTCCAGCGTTGGGCGTGCCCGCCGCGTCAAGGAAGCCGTCGTCGTCCGCATCAATATCCGTGCCGCCTGTGACTTCGATGACGTAGAGGCGGTCGTCGTCCAAGCGGTCGTCGGAAAGGGTGAATCGCCCGGCCCTGGTAAGGTCATCACTGGTGGTTGTCGCGCCCGTGGTGATGGGATTTTCCATATCGGGGTAGGCAAAGACTTTGTAGTCCGCCCCGCATAAGGGACCCAGGACCGCTTTTCCGGTGGATGTGCCTCCTATGTACGGGACATCATTATCGTCACTGCAGCTGAACAAAACGACCAGAAGAGAGATCACAAAAATGGGTAAAAGTAATGATTTCAGCTTGAGCTTCCAATGCATAGCGTCCTCCAGGGTTGAGTCAAGGCCAGAGACTTTATATTCGATACTCGGTTTTATTGTACGCGTATTCTTTTGTAAACCCGCATTCGCCAAAATAAAATACTGTGGATAAAAAAGATTGACAGGACGGGGGTATCATCTTGTATACAAGATATTATTATCCTCGCATACGGGATGATCGGAGAAAACCATGCACTATAAAGACTGCATCATGTTCCAAATGGCCAAAGCCTATCAAAAGGTTCATGCCGAATTCAAGACGGGCGCCGCCAATTTCGGCCTGACCCCCATACAATGCCTTGTCCTGCAAGTCCTGTTTGAGGAAGACGGCCTATCCTCGGGTGAAATCGGCCAACGTCTGAATATGGACAGTTCTACACTGTCCGGGGTCTTGGAACGATTGACCGACGGAGACTGGATCATTAAAAAAATTTCCGTCTTAGACCGGCGGGTCCTGGAAATCCACCCGACGCACAATGCCTTTGCCCATAAAGCCGCCTTGGTTGAAATGATTGAAAGCCTCAACAAATCGGTACTTAAGTCGTTCCGGGTGGAGGAAAAATTGCTGTTCCAGAGGATGTTACAGGATCTTTATCAATAATTTTTTTTGATCAATTAACTTGTATACAAGATATCTCACCCGGACAGGCCTCTTGGATTTTCTGTGAGCCACGAGATCGGAAACTCGGGCGTTTAGATCAAGGCTGTTAGAAAGGAGCCAAGACAATGAACGATAGGTTTACCACGAACTTCTGGAAGTGAAGAAAATGCGCGGGGCGAATATTCGGGAATGGACATCCCGAAGTTCGTTGCCATGGCGTTTAAGGAGGCCATCAAAGCCAACCAACACCGGCGTAATTTTGCCTGACGCAATACATGAACAATGAAGCCGCACACCGATATCAAACAAAAAAGGAGCATGCAAATGGATAAAAAAAATGCATATCAGGGCCTGATCGAGCACACCAACAACTGGTTGTTCGAAATGCCGGAAAACGATTTGCTGATGGAACTTCTAAAAATGCGTTTCACCGTGGAAGAAGCAGCCTTTTTGTCCAGGTTTCCCCATTTCCCCCATACCCTGGAGGAGCTTTCCCAACGTCTTGAAATCCCCGCTGACGAACTGGAAAAAATCATGAAGCCCATGATTTTCAAGGGCTTTATTTACAAAGTGCATGGCAAGTCGACGGTGCGCTATTCGTTCACGGATCCGGTTTTCTTTTTCGGCAGACTGCCAGGCTGGAGGGGCGAAGACGACGAGTTCAATCGCAAATTCGCACCGCTTTTCAACAAATATTACGACAAGCACATGGGTGCGGACTTCCTAGGGCATCCCACCAAAGGGCTTCGGGCCATTCCCGTGGCCAAAACCGTGGATGACTCCCGGGAGATCGTTCCCTATGAGGATATACTTGCCTACGTGGAAAAGGAAAACTACTACACCGTCTCCACCTGTCCCTGCCGCCACGACCATAACCTGGACCCGGCTAATACCCCCTGCCCGCACGAAAAGGAAGTCTGCCTGCATTTCGGCAAGCTGGGAAAATACATAGTGGATCACGGCATGGGACGGGAAATCACCAAAAAGGAAACCCTGGAAATCTTAGCCCGATGCGCGGACGCGGGGCTGGTGCATGCCATATCCAATACGAAATTCGGCATGGACACCATCTGCAACTGCTGCTCGTGCTGCTGCATTTTCGTCCGCCCAATCGACCTGCCGGAAGGGGCTCAGCGGGAGCATCATCAGCCTTCCAGCTATATGTTAAGCTATGACGCGGAAAAGTGCATTGTTTGCGGAAAATGCGCCAAGCGCTGCCCTGTGGATGCCATTGAAATTCGAAACAGGAAAAACGTCCCGCCTCCCCCGGACGGAAAAAGACTCCGCCTCCAAGATAAAAAAGAGTGGGTCTATAATCCGGATTTTTGTATTGGCTGTGGGGTTTGTGTGCATAAATGCGCCACCGATGCCATCAAACTGGTTTACAGAGGCCAGGATGCGGACATCCCGGACAGTTTTTCCGAGGCGGGAAAGCGTATGTTGGCCGAGCGGAAAAGGGATTTTTCCAAAGTTTTTTAAACAGGACTTGGCAATACGCATCGGCAGGCTTTCCGGCCTCAGGCAGCCGCATTATCCGGGGCTGCTTCAGCCGCCCGTAAAGGGAGCTATTTGCTGTGCAACGGACTCACCGAGGCTGCGGGGACGTCCCGGGTCGCGCCCCTGCTGCAAACTGGAATCCTGCCTTTCCATTTAAATGTGGACGCGTCCCTGACTATACTCAGTCGTTAGTCAGCAAAATAAACAAGTCTAATAAAGGAAATTAGCCATGACAGACCAACGTGCGCGCCTATACAATCTTTCGTCAGGGTTCGCGGATGCTTTCAATCGCGGGAATCTTGACGATATAATGGATTTCTTTGCCCAGGACGCCATTCTAGAGGATAGCACAGGAGGGAAGCACAAAGGAAAAGAAGCCATTCGAGCCGCCTTCAGGCCCCTTGTGGATGGCGGACAAGGCAAAATTCGCTTTGATCTTGAAGACTTTTTTACTGAGGTGGAAACCAAGAAAGTAATGATCAGGTGGACCCTGCACACCAACATGGAGGGAGACTGGAAAAAACGGCGTGGAATGGACATCTTACGTTTCAGCGGCGACAAGATTGTTGAAAAACTGGCTTACACAAAGGCTGAGGTCCCGGTGCTCAGTGACGGCCCCTAAAACACTGTCAAACATCTACAATGGGGTCAAGTCTACGTTTGACGTTTGAGCCGCCTTTAAGACCGTCAAGTGTCAAACGCAGGCTGGCCCTCCGCTCCACAGCGGCGCCCGCAGCCGCCTTCACAAAAGGTCATCACAATTTCCGGGCACCCTGTATGCTCGTCCATTTGCTCCTGGACGGCGGAAAAGCCGCGCTTTTCGTAAAACCGGACGCTTTTTTGGTTCTCTTTATACACGGAAAGGCGCAGCCTGTTTCTGAGGGATTTTGCCTTGTCCATTAAAAGGCCGCCGATCCCCCTGCCCTGCTCCTTTGGAGATACGAACAGAGCGGCAAATCATTTCCATAGAGGGAAGCAAACCCTTTGACAGCGTCGTTTTCAACAAAAACATACGTTTCGGAGGCGGGGAGGTAAATGTTGCGCATATCATCCAGCCTGGATTCCCAAAATTCGCGGCCCACAAAGTCATGAGATTCTATGGGCGCCTCCAGCCAAATTTTCAGCACGGCGTCCATGTCCGACGATGTCATGGGTCTGATCATGATTTATCCCTATTGATGATTGAGCATAGAAGCCTCCCCTAACCGTACGCCGAAAATACATGGGGTCAAATCTACGCTTTACGTTTGAGACCCGGGATCCGGTTCAGGCTTCCAGTTCGGGCCTTGCATGGAAAGCTACCGGATGACCCGGAAGTTTCCCAAACAAATCAATTCCTTGGGTGACAAGGCATAAGGAAGGGCTTTGCCCCAAATCCCGCTGGTCAGACGCGCCGCCGCGCGGACGGCCCGTCCCGTTTTCCAGCCCGGATCAAACTGGGGCATGACGGTCTGGTAAACCGCCTCTTTGGCGAAAGACAGGGCAGGTCCGGCCAGGGAAAAAGAATCTGCAACCAAGTAGGTATCCAGGTTGCCAAATGTGATGAGGGTTGGCTTGGGTGAGGGTTTAAAGCTCGTCAATTTTTTGCCTTTTGATAGTCTGATGATATTACGCGCCGCGCACTTACCCATATCCATTGCATGATAGGCCTGCTTGGCCAAAGGTTTGTTGAGCCCGGCGGTATCGCCGACAACAAATAGGTTAGGATGCTCAATGCTCCGGAGGCTATCATTCACGGGCGCCCATTCGCCCGATTCACGGGCCAGTCCCCAGGCAAGCAGTTCTCCACGGGGTTTGACCCCTCCCGTCCAAATGGTCATGTCCGCCGGTATTGTTTCGCCGTCCGCAAGCTCAAGCGTTCCGGTTGAAACCTTTCTTACTGATCTTCCCATGTGAAAAGACACCGGTAAATTTCGGCATCTATCAACAACCATTTCATGAAGCCCCGGAGGTCCAAATCCCAGGACTCTGTTGTTCCCATCAATAAGATGAATATCAATCCCCGGTCTTTTTCCGTAGCGCCGAAGTACCTCCCCGAGGGCCTCCACGCCTTCAATGCCGCCTCCCACAATAGCTATGGAAAAAGGTTTCCCGGAATCCATCCTCATGGCAAGAGTTTTGCCGATGGCATGGCAGTCTTCAACACTTTTGAAACCGACTGCGATTTCTTCCGCCCCTGGCGCATTGAAAAAATTAGCTGCTCCTCCAATGGCGCAAATGGCGAAATCGTAAGGAACCTCCGTGCCGTTTTCCGTTTTCACATAGTTTTCGCGAGGCAGCCAATACGCGGCCTTTTCCTGAAGAAAACGATGCCCGGCAGCCTCGACGATTTTCCGTCTGGAAATCCTGATCTGTCCGGGTTTTTTAATCTGGCTGACCAGTTCGTGGATGTTGGGTAAAAATTCAAAATACGGCCATGGATCCAGAACAGTTACTTGAAAACCCTTTGGTAGCGCTTTCGCGGCGGACAAGCCCCCGAAATTTGCTCCGACGATCAAGACACGGGGCCTTTTTTTACTCGTGATGATATGCATGATTGGAAAATGGCCCCGCTATTTCACGCCCAGTAAAGGAAGTTCCTTCTCAATCCGGAAAAAAACCAAGTGCCTGGGATTCTCCGGGTCTTTTCCCCCTTCCCGTTTTCTGAGTTCAAAGAGCCTTTCCGTATCCTTCTCCTCCGCAACTTTTGTCAAAGACAATCTTTTCCCTTTATATCCCGGTCCTTCCTGCAAAAACAGGTAATGGGCATGGGGATTATCCGACAAATTGGCATAGGAAAGCCTCTCCGGCATAATGAAGGCGATCGTGCCGTCCTCCATGCAGTGCGGCCGGGAAAAAATCGCCCCGTTAACCTCACCACTTTGATTGGAGGTGGAAAGAACTCCAACCCCCTCATTTTGCCCAAAATAAATTTTCATGTCTTCCATTTACACGCTCCTGGCCGATTGCGTCTGAGTGTTATGCGATGGTTTCAAAAAATTCCTTTGCCAATCTCAAAGTTTCCAACGGTATTCCGAACGGACTTGAAATGAACAAAAGCCAATTGTTTTGCGTCTTTTCCGGAGTTATTATGGATTCATTCTCGCAATGCTGAAATTGAGTATCATGGCAAACCCCACCCACAAAGCATAGGGCGCCATACTCAAAGAAGCGGAGCGGGACAAGCTCCAAAAAGTTTTCATGCAGGCTAAAATCAGGAAAAAAAGGGCCGTGATCTCACAAAAGGCCAGCCAGGGCATCTGGAGTTCAAAGTATATCAAAGTCCATAGGCCGTTAAGAACAAGCTGTAAGATATAGAGCACCATAGGCATTCGGATGCTTTGAGAAGATTTTGCCAGCCACACCCTCCAACCCGCGAATGCTATCAAAATATACAGGAGGGTCCAGACCGGCCCGAAAAGCCAACCTGGAGGCGCCCAGGAGGGTTTTTGGATTTCTTGATACATTGGCGAAACGTTCGGTCCGGTAAAATACCCGCCGAATAAGGCAACCATCCCGACCACAGCCGTTATGAGAAAAAGCGCTCCCAGACTTTTGTTCTTCATGCTTCCCCATAAATAAGGCTACTCTCTCAAGAAGTTCCTGAGGAGACTATATGGAATTTCCGCAGTCCCCACTATCGGCTGTCCCCTCCCTTTGTTCCGATCCCAAAAGCAGAAAAAGAGCAGGCCGAATAAATACACAAATGCCAATCCCCAGGCAAAGCAAACAGCAAATGCCTGATCATGTTTTCGATACACTCGCCAAAACCTATGGAAGGGTTTACGAATCCCTATTGCACTTTCTTTTGGAATCCAACTCATTTATGGCATGAGCGTACGCAGGACGTCTTCTTTGCCCACAATGCCCACCAGCTTGCCGCTTTCCACCACAGGCAGGGTGTGCAGCTTTTTGTCCACCATGAGGCTGGCCACTTCGTCCAAAAGGGTGTCAGGCGTCACCGTCACCGGATCTTCGGTCATGGCCTGGGAGACTTTGAAGGCGGCCATTTTTTCCACTTCCTTTTCCAGAGCTTTTGAAGACCCCAAAGAGAAAACTCCGTCCAGGAGCGTGAAAACGGAAGGAACGGGAAATCGCTTTTGCTGGGCGATAAGATCGCTTTGGCACAATATTCCCACCACCTTGCCGTTTTTATCCACTACAGGCGCGCCGTTGATCCGTTTTTCCAACAACAGTTTGGCGGCTTCCGAGATGTCCGTGTCCGGTGTGAGGGAAAAAACCTTGGTGGTCATGATATCGCTGACTTTTTGCACTATCGTCTCCTTTTTAGGTAATAAACAGGGTTCCGGATAACTACTCCGGCAATAGGTCATAATAGTAAAGCATGGCGTCGGATCGGGTGAATATCCCGATCAGGTCCCCATTGTCCACCACGGGCAGCCTGCCGATATCATGTTTGACCATGATTCTGGCGGCCTTGGGCACGCTCATGTTGGGGGGCGCCGAGATCATGTCTGTGGACATAAAGGCCTTGGCCGGGGCCCGCCATTGGGACTCCTTCTTGATTTTGTTCACATCCCTTCTGGAAATCACGCCCACCAGTTTGCTGCCCTCGGTGACAGGCATGCCCGAGATGCCTTTTTGCTTGAGGATTTCAGCTACTTCTTTCATGTTGGTTTTGACGTCAATGGTTTCCACGGGAAAAGACATCAGGTCGCCAATGAGAATGGAAGACCGTTCGTTCTCCCGGATGAGTTCCAGAATCCATTCCCGCACTCCTACGGGGTTGACGTCCCGCAGCATGGCCGAAGCCGCCGCAGGGTGCCCGCCGCCGCCCATGATGCGCATGATCTGACCCACGTCCAGGCTATCCACACCGCTCCTGGCAATGACTATGCAACGGCCTTTTTCCCCATCGTTAAAAATGCCAAAGGCGGCATCCACATTCAAAATATCCCTGTACATATGGACAACCAGGGAAAGGCCGTGGGTATGGCCGGTAATTTCCATTTCGCAAATACTAACCCTGTGGCCGCCCACCTTAATGCGTTCGGCCTTTTGCAGCATTTCGAAAAGCACATCCTTTTGTTTGACCCCGTACGCGGGCCGCAAAAAATTCTCCAGCACGTTCAGGTCCGCTTGGTGCGACAACAGATAAGCCACTGCCATGGCGTCACGGGCTGTGGTGGACGGAAAGGCGAGGTTGCCTGTATCTTCATAAATGCCAGCCAGGAACAAGGTCGCCTGTATAGGTGAGATCTCCAGTTGCTGCCTTTGAATCTCCTCAACAAGCAAAGTGGTGCATGCCCCCACCATTTCCTGGACCACCTTGGAAGCGGGCATATCCGTTGGAACAGCATGATGATCCCACACATGGATGTCCAAATTTTTCCTGGTAGCCAGGGACGCCAACCGTTCAATCCGCTTCCATTGATTGGTGTCCACTACCACCAGCCGGGTTACGGCCTCGGCGTCCACATCCTTGTGACTTTGGATCTCGAAAAGATCCTTATGGATAGACAGGAACGCCTGAATGTTGGGATTGACCCTGGTGGGCAGCACCAAAAGAGCCCCCGGATAAACAATCCCGGCGGCGACCAGGGAGGCTAATGCATCGAAATCTGAAGAATTATGAGTTGTTATAATTTCCAACGGACTCTCCTTGTTCCTGATGGGGACGGGCCTGAAAATAAATAATACCATCCCCCCTATTCACTGTACAACCTTTTTGGCGATTGCCGAAATTTACAAAAAAGTCTTGCGTATCAAAGGCATCTATCATATAAAATTGAAAATATTTCAAAAACGCTCACCTTTGGTTTTCACGGCCTTGACCTTGGTCCGAGCGTAAGCGGCGCACAGGGTGGTTGCCGCGTTTCTGCATACTAATCAACCTGAAAAAAAAAGAAGAGTGCTCATGAAAAGAAAGACGGGACTCACTGGCGTTTTGTTTTTGCTGGCCTTGTGTATGGTCATATTTTCCGGCCCGGCATGGGGCGGCATCGTATCCTGCCCGGACAAAGCACGGGTAGGACAACTGGTTGAAATTGTTGCCAGCGATCCAGGAACATGGGTGGCTGAGAATATCACCGCCATTTATTCAGACGCGGCGGGTACGGTGGAGCTGGGCACCGACGAGGCCGCCACAACAGTGTATTGGCGCCTGCCCAAAAGTGTTTCCATATCTCCGTTCCAATACACTATAGAGTGGACTCCCGCCAGCGGCATTGGCGCTCCGGCCCAGGGAACGATTAATGTTTACGGCCATGTGACCATTAAAGATATAATTGACATAGAACTCATTTATTACCCGGGCCTGACGGAAACCATGACCGCGTCAGGCGGGCTCGCCCCCTACACATGGACAGTCATCGGGCCGGATTTGAATGAAGAAACGGCTTTGAGGGCTGAAGCCGTGCCGGCTGCGACCCCCTATCAATTCATTGCTCCTTCCACAGGGGAATTTGCGGGCATTCATACGATTTGGGCCTCTGACGGTCTGAAAAGGGTCATTGATCCATCCCTGACCGGTACGGCCCTGGAGGAAGCGGAAGCCCGCGACAATGTGGAGATCTATGAATTCGCATGGCTGGATGGAGACCAGTTTTTCATCCCGGAAGATTCCGCGCCTGTCACCTATACGTTGACGGGAGCACCCACCCACCCCATAGATCCTGAGACCGGGGACTTTATCCGTGATGACGACGGCTTTCCCGTTACCATGGTTTATTCCTTTAAAATCATGGAGGAGAATACAGAATCCTCCACGAACTTTACCGGGCTTCGCTCGGAATACGGATATATTACCCTGGATAACGGAAACGCCCCCATATCCGGGGTTTTAGTCGTCACCTACCATCCCCCGACCAATCCCAGCTCGGAAAACACCTTCTGGATCCGCGGCGTGGCCAGCGAAAAACTGAATTACAGCGTAGACACATACGAAGCCAACATCTATGACGTGTGGCTGGGACCTATCACCATCCGCCTTCAGACCGACATATCCGGAGTGATTGTAGACGAAAACAAAAATCCCCTGGAGGGGGTTGAAGTTCTGCTCCTGGCGCCAACCCAGTATCAAACGAAAACCTCCCCGACTCTCACGGACGGAAAATTCTCCCTTAACCTGCCCCGTAATCAAAGGTATTATTTCCAGGCGAACAAGGACGGTTATGTATCCAGGTTATTTACCTCGGCCCAGTTCGACAACGATGGAGGGGCTGTTAGCCTTCAGGCTTCCGATCCCCAGAACTATATCAACGGCAATGTGGACTATACTCCACCTATTTCTGGAACCGACAAACTGGCTGATGGGGAAATCGTAACTATCACTCTGATGGATTACAACCAAGCCCCTGCAGAGGTCCTGGCGGAAACCAAGGTGGTGTACGCCAACACCCTGACCACCCAGGCCTATCGCCTGGACATTGGGACGGAAGAGATTCTTCCTGGCGGCAGTTATGCCCTTATCGCCTATGCCAATGGATACTCATGCACAAAAATTTTCCGCATTACGGATAATCCGGCCACGGGCTTTCAGATTCCCTTTTCCATGGACCTGGATATGAAGAAAATTCCCCTCGTTGTTTCGGATGTTAATTCGTTGGCGGACCCCATAGAAAGATCCATAACCGGCTCATTGGACCCCGTGCCCCAAACCCAGGGCGCCCCTGCCGAAGAGCTGCCAGCCCCCTGTGCGCTGGGCGGTGTGGCCTTTGAAATCCGCAACTCCCACAAAGATCTGCGGGTTTACGCGGACTTCCGTCCAGGATTCATTGATACTTCCGTCCTGAGCAACACGGCCGTGATGACGGATACCACCACAGTGAAATTTTCCATGGAGTCCGAAGAATCACCCATAAACCCGGAAGATACAGAATATCACGAGGATTATGTAACCTATGCCGGGGGCTCCCAAAGAATGCTGTTCACCAATGTGTATACGGAAAAGAACCACCTTGGGGTGTACAATAACACCTTGGTGAATGATTACGGGGCTATCATGACCATCCCCTTTGATCTGCTTACCGTGAGCATCAATGATTTTGAGTCAGGAATTTACTATGTGCGCAGAGGCTCAGACTCAAAAGACCTGGGCTCGCAATATGGCGATGACATTCCCCTTTCCGACATCCTGGCCATTGACTACCTGGGCGACGGAGAGACAGGGTGGGTTACCTTCAGAGCTAAAAGTTTTTCCTATTATGGTGTGGGCATGTCATCCGGCACATCCTACCAGGGAACCGGAAGCTATAAATGGGCCACCTTTGACAGATATGAATTATGGGGTTGCTTTGTAAACGCCCTGGCCACTGACAATAAAAAGGGTAAAGGCGGATTATTGGTTGCCTTACTCCTGGCAATGCTGGCAGGAGGGCTTGCCATAGTCAGCAAAAAGAAAAATATCCATCAGGGGTAGCCCTGCCTGACGCAACATAAAAGCACAAAAGCCGGTCCCCTTTTATTGAGGACCGGCTTTTTTTATTTGCCTTACTATATCAAAAAAAATCAAAAGGTTGAAAGCAGGTTGTCAAAATAGGCAATAGTCTTAACCAAACCCTGTTCCAGACGGATTTTAGGCTCCCATCCAAGAACCTGTTTGGCTTGAGTGATATCCGGCTTTCTTTGTTTGGGATCATCGGTCGGCAAGTCAAAAAACCTGATTTCTGAAGAAGAGCCGGTAAGAGCCACCACCTTTTCAGCCAATTCCAGAATGGTGAACTCGTCAGGATTTCCCAGGTTCATGGGACCTGTGATATCATCCGGGGAATTCATGAGGCGGATAAAGCCTTCCACCAGGTCGTCCGCATAGCAAAAGGAACGGGTTTGCGAGCCATCTCCGTACACGGTGATGGGCTCATTCCTGAGAGCCTGGATAATGAAGTTGGAAACCACCCTGCCATCCTCTGGATGCATGTTGGGGCCGTAAGTGTTGAAAATGCGGGCCACCTTGATTTTCAGACCGTGTTCCCGATAATAATCAAAAAACAGGGTCTCGGCGCAGCGTTTTCCCTCGTCATAGCAGGAACGGGGCCCCACGCAATTCACATGGCCCCAATAGGACTCGGGCTGTGGATGGATTTCCGGATCTCCGTAGACCTCGCTGGTGGAAGCCTGAAAAATCCTGGCGGAAACCCGTTTGGCAAGACCCAGCATATTGATGGCCCCATGCACATTGACCCGGGTGGTCATGACCGGATCATTCTGATAATGGACGGGCGAGGCCGGACAGGCCAGGTTATAGATTTCATCCACCTGCACATACAAGGGAAAGGTAATGTCGTGGCGAAGGAGTTCAAAACGGGGATTGTCCATAAGATGAAGGACATTCTGACGAGTCCCTGTATAGAAGTTGTCTACACACAGGACTTCGCAGGAGGCCCCCAGCAATCGTTCACACAAGTGGGACCCCAGAAAACCGGCTCCCCCGGTAACCAAAACTCTCTTGGGCAGGTTCATAGTACTTACAGAAATCAAGCGGAGACCACATGTTGCAGGCCCGGCCCGGGGATGACTATCCCTTTTCGTTGGTATTGATGCGATCCCTCAGGACCCCGGAACAGGTGAAAGTCACCACCCGCCTTTGATCGAGGACAATGCTGTCTCCCGTGGCGGGGTTTCTCCCGCGGCGCTGCTTTTTGTCCCGAACCCGAAATTTTCCGAAACCGGAAATCAGGACATCATCACCATCCTCCAGGGAAGATTTGATGATATCGAGCAGGTCCTCTACCATGGTGGCGCATTGCTTTGCAGGAAGACCTAATTGGTTGTGGATTTCCTCCACGATCTGAGCTTTGGTTAGTGCCATTGGCAAGGTGCTCCCGTTAACGGAATACTTTTGGTTTATCAAAAATTATCAGGTATTTGTCCAGCGATTGATCAACGATACCGTTGAAAAATCATCTTGTCAAGAAGATTTGCAATTCCAAGACGCTGAGATTAATCCCATTTGACTCCGCGAAATATGGAATCCCGGTATATGCTGCCTTTATGCTTCATGACGACTTCCATCATTTTTGCCATAACATCATCTGTTAAAAAGTTGGGCTCCAGCCCCAGATCCAAAAGCCCGGTATGGGCTGGATTATAATAATGCTCCTCCGCTTCCTTACGGGGATTTGGTACGGACTTGATTTCCACATCCAGTCCCATGGCTTTGCCAACCCGCTGGACCTTTTCCGCCAATTGGTTCACACTAAAGGTTTCTGTGAACTGGTTGAATATGCGCAGGTCCGGTTTTTCCGGGGGATTTTCCAGGGAAAGCCGCACGCAATTGAGGGTATCCTTGATGTTCAGGTATCCCCGGGTCTGCCCTCCCGAGCCGTATACGGTCAGGGGATACCCCGCCACGGCCTGGACAATAAAACGATTGAGGACCGTACCAAACAACTCGTCATAATTGAAGAATGGAAACAGACGCTCGTCATCCTGGCTCTCGTCCGTAATTAGCCCGTAAACCGGCCCCTGCATGAGATCGGTCACCTTGAGGCCCCACATGCGCACATAAAACCACAGCAGGTCCGTATCCATGACCTTGGTGGTATGGTACAGGCTGCCAGCCTGGCGGGGATACAGGAATTTCTGGGAGCGCCCCTTGTGGGTGATGTCCAGCCATCCTTCCTCAATATCAATATTGGGGGTGCCATACTCGCCCATGGTGCCAATCTTGATCACATGGGCGTCCCTGGCAAATTCCCGCACCGCAAAAATGGTGTTAGCCGTGGCCTCCAAATTATTTTTCAGGGTCAGGGTGGCGGCCCGCCGGTTGGCCATGGAATAGGGAGCGGAAGGCTGTTCCGCATAATGAATAACCGCTTCGGGCCTGGTTTTCGAAAAGACCTCGGCCACAAAGCTCCAGTCCATCAGGTCACCGATATACACGGAAATCTCATTGCCCGAGGTTTCCTTCCAGATCTGGACGCGCTCGTGAAGCCCTGGCACTTCAAACAGAGGCCTGACGTCCATCTCCTGACAGATTGTCCGGCGCAGGTAGTTGTCCACCACGGTCACATCATGGCCCAAGGCGGAAAGTTGCATGGCCGTTGGCCACCCCAAGTACCCGTCGCCTCCTAAAATCAATACACGCATTCTTGACTCCATATTCCCAATAATCCCTTTCAGGATGCCCTGATTCAGGGAAAATATCTTTGGCTTGGATGTTGTTTGTCTTCCCCCCCCTGGAACAGAAGGCTGTTATCCGAAAGCAGCTTGGACAGGGTCTCCCGGTCCATATTCTCTTCGATACCCGAATTATAAGGGTTATCCACCTGCCTGCTTACCACCGTGGGGTATGTGTAGGCCACTTCCCTGTACAGGGAGGTAAAAGCCGGAAGCACCGCAAAATATTGGGGCAATTCCCAAACCCTACGGGTTTCCTCGTGGCTCATGAGTTCTTCATACATCTTTTCTCCGGGCTTGATGCCTATGTTCACAATCTCAATGGATTGGGGATCATGCCCAAAAACAGGGGCCAGTTCAGCAATCATCACCCGGGCAAGATCGCTGATTTTTATGGAAGGCATTTTGGTGACAAAAACCTCTCCCCCGCATGCCAGGGAGGCCGAGTCGATCACCAGTTGCACCGCCTGGGGCAGACTCATGATAAACCGTGTCATGCCCGGGTCTGTCAAGGTAACCGGCCCTCCCTTGCGGATTTGTTCCCGGAAAATGGGAATCACCGATCCCCGGGAGCCCAGGACATTGCCAAACCGCGTGGAGGCGTAAAGAGGACCGCCATCCCGCGAATTGCTGTCCGCAGCGGTCATCAGGCGTTCACCCATGAGCTTGGAAGTGCCCATGACATTGGTGGGGTTAACCGCCTTGTCCGAACTGGTGAAAATGACCCGCTCCACTCTATTATCAGCGGCAGCGGTAATGATATTCTGCACCCCCATAATGTTGGTGCGGACCGCTTCAAAGGGGGATTTTTCGCACAGGATCACATGCTTGAAGGCCGCGGCATGAAAAACAACCTGGATGCCCCGCATCTTGCGGGCTAGCTTGTTTTCATCCCGGACATCCGCCAAAAAGAACCGGCCGTTGGCGGACTTTTCAAAGCGCTGCTCCAGAAAAAAAAGCTCGCTTTCATTATTGTCCAGGCCGATCAGTTCCTCCACCCGGTGCTCTTCCAAGAGTTGGCGCACCAACTCCGAACCTACCGTACCGCAGGCCCCGGTGACCAGCACCCTTTTTCCTTTTAGGAATGACTCCATTCAATAATACCCTTTCTTACCGGCCATCTGTCCAACCCAGGATTTTATGGACAATCCGGGAGGTTCGCTCCGCCAGCAAGGCTGTATCAAAATTTTCTTGAATTCTTAACCTACTTTTTTGGCACAAATCAGGATCAATTGCAATGCGCTTCATGATATTCTGTATGGCAAAGGCTAATTTTTCATGATCCCCCGGAGGAACCACTCGGCCGCAATCCCCCACAATCCGGGCGGAATCACCCACGTCCGTCACCACGCAGGGCACGGAGCAGCTCATGGCCTCGCCAATGGAATTGGAAAAACCTTCATGCTCCACCGAGGCGGAACACAGGATGTCCAAGGCGCCATACACAGGTCCCATATCCGAATGGGAACCTGCCCAAATAACCTTTTCGCCAATCCCCAGTTGTGAGGCAAGGTCTTCAAGTTCCTGCCTGGATGGACCGGGCTTGGGCCCTACGCACACAAACCGTACGGCATTGTTCTGGACCGCAATTATTTTGGCGGCCTTAAGAAAAACTCTATGCCCTTTCATGGGCCGGAGGGAGGCCACAATCCCGATGAGGGTGCAGTCCGAGGGTATGCCCCATTTTTCCCTGAGCACCCTGCCCTTCTGCACGTTCTTCGTAAAACGATGGGTGTCTATGCCGTTGGGGATGACCGTTACCCTATCCCGGGGAAATCCTCGGGCGATAATGTCGGCAGCCCCGGCATGGGAATTGGAAACAATCACGTCAGGAAATCGGGCCAGGGACCGTTCCAGAAAATAAAACAGTCTGGCAAACCATCCCGCCCCTTTCAGGTCCTTATCCGAAGCCCTTATACCCCAGGCGATCTTTACGTTGCCCGCAAGTTTGGCGCAGGGGATCGCATAAATATTAGGGCCTGGCAGAAAAGAATACACCACATGGGGACGTCTTCGCCGTAACTCCCGGACCAAGTGGGCGCCTGATGAAAACACATCCCAGCGGCCCTTTTTATTCAGGCTGAAAAGTTCCACGCCCGGCGTGTTTTCCAGGTCTTTCCGCAGGGCGCCTCGATCGTAAAAAAGACATACGCTAACGTCAAAGATACTCTTGTCCAACGCCTTGGCCAGGGTGACCAACTGGCGTTCCGTGCCGCCCGGGTCCAGGGCGCCTGATAAAAGAAGCACCCGCACTTTGTTGGAATTATCTGTCATTGATTCTTCTATCCGGCCTTTACGAAGCCTTCATGAGTAATTGAAAATGGCTTGTCATAAAATAGGCCATCAGGGGATTGCCCAACAACTTATCTCCCAAAGATCCCAAGGTGTTCAAAGACAGCCATTTCACTCTTGGCTGTCGGAACCCGGCCTCTGTCAAGAGTTTGATCCAAACCCGGGGGGTTTGGTGTTTGTGCCATTCAATGGTGGGCACAAAGGGATTGCGGATTTTCAATTTCCCGAAAAAATTGTGCCGTGAGCAGTCACACACCATGATGGCGGCTCCGGGGCTTGCCAGGGCGAAAATCTTGGCGCACAGGTCTTTGTAGATGGTCCATGATGGTCTATCTTCCAACAAACGGATGCAGGCATCTTCATTTAGGTGATTGATTGAATCATACAGGATGATGACATCAAAGGTTTCACCCTGTGTTTCAAAATCCTGGAGGGTCACGGGCCTGTGGACGATGTTTTCCAGGTTCAGTAAAGTGCGCAAAGTATGAAATCTTTCAGTCACACCAACAGTGCTTCCATCTGCTTCCGGTTCAATGCACACCACTTGTCCGGCGCCCTGACAGGCGGCATAAAAGCTATACAGCCCCGAGCCTCCTCCGATATCCAAAACACGTTTATCATTAAAATCAATCGTGCTAAAAAGCCTGCTCATTTTATAATGGAGCCTTTTGGGGCTCGAAGATAAACCTTGCTTGACCATGGTATCCAAGAAAAGGCGCATGTCCTTTTGAGTATCCATTTTTGGTGCGCTCCTTATGATTGCAAGTACGAAAAACCCCTATGCTTTGGCAATGGTAAAGCACATTTGGGTTCCCGGAAGCAGTTTCGCATGGATTTCGGAAAAAGACCCCGAAACCTTTGCAAAGGCGCGGATGGCAACCTCCACCTCCCTCAGCTCAATGACGCCCGTTTTTTGTTTTTCATATTGTGCGTATGCCTGTTTGCGGCGTATTAGCCCGTTGGCCAGAACCTTGGCATCATACCATCCGTCCTTGATTCGCCACGCCAAACGGGCCTGGGCGGTCTTCACCACGCCGGGATGTTCCCGGCTGGCCTTTTGTGCAATGGATCTCAATGAGTCCACGATAATTTCACAGGAAAAAGGCCCGTCAATATTCACGGCGTAATCCTTGCCGACAGCGGCCTCTGGCGTGGGCAAGGATTTGTTTTGCAAAATATCCTGTATAGCCCGAATCGTTTCTTCTGCGGTGAAAGCCGGGATACTCACAGCCCTGGGCAATTCAAATTCATACAGGGATGAGAGTACTGGCCGGTAAGCCACCACTGGCTTTCCCAAAACATAGGCTTCCACCCCTGTGGTGCAGGAGTTGTGTACCAGAACTTCCGAAGCCAGTATCCAGGGAATCACATTGCCCTGGTGGATAACTTCCACATTGTCCAGGCCCTGGACCGCCTTTTTCCAGACATCATGATCTTCCGATGGGTGGGGTCTCAATACAATTTTTCGATCAGGAAAATATTGGCTGAGAACAGGCAGCAACTCTTGGAAGGCGTCAAACACCTTCCCCACATGGTCCACCCAGTTTTGGAGGAAGGCTTCATGCTCAGGGTTTTGTATGCGGCCATGGCGGCGCATAAGATTTTCGATAAAATAATCCCGCCCGAAAAAATTATTGTACAGGCCGAAATTGGTGTTTATCAGCAAAAAATCCCCATGTCGGGAGCGAATCGCCCGAGCTTCCTCGTCAAAAATGGCCCGAAAAGGCGCTCTCAACAGATCAAACCGGGGATTACCGGCAATGACGATCTTCCGGCTTTCCGGCCCCATTTTTTGGGCGATGGCCCCAGCCTGCACTTGGCCCCAGGCATAAAAGGCATCCAACATGGTGAATACTTCCGCGGACACCCGATCCCGGGCGTAGGTTTCCTGATCCACGATGACAAGTCCCTCTTCGCACCATGCCACCACCTTGTTACCCAGGCCTTTTAGCAAACGGGTTCCAGGAATTTTGAGGGGTGATATCCCTTTTTCGACATAGATCCCCTTGGGAAGGTATTTCATCCGCCTCAGTAATTCGGACTGCATGCCCATCACTACGGAAAAACCGGCCTGGGCCGCATGGCAAGCAAGCAGGATTTTTGCATGAAGTTCCCGGACTTTGGTTTCAATGGGTATAAAGAGAAAAGGCTGGTCTTCCATGAAAAGGCAAAGCTCCTAATATGTAATCCGTTTTTGGATGGTAAAATCATAATCTTTCAGGATAGCCAGCATCTTTCCCCCTGCCTTGCCGTCGCCCCACATATGGTTAGGCTCGTACCGGCCATGGGCCAATTGCGCCTTTATGGCGTCCTTGATGGCATTCTTGTCATAACCGACGTCCAGAATGTTATTGCTCCGGTCCCTTCCGGACTGTCGGGACCCGATGTTCACGCAGGGGGTTCCCATAAAAGCCGCCTCGCGGATTCCACTGGAGGAATTCCCCACAATTACCTGGGCATTCTTTAGTAATGGCGCATAGAGCTCAATGGGCAGGCTTTTGAAAAAATGAATGGCCGCGCTGGAATTTTTCTCCCTGAATATTCTGATCCCCTTGGAAATTCCGTCCGATCCCGCATCCATGTTGGGCCAAATCCAAATGGCGCCCATTCCCAGTTCAGATATGGCGCTGAGGGTCTGATTGACGTGCTCCAGATTTTTGGAATACTCGGTGGTCACGGGATGCTGAATGACCACCAGATAGGGCTGACTAATATCCACCTTGGTTCCCACGCCAGCGGATTCCTGCAGGTCCACAACCGGTTTCAGGTTATCCAGGTCCAGGCTGGCGATCACATCCAGGCTGCTGGCGCCCACAGGAAAAACCGTTTCCGGAGCTTCTCCCATTCTGACAATACGATCCGCCGCTTCCTGGGTGGCTGGAAAATGCACATGGGCCAGCTTGGTGATGGCGTGGCGAATGCTCTCGTCAATGGAGCCGGAGACCTCGCCCCCTTCCATGTGGGCCACGGGGATGTTCATATACGAAGCCGTCATGGCAATGGACAGGCATTCAAACCGGTCAGCGATAACCATCACAATGTCCGGGTTGAGATTCTCAAAAGCAGTGGTGAATTCGCTCACAGCCAGCCCGGCGCTTTTAGCCATGGTGACGGGAGTTTCCCCTTCCACCAGAAAATGAATGCGGCGGTCCACCTTGACGCCCAGATTTATGAGGGAATCAGCGATGTTTCCATATTTGGCCAGGATGGCTCCGCCCCCCACGATAATCTGCAATTCCACATCAGGATCGTTTTGGGCGGCCTGTATGATGGACTTGACCTTGGCGTAATTGCCCCGCGTGGTGATAACCAGGCATAATTTAATTTTCAACGTAATTGCTCCCATGTAATCAGGGTGTCTTCCTGAATGTCAGATGCCGCCTCCCTGCCCAGAACCTTCTCCAACTCCGCAGGGGAAATTCCGGTTCCAGGCCTCTTGGATACAAGCATGGCCTCTGTAATACACTCACCCGCATGGATGGCGCAGGCAGCCACCAAACTCTTCCTGGCCCAGGCAAGGCTTTGCTTTTCCGCCTCATTGGGGGCTTTGGTTTCGGAACCCAGGCTTTCCTCCACCTCACGAATCTGCTCCACAAACAGATGGAGGTCCTCGGGTCCGCAAGAGACTTTCCAGTCCTGAGCATTGGGCACATCGTAATCCAGAGTAATGTGCTTTTCAACGATGGAAGCCCCCATGGCAACGGCAGCCAGGGGGATGTGGTACCCCATGGTATGGTCCGAATACCCAGCCACCACACCCATGTTGGTTAGGGCCTTGATGGCCCGCAAATTGATCAGATGCGGAGCGGTAGGATAGGCCGTGACACAATGGAGCACAGCCAGTTGGGGATTGCCCGCCCTCACAAAAATCTTCACCGCCTCCTGAACCTGACCCGCAGTGTACATGCCAGTGGAAAGGATAACTGGCTTGCCCATTTGAGCCACCTTTTTGATAAAAGGCCAGTTCTCCACCTCGCCGGAGCCGACTTTATATACCGGCACATTTAAGGCGCCCAAAAACTCCAGGCTGGGCTCGTCGTGGGCCGTGGCGAAAAAGGTAATGCCTTTTTCCCGACAATAATCCGAAATCTCCCTGAAAGACTCGTAAGGCAATTCCCGGGATGACAGACGGTCGATCCAATCCGCCGATTCTTTGCTAATAAGTTTTCGGGCCTGGAACACCTGAAATTTGATGGCATCGGCTCTGGCCTTTACAGCCAAATCCACCAAGGCCCTGGCTTTATCCATGCTGCCAAAATGAGCCACTCCAGCCTCAGCAATGATATACACAGGACAACCAGCGCCCACAGCGCGCCCGTCAATTTCAAATGTATTGGCAAATTCAAAAGCCATGGCAACCTCTTACAGGGGTTTCTTGTTGAGAGTCATCATCTTATAGCCATAGCCGTTTTCCCGAATAAAATCCTCGGCCTTCTGCTTCATGATTCCTGAAAAAAGCTGGTGCAAGGGGCCTTTGTCCTGCCTGTCCCGCAAGTAGGGGTCCTTTCCCTCCAGATAATTCAAAACGGCGTCCAGGTCTGGCTGATGAAAAGAAACAGATAGATTTTCCAGGCCGGCTTGTTTCATGGCGAAACAGATGCTTTGAGAAGTGAAATAGGAAGGGTGGTTCCGGCCGTCAAAGGTGGCGGCCTTTTCCCTCAGCACACGACAAACCATGCTGGCCCCGTTAGGGCAAAAGGTCAGCAAAACGCCCCCTGGCTTTAACACCTCGGTTATCTGCCGGAGGGTCTCCACGGGCCGTTTTAAATGTTCAATGACGCCCCACAGGGTAACCACGTCAAAGGACTCGGGGGGAAAACCCGCCTCATCCAACAGTTGAGGACGCACATCCAGGCCCAATTCGCCAGTGGCGTAGGCCACAGCCTTTTCACTAAGTTCCAGACCGACTGTTTCCCATCCGGCGTCCCGGGCCAGGGCCAAAAAATGGCCGATGGAACAACCTATATCCAGGACCCTGCCAGGCTTGTCCGTACCCAGAGCAGCCTGCATGGCTTCAATACCACGCTGGTACTTGCCTTTGTCATAGGCGGTATTAGCCTGAGAGAGCAAAACCTCAATCCACAAATCATTGGCTGAAAGTTCCTCGCAGGAGGCATCATCCCCCTCGCCCCGGTAGCAATCCATAAGAGCGCCTTCGTCGACCTGGGGATCTCCAAAAACATGGCCGCATTCTTTGGTATTGGCGCATCTTTTAAATTCAAAACCCTGCTTCTTGAATAGCAGCTCGGCCTTTTCGTGGCCGCATACCGGGCATCTTTCAACCGGTTCCGCCACCTCCGGCCTGATGCCGTCCCTGCCGTCCGAGAGCAGGGCAATCTCCCGATCCCTGGCTGCAAAGTATTTATCCCGCCCGGTTTGCTGGACAAAATCGTAGGTGCTTGAACTGTTTTTGTCTGCTTCTTTCATAAAATACCCCTGTTGTGCTCTCTTCCTGTTTTTCTATTCCTTAAAGCGGGTAGCCATAATCCTTAAGCGGCAGGCCATATTCACGGACAAGCTCTTGGTTGGTATCCCTGAACAAGTCCGCCACTTTGGTCCGCCAACCTCCGGGCCACTCCACATGCATCTTATTGTTGAAATTTCTATTGGTCTTTCTGAGAATCTTCTTAACCGGGCCGGGCACTAAGCGCGCCACCTTGCCCCACGGCCCCTTGGTCAGGTAAGCGGCCGTGTCCATGGCCACCTGTTTTTGAGGTAGGTTTATGAGGGTTAGCGCCTTGTCCAGATCCATGGGAATAATCCTACATAGTTTTTCCATAAAGGCCTGGCGATTCACCTTAAGCTCTTCAAAAACCAAAATATGTACATGCTCCTTGCCAAAATAACTGGAGTAAAGATTGACCAGGTCATTACTTCTGAGCATGGATAGGCGGTTCATGGTGGTCACATGAGAAAAATTCTCCTGATACCGGGAACGCATTAGGGGGTCTTCCCAAAAATACCGGCAGTAACAGGCTTCAAGGTATTCGTTAAAAGTGCACCAGGCGCGTGCTTTAGGCACCCCCCGCAAATACTGTTTATATAAGGACTCCATCTGGTCAACTTGATTCCTAATGACCAAGAGCACCTCGGAATCCCCAAAAACCTCTTTGAGTCTTTTGGCAGTTTCCTTCCTGTCAGGGTTGAAGTCGCTGCTGAAGCGCTCATAGGAAATGACATTGGGTTTATCTGGTGACAATTCCACATGCTTGTCCACCCTTTCAAAATCCAGGGAATCATGCTGGTGCAGACAGGCCATTAATGAAGTGATCCTGTCCTCTTTCCAGGGTATCCCCCAATATTCAATGTCCGGATGCTTGGAAAAAAGATTTTGCTGCAACGAGGTGCTGGCGCATTTTGGCAGACCTATATGTATACAATTCATACCTTTACCTTTCAGCACACAAATCAAGAAAATATGAAGCCCAGCAGCCCTAAACAGCACACTAAAACTACGCTATGCAAAGGCCGCTCTATATCTGATTAGGCAAATACCTTCCTATAAACAGTTTACGCCTGTTTTTCCGGCGGAACTCGCTTTTATCTTGGCGGCTGCTCCAGAAACGGAAGCCGGATTTTGCAATTTTTGATATAAAAATCAGCCGTTTCAAAATCCTCTGGACCATCCACATCCAGCGCATAGGGATAAGGAATCTCAATGGGAAGGGAGGGTAAGGCGAAAACATCCCTTTCGTTCAACAAGGCTTCGGTGGTGGTGACCACAAAATTCCCCAGGATAAAATGATCCGGCTTACGCTGCTTGTTGTAACAGACCCGACGCTCTTCCATAAAACGGAACCGCACAGAACCGTCATCCTCCAGCACCCGCTGGTTGTATGCATGAAAAATGGAAGGAAAGCGGCTGATTGACTGGGCTGAATGGGCCTGGGGATTGGCAAGCAGCAACTCGCAGCATTCGTCAATGTGCTCGGGAAGCAAAAACGGAGAAGTGGGCTGAAGCAAGGCCACGGCGAAGGGGACATAGCCTTCCTTTTCTTTCAGAGAGATCAAAAGGTCCACCATCACATCAATGATGTGGGTGTCGTCCTGGCCCAACTCGGGAGGTCGGTCTGCCACTTCAATCTGGTAATCCCGGCACACCGCCGCAATATCAGAATCATCAGTGGAGCAAAGGATTCTATCCAAACTTTTTGATTGTTTTCCCGCTCGGGCAACCCAGCTAAGAAGAGGGTGTCCGCCCAGCAGGGCGATATTCTTCTTATGCAGGGACTTGGATCCGCCCCGGGCCGGAATAAGGCCCAGGATTTCATATTTTTCACTCATAAGATTTTATCCTCATGGTTTGATTCCAAAAAAAATTATCCAAGCCCTATTCGATCTCCCGGGGGGCCAGGGCTTCAATGATCTTCTGCACCGTATACTCCTGGGTCAGGCTCCAGGCGTCCAGTGTGGACCCGCCAATATGAGGCGTGATAATCAGGTTATCGTGGGCGGAAGCGTATTTCACCAGGGGCTGGTCCGGAACCTTTCCGGTGAATTCAGGATCAAACTCCCCATCCAGGACATCCACGGCGGCGCCTGCCAGTTTGCCGTTTTCCAGGGCTGCCAACAGGGCGTCATGGTCCACCAGTTCCCCCCGGGAGGTATTGATGAAGAACGAGCCGTCCTTAAAAAGGTCAAAAATCCGGGCCGAAAACAGGTTTTCCGTGGCAGGTTCATGAGGAATATGGATGGTCACAATATCGCTTACGGCGACCAGATCCTCCAGGGAATCCATTCTGATGACGCCCTCCCCGGCCTTATCCACAAAGGGATCATAATACCGGACCTCCATGCCAAAAGCCAGCCCATAGGAAGCCACCAGCTTGCCCAACCTGCCCAGACCTGCCACTCCCAGGCTCATTCGGGAAAGCATAGCCTTGCCCCCAAAGGGCCACCGGGCCCATTTACCGTCCAGGACCGACTTAAAACCCGGGACAATATTCCGGGTCAGGGCGATGACCAAACCCCAGGTAAGTTCCGCCGTGGGTGTGATGGTGTCCAGAAAATCCTGGTGATCCTTCAAGGTGACCACCTTGACGCCCTTTTGTCGGGCATAGTCCACGTCAATGTGGGGATGGCCTGTGGTATTGGAGCCTATGGCTTTGAGATGGGGACAGGCGTCCATGATTTCCCGGCCCAGGTAATATCCCAAAGGCGCCAAAAGCACCTCAGCCCGCTCCAGGACGACCGGTTTGAGATCGTCAGGAGTTTCCAGGATAATCACCCGAAAATTTTCCGTCAGCAATTTCTCAGCCTCAGGGGCGTAATTGAGGATGCTATAATAAACTAATACAGGCTTGTTGGTATCCATGTTCATAAGTAATCCTAAAAAAAATTTACCGTTTTGAGGATTCCCAAAAAAAGGAATCCAGGATATCCCGTACCCGATCGCCAGCCTTTCCGTCCGGGTTGCCGCACCATTTTTCCAACAATTTTTTTGCCTCCACAGGCAACTCGCCTGCTGAATCCGCATGTCCGGGGCTCAAGGCTTTCTCCTTCATCATCTCCAGGAACTCATCTTCGGATTTTGCGTAGGATACGGCATCGTCCATGGCCAGGGTATAGGGCTTCAAAGAGGGATCGGGGATCTCATAAAACCAGGGTATCACCACCGGTTTGTTCAATGCCAGGGCCTCGAACAAGGTGGTGGAGTTAAAACTTGCCACCACAGTGGCCCGGTTCAACAGTCCTAAAAGGTCGCCGCCTTCTACAAGTTCCAGGTTGTGCGGAAAATCCGGGTTTTCGCCAAGCAGGCCTGCCATGAACCTCTTGGATTTTGGGTCTCCCTTGGTTTTAATAATCACCTGGATCTCGGGGTTTTCACGCGCCAACCGCACCATGGCATGGTGACAGGCTTTGGAAGCCATTTCAACATTCAATTTTTCCAGGTCGTTTTTGAGTGTTTCGTAGGAACCGGGAAGTTTGCGCCCTAAAACAGGAAGCCCGGCCTTATGATTAAAAGAAAAGAACAACACCGTAGGACGACCTGCCCGGCCGCCGAAACGAGCCAGGCTTTCCCTCTGCCAGTGCAATCGACTAAGGCGCGGCATGCCTACTACCAGAATTTTTTCCGGGTCGAACACTCCCGCCTCGGCCTGGATGCCCGATTCCATCAGGTTATAGTTGCAAATAGCCCTGCCCTGAAACGGAACCTTGCGGGTTTTATACACTTCCACGTAAAAAGGCCTTAACCCGGGCGTTTTCATACATTCCTTATGCAAGGCAATAAAAGGAATGTTTAACTGGGTACACGCACTAGCCAGTTCCTGCTCCGAGGCATAGGAAAAATTGCCGGTGAACATGGCGTCAAAACGCATGGAAAGACGCAGGTACTCCAGCACCCTTACCCAAAAAGCCCGGAGTTTTTCCTTTTGCGCCTGAATCTTGGGATCTGTGGACCGGTAATTGTTGTCGTCCATTTCCTTGGGCAAAAACGCGGCGTAAACCGCCTTGACCAGCTTGCGGTCCAGCGTATGAATGCCATACCGCTCATGCCCCTGGAAGCAGGCCATAATGTCCTCGGTATGCCCCGCCTTGGGCAGATATACAATATTGACAGGATTATTAGCCGCTGCCTTCTGCTCGGTTTGCATATGAGCCCCAATGAAAAGGGCCGCAACCCGGGCCAGATTCCTGCGGGCCATTGCCGTGAGCACAGGGCTGGAAATCTTTTGGATGCTCCGGTATCGTATGGCGGAAAAATTCATGGTTATTTCCCTTTTTATTCGGCTGTCCGCGATTTTTCCGCGATAAAGCGGGTGTGCTCGGCCAGGACATCCCGGTTGGGATCTCCGGCGTAAACCAGGCGCGTAAGCAATTCCTGCACGTTTTCCTCCGAATAGGGTTTTGCCCCCGGATTCTTTGCCGCCTGTTCCAGGGCGTCGAACAACTCCCGGGGATTGTTCACTTTCCAACAAGCCCCATGTTCTTCCACCAGCATGTCGTATTCGCAAAAATATTTTGGAAAGACAAGCGTTTTCCCCTGCAAAAACACATCTATAAGGATGCTGGACGTGGTGCCGATAGCAACGTCAGCCCACCGAATCAATTCCAGGGAATCAATTTCCGTGACCACCCTGGCATGGCTGGCCAGTTGCTTGTACCCCAGGCGGTTGGCTCGGGTATGGGGTTTGATAATGAGATTCACAAAGGGAAGATTAGCCATCCCCTTGATGGTTTCCACGGTGAGTTCCTCGTCCATGCCCGAGGTGATGGGCCGGTCAAAATACAGGACATTGATTTTTCCCGGCGTGCGTTTTTCCCGGGAAATGGTGCGGGGGATGATCTCATCCAGCACCGGCTTCCACTCCCGGCAAAACCGGGGTATGCCCAGGGCCTCCATTTTGTCCCGGGGGCCGCCCATTTTGGCGGTAAGGTCCAGGCGAAGGTGGTGCTGCATCTGGTAATGGTCGTAATCCGGGAACTCGTAATCTTTGAAATCAGTCATTTTCCCCACCCGGTCCGCGTACATCATAGCTCCGGGAGGGACGGCGATGGTGGGGACGCCCAGTTTCTTCGCAGCGGAAAAAAGCGCGCCCGTCACATATTGACGCTCCTTGGCGAAATCAAACACAATCATCGAAGTCTTGGTTTTTTCCAGCAATTCGCAGGCCCAGTTCTCTGCAAAATATTTTTTTACCGTTAGTTCCTTGAACAGGTAGTCATGGAGGTATTTTTCATAGGTTTTTTCGGCCTTGTGCAGGGCGTTGCCTAACAGGCCTTCCCGGGAAGAAGCCAGGCTGCGATGCCCACCGCAAATGGCGTAGGCGAGCATTTTGCGGGCCAAGCCCGGCTTGTGAACGTCATAGACATACCGAATATCGGCGTTCCAATGGTTTTTCAGGTATAAAAGGCGCAAATCCTGATTGATGTCGTAATCCGGATTCTGGCATAAAACCATGACCTCATGCTCCCCCTGCTTCTGAAACTTGTAGATAATGGGAGCAAAGTGGTCGATATCGTTAAAGCGTCGTATAACAAATAAAATCATATTGATATTTTCTGTTCCATCACCGGAATTCCATACCGGCAAACACCCGCAAAGCAGGCCTTATTGGTTTTGCTCCCACCATTCGTCAATGAATTTAGCCGCAAAGGCAATGGATTGTTCATCCCGCACTTCAATGGGACTATATACGTTCTTGACTTCCACCACGCCGACCTTTTCCCCCAGCTTTCTGCCGTTCCGCACAAAATGGGGATAGGTCACGCAACCCAGGCCCAACAAGTTGATAAGCAGGGGGGATTTTTTTAAGGTACGGGGCATGAACCCCTCGCCAATAGACTTGGTGTCCTCGTTGTCTTTGAGCCAGGAAGTGCGGTATTCAGCCCGGACAGGGATGACGCTGTCCAACCCTTCGTTGGCCAGTTTTTCTATCATCTTGTCGATAAAGTTCCTGCGCCGGAAAGGATAGGTTATCTCCAATATCACCAGGATGTCCGGGATTTCGCCGGTTTCCTCCAACTGCATGAGTGAATACTGGAGAACCATGCTCAGATCCACGTGATCCAGGGATAAATCCGCCGGACGGATAAAGGGAGTCTGGGCGCCTGCCTCGCGGGCTTGGGCCGCAAGTGCCTCACTGTCCGCCGAAACCACCACTTTATTGATATATTTTGACTGAAGCGCTCTCTTAACCGTGTATTCCATCAGGGATTTTTGGCCGCAATCCGCCACGTTGTCTTTGACCGGTATGAGGGCCACAATATTAAGGTTATCCAAGTCCAGAGTCGCCGCTTTCTGGCCCGGTTCATCCCCGTTTTCCAGGGAGGTAAGAATACGCACCACATTTTGGCACCGCTCCGGGTTACGGTTTTGATGGATGCCGTGCCAGTGAAAAACACTGGCGCTGGGTTCGTATACCAAAAAGTATCCTTGAGAAATGATCTGCTTGGCCCAGATCCGGTCTTCGATATTGGTGGCCAATTCATCAAAGGGAAATTGCTCCCACAAATCCCTTCTGACGGCGCTGTTGGCATTATGAAAAAAGGTGTCCTTTTTCTGGACTTTCCTATCCAGGCCGAACACGGTCAACAGATCCCGCTTATCCCAATCCGTGGTAAAGGTCATGGGCTCTTGCCGACCATATACGCCAGCCACGTTTTCTTCCTCAAAGGGGCTGACCAGGTTTTCCAGCCACGCAGTATTTGTTGGGATACAATGCCCTGAAAGCATTACAACGATATCACCCTTGCTGGCCTGAATGCCGCGATTGATGGCCTTTCCAGGCAGGTAGTGGTCAATTTCCACTACTTTCACGTTAAATGCCCGGGCTTTTTCCACGGTCTTGTCTTCACTATTGTTATCCACAACAATGACTTCAAAATCCTGGAAGGTCTGAGCGAAAACCGCCTTCAAGCATGAGGCGATCCATTTTTCCTCGTTTTTTGTTCTTACAATAATCGAAACCATATTGCCTCACCCAGGCATCTTCTTCATGCCTTATGCGGGGATGTCGGAAGCGTTGAAATCGGACGCAAACTGCACAATGTGCGGGAACGCTTCCCGTGATTTACAAAAGCTCATGCCGGACAAACAGGCCTCTTCATACTGAACCGTATCCTGGTAGTACTCAAAAAATATCCTGGCCAAGCGAAAATAGTCCAGTGAGGAAACACTGCCATAGATCTTCCCTGCCTCGACCAAAAGGGATTTGAAATACGCCATTAACAGGGCGGCCTTGTTATGTCTGCCTGTGGCTAACCGCTGAACCAAAAGCGTTTCGTAAGAGGTCAGGGACGTATGTTTGGACTCCGTGTTGAGGATAGCGCCCTTATTCAGTTTGGGATCATGAAAATGCCCCTCAAACGGCTGCCCCAAAAACGTGGGAGTCAACAGCTGGTCTGTAAAGTCGATTTCCAGGAAATCGGCCATATTTTTCATAACTACCGTTGGTTGGGCTTTGAGGTCGGCCAACTCCACAAAAAGAAAATTTTTGTGGGCGGAGTATCTCTCATAGACTTCTTTGGCCAGCTTGATTTCCCAAAACAGCCTGCGGCATCTTTCCTGAGTATCCACAGCTCCGCAATGAAACTTTTTGATGAACTTATTCCTTTGGGAGCCGTACCTGACCGTTGCCGGACGCAGCAAATAAATAAACTTGGACCTTTCGATCAGGTCCTGATCCCGCCAGTCAAAGCCTTTGGTCATGCACTTGAGTGCATAATATCTCGGATTGGAGCCTGCAGGAAGAAAGGATTGCTCATACCCCCTGAACACCGCATTGAGAAAGCCTTCAGCCGTCATCATGCCCTGGACGGACTCCTTCAATATCCGGGAAAAAACGCCATGATCCACTAACCCTTGTGTGGATATGGAGGAATAATAGGTGGTAAAGGAGTCATTGGCGAACCGGTCCAGAATCGGTGCGAACTCCCGCATGAGGGGCTGACTGCCAGCCTTTTCCAGATCCCCCGCAATGCGGTTGAAAAATTCGGCGAAATAGCGCCATTCAAAGGGCCACACCAGGGTGTCCGGGTGCCCGTCCAGGAGCGAAGCCAACAGAGTGGTGCCGCTTCGGGCTGGCCCTGCTATAAATAGCCAATCTTTTTTTTCGCTTTGCATGGAACTCACTTTCCGCCAAAAACCTGAAAACCCTTCATGAGGTCATTGATTTTTGCCTGCCATGTCAGGGTGCTTTCGTGGCTGACATCGGTCATTTTTTCAACCCAGTGCTTGCCCAGTTCGGTCAGGTCGATATTGTCCTGACGCGCCAAGTCCTCACCCATTTCAGATTCCTGCAAAAGCAACTCAAAGGCCCTGGACCCCGGAGTGGGTTTGAGGATGGTGCAACCGATTCGGTCGAGTCCACCCAGATCCGCCATTCTCCTGCACAGGTTATAGGTCCCCTCCATGCTTTTTTCGGTTTCCCCTGGCAACCCGAGAATAAAGCTGGGAAAATATTTAATGTCGGCTTCCTTTAACAGGGTGGCGGCGTTCATTGAAATCTTGGGAGTCTGGCCCTTAAAACATTTCTTAAGAATATCGGTATCCCCGCTTTCCACGCCCAAAAAGACCTCTTCCACATTCAGTTTTTTCAGGTATTTTATAACTTCGGGCTTGATGCCCGTCACCCGGCTGTAAACAAAAAAGCTCAGGTCATTCAGTTTTTTTGGGCGGGAATCCACAAACTCCTTGAACCATTCAAAATTATTCAGGTTATCGTCACTGATATCCCATATGCAGTTAGCGCCATAATTATCGTACAGGTCCTCGACCTCTTCCCAGATAGAGGCAATAGGGCGAAAACGCACCCCCATTTCCAGCCGGGCGCAAAAGATGCACCCCCCGGTTTTATCCCGCCATGAGCAACCCTTGCTGGAATAAATGGATGCCTGGCGCATGGCGGGCCTGTCCGGGTAGGCTTCCCGAAAATTCTTGATATACAGGTCAAAATCAATAAATTCCCGGGAGGGATTGGGTAGATCCTCCAGGCGGTTTTCCAAAATTTTGTCATTAACAAAAATACCGCCATCATGTCTGAAAACAAGGTTGGGGATGTGAACCGGAGCCCCTTTTTTATTCGCCATAAGCCACTTGACCAATTCCAGGAAAGGAAACTCCGCCTCGAACCGGATAATGTAGTCAAAGCAATCCTGGTTGGTGGCTATATTGGTGGCCAGGACAGAAGGATGGGGTCCTCCCAGAATGGTTTTACAACTCAGTTTTTTGGCCTCTTTGGCGTATGTCACACACGTTGGATAGTTGAAGGTGGTGGCGTAAAAACCCACCACATCAAAGGCGGCCAGATCGTCCAGGTTGATGGGCAGAACATCCTCGTCCAGGACGGAAACCTCCACGCTGTCTCCAAGTTCCCTTTTAACCAAGGTGGCTATGGACAATATGCCTAGTGGGACGTACATCCCTTTTCTGGAATGCTTTGTCTCGCTCACGTTCATGGGATTGCAAAGTGCTATTTTCATGCTTCCTCTGATTGGCGGCTCATTAACAATTCAGCGAATTTAAAGTCGATTTCGGTATTTATATCCACCGCTTCCAACTCACTCACGACCACGGCCCGGGAATCGGCGCCCAGGCAATGGCCTTTCAATTCAGGCGTTTCCAGCAAACGGCGATTGCGGAGGTAAAGCCCGCCCGTAAGAAAAAAAGCCTTTTCCCTTTTTTGCCTGGGGCTGGTTATGGCTCCTTCGGGAATGGGGCTAAAACTCTCCAGGGAGAGATCCTGCTTCACCCTTTTGGCGATATAAGGGTGTCCCTTGGTGATTTCCGACACCGAGGTCACGCTGTCGCACTGATTCTCCATCCAGGTTTCCACGGCTTTGTCTATGGAATCGGTGGATAAAAAAGGACAGGTGGGCTGAAGGGACATGATCCCCTCGTAGGTCTCGCCCAGGTTGTCACAAAACATCATGGCATGCTTTGAAACACCCGGCAGCAAAGAAAATTCCCTGGCCAATTCGCCCGGGCGCACAAAGGGGACATCCATGCCAAGGGACCTGCCTACTTCTGCGATTTCCTCATCGTCCGTGGATAAAATCAACCGGCCTATATATCGAGAGCGGCTGGCGGCCGCGTGTATATGGGCGATCAGGGGTTTACCGTCCAAAAGCCGGACATTCTTCCTGGGCACGCCCTTGGAACCGCCCCTGGCGGGTATTATTGCCAAAATTCCGGGTTTCATCAAAACCTCATTTCAATGAGAAAGAACATGTCAGGCCAACTTCTCAAAATATTTGAAACTATGTTGATGTTTCATCAATTTGAAAACTCGATATTCCAGACTTTTTTTGTCAACATTCGTTTTGTCTGCAAAACCGCCACACTCAATGCATTTTTCAATAAAAGCCATGCTCACAGGTTCGATTTGCCCCTTCTTGCCCTTGTTATGACCGTCAACTAAAGAAGCAACAAAAATGCTTTGAACCCTGGATGCCACTTCCGAAATGTATCCCTGCACAATATTATTTTCCATTTCCTGGAATGAAAAGGTATTCCAAAACAAATCAAACTTTAGATCCAGTTGAGGCAATTTCCAGGGAGGGATAACCAGGATTTTCCCTTTGACATCCGAAAGGGAAATTGAATTTTTGTCGCGAATATCCCGGTAATCGACCACCTCTCCAGGGAAGCAGGCTTTCAGGTATTGGGTTGATATATAGACGATAGGCACAATATCCACGATGACGTAATATTCCAGTTTCCGGGCGCATTTATGTATGGACTCGCACAATCCTCCATAACCTGCTCCAATTTCCAGGACCGATTTAATTGATTCAAAGTCCCTATGATACCGCAACAGTGACAACAACACAGCCTGTTCAAAAGTCTTTCTGGTGTATTGTTTGTCTTCTATATCAATAAGATAAGGATTGCCGATTGTGTTTTCACTTAAGGCGTCCATGACAGGTCCGGATATTGAACCCGCAGACAGTGCAAAATAGAGGGCGTTCAGATATTTTTCGAAAAAACCCAGGCCCACCTTTCTGCTGGAGGTGAGTTTGTGCCGGTATAATCTGTCTGCCTGCATGAAGCCAGGCAGTTTCATAAGGGCCGACCCAATTTTATGTTTAAAGGAATCGTCCCAAATAGTGTTATCTTGTAAAGGAACATGAGTATAACCTGTCCCCAATCTGGGATCGCTCCGAAAATTGCCCAGTCCTGTTTGTCTGATTGCACTGACTATCCGTTGGGCATGTTCTCTCCAGTACGCCGTGGGTTGATACTTTTCATCCTGTATTTCCCCGTCAGTCAGAAACAACTCCAATAACGCAGAGTCATCTTTAATCATAACATCCCTCATATTATGTAAAGCCTTTTAAAGTGAATTGCTGCTTCTCTGGGCCAGTTCAGGCCAATCGGACTATCTTATGAATCGCCTCAATTTCCTTCATGAGTTTTTGAAAGTCGGAAAAACCCAGGGCCTGGAGAGGATCGATCCAGGCGTGCTCGGGATCGGGATGCACCTCGATGAGCAAACCATGAGCGCCGGCGGCGATAGCCGCCCGGGACATGGCCGCCACATAAGACCGCTTGAACGTAGCGTGGCTGGGATCAATAATAACCGGCACGCTGGGGGCATATTCCGCCATGGCCGGGATGGCCTGGATGTCCAGGATAGCCCGGGAATTCACATTATGGGTGTGAGGCACGGTGACTCCCCGTTCGCACACCGCGTAGTCGTGCTTGCCCCGGGCGTCAAAATGCTCGCATACGCCCAACAGGGAACGGAGGCTTTCGCCGTAATGGCGCTTGAGCAAAATGGGCTTGTCGCTGGTCGCCAGAGCCTCCACCAGATCCATGTTGAACATGTGGCGGTACCCCACCTGGAACATGTCCACATACTGGCTCATCATGTCCATGGTGTCGGCGTACATGATTTCGGAAATCACGGCCAGGCCGTATTTTTCGGCGGCTTCCTTCATGTAGCCCAGGCGTTTTTCCGCCACCTGGTCCTGCTCCGAACGAGGAACCAGACGTCTTTTGTCCGCCACGGGCAGGCCGGAGTCCGCATCGGGCTGGCCCAGAGGATCTCCGTAGGGAAAGGTCAGAGGCTTATAACAACCGCCGCGAATCATATTCGCGCCCGCTTCGCTCACCGCCTTGGCCGCCTCGAAAATCTGGGTCTTGCTTTCCACGGTGCAGGGGCCCGCCATGATGGCAAGATCCTTGCCGCCCACCTGTACATCGCCCGCCATGATTTTCCGTTCGTAGTTTTTGGCTGTGGACAGGGGAATATTATTTTCCCGGTCTGCCGGGGATATATCCTTCATTGTTCGGGCTCCTTTATTTCGGGGGGACACGATACTTACTCAGGCGTCATACCTGGAGAGTTTTAGCGCTTTTCTGAGATAAGGTCATGTCCCCCCGAAATCTCAAGCGCCTTAGCGCCTACCAAACCTTTTCCATGAGTTGGCGGACAGGCGCACGGTCCAGGGCGCGCAATCCGGCGGCGGCGGTGGCCTTGTCAAAGGCGATAACCGCCTGCTCCAGGTTCATGGCCGCCCCATTCTGAGTGCGGCGTCCAAGGCTTTTCGCCAGCCATAACAAAAGGGTTTCGCGAGGCTGGTAAATGATATCCATGACATAGGGCTGGCCCATGCCTGCGAGACAGGCTGCCGAGGCGGCGAAATTTTCGGCGATGGCTTCCCTGGCGGCCGCCAGATATCTTGCCTCGGACTTGTCGCCCTCGGGAACGCGCAGGGTATCGTCCACCGGCCCCAGAGGCATATAATGCAGGTGGGAATATGTTCCCAGAGCGTCCTTTTTGGGACTTTCAAAACCCAGGCTGGAGCAGTTCAACACAATATCAATTTCACCGATTTCTTTAAGCGCCGGAGGAAAAGAAACCGCCTTGGCCTGGCATTGGGAGGACAATTTGGCGGCCAGATTTTCACCGGTCTCAGGAGTTCGGTTGGATACATACAGACAGCCTTCCGACCCGATGGCTCCAGCGACATAGGCGGCCACGGCATAGCCGGCCCCGCCCGCGCCCACCAGCAGCACTTTCTTCCCAGCCAAATCCTGGCCGTAATCGTCCTTCAGGCAATTGATGGCTCCGGCGCCGTCCGTGTTGGTTCCTACAAGATCGTCACCATCCCGGTAGATGCAGTTGACCGCGCCAATGGCCTCGGCTTCCGGCTCCAGACGATCCAAAAAGGGAATGAGGGTGATTTTATAGGGCATGGTGATTGCCCCGCCTATGTACCTTTTGTCCTCTCTTAGGGCCGCGGCCACCTGTTCCAGTTTTTCGGGCCGCACATCCATGGGATGCATGAACCCTGAAATGCCCAGGCCCTCAAAGGCGGCGTTCCAAAGGGAGGGAGACTTGGCGCCCTTGGAAGGAGATTCCCCCAATATGGCGGCGTACATGGTGGCGACGCCCAAGTCCAGTCCCTTGTTTTCGATCAAGTCCGTAACCTGTGTCATGATTGGCCTTCCTCCTGATGCGATACGTGTCTTCAGCCTTTTCCCAGCCGGGCTGAAACAGATTTTTGGTCCGGGCTCACCCAACCGCCGGTTTCCACGCTCCGGTAAATAGCGTGGACCAGACTCACGGTCCTGGCGGCGGAGGCGGCGGATATGGGCGGCTCCAGGTTTCCCGCAGCCAGGCGGTCCACAATGTCCTGCAACAAAGGGCCATGGGACAGGCCGTACCCGGTGGGTACAACCTGGGAGAATTTTTCAGGAACAGAGTCATCCTCGGGATCTTTTTCCACAAAGGTCCAGGTGTCGATACGGTTTAAGGCAATGCCGCCTATGACCACCATGCCTTTTTCGCCGACCACGGATATGGATGCTTCAAAATCCTCGGGACGGGCCGCCGTGGTGGCCTCGATTACGCCCAAGGCGCCGCTCGCCAGCTGCACGGTGGCCACGGTGGTGTCTTCCGCCTCCAACTTGTTGAGGGCGTTGGCCTGGGCCGCGCACACATTGGTCACAGGTCCGCAAATCCACTCCAGGGCGT
Source organism: Desulfatibacillum sp. (assembly GCA_016342355.1). Lineage (GTDB taxonomy): Bacteria > Desulfobacterota > Desulfobacteria > Desulfobacterales > Desulfatibacillaceae > Desulfatibacillum. The sequence continues at coordinate 44,676 of JAEINP010000003.1, forward strand.
CCACATGGTGGATGGCCTGCTGATTGACCACGCCGCCGTCCATTTTCCAGGTGCCGTGCCAGCCGTCTTCGTAATAATCCTGGCGTCGGCACCAGCGCAAACGGATGGTTGCCAGCACAATCTTGCCAAAGCGTCCTGCTTCCAGGGTTGTCTTGAGCTTTTTAATGGAGGGGTTCAGGCGGTTTTGAAAAACAGGTGCATACATAAGCCCTTTTTCACGAGCCAGAGCCTCCATTTCCATAACCTCGTCGGGCAGCATGGCGGGGGGTTTTTCCACGATCACATGTTTGCCCGCCATGAGGGCTTGGCGAGTGTGCCCGGTGTGATTCCCGGATTCCGTGCAGACCAAAACCGCGTCCACGTCCGGGGAAGCCAAAATTTCTTCATACGAAGAAGCCACCTTGCAGTCCATGAGCCCGGCCATCTTTTCAGCTCGTTCAGGAACCAGATCGCAAATCATGACCGCCCGGGCGTTTTTCAACTCCTTGTTGAAAACCTCCACATAGCGGCCGCTTACCACGCGTCCTGCACCGACTATTCCCAGCCTCAGCATAAAGATATCTCCCGATAAAAAGAGTTTGCAATAACCCGCCCATTCATCGGGCGATTTTCAGGCCTTTGACAGATCATACACATGGTCCGCCTTTCTAATGGTGGAAAGCCTGTGGGCGATGACCACCAAGGTCTTGTGTCCGGCCAGTTCTTCCATGGCTGCGGTGATTTCCGCCTCGGTTTCCTTATCCAGGGCGCTGGTGGCCTCGTCAAAAATATAAAGATCCGGGTTTCTGACTATCACCCTGGCAATGACCACCCGCTGCCTTTGGCCCCCGGAAAGTTTTGCGCCCTTGTCACCCACTACGGTATCGTACCCTTGCGGCAGGGTGGCAATGAAATCGTGAATCCTGGCAATACGGGCTGCTCGGAAAATTTCTTCCTCAGAAGCCCCGGGACAGCCCGCCAGGATATTTTCCCTAATGCTGGCATTGAAAATCACCGGGTCCTGGCCGACATATCCCACCTTGCGTCTCCATGACTTCAGGGAATAGTCCGAGAGATTGCGTCCGTCAACCATTATCCCGCCCTTTTGAGGCCGATGAAGGCCCAATAAAAGATCGGCGATGGTGGACTTGCCGCTCCCGGAAGGCCCGATGATGGCGGTCATTTTGTTGGCGGGAATCTCCATGGAAAAATCTTCCAAAACAGGCTTGCCCGTACGGTAGGAAAAATCCACCTGTTCCAACCGGATGCCCTGCTTCAAGCCTTGAAAAATATCCCCCTTATCCAGGACCTCCATCTCCTCAGGCTGAAAAATGACCTCGTGGATAACGAACATCCCCGGTATCATGGAAGCAAATTTCATTCTTTGAGCCAGCACAAAGGAGACGCAGCTAAACATCTTTTGTCCCGCAATGACAAAAAAACCCATTTTAGCCAGCAGGTTGGTGGTGTCGATAAATCCGGTAGTATGGACATAAAGAATCATGCCCGCTACACCCGTCACTGCAATCACTTCAATAAGGTTTTCCGGCATGTGGTTCATGATGGAAAATTTCGTGAAAATTTTCCGAGACAGCACCAATTGCCTCCGCAGCAAGGCCCTATATGGTCCCTCCATTCCCAAAGATTTTACTTCCTTGATAGCCCCCAGGCTCTCCACTCCCAAAAAATTTGCCTGCTGGTCTAAGGCCAGCCGCTGCCTGCCGAACCTGAGCGAATAGGCGTACAGCACCTTGTTGATAACCGCGAAAGCAGTAAACGCCGCACACGTCAAAACCAGGGTCACTTTCCAGTCTGCCAATAAGAGAACAAAAGCAATGGCAAAACCAAGAATAAGCTTAGTCAGGAGATTGAAGAGAATTAAAAAGCCTTTGGCGACCCGTAACGGTTCTACAATAGCATTGTGAAGAAGGATGCCCTGCTTGGATTCCAGGACCTTGGCGTAGTCCAGACGAAGATAGCGAAACAGGAGTTTACTTGACCACAACTCCCTTAATTTATAAGAGAAATGAGCATTGAGACCGCGCAGCGCTATGGCCAATAAATTTTTTATCCAAAAAGCAGCCAGGAGAATACCCAACTGGATCATGGCTTGGTTTGACTCAGGGAAAAAAGAGGTAAACCGATCAAAAACCTGCAAGGCCCCCACCTGCTGGGCTTGGGGATCCATCAACCGCGATAGAACGGGCAAAATCATGCCCAGACCCAAAGCCTCGGTAAAAGCTGCCACAACCATGACCATGAGGAGGAATACCCCGAATTTCCGGTATCCCTCAGTCAGATCGCTTATAACCACCAATGTACTTTTCTTGGATTTCATAGGCTTTCAAGCACGTTCCCCGCTTAGCGTTCATTTTTTGAACACAGGAAGAATGCTCATATCAGACCATAGAAGTCAAGATAAAAAATGGAGGCCGGAAACTGCCAAAGCAGGGGGGAGCGGATCAAACATTCTGACAGTCCTTTTGCCCACCAACCAGACGCGGGACCGGAAAGGAATCAATGATAGGTGGGTTTGTTGTCGTCCTTGCCTTTGCCCCCGTCCAGGACCGTGAAGCGCTTTTTCAGCCTTTTCATTTTCCAGGAAAAATACCGGGTTTTGAACCAAAGAAGCAGGGAAGACCGACCTCCGTATTTGTAATACAGATAGCCTGCGCCAATCCCGCCCAGGTGATAGGCCCCGGCGGAGTCTGCCTTTGCCAGGAAAAGAATGGCGGTTATGGCAATGGTGGCGTAACTCATGTACTTCGCCTTGATGGGCAAGACAAACATGAGCAGGATGGTGGCTTCAGGATTAAGGAACCCGAACACAACCACCATGGCCAGAATGCTGGTGGACATTCCCATGAACGGGACGGAAAAGGCCTGGACATTGGCCAGGGGCAGCCCGCAGACCAGCCCTCCGGCAGCGGCGATATAAAAAAAAGTCAAAAAACGGGTTGGCCCGAAAAACTGCTGCACAGGCGAGGAAAAGAAATAAAAAACCAGGCATGTGATGAGAAAGCCTATAGGTCCATAAGGGTTGTGGATAAAGGGATGGGTGAGCACCTGCCACCATCCGAACTGGGTGCTTCCCACGGGATGGATCGCCAGCCCATTGACCACGTTCAGACCCAGCCAGTGGGTTGCCAGCAATTCCAGAACGTAAATAACGCCGTACCCTATGAGCATTTTCTTGCCCAAGGAGGTGAAACCGGAGCCAAAGTTCAGTGTGGCGAACTGTCGGTTGTTGTCCATGGAAAGCCTTTCCCTGTGTTTTGCAGGGGATTCTGTGGCTGCGGCAAACAAGCCACAAGATCAGTTCCTAATCCACTTTGAATTTGCCCGCAAGGTCTTTGAGATTATGCCCTAACATCTGCAACTGGGCTGTGGCGTCTTCCAGTTGAAGCGCGCCTTTGGTGTTTTGCTCACTGGCTATCTTGATGCTTTCCATGGCCTGGGTCAACTGATCAAAGCCAATAATCTGCTGCTGGTTGGAGGCCGCGATCTGGGTGGCGGATTTGGCGGAATTCTCCACACTTTCAGCCAGCACGGAAATGGCGCCCCCGGAACGGACCGCCAGTCTGACACCTGTGTCCACCGCTTTTGAGCCCCGCTCCATGGCCATGACTGCAGCACTGGTGGAGGCTTGGATATCGTTAAGAATGGCCCTGACCTGGGCTGTCGCCTGCCGTGACTGGTCGGAAAGGGACTTCACTTCCTGGGCCACCACACCGAAACCCTTGCCATATTCCCCGGCCTTGGAGGCTTCAATGGAAGCATTGACGGAAAGGAGATTGGACTCGTTGGCAATGTCGTTCACAGCTTCAATAATTTCACCGATATTCTGGGAATGCTCACTCAGCTTTACAATGCTCTCCGCAATGTATTCCATTTCTTCCTTGATGCGTTCCATACCCTCCACAGCTTCCTTGGTGGCAGCCTCTCCTTCTGCGGAAATATGGGCGGAATCTTCTGCCAGTTTCGCTACCAGCTCAGCTTTCTCGAGAGCCAGCATGCTGGTCTGCTTGACTTCCTCGGCTGTTGTGGAGACCTGGCTTAGGGTGGATGAATTCTCGGTGGAACTGGCGGACAGCTCGGAGGCCGTGGCGGAAATCTGACTGGTGGACGTGGCCAGTATATCCGCGTTTTCCTTGATCTTGCCAACCAAGCTCTGGATTTTTTCCACAAAAAGATTGAAGCTGGAGGCAAACTGGGCGATTTCATCCTGCCCTTTCACGGCGATGCGCACCGTGAGGTCCCCTTCCCCTTCCGATATCTTCCCAAGTCCCCGGGCCACCTTCTTAAGGGGTTTGGCCACAACCTCCCCAATACTCGCGATAAGGGCGATCATGAGCACCAGAGCCAGGGCGGCAAACATGACAAGCATGCCGGACATGGTGTCGCGCAGCCTTCCGGCTATATACTCCTTGGTAATGTAAACCCATGCAGTCCCCAGGACCCTCCCGTTCTTTTGGACCTTGGCTTCCCTGACAACACATTCCTGGGTGATCACGTCCAGGGAGCCTATCTGCTCCCATGACCGGCCCCCATCCGCAGTCCTGGCCCCGGCAAACAATGTTTTATCGTCCCCAAGGCTGACGGCAACGGCGTGAACCCGTTTGTCCGCAGTTTCCGCACCCAGGATTTCCAGGGCAAGATTTTTGTCTTTGTTTTCAAGGGCGGTAAGGGTGTTCTTTGACAGGCGGAGAATGGTGCTATCCCCCAACTCATGCAGATAGCCATATACCTGAGATTTTACGAAAAAAAAACTGGCAAAGGAATAGCCCAGCATGACCACTGATATCACGATTACAAATACCAAGCTGATCTTGGCGCGAACAGTCCAACGCATATTCATCTCTTTTCCAATCAGGAACAATTATCCTCAAAAAAAAGCGCAAACCATAACGAAGACATTCCAAATATCCCATTGGCGTCCCCCCGGTGTTGCGCCCTTAGACCTCTCTCAAACCTGTTTTGCTACAATGCGGCCTGTCTCCAGGCTGTGGGCTGTTTCGTCATCCAAGAATCAGAAAAGCCAATTGAGAAAGACTATCACAAACATGCCCTAAAGACAAAATCTTTTCCAACCTGGAAGAAAACCAAATTAGGGCAAAACCCGTAGGTAATTATTCAGGAAATAGTGCACAGGAAAAACGGCAGGCTCCCCGGGGCCAGAAACCTGGCCTCAGGGAGAGTAATAATAATTGTGCGGAAATCAGACCTGCTAAAAGGCTTTAAACCTTGATGACCTTATCGGCCAGTTGCATGGACGTAACAATGTCCAGCATATTGGTGGTCTCGCCTACCATTTTTTGGTCCAGAATCCCAAAATGGTCCAGGCAGGTGCCGCAAACAAGCACACTCACCCCGCTTTTTTCAAGTTCCTGGATGGCGGGGAGAACCTGGGACCCTTCAATGGACAGTTTTACCCCGCTGTTTAACAAAACCACCCTCCACAATTCCGGCCCCATTTCCTTGAGGGTGCCCATGAAATTCATCATGAGCTTTTCGCCCAGCACATCATCCCCCCTGCCCATGCAGTTGGACGCGGCAAGAACCAATATCTTTTTTGTCCCGCCCGGAATATCACAGGCTAGGTAATCCGGCTCGGGACCGGACTCGGGAATCTGGCCGGTGGAAGAAGCGTTCAAGGTAAATACCCCGCCCTTTTCTTCTATAGCCACATCAAAGCCCTGGCTTTTTAAATAACGGGTAACGTTTTCCTTGGCAGCGCCATTATCCACCAGCACCCGGATGTTCTCGGGCCGGTCCTTTTCCACTGCGTTTTTTGTTTGCAGAACTGGTGCAGGACAAGCCAGCCCTTTGGCATCAATTTCCATGGTCATGAAAGCCTCCTGGTTATAATTCTCCAGGTGATTAACGCCAAAACCCAGCCCAGTGTCAAATTGATAATATAATTTTGAATTATTCAAATCATAGAAATTATCTATAATACGACCTGTTCTTCCTATGAACGAGCCCTATCCCCCATAGTCTTTGGTTTGACAACTATTGCCCATTTCCAAAAAGGGCTGGACTATACAGTCTCCTGTTTCAGACTTGTTCCTGGAAGATAATCAGGCTGCGTGGTGCGTTTTCAATGGGGAGGGTGTAGTCAATCACCTTGGCGGCATAGGTTTTGCCGCCGTATTCCAGGCCTTTTAGGTCTGCCAATTCCTCCGATCCTTTCCGTCCTTTCATGGCGATAATCCGCCCGTCTGGCCTAAGAATAGGCGCTGCCCAGGCCAGGATGGAAGGAAGGTCAGACAAGGCCCGGCAGACCACCACGTCAAAAAGCGTCCCCTCCTCGCCTTCAACACCCCAGTTTTCGGCACGGATATTGTATATCTTCACATTGGCGAGACCCAGCTCCAGGGCCGCGTGCCTTTGAAAATTGGCTTTCTTCCGGATAGTCTCAATGGAAGCGACCTGGATGTCCGGCCTGAAAATGGCCATGACCAAGCCGGGAAAGCCTGCCCCGGAGCCTATATCCGCCACATTTGCACCCATGGGAATGTGGGACAGGGGCGCCAGGGAATCGGCGAAATGCTTGACGGCCATCTCCCGGGGGTCACGAATGGAGGTAAGGTTAACCCTTTGATTGGCCTGGGCCAGCAGACGGGCAAAGACTGCGCATTTGTCCAGTGAAGCCTTGTCCGGAGACAGACCAAAACCCCGGGCGCCCTGGAAAACCAGGTCCGTCCATGGGGGGGAACCGGCTTCCAATGGTGTCATTTTTTTGTCTCCAGTTCCACCAAGGTGGCGCCCCATCCTCCCGAACCGGGAGGCGCCAGGGAAAAGGTACGCACCATGGGGTTTTTTGACAGGCAGGCATGGACGCTCCTGGCCAGGCTGCCCGTGCCTTTGCCGTGGATCACTCGGACAGAATAAATCCCGGCCCGGAAGCATTCCGTCAGGTAGTCTTTGAGCAGGCCTGACACCTCGCCAGGGCGAAAAGTATGCAGGTCCAACTCATCGGTAATAGGAATTTTGACAGGTTCCATGATTCTCCGGTTAACCGTGGGATTCAGCATAACTGGCGAAATTCCTCCCATAACCGGCTGCGTTTGGCAAGTGGTAATACAAATTGAGAAGGATGGAAGCGATCATGGAACAGTTTGATGCAAAGTTTTCCCGGGAAGAATTCACCAGCACCATGTCCAGGCTGGTGTTCAAAACCCTTCAGACCATTTCCAAACGGGGCGAACCCCTTACGCCGGAAATGCTGTCCGTATTGCTCATGCATGACAAGGATTACAAGAGCGCCCTGGAAAAAACAATACTGGACAGGGTGGAATCCGATGGCATGGGCCTCATGGAGCAGGAGCAGTTTCTCTCTGAAATTCAGGAACTCACGGAAGAACGAAACCTCCTGTCGGAAAAACTGAACAAATACAAAAAGGAAATCCTGGTTCAAGGGGTGGAAGACGCCGATGAAATGTCCGAAGCCAAAATCTGCCCCAGGCGATTCCGGTTTTTACTGATTTCATTTTTGAACATTGTCCGGATGGACATGGGCTTCCACAAATTGGACGAACTGGATTCCCTGGCCCTTGAGGCCCAGAACGCAGAAAGCAGCGAAGTCCTTTCCAGGGTGGCGGACCGTATTCTGGACCTGGTGGAGTCGCGCCTGGAAATAGTGCATGACGAACGCAAGGAAAATGCCGAATTTCTTAAAGCCGTGGACGAAAATCTTTTAGCTATTGAGGGGCAGGTTCTGGATTCCCATGTGGAGGTCCAGCAGTCCCAAGAGGATAACGACGTCTTTTTCGGGGAAATAAAAGGTAAGGTCAAGGACGTCAGTCAAACCCTGAACTCTGAGCCAGACACCCCAAATTTTAGATTCAACCTTTTGGAAAAGATGCAACTCATCAAATCTGCCCTGGAGGAAAAACACGCCCGGGATCTCAAGCGGCTGGATAATGCCAATTCCCGCATGGCCAAACTCAAAAAGAGCCTTAAATCGCTTATCAGGCAGGTGGGAGAAGCCCAAAGCCGGGCAAAAATCCTTGAGGAACAGGCCATGGTGGACGCCTTGACGGAAATCCCCAATCGCCGGGCCTACGAGGAGCGGCTGGCCGAGGAATGGGCAAGGTATCAACGATCAGGCAACGCCTTTGCCATGCTTATGGTGGATCTGGACCACTTCAAGCGCATCAACGACGATTTCGGCCATGCCGTGGGAGACACCTGTCTCCAGGGCGTGGTGAGCCTGATGAAGCCCAACCTGAGAAACTCGGATTTCCTGGCCCGGTTCGGAGGAGAAGAATTTGTCATCATCCTGCCTGATACCGATCGGGAAGGGGCTGTGATGACAGGTGAAAAACTCCGGAAAAAGGTGGAAAAAGCCAATTTTGTCTATGAGGGCGAAAAGGTGAACGTGACTATCTCCGTGGGCGGAACCCGGGCCTCCAAATCGGACAAGGACACCAACGAGCTCTTTGTCCGCCTGGACGCCGCCATGTACCAAGCCAAAGCAAGCGGCCGGAACCGGATGGTCTGGAAAGACTGAAAACATTATCAGCAGCAGAGTTTCAAGGAAGATCGGACTGCACAGATCAAACTTTGTTCCAGCCTCGCAGGCTCCAGGCAAGAAACAGGATGGCCAGAAGGGTCATGGCGGCGGAGAAAACCCCGATCCCGGGGATGCCCAGCCTTTCCCACAAAAAGCCCCCCATCAGGGTGCCCAAAGCCCGGCCTGCGCCGGCAAATGCCAATAAACCGCTCATGAGAGTGGCCCGATATCCGGGAAGCAATTCCGTGCTCAGTGCCAGGGCCGAAACAATGGTGAATTCAAAGGCCAGATAAACCAGAAAAAGCCCTATCAGAGCTGATGGCAGGGAAAAATTCAAAAAGGGCAGGAGACAATAGGTCAAGGCGCATACTCCTCCGCCCAGTGAAATGGCCCGGGGCAGCCCAATCCTGTCCGAAAGGCTTGCCGTAAGGCCTTCCCCGCACAATTCCCCCAGCCCGATGATACCCGTCCCCATGCCCAAGGCGGCAATGCCCAGCCCAAAACTCTGTTCCATCCAGGCTCCACAGGCAATAAACAGGCAGTCATTGCCCGCGCAAAGCAAAAACGAAAACCCCAGAATTCCCAGGCAAGGCCGTTCCCGAAGCAAAGCGCTCCATGCCTGCCTGTAACCTATGCCTTGGCCCGAAGAACTTTGACCGGGATCTTTAGGAATGAAAATGGCCAGCAGGATGAAGCCCCCAAAGCACAGGACTCCCAGCAGGATAAACGGCGATCGCCAGCCCCATTTTTCGATGGCAAAACCCACCAGAGGAATGCCCACCAGCATGCTGGCCGCCCAGCTTACCTCCAGCAGACCGACCACCAGGCCCCGTTTTTCATAGGGTATGTGCTTGCCCACATAAGCCTGGAGCGCCGGGTCAAAAATACTTTTTCCCAAACCCACCAGCAGCAGGGAGACCATCACCACCCCGTACAAAGGCACCAAGCCACCGGCCAGCAACACCGCCGAAAGCATGGCCATAGCCCCCAGCATCATGGCCTTGTACCCCAATCGATCCGTGGCGGGACCTATCGCCACCCCCACCAGCGTGGTTATCTGGTTGAGCGCCAGTATGGAGCTGATGGCCGTAAGGGGTACTCCCAGCCCCCGCGCCAATACCGGGGCGAAGGGGTAGGCGAAACGGCGGGCTACGTTCAGCAGAAATCGGCAATAAGTTGCTAAGGCGAACCTGAAAAACATGCAAAGACCTTTCTTGTCGGAGTGCTTCCAAGATTTTGGACTTTGCCAGCATAGGGGGGAAAATGCAATGGAATTGGCCACAAATTGCGGGGGATGGGCACAATCTGGAATGTGCTTCCCTTGCCAGTCAATCCAATTTTAATGCGGCCCAAACAATAATCCAACAATGATGTGGGTATCTGTTGTCCGCCGACATGGCATTTTCCCTTTAAAAACCAGACCCCCACTTTCAAGGAGAACAAGATGAAACCACGAGCAAAATTTGAAAAAATAGCAGGCTGTTTGCTTGTTGCTGCAGCCCTTTTGGTCATGGCTGCAGGGCCTGTTTGCGCAGAGTCCGAGTTGTACAAAGGATTCAAGAAGGCAAAGTATGTGTTTTTGTTCATTGGGGACGGCATGGGCATGCCCCAGCGCTCCGCTGCCGAGGTTTATCTTTCCAAGGAAATCAATGGGGGAAGCCAACAACTATTGAGCATGAATCAATTTCCCGCCCAGGGTGTCACCACCACCCAGGCCAATAACCGTTTCATCACCGGTTCAGCCGCTGCCGGAACAGCCATGGCATGCGGCATCAAGACCAACATCAATTTTATCGGCGTGGACCCGGAGCTTAACCCGACGCCCTCCATTGCCGAAATGGCCAGGGACAATGGCATGGCGGTGGGCATTGTCTCCAGCGTGTCCATTGATCACGCCACCCCGGCCGCCTTTTACGCCCATCAGCCCACGCGTAAACTTTACCACGAGATTTCCGTGGATTTGGTGAACAGCGGTTTTGACTATTTCGCCGGAGGCGGGTTCATTGATCCCACGGGTAAAAAGTCCAAGAATCCCCAGGGAGATGCCTTGCAGATGGCCCGGGAGCACGGCTACTCGATAATTACAGACAAAGACGAGTTTATGAATTTTAGGGGCGGCAAACTCATCTCCTACAACAAAAGGCTTCCCGACGGAAAAGCCCTGCCGTACGCCATTGACACCTCCACGCTGGATATCAACCTGGAAGAATTCACCGCCAAAGGCATTGAACTGCTAAGCCAGAACAAAAAGGGCTTCTTCCTTATGGTGGAAGGCGGCAAGATTGACTGGGCCTGCCATGCCAATGACGCTGTCTCGGCCATCCAGGATACCGTGGCCTTTGACAACTCCATCAAACAAGCAGTGGAATTCTATAAGAAACACCCCAAAAATACTGTCATCATCGTTACCGGCGACCACGAATGCGGCGGCATGACCCTGGGTTTTGCCGGAACCGATTACTCCACCCAGTTTGAAGTGCTCAGCAAGCAAAGACTATCCTTCCAGGCCTTCACCGATCACATTATGGACAAATACAAAAAGGATCATCCCGAGGGGGGAAACTTTGACGACATGGCGCCCATGCTGAGCTACTACTTTGGCCTGGAAACACAGGGCGAAGGTCCCCTGGTGCTTAAGGATTACGAGTTGGCTGAACTCCAAAAGGCATTCCAGCAAACCATGAAGGGCGACAAGGTGAAAGCGGGAACCCAGGAATATATCCTCTATGGTTCCTACGATCCCCTGACCATGAAGATCACCCACATACTCAACCAGAAGGCTGGTATCGGCTGGACGTCCTATTCTCATACGGGCGTTCCCATCACCACTTCCGCCATGGGGTTGGGCGCCGATATCTTCAATGGTTTTTATGACAACACCGACATCCCCAAAAAAATCGTCTCCATCATGGGCTTCCAGGCCCTTTAGATCGGGATGGCAGAATACTTTGCATGGGGCGTCCCCCGCCCCATGCTTCACTGAGGCAAGCGGCTTCCGCAAAAAACCGCCGGGGTGGCCAATATGGGTCCCACCCGGCGGTTTCATTCTTAAACCCGGCCATACCGGGGCTCAATCGAGAAAGAATTCCACCCATGTCAAATATTTCCAGCAGGGCCAGGGGGGCTTTTTTAAAACGGGACATGATTCTCAGCCTGTTTTTTGTGGCTATGACCGTGATCATTATGATGCTGCCCACGGGTTTCTCCAACAGAGGAGACGCCAACGCGCTTGGCTGTAAGGGCGAAGTGCTGGAAACAGACAATTCCCTCCTGCGCCAGTTCGGTATTGTGCGCATGGGCGCCCAATCCCTGGAGGTGAAACTCCTGAGCGGCCCGTTCAAAGGCGAAGTTGTTTCCGCCGAAAACCGGGTGACGGGAAAAATGGACCTGGACAAGATTTTTCTCCCGGGAGACAAAGCATACATGGTTCTCTCCGTCAAAGACGGCGCCATTCACTATGCCAATGCCATGGACCATTACCGCCTGGATGTGGAACTGATCCTCCTTTCCGCCTTTTTTTTACTGCTCATCCTATTCGGAGGATGGACAGGAACCAAGGCTATTGTTTCCTTTATTTTTTCAGCAGCCATGATCTGGAAGGTCATGGTCCCCCTGTTTCTCAAGGGGTACAACCCCATATTGGTGGCTGTGGCGATCGTGGTTGTGGTGAGCGCAGCAGTGATTTTTCTGGTGGGCGGGCTTACCAAACAAGGATTGGTGGCCTTTGGAGGCGCCATCGCCGGAGTGACTGCCACATGCATCCTGGCTCTGGTCTTTGGAGGGGCTTTCAAACTCCACGGGGCGGTCAGGCCCTTTTCCGAAACATTACTGTATTCCGGTTACGCGGATCTTTCCCTCACCCGGATTTTTTTGGCCTCGGTATTCATTGCCTCGGCCGGGGCAGTCATGGACTTGGCCATGGACGTGTCCTCCGCCATGAACGAACTGGCCCAAAAAAGGCCGGACATGGGTTTTGGCGAATCCCTGAAATCAGGCATGACGGTGGGGAGGGCCGTAGTGGGAACCATGACCACCACCCTGCTGTTCGCCTATTCCGGCGGGTATATCACCCTGCTCATGGTGTTCATGGCCCAGGGAGTGTCCCTGAGCAACCTGTTCAATCTCAATTATGTTTCCGCGGAAATTTTAAACACCCTGGTGGGAAGTTTCGGGCTGATCACCGTGGCCCCGTTCACCGCCCTTATCGGCGCCCTGGTGTTCGCCAGGGGCCGGAAAGGCTGTGGGGAACAATTGGCAGCCGGAGATACTACCTGCCGGGAATAATAATCCGGGACTGTTCCCGTTGCATGAGATCCTGCTCGCGTTGCATCTGCTGGATTTTCTCCACCATCTCGTTGAGGGACCGCTCCATGGCTGCGGGAAAAGCCTTCAAAGCCTCTTCCAGGGTTTCCGCTTCCAGGGTTTCCTGGATGGGCAGAGGTCCCTGGGAAGACATGAGCTGGGTATGTCCAATATAAATGGTTTTACGGCTTGTATCTTCCGTCCCATCGACTTTGACGGGGACCAGCCTGCGGATAGAGGCGACCTTCAAATCCGTAATGGATTCTTCCCTGTAAAGATTATCCACATCCACCGAAAAATCGATCTCGTTTCCTTGGGCTTCCTGATTCATTACTACCTCCGCTGATTGGGGTGATCTGATTTAATAATGCAATGCAACTCGCACTGATAGATAGACCTCTATGGTCCATGGCTATCCGGGCCTTAAACGGAATTATCCCCTGCAAAGGCAGTCTTGGAAAAACCCATCTTTCCCGGGGAATAAAAATTCAAGTGCGGCAGCAGTCAAATTTACATACAAAAATGCTTTCCATTTACTGGCCGGACAGTCCAAGAACTCCCTCCAATATCTTGACCAAGGGGCGTTGCCAAAACGCATGCCCGGGCCTGCTGCAAATCCGCCGGACTAGGCGCAGCATTTCTTATATTTTTTTCCGCTTCCACAGGGGCAGGGATCGTTCCGGCCCACCTTGGGGGTGTCACGCTTCACCGGTTTGGGGGCGACCGCCTCTCCGTCCACAAAAAACCATTTTCCGTCAATTTTGCGGAATTCAGCCAATTCGTGGTGTTTGGTCCGGGCATTGCTCTGGGTGTAACTGGCAATGAACTCCACCTGCCCGGTCTCGTCATCCTCTCCCCCCTTGCGGGTGGAGACGACTTCCAAGCCATGCCACTGGGAATTCTCAGCCCAGTCCCTGGCGCTTTTTTCGTCAAAGTCCTCGTTGCGTTCAGGATCTATGGTTGCGCCAATATACTCGATTTCCGCCAGGCTGTATGCCGTGTACCGGGAGCGCATGAGCGCTTCAGCGGTTTTGGCTTCTGCTTCGCCCTTGATCAGGGGCTGGCAGCATGCCTCATATTCTTTTTCCGACCCGCAGGGGCATTGACTCATAATGTGTATTCCTTTCAATCTCCGGCGCTCATTATCTGGCCGGAAGTATAGCGTCTGGCAAGTTCAACATATAATTTCGCGGCCATGGTATTGGCCTGGACTTCCGAATCCTTCAGCTCACGGATCAGAACCGCCGGAACCCCCTGAATCAAAGACCTTGGGGGAAATTTTTTATGATAAGGGACCAGGGCGTTGGCGGCCACAATGCTGTCCCGACCGATTTCAGCCCCGCTCATGACTGTGGCGTTCATGCCCACCATGACATTATCGCCTATTGTGGCGGCGCGGACGATGGCCCCATGGCCAATGGTACAGCCGTTCCCTATCACTGGTCCCATCCCCATATCCGAATGCATGACCACACAGTCCTGGACGTTGGTGCCCTCGCCTATGGCGATTTTTCCTTCATCGCCGCGAAGCACGGCATTGAACCATATACCCGAACCCTGGCCGATGGCCACGTCGCCAAAAACCTTGGCGCCATCCGCCAAAAAGACAGACTCATGAATAACAGGCTTCAGTTTCTCATTTTCCATCCATGCCTCCCTTTGGCATAATTTCCTTGAACAAAAACATGGCATGGTGCTTTACCACGGCAGCACCTGCTGTTCAAGACTCGGGAGAAAGGTTTTTTCTTTTGCAGGAGGGAAAACCGCCGGACCGGCAGCCTGATCACTCTGAAGAATCCAGGACTTCCCGCACAGTGGTGGAAAGCCGGAATAATTCCAATGGTTTCATCATGTAGCCCTTGATTCCCAATGCCCAGGCCTTTTCTTCGGTCATGATTTCGCTGTACCCGGTGCATAAAACAATTGGGATATCGGGCCTGACTTCCAAAATCCTTTGGGCCAGAACCCCTCCGGTCATAACAGGCATGGTCTGGTCCATAATCACACAGTCAAAAACATGGGAACTTTGCTTAAAGGCCTTGAGTGCTTCCGGAGGGTTGTCGAACGTGGTCACCTGGTATCCCAAATGTTCCAGCATCTGGCGGCCCAGTTGGAGCAGGTCAGGCTCATCATCAATAAACAAAATATGCTCTTTGCCCCGGGGAGCGGGGAATGCGTGTTCTTCATCGGCAACTTCCCCGGCCTCGGTTTCAGGGAGATAGACTTTAAAAACAGTGCCTTTCCCTACCCCGCTTTCCACGGTAATGGCCCCTGCGTGACTTTTTACAATGCCATGGACCACAGCCAGTCCAAGACCTGTGCCCTCGCCCATTTCCTTTGTGGTGAAATAGGGGTCGAAAATCCTCTCCCTGGTCTGGTTGTCCATGCCGCGCCCCGTATCCGCCACCATCAGGCACAGATATTTTCCCGGGAGCATTTCCGGGTCCGGCAAAGTATCTCCCGGTTCAAACACCTCGTTTTCCAGGCGAACCTCCAAAACGCCCCCCGTATCCCCCATGGCATGAGACGCATTGGTGCACAAGTTCATGAGGACCTGATGCATGGATGTGGGGTCAGCCAACACCTTGCCCGCGTCCTTCCGGATATACCGCCGGAAAGTCACCGACGAAGGCAACGAGGCCCGCAGCAGTTTGAGCGCCTCCTTCACAACCAGATCCAACTTCACGGGCCTCTGTTCCTGACCCTTCTGGCGGGAAAAGGTAAGAATCTGGCCCACCAGGTCCTTGGCCCGGTGGGAGGCCTTTAACACCTGAAGCAGATTTCGGTGAGCCATGGACCCTTCGGGAATTTCCATGGTGCACATTTCCGTATAACCCATGATGGCAGACAAAATATTGTTGAAATCATGGGCGATGCCCCCGGCAAGGGTGCCGATGGCCTCGGCTTTCTGGGCCTGCTGAAGCTGGGACTCCAGCCGGATTTTTTCTTCATCAGCCTGCTTCTGGGCAGTCACATCCCTGGCAAAAACAGCCACCCGGTTCACCCGGTCCTCCTGGTCGTGAATGGGATAGACCAAAATATCGTAAAACCTGGAATCTGCTTCCCCGGCAAAACGGGTGGATCTGCCGGAGTCCAGAACGCTCTGTATTTGCTCTCTTTCAATGGTGGGCAAATACTGGCTGGGCATATCCCAAAGGCAGGCGCCCAGGGCGTCATCCACAGAAAGGCGCAGGCTGGAGGCACAGGTCTGGTTCAAGGCCAGTAAGGCGCCTTCCTGGTCCAAAAGGAAAACAATATCCGCCGAGGCGTTGAGCAGGGCCCTTGCCATTTCATTGCTTTCACGCAGGGCGATTTCAATGGCCTTGCGTTCGGTCACGTCTATGGCCACGCTGATAACCCCGGCAATGACCCCGTTTTGCTTTCGCAAGGGTTCGGTGTGGGCCTGAAAGGTTCTGTGGTCCCACACAATTTCATAAGCGCTGGAAATCCCATTCAGGGCGGCCTTGTGCGCCTTGAATGGCGCAAAGTCCGGGTCCGTGGTTCCAAAAAAATCCTCCAGGCTCATGCCTGGAGTCTGGGTGGATTCCTGGCCAATGGTCTCCAGGGCTGATCCCAGAGACAAGGTATTCCTCAACTCCATGTCCGTGGTCCACATCATGGCGCCCGGTAATTGCTCTAAAAGCACGCGGAGGCGTAACCGGGAGTCGTTCAGAGCTTCCTGGGCGACCCTCTGATCGGTCACGTCAAAAAAAATGCCTAAAATACCGTTGATAACTCCCCGGGAATAAATAGGGGAAAGAAGATTGTAGTAAACTCTGGAAGGATTTTCGCCGGTCCTGGCCTCCATTTCCCAGGCCACTGTCTGCCCCTGAAGCACTTTGGACTTGTTCTTTTTCAGCAAACCGAGATCCGAAACTGGCAGCCCATAGGAAATGTCTGATCCCCGGAGTGCTTCCCCCCAATGCCTCCTGGACAAATGGCTTTGCAAAATGACTTGGTCCTGAAGATCCTGGACCCAAAAGTCAAACGGAAGGCTTTCCAGCATGCTCCGGGAAAAAAACTCTCCATCCCATTGGGCCTGATGGAGTTCGTTTTCCATGTCACGAACCTGGTTTTCCAGGTTTCGGACCTTGGCTTCCAATTCTTCATAGCTGGGCTTTTCGGACATGCTCTTCTCCCTGGCGGCTTGAATGCCTGGAGACTCCACATCATGATGCCGTGGAAAAACGGATCCAGCCCAAGTTTACCATAGCCGACGCCAAAAGCACATCTGCGGTAAGGGCCACACCCAGGCAGGTGGGCAATAGGGTCCCGAATATTTGAACGCTGAAGTAATCTGAAAACGAAAAGGTCGAAAAGCCCGCCACCAGGATGACAGAGGACATGATGATGGCCCGACCGGAATACTGCAACGTATTTCTGACAGATGCTTGCGGATCGTCAGTCTTACCGAATTCCAAACGCAATCGCAACAGAAAATGTATGGTATCGTCCACACCAATGCCTATGGCTATCATTAGCACGCTCAAAGAGTCCGTGTCCACAATATCCCAACACAGGCCGGTATACCCAAGCAACACCAACAGGGGCAAGGCGTTGGGAATCATGGCTCAAAATCCAGTCTCGGGTAAGAGGATCGGAAATCAGGGTGTGGATCACCTCCTCCGGCCTTTTCGGTTGTGCCTCCAGAATGTCCGCGTAATCTTCTATAACCTAATATGCACTCGGGATTAAGGAGTCTCCCCCATACACGGAGTTTTTGTTCAGATAACGTTCATAATCGGGATTATTGGAGAAAAAAAGCTCGCCTACGCTGGAGGAAATAGTGGCCTGAAACAGATAACGCCCAAAAAACGCCGTGATCAGCAAAAAGAACAGAACAACCACAAGACGATGACGGAGGACAAACCGTATATAGAAACCCATGCTATTTCCTGTCCAGTATGTCTCTGATTTTCTGGGACAATTGTTCCAGGTTAAAAGGCTTTTGAATAAAACCGTCACACCCCTTTTCCATGATGGTTGTGGCTTGTCCATTGAGGGAATAACCGCTGGATAAAAGGACCTTCACTTCCGGTTTGATGCGCACCAAATGGTCATACAACTCAAACCCCTGCATTTCAGGCATGATCATGTCCATGACAACCAAGTCGATCTTCCCCATGTTCTCCTTAAAGATTTCCAGGGCCTCGTGGGGTGAGCGAGCCACAAAGGTTTTGTATCCCAAAGCCTGAAGAACTTCATCCCCCGTACTGATGATGACCTCCTCATCGTCAATGAGCAAAATGGTTTCGGACCCCTGCACGATAGTGGTTTCAGCCTCGGTCTCCTCCACAATCGCTTTTGCGGATGCAGGCAGGTAAATGTTGAAAGTAGCCCCCTGCCCTTCCTGGCTGTACACATTGATGATGCCGCCATGGTTCTGAATGATTCCGTAAGCCGACGCCAGCCCAAGCCCTGTACCCCGGGTGATCTCCTTGGTGGTGAAAAAGGGATCAAAAACCCTCTTCCTAACCTCAGGAGTCATGCCGTCCCCCGTATCCGTGACAGACATCCGGACATATTTCCCCGGCGGAAGGCAATAGGACCCGGCAAACCGGTTGTCCATGGTCACATTTTCAGAGCGAAGATAGATTATGCCGCCCCCGGGCATGGCTTGCCACGCATTGACCAGCAGATTAAGCAAAACCTGTTCAATCTGCCCGTGGTCCACTTCAACCGGCCAAATATCTTCCTGGAGATTTTGTTTGATCCGAATCTCCTTCCGGGTTCTGCCAAACATGGAGGCGGTCCGGGAAACCAGTTCGTTCAGGTTGGTGACCGTCACCTGATACTTCCCGCTTCGTGCAAAACCCAGCAACTGACGGGTCAGGCCCGTGGCGTTCTTGATGTGTTGTTCAATGTTCTTGATACGGGTATAGAGGGGGTCCGAGTCTTCCAGTTTGAGCAGCATCAGGCTCAGGTTGCCCTGTATGCCCATGAGCAGGTTGTTGAAGTCATGGGCCACGCCTCCCGCCAGGGTTCCCATGGCTTCCAGCTTCTGGGCCTGTTGCAGGCGTTCTTCCAGCTTCAGCCTCTCCTCCTCGGCCTTTTTCCGTTCGGTAATATCCCTTGTAATGCCCAGGACCCCAACCACCTGCCCCTTATCCCCCCGGATAAAAGTACATGCAGACTCCCCCCAGACAGTCCCTCCATCCCGTTTCAGAAATTCCATGTCCAAAACCAGGCTTCTGGGCTCTGGACCGGGTTGGTACAATTCCCTTTCCAACTCATCCGCAAACATTTCCAAAACCTTTTGGGTGGATTCCCGGGTTAGCACGTCGGAAAACTCCTGTTCCAGAACCTCCTCGGGATGATATCCCCGCATGCGATAGACGGAAGGGCTTACATAGGTCCATTGCAGATTCAAATCCGTGGTCCAGATGACATCGTTGGTGTTTTCGGCAACCAGCCTGTAACGCTCCTCACTGCCCTTCAAAGCCTTTCCCACAGCGGTTTTTTCCGTGATATCCGTATGTGTCCCTATCAAACCCAAAAAACGGCCGGATTTGTCCGACACCACATTGGCGCGTAAATCCACCAGGATGTGGCGTCCCTTCTTGGAGCGGGCCATGACTTCGCCGGACCAAAAACCTTGTTCCACAATGCTTTTGGCTATCAGGTCCCCCTGCTTTGGATCTGCGTACAGGGACATGACCCCGCCAGCATCCATCAGTTCTTTGGGCCTTTTATATCCAAAAAGCCTGGCGAATGCCTCGTTGTGGTAAAAATGGCTGAATTCCGCATCACACATGGCAATGGCGTCGGAGGAGCTTTCCACAGCCCTCTGGATGAACAGGCTTTCCTCCTCAGCGGCTTTCTGGGAAGATATGTCCCTTGTGAGGCCCACAACGCCCACCGGAGCCCCCTTGGGATTCCTGAGAAAAGTCGCAGTGGTCTCGGCCCACAGGGGAGACTTGTTTTTCCGCCGGACCTGCACTTCAAACTGGACAGACCCGGGGGCAGTACTGGGGTTGCTCATTTCCAAGGCGTATTGGGTGTTCAGGATTGTCATCCCGACCGAGGCCGACTCGGGAGTGAGCATTCCATTAAAACCCATGGACAGAGCTTCTTTCACGGAAAAACCCGTAAGCATTTCATAAGATGGATTTATATGGGTCAGGATAAGGTCCAGGTCGGTCGTCCACATGGTAAAGCCTGCGTTTTCCGCCAAAACCCGATATCTTTCCTCGTTCTCTCGCAGCTGCTCCCGGGCCCGGGAGGCCTTTACAACCTGATCCACCACGAACATAGTCATAAACGCCGTGACTGCCAGAAATCCGTATTCCAGAGTATAAATAAAGGGATACACCCCTGTGGACACTGCAATATCATTGGCCATGCACAAAAACATAACCAAAAGGGCCAAAGCCAGATATCTGGCTTTACTCTTGGGGCCTCGCCTGAAGAACCGCACACCAATCAAAAAAATGTACGCCATGCCGATCAGCCCGAAGATGTTGGTCGCAAGCATGACCGGCCCCAGCTCCACCTCATAATAGACGCCAGTAATTCCAAAGGGAAGCCGCACTTCTTTGATCAAGGAACGGGATAGGGAATAACTCAATTCTCCTGTGGAAAAAAAACCCACAAGCACGCAAAGGACACCCAATGCAGTGAAGACCCATAAAACATTGCGCGGCACCATTCGGGTAAAGTCATGGATGAACCATAAAACAAAAATCATTGCTACAAAGACAACGTAAAACTGGGCGCGCTGCCAGGCCATGCCCTCCGGCAGGGACGTGGAATTATACAATCCTGCGCAGGTAACGCCATAGACCGCAAAGGATATGCAGGTAAGTGCAAAGGTAAGGTTTTCCCTTCGACCCCGCATTCTGTCATAAACAAACAGATGAAACAACCCTGAGGACAGGGTTAAGGCAACGGCAGCCACAACAGGAACGGACAATATTTGCATGAATAGAGCCCCGGGCAGGCTTTTATAGCCCCTAAAGCAGATCAGCCAAATTTAGCAAAGATTAACATGCGGTTTGAGGACAAATGGTAACCGGAATCAAACTTACCATGAAGCAGGGCTTTTTGTCACCCTTATTAAACCCTTTTTCCAGCCGTTAACTCACTGAGTTCCTTGTCAAAGAGAAAAACGCGATTTTCCCACGCATGATAAGCCATAGCTGCTGATAACTGTTGACGATTCCCCAAATAATCACCCGGGTGAGTAAGTATGGCCTCCAGTTTGTTTTCCAGATCCTCCTGGGTGTCATACAAATGGGAAGCATGAAATTCCCGGGGAAGCACTTCCGGATAGGCCAACCTGTTTGGAAGCAAAGGCAGACACCCGTACCGCATGGCCTCCACCACGGAAATGCCAAAATTCTCCTGGTTGGCGGTACTCACCACCACCAGTCCCTTGCTCAGCCACTGAAAATACTCCTCCCTGCTTTCCACAAATCCGAACACGGCAATCCTATGGGGTATGCGTTCCCTGGCCCAAAGGAACTCCTTGGGTTTGACCTGGAAATTTTCCCCCAGCAAGGCCACGGAAAAATCCACGCCTTTTTCATCCAGAGCATATAGGGCCTGGAAAAAGCTCTCCGGATTTTTGTCAAACTCCCACCTATGATTCCAAATGATCAGGGGCGGTTCCCGGGGTTGGGAAAGAACCATGTCCCCTCCAGGAAAACGGCAACCAGGCTGAATAACTCGGGATTTATCCAGGATGGCCTGGGTCACCCACGTGGGATTATACTCGGGCATCATGTTGATAAAACCCGGAAGGGCGGAAAAAAACGAATCAAAATGGGTTTGGGAATTAAACAGAATACTGTCGGCCGCCAGCCCTGTGGTGACATCGGTAAATCCAAACTGAAAATCCATGCTCTCCCCGGGCGCCAGGGGGTAGGTGATCTGATTTTCGTGAAAATATACCAGGCAGGGAGGCGCCTTCTGGGGATGCAGGGCCTTGAAATCCGAAAGAGACAGGAGATCCGTGGCAATGATTCCATCATAAGGGGAAAGATCGGGAATTTTTTTTATAAAATGGAGTGCCGCGCCGCGCATCCGCCATTTCCAGAACCTTGCAGGGAGAGTGGCCAGATGAATTTCATGGCTCGAAGCCTCCACCAGCCCCCGGGCAAAATCCCGATGCGAGCCTCCAAAAAACGGCTCCAGGAACAAAAACTTCATGGGTTATCTGCTCATTATCTCTTAGTGGGCAAAAAGCCCGCGTTATGGCATTATTGGACACACTGCTTATGCAGACCGCGTTGCCTTTGCCATTCATACACCCTGCCGCATGTGGCGGCAGCGCGCTCGGCGGATTCAAAATATGGAATGCCTGCCTGGCAGAATTCCGTGACGAGGTGACTTTCAAACCCGGGAATATGGAACATGACAAAAGGCTTTTGCGATTCTTTATGGGCTTTAATGATTGAACGAGTCAGTTCCTGATTGGATTCCAGGGAAAACCCTATGGCGGCCATAATGACAATATCCACATTGGGGTCTTCCGCCATGACCTGGGCCGCCTGAATATACAGGTTGATATCCAGGGACGAGGTCATGCCGATATCCACGGGGTTTTTTAAACTGGTGCCTGCCTGGGGCACAAAAGCTGCAAGCCGTTCCCGGGATTCGGGAGACAACTGGGCCAGGGACAAGCCAAACTTGCCGCAAGCCTGAGCCGCGGAAACCGCTAACCCTCCAGGGCCGGAAATAATGGCCACACGCCGCCCCATCCCCCGAGGCAGCATGGAAAAACCCATCATGGAGTCCACCCAGGGTTCAAAACCATCCACGGCAATGGCGCGGGCCTGGGAAACCACCGCCTTCCAGATGCGCTCGTCTCCCGCCATGGAACCCGTATGGGAGGCGGCCGCTGCCGAGCCTTCGGGATTCAGCCCCATTTTCCAAAGAATGACCGGTTTGGTCTCCGAGGCCTTTTTCAGGTTTTTCAAAAAGGCTTTTCCATCCCGAATGCCTTCCAGGTAGGCCCCCACCAAACCTGTCTTGGAATCCTGGGCGCAATACTCCAGAAAATCTCCGGCGGTCAGGTCGCATTCGTTCCCAAGGCTCACTGCAAGTCGAAAAAAAAGCCCCTTTTCCGGCCCCATGCGGCACAGGATATTGGCCAGGGACCCGCTGTGAGACAATACTGCGATGGGGCCGGACTCGACAGGCAGACCAGGAAAAAATGAAATGCGAGCCTCGGGGCTATACAACCCCATCCCATTAGGGCCAATCAGCCTCATCCCCGCACTCCTGGCAAGGGTCGCCAGTTCCTTTTCCAGGGCGGCCCCTTCCTGCGAGCCGGTTTCCTTGTACCCGGCGGTGAACAAAACAGCCCCCTTAACGCCCTTTTTAGCGCATTGTTCCACCGCTTCCCTGGCTTGGCCATGGGGAACCAGAATAATGGCCAGATCCACCGGGCCGGGAATGGCTTCCACACTGGGATAGGTTTTAAGGCCGTCTATTTCTTCCGTAAATGGATTCACCGGATAAATGGGGCCCGTAAAACCCATACCCTGGATGGCATGGAGAAAAAGTTTGCCTGTTTTCATGCCCCGGGGCAACCCCACAATGGCCACTGACTTGGTTTCCATCAACGCCTGTATTTGATTTGTAGTTTCCATGATTCAATATTTCATTGAAAAGGACGATAATCAAGGATAAAAAATGCGTCGCAATAGGTGACATGTGATTGGTTTCACTGGAGTGACATCTTGACACGCCTTGCCCAATAGTCGGATAATACTTAGTATGAATAAGCGCACCACTAATCAACTAAAATACAAGCGATTTCCCTTTCGCCTCTTCAATGCGCCCGGCCTGGACATGGAAGAACGTTTTAGGCGGCGTTTTTTCGTGTATTTCTCCCTGACCGCCATTCCCGCTCTCTTGGGTTTCGGGCTTTCCCAACTGATTCACAAACAATACCTGTTTGGCGTTTTGGATGCTATCCTGGCCTTGTTCCTGGTGTTCTCCTTGATAACCGAGGCATCTTCCAAGAGAGGCAGGGTCCTTTTCAGAGTCACCGCCGCATTTGCCGGAACAATCTTTCTTTTATGGACCAACGCCGGAGGCACGGAAGGCCAGCCGTCCATCGTGATGTGGGCCTTTGTTTACCCACTGCTGACCTTTTTCCTCCTGGGAAAGCGGGAAGGCCTTGCATGGACGCTCACACTCCTGAGTGGATGCGTGTTTATGTTCCAATTTCCCCAAGTGTTCGGCACATTTCCGTATGTGGGGGAGTTCAAAATCCGCTTTGTAGCCGTCATGCTCATGATTACCATCGGCACCTACCTGTTTGAAAAAACCCGCCTTTGGTACCGGGACGGCATGCGGGCGGAAGCCCTGCAGCTTGAAGAGGAAAAGGAAAAACTCGCCCAAGAGATGAAGGAAAGGAACCTGGTTGAAGCGAAATTGGCAAAAGCTCGCGATGACCTGGAAATCCGGGTGAAGGAGCGTACCCAGGCCCTTGCTGAAAGCGAAGAATCTTACAGGCTGCTGGTAGAAAACGCCCAGGACCTGATTTTTTCCATGGACCGGGAAGGAAAACTTGCATGGGCCAATGAATATGGATTGAGCATGTTCGGCTACACCATGGAAGAGGTTCTGGGAAAAACATGGAACGACCTGATTGTTCCGGAAGATTTACCCAGGATCGTGGATACTTACAGGCGCATTTTTTCCCATGGCGAAACCCAGGTCTCCGGCCTGGAATTCCGTTGCCTTGATTCTCAGGGCAATCCGGTTTGGCTTTCCATCAACGCCAGGATTTTTTATGACAAAGACGGAATATTTGAAAGAGAATACGGGGTTGCAAGGAATATCACCCGGCGGAAAAACCTGGAGGCCAAACTCCAGCACGCCCAAAAAATGGAGGCCATGGGCACCCTGGCTGGCGGCATAGCCCATGACTTCAACAATATCCTCATGGGCATCCAGGGCAGGGTTTCCATTATGATGCTCAAAGCCCCCAAGGATGACCCCAACCTCGAGCACCTGAAAACCATCACCCAATTGGTGCACAGTTCATCAGGCCTCACCAAACAACTGTTGGGCCTGGCCAGAGGCGGAAAATACGACCCCACACCCACAAACCTCAATACGCTGGTTCTCAGGGTGGCGGAAATGTTCGGGAGAACCCGCAAGGAATTGGTCATCAAGGGGGATCTGCAAAAAGGCCTGAGCGCTGTGGAAGTGGATCGGGGTCAGATGGAACAGGTTTTCCTCAATCTATTTGTCAACGCATGGCAGGCCATGCCCAGCGGAGGCACAATCAGCATGAAAACCGAAGACATGCTCCTGGACCAGACCTTGGCCCTTGCCAACGGCGTAAGGCCTGGCAAATATGTCAAAGTGACCGTGGCCGACACCGGGGAGGGCATGGATGAGGAAACCCGAAAAAGGGTTTTCGACCCCTTTTTCTCAACCAAAGGCATGGGCCGGGGCACGGGCCTGGGGCTTTCTTCCGCCTACGGGATCATAAAAAACCACGGGGGGTTCGTCACCATATGGAGTGAGCCGGGCAAAGGATCGTCCTTCTCCGTGTTTCTCCCTGTCTCCCGCAAAGACGTTCGGCCCGAAAACCGGGGGATGTCTCCCCTGGTCCGGGGAGAGGGAACCATACTCCTGGTGGACGACGAAAAGGACATTGTGAACACAGGCACGGAGATTCTGCAATCCCTCGGATACCAAGTGTTGGTCGCCCATGGGGGCAAGAACGCCGTGGAAGTTTATGAGACCAATTATCAGAAAATCGACTTGGTGATTCTGGATATTGTCATGCCGGACATGAACGGAAACATAGTGTTTGAAAAAATCAAACACACAAACCCGGAAGTTAAGGTTTTGATTTCAAGCGGATACACCTCGGACGGCAAGGCGGCTGATATCATAAAAAAAGGGGCGAACGGCTTTATTCAAAAGCCGTTCACCGCCGAAGATCTTTCCCAAAAGATTGCAGAAATCATGGAAATCCGGTTTTCCCGGTAAACCCTTCCTTTACCCCCCAAAATACCCGAAAACCTTTTTCAGAAGATCCGTGGTCCTGGCCGCAGGGTTTTCCCGGATCTTTTTCTCTTCCTGGGCCATGATGACAAACAAACCGTCCAGAGCCTTGTCTGTCACATACTGATCCAGGTCCGGTGAATAGGATTGGAGCAAAGGCAGGGAAGTTCCCACCTTACCCATCATGTTCTTGTAATAGCTGGTGACCATGGCCGTATCCGTGGCTTCCTCCACCACTGGTTTGATCTCCGCAAACAATTCCTCCCGGGTCTTTTGCTCAAAGTACTGGGTGGCGGCATTGTCCTCTCCCTGAAGGATTTTGGCGGCATCTTCCAGGCTCATGGAAGTGACGGCCTTTCCCAGTATCCCCGTAGTCTTGGGTACTGCCTTTTCCGCCGCGCGATTCATGCTCTCAACAAACTGGTCCACCAACTTGCCCTGGCCCACTGTCCTTAAAAGCGATTCCGCCCGGGTCAGCTTCTCGGGCATGGCGATCTTAACCAGGTCATTGCCCAAATACCCGTTTTCCTGTCCAAGGCTGGCAATGGCCGTATTCACGGCTTGATGCAGGGCTTCCTTGATCCCCGAGTTCATCTCAGAGTCCGACAGATTCGCCCCGGAATCTCCTGCGGCTGGCTGAGAGGACGCTTCCGACGAAGCACCGGCTCCGGAACTAAAAACTTTCTTGAGACTGTCCGTCCAGCCGCCTAAGGCTGGTGAAATGATCCCTGCAAAAAAAACCAGACTCGCCAATACAATAGCCAAATGTGTGATGGACTTTTTCATGGACTCTCCCAATCCCCGGCACGGGTCTGCATTTTAAAATTTTTCACGGCCAACTGGCCCCGAGTGATAGATATGTATAGAACACACTCCCATTTATAAGGTCAAGGCCCTTAATCAGCAGGGTCTATCAGGCAGGGGTCTGTTTGTTGGAATGGAATTTATTATGGGCAAAGGGGCTTGACTTATGTCCGGAAGTCCTTATCTTAGTGATACTACTTCTCATGCGCGTGTTCTCTCCACTTTGTTCGCCGGATGTCTTACCAACCAGGACTTATTCCTGGATATCGGGATTTTCATTATAGCAAACCTCTTTCCTGTTTTGTTTTTAAATGTCTGATTTTATTTATAATTAAGCTACAAAATGACGCCGATGCTTACAGCGCCAAGGGGCTGAATTTACTTTTGTTGGGAACGCAGAAAAAACAGGCATCCCTTCAAAAATGGGAAAAATGGCACATACTTTGCTTATAGAAAAAGGAGCCCAACGACACCGAATCGATTCCATAAGCTCCCTGACAATTGCTCCGCCAGACCCTTTTCTTGCGCAGGATAGGTTTCCTGCACAACCGCCAAAAAGGCAAGGAGGTCGGAATATGCAAAAAATCGTAATAGTAAGCAGTCAACCGGATAAGGACAACCCGTTGCTGGTGGCCATGCTCAATGTGCTCTTTCCCGAGTGTGAAATCCAGGTGACTTCAGGTGCTGCAGAAACAGAATTCAAGGGCGTCCAAAATGAACCTGTTTCCTTCAACATGAATGCCGGAACTACCGATACCCCTATTGCCAAATGCTGATTTTCATGCCCTTTTGCAGCAACAGAACTGGCTGGACCAACACGGCCACAGAACACACGCCATTCTCGGACTCTGGTGGGAGTGCAGAGCTGCCTGCCTCCTTTCCAAAGGCCGGAGAATCCTGCGCCCTTGGCTTTGCCTTCGGTGATAGCCTTGCCTTATTTGTTTGTTCTGCACCACCAAACACCAACCAGCTGAATACATAATAAAAATATCTCTTGAGCCACGAAAATGCACCCGGCGCCCAATCATGAAGCCTTGCCTTGAACCAGGGCATCATGGTAAGGCCTGAGCAACGTATTCAAGAGCGAACCAATTGCCTTTTCCCAGTCAAACCGATTCGTTGCAGACAGGTGCGTGACAGGCGCAAACCGGAGGCGTGCATTGATGGACACCTTGCCTTGTTTTACCCAGGATCAGATTTTCACGGTGGGGGACGCCGCGGCCATGGCTGAAGAACTGGTTTCCAACTCCTATAAAATGTCCGCAAGCCAGTGGCTCTGGAACCGGTACGATGTCATGACCTTAAGTGATCTTGAACCCGGCGAAATTGTGGAAGGACCCTTTGCCCAGATTGTGCGGTACAGGGGACAAAAGTCGGAAACCTCTTTGGGCTCATCTTCCTACGACTTTTACAAGATCTGCCTCATGGATCACACCATCCTCAAGGCCCTGGAATCTGGCAAGGAGTTGCGCCTTTTTCCCTTTGCCCTGTATATCCTATGCCACGAACTCATTCATATCGTTCGTTTCTCCAAATTTCTCCAAAGTTTCCAGGCCTCTCACGAAGAGAAAATGGCGGAAGAAAACCGGGTACACGAAAAAACCCGCGAAATATTTAAAAGCGTGCGTGTTCCAGGCATGGAAGCTCTCCTGTCCTTTTATAAAGCCTGGGAAAACCCTTTAGACTCCACCACCAATGCCCCCCCTTTGTAACGGTTTCTTTCCACCGCTTACGCCGTTTGCCCCCCTACCCCTTCAATCTCTCCCATTTCCATAGCCCCTCCTCATCCTTGACACTGGGTCAAGTTTTTGACATCCCATTTGCCTTGGACAAAACCAATTTTTCAGGCCGTCATGCCAAAAAATGGCTTCCAATCATACAAGCCACCAATTTCATACCAGAATATCATGATGCATATACTTGATTCGCTTGGCACATTTGTTGCTCAATAGATTCCGCATCTTGCACATCATCAAGATTTCCAGTCATAATTTCTGTTCCAAAAATGAGCCCGGTTTGAAAGGAGTACTGCATGGCAAGGCAGGCGAGATTGAGCACCAAGGTAATGCTATTGGCTACCTCTTCCGTTTTGATTTCCTGTTTGGTGATTATGGGACTCCTTGCCTGGCAAGGGCGGAACCTGCAAAAGGAAATGAAAGCTCAAATGGACATTATGGCCCGCCAACAGGTGGAAAAGGTTGTCCAGGGGCTATACACCATGGCGCAAAACCAGGACGAAGCCACCAACCGGGCAATCCAGGCGGACCTGCGAATCGCCGACCGCATGTTAAAGGACATGGGCGGCATCAACATGGGCCGCGCCATGGTTGATTGGGAAATCATCAACCAGTTCACAAAGGAAAAATCAACCATTTCCCTCCCCACCATGCTGGCCGGAGACCTCTGGTTAGGACAAAATACCAAATTCACCGTTTCCTCTCCCCTGGTAGACGAGATTACCAGTCTGATAGACGCCACATGCACTATTTTCCAACGCATACCTGAAACCGGGGACATGCTCCGGGTAAGCACCACCGTCAAAAAGCTGGACGGAGAAAGAGCCATCGGGACTTATATCCCCAAGGTCCACGAAGGCAAACCCAATAAGGTGGTTGCCACGGTCATGAATGGCGAAACCTTTTTTGGGCGGGCCTTTGTGGTTAATGCCTGGTATCTCACGGCCTATCAACCCATTTTTGCCGAGAACGGCGACGTGATAGGCATCCTCTATGTGGGGGTGGCCCAGGACAAAGTGCTGGAGCCCATTAAAAAAGCTATCTCCACCACCATGGTTGGTAAAACCGGCTATTCCTGGGCCTTGGCCTGCACAGGCAAGGAAAAAGGAAGCTACGTGGTTTCCAAAGACCGCCAGTTTGACGGCAAAAATATCCTGGAAGCCAAAGACCCGGACGGACATTTTTTTGTCAAATCCATGATAGACAAAGGCCTCAAAGCCCAAAACGGACAGGTGGAATTTGAACGCCATCCTTGGAAAAACCCCGATGAAGAAAACTCCCGGATGAAAATCCAGGCTTTCACCTATTTCGCCCCCTGGGACTGGCTCATTGGCGCCGGAGCCTATGAAGAGGATTTTCAGGACGCCCAAAAGCAGGTGGACCAAACCTTGAAAAAAGTAATGGGCATTTTGGGGGGCAGCAGCTTGGGAATCATCCTTCTTGCCCTGTTGGCAAGCCTCAGGCTGGCCCGGGGCATTAGCAGCCCCATCCAATCCATTGTCAGGGGGCTTAGCGAAGGCGTGGGCCAAGTGGCCTGCGCCGCGGATCAGGTTTCCTCTTCCAGCCAGACACTGGCATTGGGTTCGTCTCAACAGGCATCTTCCCTGGAAACAACCTCCGCTTCGCTGGTGGAAATGTCGTCCATGACCAGGCAAAACGCCAAAAACGCCGGACTGGCCGACGGCCTCATGAAGGAGGTGGAGGACGTGGTCAAAAAGGCCAATCAGGCCATGACCGACCTCATCCGCTCTATGAAAGAAATATCCACCGCCAGCGCCGATACTTCAAAAATCGTCAAAACCATTGATGAAATTGCCTTCCAGACCAACCTCCTGGCTCTCAATGCAGCCGTGGAAGCAGCCCGGGCCGGAGAGGCGGGCGCAGGATTTGCCGTAGTTGCGGGCGAAGTCAGAAATCTGGCCTTGCGGGCAGCCGATGCCGCCAGGAATACCGCCTCACTCATAGAAGGCACCGTGAAAAAGGTAGATCAGGGCAGCAGCCTGGTGGCGCTAACAAACGATTCCTTTGGAAAGGTGGCGGACCGGGCATCCAAGGTGGCGGAACTGGTGGCGGAAATAGCAGAGGCATCGCATGAACAGGCCGAAGGCATCGAACAGGTAAACCGCGCCGTTACCGAGATGGACAAGGTCACCCAGCAAAATGCCGGCAGTGCGGAAGAATCCGCCTCAGCTTCCGAGGAAATGAGATCCCAGTCTCATCACATGCAAGTTCTTGTTTCCAAACTCCTTTCCATGATCACGGGGGAGAGAATGGGCCAAAACTTCGGGGAAACAGACCGTTCAAAAAATAGTGACCGAAAAAGGCTGGATTACACCACCAAGGGGCGCTCCGCCCCGGATCAATAATAAAACCGCGCATGCCGCTTCGTTAAAAAGGGGCGAGAAATCGCCTCTTTTAACCACGAATGGCGAAGAATCCGGCTAAATTTCCAATAGCAGGGGATCAATCTGTTCGATGCATTGCTCCAGGTAAGCGCGAATATCCTTTTCATGGGATAAACTCAGGATTTTTTGGGCTACTTCATCCAAAAAATCATGGGATACATTTTGGATAAGATATCTGATTCCCGGCGCCTGAAACGGGGGCACTGAAAAATGCCGGTATCCCAAAGCGCATAAAGCCAACGCCCCCCCGGGGATGGAAGCCAGTTCCCCACAAACCGTAATATCCTTTTTGATAAAATCCGCCTTTTCCTTCAAGCTCTTCATCATACGCAGGACCGAAGGATGATACCCGGAATACAGATGCCCCACCACACTGGAATTCCGATCCACGGCTAGCAAATACTGAATCAGATCGTTGGTTCCCACGGAAATAAAATCAATGAGATCCTTGTAATCCTCCAGTTGGTGGTACAACCCCGGCACCTCCATCATAATACCCATGGGAGGCACCGCTCCCGGCGGCATGGCCAGGTCCGTCACGGTTTCTTCCAGAATTTCACGGGCGGTTTCCACTTCCCAAATGCGGGATATCATGGGCAATAAAATGCGGAAATGATGTCCCTGTTTAACCAGGGACAATATGGCCCGTATCTGCTGACGAAACAGATCCGGGTATTCCATGGAAAACCGAATGGACCGGAGGCCCAGCAACGGATTGGCTTCGTCCGGGAACGTAAAATACGGAAGTCTTTTATCCGCGCCAATATCCAGGGTGCGCACCGTAATATCTCCGGGAAAAAGATCCCCCACCTCCCGGTATACGGCTATCTGATCTTCCACGGTGGGCCAGCCGTCAAAACGCATAAACGAAAACTCGGTCCGGAAAAGCCCCACGTTCTCAATGCCCAATTCCATGGCTGTGGCCACATCCGAAGGAAAGCCCACATTGGCGTCCACCTGATAACCCGCAGGCAAACTGGCCTGTTTGGCCTTGGCAATGATTTCAGCCTGGATCAGGCAATTCTCCTCATGGGCTTTCTCATATTCCTCAATGAGGCTGGGATCGGGATCCACAAACACAAAGCCCATGTCCCCGTCCACCAAAACCTGCTGCCCCGAAGCCAATAATGTGGTGGCCCCCTGTACCCCCACAACTGCCGGAATTCCCATGGACCGGGCCAAAATGGTGGTGTGGGAGGTCTCGCCGCCCCGTTCGGTCACCAAAGCCGCAGGCTTGTTGCCCTCCAAACGGGCAACGGCGGCAGGCCCCAGGTCCTTGGCCACCACCACGCACCCTGTGGCCGGTGACTCCATTTTAATTTTCCGGCCGCTTAACCTCAACAGGGCCGCCAACACCCTTTCGCCAACCTCCCTCACGTCCATTGCCCGTTCCATAAGCATGGGGTTGCCCCGGCTTTCAAAACGCATGGCAACCTTTTCCGAGCCCTTGGCGGTAGCCTCCTCCGCCGATAGTTTTCCTTCAGTAATCAGGCCTTCAATCTCCCGCAAAAACAGGCCGTCTTCCAGCATTTGGCTGTGGGTTTCAAAAATGGCCGCGTCATGGTAGGAAATCTTTCCCGCAGCAGCCATGGAGGACGAAAAATCCTTTAACTCCTGTTGGGCGACATTTGCGGCTTTCTTAAAACGCCCCATTTCCGCCTCAGGTCCCTGGCTGGAAAAACCACTCAAGGGAACCCTTTGCAATAGCCCCCGGAACAGATAAACCGGCCCAAGGCCCGGCCCTCCGGAAACCCCCTTGCCCTGTAAGGTTTTCTGGACAGTCACTGCACCCTTGCCCTCTCCCAGCCTTTCCAAGCGGTCCGCGACCTCCAATAAACCGGCCAACCGGGAGGCGATAATCTCAAACAACGTTTGCTCCGCAGGAAGCAGGGAACGCCTATTGGCTGTCTGGGCCACCAATACGCCCAGAGCCTTCCGTTGCAACAGGATAGGCACACCCAGGTACACCTCGTACTTGTCCTCTCCCAACTCGGGAAAATATTTGAAATCCGGATGTTTGGATGCAGGCATGGCCGCAATGGTGCGGCGCTTGGAAAACACCGACCCGGTAATGCCTTCGTCCGGGGAAAGCAAGATGGATTTTCCGGGCTCAAAATTCAAGCCCCAGTTCCCTCGCATGGCCAACTTTTTCAAGGCTGGATCCCAAAGGTAAACCGACACCACATCAAATTGAAGGGAATGGGCGATCTTTTGCACCACTTGGGAAAGAACCGCGTTCAAACCCTGGGCGTGATTGATTAACTCACTGATTTCCTGGATGATCTTCAAATGAAGATCCACCCTGTCTGTATTTGTGGTTGGCGCCACTTGGCCCTCTATTTAGGTTGGAGTGTGTTAAGGGATGTTCCTGCCGAATACCTGCCGTGCTGAATGTCTGCCGAGTTCCTGCATCTGTGAATGTATACTATAATCCGTAATCGCCTGTTGTCCACAGTAAAGTTTAAGCCGAATCACAGGTCCAGGCCCCTGACTTGCACTTAGGAAGGTTTGGCGCAAAAATCTTTCGTCTTTGGACTATACCCCCCTTCCGGTCGCGGCGCTTTTCCCTGGCGACCAAGCGCGGCGTCTTTTCCTGAATCTTTGGCGACATATGGGGATTCGAATCCGCACTTCGTTATCGAGTGATTGCTCGGTTTTGGGTTGACAGAAATCCATGCGGCGCATTAGTTTAGTGGGGCTTTTGCAGCCCCCAATCTCTACATTAAATGTAAACACCTTTTATTTAGCGAGGTACCCCACATGGCACAGCTTATCGCCGATCGCAGGGACATTGATTTTGTTTTGTACGAACAACTGGACGCAGACAAGATCAAGCAGCACGAAAAATACTCCGACCTGGACAAAAAGTCCCTGGACCTGATCATCACCGAAGCCAGAAACCTGGCGCTGAAAGAGCTTCTACCCATCAACGCCGAAGCCGACAAGACTGGTTTGCGCTTTGAAAACAACCAGGTTTTTGTGCCTGAGAGCTTTCATAGGCCTTTCAAGATTATGGCTGAAGACGGCTGGGGCTCCGTGACCGAGGACCCGGAACTGGGCGGCCAGGGCTTGCCCACCCTTATTATGCAGCCCATCATAGAATACCTCATGGGCGCAAGCGGGGTCTGCTTGGGTTACGTGACCATGGGCCACGGCACCGGCAAAATGATCGAAGTTTTTGGCACGGAAAAGCAAAAAGAGCTTTACCTGAAAAATCTATACTCCGCCAAGTGGGGCGGCACCATGGTCCTCACCGAGGCCGAGGCGGGCTCGGACGTGGGCGCCCTCACAACCACCGCCAAATTGAACGACGACGGCACCTATTCCATTACCGGCAACAAAATTTTCATCACTTACGGCGAACATGACCTGACGGAAAACATCATCCATCCGGTCCTGGCCAGGATCGAAGGGGCGCCAGCAGGAACCGCCGGCATCTCCATCTTTATCGTTCCCAAAATCTGGGTGAATGAGGACGGTTCTCTGGGCGAACCCAACGATGTGGTTTGTACGGGCATCGAAGAAAAAATGGGCATCCACGCCAGCGCCACGTGCAGCCTGGCTTTCGGCAGCAAGGGCCAGTGCCGCGGCTATCTGTTGGGCGAGGAAAACAAGGGCATGAAGGTCATGTTCTATATGATGAACGAAGCCCGGCTCAACGTAGGATTCCAGGGCTTTTCCGCAGCCTCCCTGTCCTACATGTACGCTTCCAACTACGCCAAAGAAAGAATCCAGGGCAGGGACCTTGCCGAAGGCGCCAACAAGAACGCCAAGGGTGTGGCCATTATCAAGCATCCTGATGTCAGGCGCAATCTCCTCACCATGAAAGCCTATACCGATGGAATGCGCAGCTTTATCTACTATGTGGCGGACCTGTTCGACAAAGAAGACCTTGCCACGGACCCGACCGAAAAGGATCGCCTCGATAAACTCATCCAACTATACACCCCTATCGTGAAAGCCTATTGCACGGACAAGGGCTTTGAAATGGCGGTAATCGGCATCCAGGTCTACGGCGGCTACGGCTACACCAAGGAATACCCCGTGGAGCAGATCGCCCGGGACGCCAAAATAGGCAGCATCTACGAAGGCACCAACGGCATCCAGGCAATGGACCTTTTGGGCCGCAAAATGGGCATGGACAAAGGCGCGGTGTTTCTCAGCTTCATGGGCGAAGTGGCCAAAACCGTGGCCCGGGCAAAGGGAATTCCAGGCCTGGAAGCTATGGCCGCCAAGCTGGAAGAAGCCTGCAACCGCCTGGGAGAAACAGCCATGCACCTTGGCAAAACAGCCGCCAGCCCTCAGTTCAAGGCGGCTTTCGCCCACTCCACCCATTTCCTGGAAGCCATGGGCGACGTGATCATGGCCTGGATGCTCCTGTGGCGGGCTGTGGTGGCTGCCCCCAAAATTGAAAAACAAAAAAAGCAGCAGGAAAAAGACTATTACGAAGGCCAGGTAAAAACTGCGGAGTTCTTTATCTTCAATATGATCCCCGTAACCCTGGGCAAGATGGATTCCATAAATATCACCAACACGGCCGCCCTGGAAATCAGCGATTCCTGCTTTGGCGGCTAAAATGAATTAGGAGGGGGATATGAAACGATTTCCTGGCAAACGGGTGATCATCACCGGCGCGGGAAGTGGATTTGGCAGAGCTCTGGCCTTGGAGTTCGCCAGCAAAGGATGGAAAATAGGCGTGGCTGACATAAACAGCCAGCGCGCCAGCGAAACTGTGGACATGGTCAACCAAAAGGGGGGCCAGGGCCTGGAAATCATGTGCGATGTCACGGACATCACACAATTGGAAGACACCGCCGCCCTGCTTAAGGATAAGTGGGGCGGCGTTGACATTGTTGTGAACAACGCCGGGGTGGCCGGGGCCGGATACATGGAAAAAATCCCCATGGACCAGTGGGATTGGATTATCGGCCTCAACCTGAAAAGCGTCATCCACGGATGCCGGGCCTTCATCCCCATGCTGGAAGACCAGGGACACGGCCATATTGTAAACATGGCCTCCAACGCCGGCATTGCCTGCCTGCCCGAGATGGCCAGCTACAACGTGACCAAGGCTGCTGTCATCGCCCTTTCGGAGACTTTAAAGTCCGAACTGGCAGCCAAAAACATCGGCGTCACCGTCATTTGCCCCACCTTTTTTAAAACAAACCTCATGGACCAGTTCAATTCCACGGACGAACGCCAACGCCTGATGGCCGAAAAATTCTTCAGCTCCGCCCGCACAACCGCTGAAAAAGTAGCCCAGGCAACCATGAAAGCCATTAACAAAAACAGGCTTTACGTGGTCACACCCTGGGACGGAAAGCTGGTCTGGGGCCTCAAGCGTTTCTGCCCGGAAATCTGGTACAAAATGGTGGCTTTTGGATACAGCCGGTTTGGCAAGGCTTTGGACCTTCAACCATGACGCAAACCCATTTAAGCCGGGAAATCTTTCCCGGCATCCACTGTATTACCCTGCCCCTGCCCGGAAAAAGGCCCGGCCCGGTGAACGCCTACCTTTTTGTGGGGGATACCGTCACCCTGCTGGATACGGGCACTTCCCGCACCGTGGATATCCTGGGCCATGCCCTGGCCGAACTGGGCATGAGTTTTTCGGATATTGACCGCATTATGGTGACCCATGGCCATTTGGACCACTACGGGGGGGCGAAGAAAATCAAGGAGGCCTCCCGGTTTGAAATCGAACTGGTGGCCACCGAGGAAGATATCCGCGGCGTGGAGACAGGCAATACCGTTCCCCAAGCCAGTACTTCCTTTTTTTTACGGACCATGGGCGTGCCCTTTCTTTTTCCACCCCTTATGCGAACCCTTAATTTTTTCTTTGCAAGGATGGCCGACAATTGCCCGGTGGACGCCATTATGGAAGAAGGACAACGGCTGGACCTGGGCAAATACGAGGCCACAGTGGTTCGCACCCCGGGCCACACCCGGGGATCGGTCTGCCTGTTCCTGGAAAAGGAGGGCATCCTGTTCTCCGGGGACCACATCCTCAAGCATGTCACCCCCAATGCCCTGCCCATGCTGGAAGACTGGCCCGGCCTTCCTGAGCGGAAAAGCCAGGTGGAGTTTTACGAATCCATAGAGCGCATCGAAGCCCTGGAACCCGCTGTGCTCCACACCGGGCATGGGAAAAGCATAACGGACCTGGCTTCCATCGCGGAATTTTACAGGGCGGCTTTTGAAGCGCGACAAAAAAAAGTGCTCTCCATGATTCGCCCTAAAAACGACTCCGTGTTCACCATCGCCCGCAGGCTTTTTCCCAATATCGAACGCAACCTGCGATTTCCCATGGAAATGTACCTCGCCATTTCCGAGGTGTACACGCACCTCCAGGTCCTGGAGGAGGAGGGGGAAGTTTGCACCGCCCTGGAAAAAAACCGTTTGCGGGTCTACCGAAACTAGTCAGGATAACAAACATGACGCCAAATCTTTCCAAATCGCTGGATTTTGCAGGAGGATGCGTGGACAGCGTATTCCTCATGCTGCCCAAAATATTAAAACCCTTCGCCAAGGCCAAGGACGTAGACAAACAGACCTACATGGCCCAGGTGGATTTTTACCTGGACCAGGGTTTTACAAACGATCCGGCCTCATTTTTCACCCTCCCCGACACCCCGCCCCAATTCCATTCCACCGATCGCGAGCCCTTCCTGGACGGCCATAAAGAAATCTTTACCTGGGAAAGCAAATACGAGGCGAAAAATCCACTCATCCGCTTTCAATACGCCTCTTACCTGGATAACCGCACCGCCCATCTCCTGCGCTGGACCCACGGAGACCCGGGCCGAAAAACCGTGGTCTGCCTCCACGGCTTCATGCTTGGGGAACCCAACCAGGCCGAAAAAATGTTCAAGATCAAAACCCTTTATGAAAAGGGCCTGGATGTGGCCTTGTTCATCGCCCCTTTTCACTGGAAACGGGCGCCTGCCGGACCCAGCTCCGCCAACATGGCCATTCAGCCCGA
The DNA here is from genome assembly GCA_016342355.1 of Desulfatibacillum sp. Classification (GTDB taxonomy): domain Bacteria; phylum Desulfobacterota; class Desulfobacteria; order Desulfobacterales; family Desulfatibacillaceae; genus Desulfatibacillum. Next base: position 82,377 of record JAEINP010000003.1, read on the forward strand.
CAACGTGGCCATGACCGCCGAATTTTTCGGCCAGACCATGTTCGACCTCATGAGCGCCTTGTTGCTGCTTAAAAAACTGGGCGCCGGGGAAACCGGCCTCCTTGGCGCCAGCATGGGGGGCTATACAGCCGCCTTGTTTTCCTGCCTTGGCGATGTCCACAGCTTTGCGGCCATGATGGTGCCTGCCGTTAATTTCTCCAAACCCATGGGACCGGATTCCGTATCCATGCCCTTTGATATGGACAAAACCATGAAGGAAAAGGTAAACAAGGTATGGCAATTTCATTCTCCCATGAACCTTATGCCCCGGATATCCCATGATCGCATTCTGGTCATAGCCTCCAGGGGCGACAAGCTGTGCCCCTTTGAATATGTGGAGGCCCTATGCCGCAAATGGCAGGGGGTGCGCCATATTTTCATGACCGGCGGGCACTGGATGGTCTTCAACGGAAAGGTTCGGGGCAGGGAATGGTACGGTTTTTTGCGTGACATGGGTTTTGTCTAAAATCGCACATAGTGCATAAGCATTTAAGATGGAGGGGATATGCTTAAAAATCCGTTGTTCTGGTACGCCAGTATGGCCCTGACCGCGTTGGGGTGGCTCTTTTTCCTTTTCGGGCTCTTCGTTGGCCTGGGGGGCTTCTTCAAAACCCTGTGGATTGTGTTGGGCCTGATATTTTTCATCATCCACCCCTTGGAAGTCCTCCATGGAATCAAGGTGGGCGAAAAGGCCGGGGTTCCCAAATACACCGCAGCCCTTAAAACTTTCATTTTCGGCCTCACATGGTGGATACCTTTGAAAAACGGTGTTTTCAACGATTGATCCGACAAAACGCAAAGGGGATGTGCGCCTTCACATCCCCTTATCCATTCCCGGAGGTTGCCCATGACTGACAAAAAGCAGGTTCGGGCCAGGATAACTGGCGTTGTCCAGGGTGTCAGTTTTCGGTACGCCACCCAGCGAACCGCCAATGCCCATGGCGTCACAGGCTGGGTGCGGAACATGCCCGACGGCGCAGTGGAAGCGGTTTTCCAGGGCGATGCCAACGATGTGGACACAGTCCTGAACTGGTGCTGGACAGGCCCTTCGTTCGCCAGGGTGGACGATGTTTTCACCAAGGAAGAAACCGTGGAGGAAGAATTTTCATCGTTCCGCATCAGCTATTGACGCCTTTTTCCGTGTTGGCTGGCCCAGGTAATAATCCCAGCGCCTCCCTCTCTTCCCGGGCCACATCCTTGTCGGCCGAGCGGGTCCACATAACAAAACTCTTAAAATCCTCCCGGGCCAGACCGGTCTGACTCAGGCCCAATGCCGGATACAACACTCCCCGTAGCAGCCAAAGCAAAAAGGCCAAAGCCCCCAAGGGAAAGACCACTCCGTTCAAAATTTTGATGACAAAAAGTCTGGCCACGCTAAGGGCGATATCCTTGGTGGCGGTGAGGGAATATTTCATCAGTTCCAGGGATTTTTGGTAGAGAAATTTGGCCTTGTCCGTGATTTTTTCAATACTATGAAAATCGGACATGTCAAAATGCTGGCCCACCTCGTCAAAGGATTGGAACAACGACGCTTCCAAAGGCGCAGTGGTAGCCCGGGAAAGATGCGCGGCAAGATAGACGGAAAAAGGAAGGACCAACATAAAGACAATGGCTGCCAGCAGGGTCATTTTGGCCACGCGCTCCACAGAAAACAGCCAGGCGTTGGTTTCCTTCAGCCAGGGTTTGAACAAATACCACAGACTGAATCCCGAAAGGGAAACCAACAACATGATATGGGCCACCGGATAGGCCCCTTGCAACACGCTTTTGGTCACGATGGAGAACATAATACTCAGGATTAGAATACGCCACGCTATGTTCAGATAATCCAGCACAGGCTGAAGCACGTCGCCCACCTCCATTTCCGTGCCTGCATTGGCGAAAACCACCCCTGCCTCAAACTGGAGGGTGGTGCCCTCGATGATGTCCGCCGCTCCTTTGGCAAGGCCGATGGGGAGCATCAACTGGGCCGTATCCCTTATGGAGGTTTCCAGGAAGGTGTCATTGTATTGAGCGATGGGCGAAAGAACGGCCTTGTAGGCCTTTTCAGCCTGCCCGCCCGCCACAAGAACAAGGAGGATCAACGCCAAAGCTACCGGCCAGAGCTGAAAAATCGCCCTTTGAATTCCGCGTTTCTTCGCCATGCCACCCTCCCTTCGATGTGCCTCTGCAAAAGATATTACCAATAAATTTATTATAATACATTTTCATCAGGATACAATTGTGTCCAGATAAAAATGAAATGCTACGGATTAGTGTGCGGACTCACACAAAGGGAAGACAATAAACCAAGTGACAAACATCGGGAAAAGCCTTAAAAGACCAGAAGGTATATTTTATAAGAATATGGAGTAAATAGCCACCATGAACGAAAATGCCATCCCGTCAGGGTTTCATTATGTAGGCAATTGCATCCGTCCCCCCAGCGAGGCCCATTCCATTCTTCTGCAGGCCACCCTGGGGTGCTCCCATTCCAAATGCACCTTTTGCGGGGCTTACAAAGACAAGAAATTCGCCATCAAGGATCGGAAATACCTGGAAAGCGACCTGGAATTCGCCCGCCATTATTGCCAGCGCCAGGACCGGGTGTTTGTCATGGATGGAGACGCCTTCATCATGCCCATGAAACACTGGAAATGGCTTTTAGGGGAAATCAGGGAAAAACTCCCCTGGGTAAAACGCACCACATGCTACGCCAATTTGAAGTCCATCATGCTCAAATCGGACGAAGACCTGGCTTATCTTTTCGAATACGGGCTCAAGGCGGTTTTTTTGGGTCTGGAATCGGGCCACGCCCAAGTAAGAAAGGACATCCGCAAGGGCGGGACTCCCGAAGAACTGATCCACCATTGCCAGCGTCTGAGAAAATCCGGCATCAAGCTGGTGTCCATCGTTCTTTTAGGCCTGGGCCAGATCGACCTGAGCATGGAGCACGCCAGGGAAACGGGCCGGGCTCTGTCGGCCATTGATCCCGAGGCTGTCAGCGCCCTGAGCCTCATGCCCCTGCCCAATACGCCCCTGGGGCAGGCCTATGAACGGGGAGAATATAAAATCCCCGATCCGTTGGGGATCATCCGGGAGTTGAGGGAGCTTGTGGGACACACCAATCTTTCCCGAGGGTCTTTCCGGTCTGTCCATGCCAGCAACTATCTGCCCATCGACGCCAAATTCCCCCGGGACAAGGAAGCGGTGCTGGCTCTCCTGGACCAGGCCCTGGCAGGGGATATCAATCTCAAACCGGAATGGATGCGGGGCCTGTAACCCATGAGCAAATCCTCTTCCGGCATCCTGTTTTTACTTTCCGCCTCGGTGGGAGTCTCCATGATCGGGCTGGGCATCATCTGGCCCCTCATCCCGGTCTATGCCGTGGAAATGGGCGCCGGAGGTCTGTTGCTGGGGCTTATTATCGCCAGTTTCAATATGTCCAAAACCGTTTGTGGACCCTTTATGGGGCGGATTTCAGACCGATGGGGACGGAAGAAACTCATTGTGATCGGGCTGCTGGCATACGCCAGCATGTCGGTCCTTTACACCATGGCGCACAAAGCTGAACTGCTGATCTTTGTGCGGATATTCCACGGCATGGCTTCGGTCATGGTGGTGCCTATCGCCATGGCCATGGCTGCGGACATGGCGCCCAGGCATGAACTGGGCCTGTATATGGGAACCCTGAACATGGCCGTCATGCTGGGCCTGGGGATCGGCCCCGCCCTGGGCGGAACCATCCGCGACCACCTTGGCATGAACGCCGCCTTTTACACCATGGGCGCCCTGGCCCTCCTGACCTGCATTCTGGTCATCATTTTCATTCCGCCCGACTCCCAAACAAGGTCATTCAGGGAGGACCACAAGGCATATACGGTCAAACAAATATTCACCCATCGCATAGCCCTGGGTATTATCGTTATGCGGTTTCTGGCTGCTTCAGGCCAGGGAGCGGTGTACACCTTTCTCCCCCTTCTCGCCCTGGAACTCGACCTGACAAGCTCCCAGGTGGGCGTTATACTCTCCGCCAATATTTTCCTCATCGCCTTTCTCCAACGGGCCAGCGGAAGGCTGGCGGACCGGATCAATCCCAAATATCTGGTGCTTGCGGGAACCTTCGCCGCAGGCTTGACCGTGTTGGGAATGCCTTTTGTGGGTGGCTTTTTCATGATCCTGATCCTGAACATCCTCATGGGCGCGGCCAACGGCGTGTCCCTGCCCGGCGGGCTGGTAATCACCGGCCAACTTGGGCGCACCATGGGCATGGCCTCCCTCATGAGCATCACCGACGCCGCCTGGAGCCTGGGCCTCATCGTCTCGCCCATCCTCTCCGGAATCATCCTGGACCTCTACGGACTGCCCTATGTCTTTGTTGTGGGAAGCGCTCTCATCCTCATCGGCGGAGTGGCCGTGAGTATTTTCCTGAAGGATTACCAGCCTGACCGGGAGTATTGATTTGTGCTTGCATAATAGGGAATGGGCTCATCCCGCCCTCTGCCCGGGAACCGCGCAGAAAAAAAGCACAGCAAGCTGTGCGGATACATTGCTTCAATATTCCCAGTCGGTATATTTGACAGGATGGGCATTGGCTTGCCCAAAACGGATAAAATCGAATGCGGCCGCAAGCATTTTGAAAGCATAGACATCAGTTACGGCGTGGGCGCCGCCATAGCGGACGCGAGGCTGTGACTTGTTCCATAGCAGGCATTTTCCAAGGCCCTCTCAACCATTTGAATCAGGCTTTTTCCAGGCAGGCCCTGCACACCATTTTTCCGTCGGACTCGCACAGTTTGGATTCCATGGTGGCCTCTCCGCAAGCTGCGCAAGGCAAGGATTGCATGATTCTGGCTTTGTGCGGCATGTTGATGGCCGCCGGGGCGAAATCAAAAATATTTTCGGCATCCTCTTCAAGGATTTTATAGGATCTTTCGTGGTGCAGTTCCCAAAACCGTTTGTTGTCTTCGGGTGTGGCGGCATCTGCCATGCGCTTTTGAATCAGGGCCATGTGCTCGTCCGGCAGCTTGAATGCGTTGGGCTTCATGGACAACCGAACGCCCTGTCCCGATTTGCGGCTTAACAGGGAGAAGGCCGCCTTGCCGTAATCCTTATAGATCAGGTTGCCTTTGCCAAAGGTGCAGCCGGTAAGCACCTGGATGGCGTCCACCATGCAGGCGTCGGTTTCCACGACGGCCACCAGGTCTTCGTCTTCGGATCGGTTTTCCTTCAGCCATGCCAGGGCCGCCTTGGCGCCCTGATATCCGGTGGAAAGGCCGGGGCAAAGGTGTCCGTGGAAATCCAGGCACAGTTTAAAATCATTGCTTTGCAAAACTTCCTCTACAGTCATCTCAGAATCTCCTTGTTATGTGCGCCGCCGCTACAATCAGGGCATCACGCTGGCGACCGCTTGGGACAGGACAACAAACTCGTCCACGGAAAGGGTTTCGGCCCGGCGCATGGGGTCGATTCCTGCTTGACCCAAAGCCGTTTGGGCCAGCTCCCCGGTTAAGGGAAGTTCGCCATTGGACAAGGCGTTTTTGAGCGTTTTCCTTCTTTTGGAGAAGGCGGCTTTGACTACCGCAAAAAGGATGTCTTCATCCACGGCTGGGTCCGGCTTTTTAAAACGGAATTCCAGGACCTGGGAATCCACCTTGGGTTTGGGGTGGAAATGGGCGGGCCCCAGAGAATAAAGCACCCGGATTTGGGAGGTGTACTGGGCCAGGACAGTGATGCGGCCGTAGTCCTTGTTTCCCGGTTCCGCCATGATGCGTTGGGCCAGTTCGGTCTGGAACATGAGGGCGGCCTTCTTAAACAGTTCCCGGCTTTGAATCAGGCGGATTAAAACCTGGGAGGAAATGTTGTACGGAAGGTTGGCCATGACAACGAGGTTGGAACCTGCCCGGACGGCGATTTCCCGGATATCGGTTTTCAGGATATCCTGGTTGAGGATTTCCACGTTTTTTATGTCCATGGATTCCACCTGATGAGTCAAAACCCTGACCAGGTTGGAATCCCATTCCACAGCAATCACCTGTTTGACCACATCGCTCATGGGGATAGTCAAGGCGCCCAGGCCAGGGCCGATTTCCAGGACCACATCGTCGGGGCTCAGGTCCGCCCGGTTCACACAGGCCAGGGCTGTAGCGGGGTCCGCCAAAAAATTTTGGCCCTTTGATTTTTTTGGTTTTAAGTCAAAGGCGGCAAGCAATGCCTTGGCTGAAAGGGCTCTTGTTTTTTTATCTGATTCATTCATAATGGCACTATACCGGAACGGGTGAAAAAAATCATTTGTTTATTTTTGTTTGACTTAAATAGCAAATCAGGTATTAATTCCTTAAAATCCTTGACTTTAGGTTAAGTGGTCGTTTATGAAACATTAGTAGAAAAATAGCAATGTCTAGTTCAAGGAGAGGGAGATGGACAAGGTGGAAAAGGAAAAGCGCAATATGAGCCTGGACAGGATGGTGAAACTTTTTCTTCAGTATTACCGGATTCCGACCAAGAAGGATTTGGAAAAGTTAATGGACCGGATAGACAGGCTGGAAAAATCCATCAAAACCAAGGTGGCGGAGGCGGGCAGGATTCGCGGAAGAGTCGGCAGAAAAAAGGATGAACCGAGCCTTGGCCTGACGGCTTCCGATCTGGTGGAGGAAGTAATCCGGGCGACTGGCGACAAGGGTATTAGCATTCCGGCCATCAAGGACGCCACGGGCTTCGAAGACAAAAAATTGCGCAATATCATTTTTCGTCTGAACAAACTGGAAAGAATTTCCCGAAAATCCCGGGGGGTTTACATAGCCCCGTAATTTTTTTCCATTCCTGTTATTGATCTAAGGCTTCCACTCCTTATATTATTACAAGGCCCGCCTTCCCCATCGTTTGGAGGGAATCCGGGCCTTTAAATTTTCCTGGTCACCCCGTAAAGGATAACATACTCCATGAATGCACAAAAATTGACTCCTGTCTATCAATCCGGCGATAAATTACTTGGTTTTACAGTGAAGCGCGCCATTTCCTTACCCAGGCTGGCGGCTGTCTATTATGAACTACGGCATCAGAAAACCGGCGCCCGATATATTCATTTGGCCAATCAGGACCGCGAAAACACCTTTTCCGTGGCATTTAAAACCGTGCCCCGGGATTCCACGGGTGTGGCTCACATCCTGGAGCACACCGCCCTGTGCGGTTCTCGTTCTTTTCCTGTGCGCGATCCGTTTTTCTCCATGATCAAACGCAGCATGAATTCCTTCATGAATGCCTTTACTTCGGCTGACTGGACCATGTATCCCTTTTCCACATGCAACCAAAAGGATTTTTACAATCTCATGGGGGTGTATCTGGATGCTGCCTTCTTCCCCAAACTGGATGAACTGAGTTTTAAACAGGAAGGTTTTCGGGTGGAGGAGGATGCCAACGGACTGGCTTTCAAAGGGGTGGTGTACAACGAGATGAAAGGGGCCATGTCATCGCCCCGGGACATCATGGGGCACGCCCTTACCGAGGCCCTATACCCGGACACCACCTACGGCCACAATTCAGGCGGAGACCCGGCCCATATCGTGGATCTTTCCTATGAAGAACTGGTGGCCTTCCACAAAAGGCATTATCACCCCAGCAACGCCTTTTTCTATACCTACGGAAACCTGCCTCTGGAAAATCACCTGGAAATGATCGAAAAACAGGTCCTGACCTATTTTGAGGCCATTGACCCCAAAACCGATGTGACTTTCCAACCCCGGTGGGACACGCCCAAGGAAGTCCATGCGTCCTACCCTGTGGCCCCGGGCTCCGACCTGGAAAAAAAGGGCCAAGTGGCAGTGGCATGGCTTACCTGCCCGGCCACGGATTCCTTTGAGGTTCTGGCCCTGGATCTGCTGGAAAGCGTGCTTTTGGGCAATTCCGCCTCGCCCTTGCGCAAGGCTCTCATTGAATCCGGCCTGGGCTCCTCCCTGGCGGACGGCACGGGTTTTCATGCGGAGAATCTGGACACCATGTTTTCCGTGGGCCTGAAAAACGTGGATGAAAGCAATCCCGATTCCATCAGGGAGATTATTTTTTCCACGTTAAAGGAACTGGTTGAAAACGGCATAGACAAAGGCCTGGTGGATGCCGCCATCCATCAATACGAGTTCCAAAAAAGGGAAGTGACCAACTCTCCCATGCCCTATGGGATAAAATTGCTTTTGAACCTGTGCGCGCCCTGGTTCCATGCGGGAGATCCCGTCAGTTATTTGCGGTTTACCGACGACCTGGACCGTTTGAGAAAGGACGTGGAGGCCGGGGATTTTTTCGAGTCCAGGATCCGGAGTTATTTCCTTGAAAACAACCATCAAATTTTGATGATTCTCCATCCGGACCAAGACAAGGCCGCAGCCATGGAGGTTGAGGAAAAGGAAAAGCTGGCGAAGATTGAAAAATCCCTTACCCCAGAGGACAGGGCCGCCATCCGGGAACAGGCCGCGGCCCTGGAAAAGCTCCAGGAAACCGAGGAGGACCTCTCATGCCTGCCCACCCTTAGCAGGGAGGATATCGACGAGGACATCCAGACCGCCCACCCGGACCCGGCGTTGAGTAAGTCCGGGGTTTCCGCCTATGTGCAACCCACGAACGGGATTCTTTATTATACGCTCATCGCCAGGACAGGGAATGTCCCCGGGGAGCTATTGCCTCTGGTTCCGCTATTCTGCCATATCTTTCCCAAAATGGGCAGCCAGAGGCGGGATTACGTGGAACTAACCCGGGATATGGCGTCTCATACCGGCGGAGTGGGCGCCAAGGCCTCGGCCCGCACTTGCTACGACGAATCCGGCACAAGCCTGGAGATGGTGAGTTTTGGCTCCAAATGCCTGGAACGCAATATGGACAAGATGTTTGACATCTTAAAGGAACTCCTGTTCGAATATAGTTTCGCCGATACCAAAAGACTGGAAACCCTGGTGGCGGAATACGTGGCCGCCCTGGAGTCCAGCGTGGTGCCCAGCGGGCACCAGTACGCCATCTCCCTGGCATCCCGGGGGTATTCCAAGGCCAAGGCCATGGAAGAGGCGTGGCACGGTGTGCATCAATTGCAGACCGCCAAGGCTCTGGCAAAGGAACTGGCCCGGGACAAGGAAAAAGGATTCAAGGATCTTTCGGAAAAACTGGAAAAAATCGCCCGGGCTTTGTTTGCCGGGGATGGCGTGGAAACCGGCATTTTCGGTGAGGCCGGAGCCCTGGGCAAAGCAGTGGGAATTGCCGGGGAAATCCAGGATAAACTGACAGGCCAGCCAGCCGTACAGCCTGGTGAAACGGACTTTGCCATATCGGTTCCTCACAGGGAAGCCTGGACCACTTCTTCCCAGGTGTCCTTTGTGGCCCATGTTTTCCCCACTGTGCGCATGGCCCATGCCGACGCCGCGGCCCTGGCCGTGATCGCAAAAATGCTTCGGTCCCTGTTTATTCACCGGGAAATCCGGGAAAAGGGCGGGGCTTACGGCGGTTTCGCCCTCAGCAACGCCGAGGAGGGCCTGTTTGGTTTCGCCTCCTACCGGGACCCCCATTTGACGCGAACCATTGACGTTTTTTCCCGGACTTACGACTTCATCCTCACAGGAGAGTTTGGGGGCCAGGACGTCACCGAGGCGGTTTTACAGGTTTGCTCGGACATTGATAAGCCGGACGCGCCCTCCACACTGGCGCAAAAGGCCTTTTTCACCAGACTTTTGGGCCTTGGCGATGAAGCCAGGAGGGAATACAAAAGGCGGGTCGCCAGTGTGACAAAGGAACAGGTTTTAGCCGTGGCGCAAAGGTGGTTCAAGAAACCCGCAAGCATGGCTCCTGTGGTGGCCATTACCAGCCATTCGCTGCTGGAAAAGGCAAATGAGCAGGCAGTCGAGCCCCTGAAGGAAATCACCATTGGGTAGGTCATAATATGATTTCCATTATCCAGACCATTGCTCCCATTTTTATGGTGATCATGGTGGGGTGGGGCCTGTCCACCAAAAAGATCCTCACACAGGAAGTGAGCGGTCCTTTGAACAAGATCGTTTTCTACCTGGCCATCCCGGTGATGATCTTCGAAAAGGTGGCCCAGGCCAATTTCAAGGCCAATTTTTCGCCCTCCCTGGTGATTGGAACCCTGCTGGCCGCCGGGGCGGGCTTTGTGTTTTCATTGCTGATTGTTTCCCTGTTTCCGGTGTATCCGCGTCATAAGGGAACCTTTGTCCAAAGCTCTTTTCATGGCAATATCGGCTACATTGGGTTGGCCGTAGCCTTTTATTTCCTGGGAGATACGGGCCTGACCCGGGCCAGTATTCTTTCTGTTTTCATCATGATTTTACAGAATTTTCTTGCCGTAGCCGGGCTGCAGTATTTTTCCAACACCTCCCGGACAAGGGGAAGCCTGTCCGTATTCGTCAAAAAAGTGGCGGGCAATCCCGTAATTCTGGCGGCGGTCTTGGGAAGCGCCGTCTCCCTGGCTGGCATTCGGATTCCCGAGGTCATTGGGCGTTTTCTCCATATTCTGGCAGGCATGGCTCTTCCCCTGGCCTTGCTGGATATTGGAGCCTCCCTATCCTTTCCTGTAATTCGCGCCCACTGGATCGCCAGCCTGGCCACGGGTTTCATTAAAATGGTTTTCATGCCTGCGGCAGGTTTGCTTTTGTTTACGGCTTTGGGAGTGCCCCATGATCTGCTGCTCGTAGGGGTCATACTTTTGGCAGCCCCCACAGCCACGGTAACTTATGTCATGGCAAGGGAGATGGGCGGAGCCACTGCTTTGGCCTCGTCGGCCATATCTCTCAACACCCTGGTTTCGGCTTTGACCTATGTTTTATGGCTGGGGTTCCTTGCCTGACAATGGATAGAAAAAAATAGCCCCATGAGGTCTGGGGTAAAATATAACTTATGCAATATATCAAAGGCAAAGGAGTTTAGGTGAGCAAGAACAAAGAAGCGTTTGTGGAGCAGGTTTTTGGTCCGGTTCGATTTCTTCCCGGGCCGAACAGGGGTAAGTACCCCCATTGTCACTCTGTGTTTATAGAAGAGGCCGGAGTATTGATAGATCCTGCTTCGGACAGGGATCGCCTCATGGAATTGAGGGATGAGGGAAAGGTCAAGGCCATTTGGCTGACCCATTGGCATGAGGACCATATCGCCCACCTTGACCTGTTTGAAGACCTTCCCCTATGGATTTGCGAAGAGGATGCCTTGCCACTTTCCAGCAAAGAGATTTTTTGCGACTGGTACGGCATGGACCGGCCGGGAGTGGAGGACGTGCGGGCTTACTGGATGGCCATTTTGGATGATCAGTTTCATTTTAAACCCCGGACGCCTGACCGGTATTTTGTGGACGGAGAAACCATTAACCTGGGCAATGTCACCGTTGACGTGATCCATGCCCCGGGGCATACGCCCGGCCACACCTGCTTTTTCTTTAGGGAGCCGGAAGTGCTTTTTATGGGTGACTATGATCTTACGCCTTTTGGCCCATGGTACGGAGACGTCACTTCCAGCATTGAACAGACCCGGGCTTCGGTGGAGAAGTTGCGCCAAGTTCCCGCCAAAATCTGGCTTGCATGCCATGAAACAGGCGTCTTTACCACTCAGCCTGGGTCCATGTGGGGTGAGTATTTGCAGGTCATTCAAACCCGGGAGGACAAACTTTTGAAGTTTCTGTCCGAACCAAGGACCATGGAGGACATTATCCACCACTGGATTGTTTACTTAAAGCCTCGCCAGCCCAAGGAGTTCTACGAGCAGGGAGAGCGGGCCATCATGGGGAAACACCTGGAGAGCCTCATTGCCCGCGGCAAGGTGTTTACCAGGGACGGCCATTATGAACTGGAGTCATAGGAGAGGATCAAATGCCCCTTATTAAAATAGAAACGAATCAGGAAGTCAGCCTACCGGCCCGCCAGGGATTTCTGGAAAAAGCATCGGCCTTCACGGCCAACCTTTTTGGCAAGACAGAACAATTTGTCATGGTGACCCTGGAGCCGGGAAAATCCATGATGTTTGGAGCCGGCACAGGCCCCACGGCCCATGTCAGTATCATCAGAATCGGCCTGGAAGTTAACAGGTGCCCGGACTATACCAAGGCGATTTGCGCCTTTTTGGACGAAGAATTGGGAGTTCCTCCGGAAAGGGTTTTTGTGGGTTTTGAGAATATTGACGGCAAACAATTGGGCTGGAACAGCAAAACCTTTGCCTGATGTGTGTTGACCCGGGCAGTCTTTTGAATGCAGAAAAAATAAGAACATGCGCGGTTCTCCGCGTATGTCCTTGGTTTGCTTATGCAGGAACCTGAAGGCGCCGTGTTAAACCGCTGGTTAGACGCGCAGGCTTTAGCCATTGTCAGAGCATCTGCCAGAAAGCCTTGAGCACGCACGCCCAAGTACCGTACATAAGCATATTTTGAACCGGAATCGAGAGCCGGTTATTTATCTTCTTCAGGAGGATTCCCGGGAACCCTTGCCCTGATTTCTTTGCAAACAAAATGCCAAAAACCCTTGACGCAACTGTGAATTATATCACAAATCCACAAAAGGGGCATGATTACAGGGTGGAATAAATTTCGACCGGAGTAATTGTTGGTTTTACCCTGCCTGAGACCCCGGGCAGGGGTGGCGAGTGATGGGGATTTTCGCCGCATCGCGGGGATTCTCACCGGGTATTTTTTCCCAAGCTGCTCCAAGCCTTGCGAATCCATGGGCATTCCTATACCCTTTTAGTCAAACATTGGGTTCACCGATTGGCGTATCTGACAATGGGTTCCTGTGGCCGTGGTGACAGGCTCGCAGCCTTTAGGAATATGGAAACGGAGTTGATCCTTGTGCATTTTATTGTGGGCTTATAAGCAGCATCCCGAATTCCCTCTGATTCTGGCGGCCAATCGGGACGAATTTTTCAACCGCCCCACCGCCTCCATGGCTTTTTGGGAAGACTCGCCCTACATCCTGGCCGGCAGGGACCTTCAAGGCGGCGGAACCTGGATGGGGATAACCCTTGATGGCAGGTTTGCGGCCCTCACCAATGTGCGGGACATTGCACGCATCCGCCCGGAAGCTCCTAGCCGGGGATTATTGGTTTCGGACTATCTTAATGGAGATACCGGACCAGCGCACTACCTGAAAGAAATCCAATCTGTTGCCAAAAAATTCAATCCTTTCAACCTCCTTGTTGGGAGCATGGACAGCCTCCACTGCCTGACTGGTGTGGACGGGCAGGCAAGGCGACTGAACGACGGAGTGTTCGGGCTTTCCAACTGGGGCCTGGACACCCCCTGGCCCAAAGTGAAAAAAGGCAAGGCTGTCTTGACGCAAATTATTGAGCAGGCCGCATCCCGTGATCAAGTGGACCGCGAGGCCTTATTTGCCATGTTGGCCGATTCAGATCCTGCGCCGGACAATCTGTTGCCTGATACCGGGGTGGGGATGGAGTGGGAAAGGGTGCTTGGCTCGATTTTTGTCAAAAGCCCCGGGTATGGAACCCGGTGCTCCACGGTCCTGACTTTTTCCTCCGAAGGAGAAGTTGTTGTGGAGGAGCGGTCCTTTGGCACAGAGGGAGAGGCAGACCCTCAGAGTGTAGCCAGACATTCATTTGCCATGGAACAAAAGTGAAAAAATGGAGGAAGCCGTACCATGACTATCCGGTTCAGCCCTATCGGAACAGTGCACACCCGGGAAACCAAACTTCCCCGTCATTGTTCTGTTTCAAATGTGGAAGGCGCCCTGGAAATTTTTAAGGAGTATCAAGAGGGGATAAAGGATATCAGCGCCGGGGACCGGATTGTGGTGCTTTTTCACTTTCATAAAAGCCCGCCGTTTACCCCGGGTCTTTTGCATCAGACGCCTCCTGGCCGCTCTCGCGCCAAGGGAGTGTTTTCCATATGCTCTCCTGTCCGGCCCAACGCTATCGGGATGTCCGTCCTCACCGTTTTGGAAATCCGGGAAAACATCATCAAGGTCAAAGGGCTGGATATGATGGATCAAACACCAATCCTGGATATCAAACCCCTGGCGCCGGGCAGTTTGCCCGTAGAGAAGGACAGGGAATAACTTTAACTCTGGGTACGCGTCCCATTGGCGTCAATGGTGAAGGTGACATCCCCCTTGGCGTGCTTTGAGGTAATAATAAAATCCTCCAAGGCGGTGCCGTTAATGACAATAACCACCCCGATGCTTTGCCGGAAACCTTCGCCATCCAGGTCGGAAAGTGTAAAATTTGTGACGCCAAAGTGAACGTCTTCCGCATAATAAGCCAAAGTCGTGGAATAGGCGCTGGACAAATCCGCCTGAGCCATGCTTTCATAGCTTCTCTTGCGGTAATTGACAAAATTGGGTATGGCGATCGCCGCAAGAATGCCAATAATGGCAATGGCAATCATTAGTTCTATGAGTGTGAATCCCTGCGGCTTTCTATTGAATTGGCGTATCATTTTATAGATTCTCCTTGCCGGAAATTGGCAATATCGGCGTTTTTCTCAGAGCCGTTGTAGTGTCTTCACGATGTTGCCTATAGAACCGGAAAACCATTATCTTCAGGTAGAGAGGCCAGTCTTCCCCCCAGGCCCAGGCAGGCCCATCATGCGAGAGTTAGACAAATTAGCACCTATGCAATGTCAATGCCAAGAGATAGGGGGATTGTTTAAAAACACAACAGGATAGAAATATATCAATTTCACACCAGGGTTAAACGGGTAAAAACCAAGAAAAAAAGAAGCGGCAATGGGGGGGGAATGGATGGACGGAATAAACCATGGTGAAATTCACCGGGAACGGGTGAATTTCACCATGCTTCAAATCAGTCAAAAAGAACTGCCAAAATGGTTGCCTTTCCGCCCTTGCCTGTAATGCTATGGGTAGTGGTGGACAGGTAATAGGCGCTGTCGCCAGGTTCCAGGTCAAAGGAATCCTCCCCGACCTTTAAATGGGCCATGCCTTCCAGGACAAAGATAAACTCCTCGCCTTCATGAACAGACATTTCGGCCTCCCGGTCCTCCTCCAGTTCCACCATGAGCGGTTCCATGTTCCTGCCATGGACATCGTGGGCCAGGGCATGATAGCTATATACTTTTTTTCCGCCCTTTCCCGACGTGGAACGGGCTATGCTTTTTCGCTCGCCCCTGCGGGTGATTTCGTAAGGCTTGTTTCCCTGGCCGGAGATCAATCTGGACAAGGCGCTGTCCAGGGCCTTGGAAAGCCGCATAACAGTTCCCAGTTGCGGATGAATCGTATTGTTTTCAATCCCCTCAAGCACATCCACCTCAAACCCTGTCATCTGGGACAATTCCTGCAAGGAAAGCCCCCGTTGGGTTCGGATAGCCTGGATTCTTTTTCCAACATCTTCCAGCCCTGTGGAGTCTTCAGCGGATATTTTACCGGTCAGGCCTTCAAAAAAATCATTATTCACACTGGGAATATCCTTAGTATCCATGGGTCCCCCTGAAAAGGCTTATAAGCCAATGAGTTAATGTTCCACCAAGATATATCACATGGGCCGCTCTTGCCACAAGCACTAAAAATGCTGATCCAGGGGCCTGTAAACAGCCCCGAAAATATTAATGGCGCAAAAAAATAAGAAACATCAGGAAGAGGGACGTGTGGAGATACCTCTGACCTATGTTGGCCGCCCTGGTGAGAGCCTTTGAAAAAGGTGCTCATCCGTTGGGGCTCAAAAAGATAGTTGCTCATGCTGTGTATCAGAAAAAAATGGACCAACAAATGAAATGGTCCAGAGTATTTGACACAATGCTCCAATTGCGCCGACGCCTTGGTCCTGGCGGAGGTCGGCATTCTAAGGGGAAGAGGTGATCGGTGATGGCGAAGAGCTATAAGGGATGAACCGGAGGTCAACCCGCCCCTCCATGGATTTCGGCAAGGCCACAGTTATTTCATGATTCAACCGCGAAAAAAAGCCATCTTCCAATATCCGGCAATTAACATATAAATCATCGCCCACGGTTTCCCGACTCTCTTTCAAGGCCACTGTGGCCTTGAGCCAACCCAGTCCCCAGGTTGCCACATATACTCTTCCCATTTCGCCCTGGCTGCCATCTTGGGGGTATACCACCTGGGCATGTGAATACGGCTTGTTGAGGCTGATATATACCTTTCGGTTTTCCGGCCTCAGACCCAGGCCCTGAGAATGGGTCTCGTAGTAAGGGCTTTGCCACAGGAATACAAACACCAGCCCCATACTGCCCCCCAGGAGGAGTATGGCGGTCAGGCTCCGCGCCCAGAACGCGGATTTGATTATGGGATGAGCTTCCGGTTTTACCGGCTTGAAAACAAAATAATCCAAACAGACGGCGGACAGTATCATAACGCCGCCACTCCACACCACATCGGAAAAAAAATGGGCGCCTTCCACCATCCGGGCAGCGCCCAGAACGCCGCCAAAACCCAAACCGCCTATTATGCCTGCCTTGGCCAAAAGGGGATGGCTTTTCCTGAACGCCACCAAGCTGACAAAGACAAATCCCATGGTTGCGTGGCCGCAAGGAAAGGAGCGCCCTTCACCGGGGAGGCCCGGAAACAAAGGCGGGCGGTATTTGAAACTTCCTCCAAATTCCACTATCTGATTGGGCCGTGGCCGTCCCCAATAAGGTTTCAGCACGGTGTTCACCACGAGGGCGCTCCCCAAAACTGCTGTGAGAAATACAACAAGAAAAGGCTTGCGGTAGATTTTCAGTCCTGGGACAAAACCACTGGCAAGAATTCCTCCTAATGCGGCCAGGGTCAGCCCGACACCAGGCAACGGCCCGTATTGATGTAAAAAAGCCCATGGCTGCTCCTTCGCCCACAGCCATCCATGGCCCGGCTCATAAAACCAGGAAGCCATTTTTACATCTATGCCTCCTATCAAGCTGGCTACCGTGGCGAAAATACACCCTACCAACGCCAGGGACGCTAAGGCTTTGGGCTCTGAAAGGGCCGTCGTCGCCCAACCTTTTCCGTGTTGTTTTTTCAAGGCAGATCCCTCGTCACCTCCGTAAGCGGCAGGTTCGTAATATGCATGCAGGGAAAAGCCTATGACCATCCTCTGAGAAACTCGTTGACCGCATCGTTTTCCAGAAAGCGTCCAGGCTAAAAAGCCTGGCGGATGGCAAAACCCTGTTCCGACCGGAAGGCCGCACTAATACCCGAGATGCAATGGTTCATTTTTGCATAAAAGGCTTGCTAACGGACAATATGCCGGTAGGCTAATGTTCCAGGGGCATCGGCTCTTGTCAACTCGTCTTGCCGGGGAAAATGATCCTGCCATTTGTCCGGATTGCGGGTGGCCGCGCAAAAAAGATATACTGCGTGCAACGGGTTGTCATTATGGCTCATGTACAACACATGCAATCCATTGTTTTCCAATAATTTGGCAAGGGCGAACGGTGTGAATCGCCAATAATCCCCATAGGAGCCAGGCTCCCAATGCACCATCTGCAAAAAAGGAACAACCAAAACAACCATGTCCCTGGAGAGGTCGCATAAATTTTTAACCGCTGTGTTCACGTCGTAAACATGTTCCAAGGTGGTGTGGTTAAAAACGGTGTCATAACTCCCTTTATACGATTCCGGCAGGGCAGCCTCCAAGTCCAAAACCACTTCGCCATGGTCACCGCTGGTGCCCCTAGCGCCTTCCCCGACATTGCTTATTGTATAGGTTTTTTTATTGGTAAAATAGTCTGCATATTGCCCCCCCTCCTTATCTTGATCCTCCCATCCGGAAACATTGATGACATCGCCTTCAAAAAGGTGGGCGAACTTTTTCAGCTCCCTGTTGGACCACAATCTACCGTCCTTTTCCGGATAGCACTCCCTCAAGACTCGTGCAGTAATAAAAAACGTGAAACGGGCCAGAGGCCCAACTATGGGTTTGATGAAACCAGGCATTTTGCCTTGCAGTCCTGTTAGATTTGCTTTTTCCAGTTTCATAATGAAATCCTTGATTATCCTGGCGAGAACGGGGCTGCAGTTCTCTGGTTGTTTCCCATCTATCTGTCCCGTATGCCAGCTTGGGGCCAGCATATTATATTCCTGACCAAAGACGTTTTCAGCAAAACAATCGTCAATCAGAGAAGACCCCCTTTTGACACCCCATAAGAATACCATTCCTGACGGTAATTTTCAACCCATCCGTCGAAGAAACCCCGGCAAAGGATGGGTGCGGCATCTCATCGCAATGGGTATTCCTATTCTGTATCAGCTCTCATTGTCAGGTGCAAGCCTCTGGCTGCCAGCGTGGTCAATGGAGGACAATTTCCGCAAAAGACTCAGGACAAAGGCAAATCTTCCATCCTGAAGATTATGCATACAGTTGACGGCGGTATGTCCCCTCCCCGCAAGGCATTCATGGATATGTGGACGGCGCATGCCCACTCCAGGCCTTGACTTAAACAAGAAAAATGGTGGATTGTGAAAGAACATCAATGTGCTGTATAGGGTGCTGGTGGCCTAAGGGATGTCAGGAGCCCCGACCTACCAATAAATTTGATCGACCTTATACGGATTTCCGGATTAGAGGAGAATTCTTGTCATGATGATGGAAAACGATAAAATTCAGGCCCTGGCGACCTTGGGGGCGGACCTGAACGAGGTGCACGACCTGGACATCTTGATGGAACGCATTCTGGCCCGCGCCCGGGCATTTGTCAATGCCGACGCAGGGTCTGTTTATATCGCCAATAACGGACTCCTGGATTTTACTTATACCCAAAACGACACCTTGAGCAAAAGGCTCCCTCCGGGCGAAAAACTGGTTTACTCCACCTTTTCCATACCCATTGACCAAAAAAGCGTGGCAGGATACGCGGCGGCCACAGGCCGCCCTCTCAATCTCCAGGACGCCCATGCCATTGACCCTTCCAAACCCTATGGCTTCAACAAAAAATTTGACGAGACTTCCGGCTATCTCACCAAATCTGTATTGGCCATCCCGTTAAAAAATATGAAGAACAACGTGATCGGCGTACTCCAGATCATAAATGCCCAAAACGAAAGCGGTCAGGTGATTCCGTTTTCTCCCGAGGACGAGCAAATGATGTCGCATTTTGCGGGCATCGCCTCCGTGGCTCTTGTCCGCGCTCAAATGACCAGGGCTATTTTGTTGCGCATGATCAAAATGGCTGAAATGCGCGACCCCAAAGAAACCGGCGCTCATGTCAACAGAGTGGGCGGCTACTCCCTGGAGCTTTATGAGCGCTGGGCAGCCAAAAGGAATATTACTTTCGAGGAAATCGAGTCCACCCGCGACAGCATCCGTATGGCTGCCATGCTGCATGACGTGGGTAAGGTGGCCATCTCTGACCTGATTCTCAAGAAACCCGGCCGCTTTAATGAGGACGAGTATGAAATCATGAAGCAGCATACGGTTTTGGGAGCCCGGCTTTTTTCGGATTCCCAGTCAGATTTTGACGATGCGGCCCGCTTGGTCGCCCTCAACCACCACGAAAGGTGGGATGGCAAGGGCTATCCCGGTCATGTGGATTTCCTCACGGGAAACCCTTTAGAGGGCCTGGCCGCTCAGGATGGCAAGGCCCGGGGTAAAAAGGGCGAGGAAATTCCCATTCTTGGCCGCATAGTGGCCCTGGCCGATGTTTTCGATGCCCTCTGCTCCAAAAGAGTATATAAGGAAGCCTGGACCGACGAGGAAACCTTCAAAGCCCTGGAAGAGGGACGCGGAACCCAGTTTGATCCCGAACTGGTGGATATCTTTTTTTCCTGTGTGGACGTGATCAAATCCATCCGGGAGCGTTATCGGGACGAAGAGCATTGACCCATATCATGGAGGAAATCATGGATACCCGGAAACTCCTGGAAAAACTCGACAGCCCTCTGGTCAGCCAGTATCTTTTTCATCCCCGCTCCCAATATTCCTCGCCCATCCCTCCCACGGGACAGGACATGACCATCCCCGCCAATGACGGCATACTGCTTGGGGCCAGAATGTACCTGGCGGACAAGGAAAGTCACAACATTCTGTTTTTTCATGGCAACGGAGAAATCGCCGCAGACTACGACGACATTGGTCCCATGTACACGGCTATAGGCATTAGTTTTCTGGTCATGGACTACAGGGGCTACGGCGCCAGCCAGGGTTCCCCCAGTGTTTCTTCCATGCTGGTGGATGCCCAGACCATTTTCGACCATGTATGGAGTTGGCTAAAGCGCGAAGGCCGTACCAAAAGCCTGTGGATTATGGGACGTTCCCTGGGCAGCGCTTCGGCCCTGGAAATCGCAGCGTCCCGGCAGCCGGAAATTTCCGGGCTCATCATTGAATCCGGGTTTGCCCGGGTGGTTCCCCTTTTACGGACTATTGGCGTCAACACCCTGTCCATGGGCCTGACCAATGAGCTCGACCCGGTAGGCAATTTGGACAAAATGGCTGTATGCAACAAGCCCACCCTGGTCATTCATGCCGAACATGACCACATCATCCCCCTTTCCCATGGGGAAGACCTGCACCGGATCTGCCCGGCTCAATCAAAACAATTCTTCATGGCGCCCGGGGCCAATCATAACGACATCATGTTCCGGGCAGGCAAAAAATATTTTTCGGTCATTCGATCCTTTTTGGATGAAAACAGCGCCATAGGGAAATGATACCGACCAGGCTTCCAAGTACTTGCCTTGACATTGTTAGGGATTTCAGGCAAAAATGACTATGATTCAACCCAAGGAAAAAACCTTAGCTACAAGAGGATTCATGAAAAAACTCGCCGTATTGCTGATATTTTCTCTGATCCTGGCATCTTGCGCTTCCCGCGAGGAACCCCTTATTCATCCTCTGCCCGAAGATAAGCCTATGTATGGAGTCACTCATGATGGCGTATTTTTTATCCATGATTCCCTTGTGTTGAATGCGGAAGTGGAGAGTGTCCAACTGGCTTCCCAGGCCACCGAATGGAAAAAACGCCCCATGGAAAAAGTGGGGGACTACCATATTTACGATTGCAGGAACGACAACCACGATCGGGCGCTTTTTGTGTTTTACCGCAATTACTTCAAAATCCAATATTGCTTTTATACGGATAAATATGCCTCGATCCCCGGAGTATTTTCAGGAAACAAGGAAATATCCAAACACCTTGATCCCGAAGACCTTTCAATAACCGCAAAGGTCGGCCCCATTTTTTACACCACCGTGGTGGAAGAAGGCCCTCCCCTGTGGTGATTTTTGCCCGGAGCACCTTGCCCTAAGACGGCTGCCCGGCTTTTGGGCAGTACCTCATATCAGGAGACGATAGTGAAAGATGAAACCAAGGAAATCCGTGTGCATTTCCCGGAAACACTGCATGGCGGCAATTATGCCAACAATATGACCATTACCCATACCCGGGAGGAGTTCATTCTGGATTTCCTCATGATAGCCCCCCCTGCCGGCGCCGTCACCTCCCGTGTAATCACAAGCCCCGGCCACCTGAAACGCATGATTGAAGCCTTGCTGGAAAACCTGAAAACTTACGAAAACGCCCATGGGCCAATCCAGCCCGCCCAGGAACCCCGGACCATGCACTAAAGACCCGGCGCATCCCCAACAAGGAAGACCACATGGATGGAGTAGGAGACCGGTTCCAAAAGGACACCAAATATCAAAGGGGCAGCTTGCCCGGCGGAAGTCTGGATTTTTCCACCCGCCCCAAGCAATACAAGGAATATGCTGGAGCCCAAAGGATTGCCCTGGACCCGCCCAAACCCCGGTTGATAGCCCCCCTGGACCTGTGCATCAGAACCCGCAGGAGCGTCCGGCGTTTTGCCTCCAAAACAGTCTCTTTCCAGGACCTTTCCTACCTCGCCTGGGCGACGGGTGGCATCCAAAGAATTGAAGGGAACCACCCTTTTCGCACCGCCCCGTCGGCCGGGGCCCTGTACCCCATTGAAACTTATCTGGTGGTGAAAAACGCCGAAAAGGTACCCCCTGGCCTGTACCACTATTTCCCTTTGGAGCATTCCCTGGAGTTAATGAAAGACGGTGATTTTTCGTCCCACGCCACCCGGGCGGCTTTGGACCAGAACATGTGCATGTCCGCTGCTGTGACCTTTTTTTTCACCGCTGTCTGGGAACGAAGCAAATGGAAATACAAGCAACGGGCCTACCGGTATATTTATTTGGATGCAGGACACATGGGCCAGAATCTGGCCCTGGCGGCTGCGGGTCTGGGATTGGGAACCTGCGCCATCGGCGCAATCTACGATGAGGAAGCAGACGCCCTTCTTCAATTGGATTCGGAAGAAGAAGGAACCATTATGATGGTCGTGGCCGGGTATCCTGTCAAGGACGGTCGCTGACCCATCGCTAACTAAAACATAAGCACAAATCCGCCGGAATACTCCGGCCTATAGAGCACTATGGATATCAAATCATTATTTGCACTGCCCGTGAAGGGATTTTTGGCTGAGGACGAAGCACAAAGGCTGTATGATATTGCCTTGAAAGCGGGCGTAAAAGGCCCGTGTCTTGAAATTGGAAGCTATTGCGGCAAGTCCACCCTCTTCCTGGGAACAGCCTGCAAAAAAGCGGGGGCTGTCCTGTTTTCCATTGACCATCACCGGGGAAATGAAGAGCAGCAGCCCGGCGAGGAATACCACGACTCGGATTTGGTGGATGGCGTGGGAAGAATGGACACTTTTCCTTTTTTCAGGAAAACCCTGGATATGGCTGGCCTGGAAGACACGGTCATCGCCATGGTGACAACGTCGCGGATTGCCTCCAGACAATGGGCTACCCCCTTGTCCCTGGTTTTTATCGACGGTGGGCATAGCTTTGAAGCAGCCTATACCGACTATGTTTCCTGGGCAGGCCATGTGATGCCCGGAGGATACCTGGCCATCCATGACATTTTTGACGATCCCGCCAAGGGCGGCCAGGCGCCCTACGAAATCTACAATATGGCCAAGGCTTCGCGGCTTTTTGAGGAATGCCCCATGACTGGAACCCTGGGAGTGCTCAGGCGGCTTTAGAATCGTGGATTTGGGTGATTGCGGCTGTTGCAACCATCGTGGCGCAAAACCCGAAAACGAAAAAACAAAGACGCGGGATCACCGTCTGCGCGAGGATGACGGAACTGTGGGCAATTACCGCACTGGAGGTGCACTCGACGCCGGAGTCCTCCGCCTTTGGGTAGCCGCGGCAGCTTGCTGCCGGGGGTCCGCAGGACAATAGGTCGACCGAAACACGCATATATGCGGTGTTGTTAGACGAACCAAAAGGGGAGCCGATCGGCTCCCCTTTTTAAATCATCTCGCTCCCATGCTTTGCACGGGAGTGTATTTTTCAGGAGGCCGCAAAAGCAGCCTCCTGTTTTCTTCTATGCGGCCTTGGCAAGACGTACGGCGCACACCTTGAATTCCGGAATCTTGGCCACAGGGTCCAGGGCGGAATTGGTGAGCTTGTTGGCTGCCGCTTCCGCGTAATGGAAGGGCAGGAACACCGTGCCGGGGCCGGTCATGTCGATGACCCGGGCCTTGGCAGTTATCTCTCCGCGGCGGGAGGTAATGCGCACCTTTTCCCCGTCGCTGATACCCAGAGCCTGGGCGTCTTCCGGCGCAATCTCCACAAAGCACTCGGGCGCGGCCACGTTCAAACCGTCTGACTTCATGGTCATGGTGCCGGTGTGGTAGTGGTAGATCACGCGGCCCGTGGTGAGGTACAGAGGATATTCGTCGTCCGGCTGTTCCGCTGGCGGGATAAAGTCTATGGCGTGGAATAACCCCTTGCCACGGGTAAACTGGGCCGCGTGCAGAATGGGCGTGCCAGGGTGATTAGTTGCAGGGCAGGGCCAGTGCAGGCCGTCCTGCTCGATGCGTTTGTACGAGATTCCGCCGTAGGACGGCGTGACCCGGGCGATTTCCTCGAAAATCTGCTCGGGATTTTCATATTTCATCTCGTAACCCATGCGTGTGGCGATTTCGGAAATGATTTCCCAATCCTGCTTGCACTCGCCGGGGGCTTCCACAGCCTTTCTGACGCGCTGGACTTTCCGTTCCGTGTTGGAGAACGTGCCTTCCTTTTCCGCAAAGCAGGCGGAAGGCAGGACCACGTCGGCCTTTGCGGCGGTTTCGGTCAGGAAGATATCCTGCACCACCAAAAATTCCAGATGCTCCAGACATTGTTCGGCATGGTTCAGGTCTGCGTCGGAAACCAGGGGATTTTCGCCAATGATGTACATGGCCTTTATTTTGCCCTCATGGGCCATGGGCAGCATGACGGTCACGGGGAGACCCAAATTGCCGGACATGCCGTTGACGCCCCATTCCATTTCCATCCTGGCCAATGCTTCCGGGTTGGTGACAGGCTGGTAGGCAGGGAACACATTAGGCAGGCCGCCCATGTCGCATGCGCCCTGGACGTTGTTCTGGCCCCGCAGGGGATTCACGCCGCCCCCCGGGATGCCCAGATTTCCGCAAAGCATGGAAAGGTTGGCCAGGGATTTTACGTTGTCGGTGCCGCAAATATGTTGGGTAATGCCCATGGCGTAGCAGATGCTGGCAGCCTTGGCATTGGCGAAAATCCGGGCGGTTTCAACAATATCGTTTGCGGGTATGCCGGTGATTTCCTCCACATATTCCGGAGTGAATTTCTCCACGGCGGCTTTCAGGTCCTCGAACCCTTCGGTCCTGGCTTCCACGTATTCCTTGGCGTAGAGATTTTCCTTGATGATGACGTGCATGAGCCCGTTGATCCATGCCACGTCCGTTCCCAGATTTTGCCGGAGCCACTTGGCGGCCAGCTTGGTCATGGGAATCTGGCGCGGGTCCACCACGATGATTTTAGCGTTATTGCGCTTAACGGCTCTTTTGGCGTAGGTGGAAAGCACCGGGTGGTTTTCCGAGGTATTGGACCCGGTGATAAGGATAACGTCGGCCTTTTCCAGATCGCCAATGGGGTTTGTCATTGCTCCGCTTCCGAATGCCGCGGCCAGACCGGCCACTGTGGAGCTATGTCAAAGGCGTGCGCAGTGGTCCACATTATTGGTTTTGAGGACCGCCCGGGCGAATTTCTGGGCCAGGTAATTTTCTTCGTTGCTGATACGGGCCGAGGTAAGCACACCCATGGTGTCACCGCCGTGCGTTTCCTTGATCTGGGAAAACTTTTTGGCGACCAAGTCCAGGGCTTCGTCCCAGGAGGCTTCGCGGAACTTGCCGTTTTCCTTGATGAGCGGGGTTTGAATACGGTCGGGGTGGCCTACAAAATGGTATCCGAACCGGCCCTTGACGCACAAACTTCCGTAGTTGGGGGCAACCCCTTCCACGCCGTTCACCTTAACAATCTTATTGCCGCGGACATGGAGTTCCAACTGGCAGCCTACGCCGCAATAGCTGCATGTGGTGCGGACTTTTCTGTCCACTTCCCAGGGGCGCAAGCTATAATGGACGTCTTTTTCCACCAGGGCGCCCACCGGACAAGCCTGAACGCATTCGCCGCAGTACACGCACAAATCGTTGGCCAGGGGATAGGAGGCGTCCTTATCGTTGCGGTCCCAGTCAATAGCAAGATTGACCTGGACTTCGTTACAGGCTGCTTCGCACCGGCCGCACTTGATGCACCGGGAGTAATCCCTCACGAAAAAGGGATTGGCCAGGTCTTTGGGATATTCGGTGTCAGAGGGGGTGTTTTCACCCTGCACCTGATACTTGAAAGCTAGGTCCTGCAAACGACAATCACCCCAGACCGGACAGAGGTCCGTGGTGTCGTCGGATTTTTGAGCGCCTAATTGAAAATCGGTCCAGGAAGCGTCGCGCGTGCCGCAAACCGCGCAATTATGATTGCCGGTGTTGAGCATTTTGCGAACCGCCTCTTTACGGGCCTTGACGACCTTGGGGGACTCGGTGCGGACGATCATCCAGGTTTCGGCCAGGGTTTCACAGGCGCGAACCAGTTCTTCCCCGCCGTTGACTTCCACCACGCAGACTCCGCAGCCTCCGTTGGATACGGCCCCTGCCAGGTAGCACAGGGTGGGAATGTCCAGGCTGTTGGCCTGGGCAACGTCCAAAATAGTCTGTCCGGCAAAAAAGGGATAACTCCTGCCGTTGATTGTGATATTGCCTTTTGGTTTCATAATACCTCGGAGATAATTATCTAACAGGCCTTCAGGCCTAAAATAACGGTAGTCCCGATTCTTGGGATGGAACGAACTGTACCCGTATAAATCCACGCTATTGATATAGTAAAACAATGGGCATTGTCAAACGTGGATACGTTTGGTCAAACTTGACATAACGGAAAAGTAAATATTGAATCCGGTCTTGCCTTCCTGGCTTTGTCGTGCTATCGCCAATACCGGTGAAAACTCTGCTGGCGGGGGCTGGCAGGGCTTTTCAGTGGGTTAGCCATGAAGTCTATATCAATAACCCGTCAGGGTAAGCATACAACAGGAGAAGATACCGGTGTTTACAGCAATGCTTTATGCAGTTTTAGTCTTGGGAATTCTGGGTTTGGTCATCGGAGTGGGCCTGGCTGTCGCGTCCAAAGTCTTTTATGTCTATGTGGACCCCCTGGTTCTTGAAATTGACGAAGCCCTGCCCGGGGCGAATTGCGGCGGTTGCGGGATGCCCGGTTGCGGAGCCAACGCCGAGGCTATTGTGGCTGGCAAGGCTTCTCCCAATAGTTGCGTGGCCGGAGGTGCGGAATTGGCGGAAGTCATTGCGGCCATTTTAGGCGTATCCGTGTCCGCCACGGAACCGGACTTCGCCCGTCCCGGCTGCTATTACGGAACCAAAGACGCCGAGACCAAGTTCGTGTATGAGGGAATCCAGGATTGCCGGGCTGCGGCCATGATAAACGGCGGCATGAAAGAATGCTCCGTGGGCTGCCTGGGCCTGGGAAGCTGTGTCAAGGCCTGTCCTTTTGGAGCTTTGGTCATGGGCGAGGACGGCCTGCCGCAGGTTATCCAGGAAAAATGCACGGGCTGCGGCACCTGCGAGCGGATTTGCCCCAAGGGCATTATCAACATGTCCTCGGTCACCCGCCGCATTATGAAGGAATACACCACCAACGACTGCACCACGCCGTGTCAGCGCGCCTGTCCGGCGGGCATCGACATCCGGGGATATGTGGGACTCATCGCCGAGGAAAAGTTCGAAGAGGCTGTGCTGGTCATCAAGGAACGCAATCCTTTCCCGGCGGTTATCGGAAGAATCTGCCCCCATCCCTGCGAGACCGAATGCCGCCGCAATCTGGTGGACGAGGCCGTGGCGATCAACTATTGCAAGCGTTTCGCCGCGGATTACGAAATGAAATCCGGCAAAAGAATTTTGCCTTATAAAGCCCCGGAAACCGGCAAGCGCGTTGCCGTGGCCGGTGGCGGTATTCAGGGTTTGACGGCTGCTTTCTTTCTGGCGCGTTTGGGCCATGCCCCCACGGTTCTGGAAGCCACTGATGCCATGGGCGGCCTGCTGAGAACCGCCATCCCGAAAAACCGTTTATCCCAAAAGGTGTTTGACTGGGAAATCCAGGGTATTTTGCAAATGGGCGTGGACTCCCAATTGAACACAGCCCTTGGCAGGGACACCTCGGTGGCCCAGCTTCTGGCCGACGGCTATGACGCCGTGTTCGCCGCTCCCGGCGGTTGGGATGGCCGGTTGAGCAGGCCCGAGGACAAGGAGCCCAAGCAGGTATTGCCCAACACCAACCTGCTGATTGATGTGGCCAAGGACGGAAATTCCGTAACCTGGGGCGACAACGCGATCTTTGTGGGCGGCGGAGCCGCCGCCCTGGACATAGTAGCCCAGTGCAAAGCCAAGGAAAAGGCCCTGGTGCTTCGGGGAGAAGCGGACGAGGAACTTACCGCCCTGGCCGAAGAAAAGGGCGTGAAGCTCATCGCCCGGTCCGCTGTTACCCGCCTGTTTGGCGAGGACGAAAGTCTGAAACAAGTGGAGATCATGGATTTGGCCACTGGCGTCAAAACAGTGGCCCCGTGCGACAATCTGGTCCTGGGATCAGGACGGGCGCCGGAAATGGTTTTCATCCGCAAACCGTTGGAAAGCAACGGAACCGAGCCGCCAGCGCTCCCCAGCGAAGGACCTGTGGAATGGATCGGCGTGCCTCCTTACAAGAAGCCCACGGATGGTTTTGGCCCTGGCCTGCTTTCTTCCGCCGATCCCATGAGCGATTACTCCGCCGCCGTGGAAGCCATCGGCGCAGGCCGCCGGGCCGCCGCATCGGTCCATATGGTCATGAACGGCGAGGATGCCTTCCTGCCTGGAAACGTGGTCACGCCTTCGGTGTATGTCCAGGATGTGTATGTGCTCGAAGCGGTTTCCGCTGTTCCCAGGGAGATCATGCCTCTGCAAAAGGAAGGCGCAACGGACGCGCCGGAACTGGAAAAGGGTTATCCCCAATCCAAGGCAGTTTCCGAGGCTTCCCGCTGCCTGCAGTGCGGCCTGATCTGCTACCAAAAAGATAAAGCTGCGTAAGCATGTTACCGGGAGGGGCATCAACCCCCTCCCGGTTTTATAATCCCCGCGCACAATCACGCCCCTGGCCTGCCACTGGCTTGCACGAATCACGAAAAGTCTTATCTTTTATGCAGGCAAACGGTTTGTGCGATAAAAACCGGGGTGTCCGGGCCATGTAACGCCCGGGGAATGGAAGGTTTGTTATGGCTGATGATCAAGGCATAGTGGTGGGTTTGCGCGGCAAGACCGCCAGAATCAAATCCCGCAGGAACGAGGCGTGCGACCATTGCGAAGCCAAGGACGGTTGTAGGGTCATGGGCGGCGGCAAGGACATGTTTTTTGAGGTGGAAAACACCCTGAACGCCCAAATGGGGGATCAGGTTAAGGTCCGGGTTTCGGACAAAGCCTTTCTCAAGGCAGTTTTTCTGGTTTACATTATTCCCCTGATAGCCTTTATGTTCGGCGCTTTCCTGGGTAATAGTTTGGGCGCCTCCATGGGGTACGACCCTTCCATGGCTGCCGCCATTGTGGGATTCGGCCTCATGGGCATCGTGTTCTCCGTGGTGCGTCTGGTGGGCAATCGCCTGGGGCAGACCGCCGGTTACAAACCCAGGATGATAGGAATCATGGCCAGGGCCAAGGACGTGGTTGACCTGGAGCCCATTTCCTGCCCGCCGAAATAGTGATTGGAGGTCTTTTCACCAATGGCGGAGGATTTTAATCCCCTTTCTCATATCTAAAAACTTTACCTTCGAAGTTACGGATGAGGACCGTGTTTCCCTCGTGGCCCACAATGCTTTCGGGCAGGGGGGCTTTACCGCCGCCGCCGGGGAGGTCCACCACATAATTGGGAATGGCCGTGCCGGGAATTCTTCCACGCAAGCCTTGCATGAAGGCCACCCCTTGGCTTATGGGCACATGAAAATGGGCCGCGCCCCGCACCCGGTCCAATTGGTGCAAGTAATAGGGCCGCACCCGAATCCTCAGCAGTTCTTCCAAGAGTTGGCGCAGCACCTTCCCATCATCATTCACTCCTTTCAAAAGCACGGTCTGGCAGCCCAAGGGGATGCCCCGGTCAGCCAGGATACGGCAGGCTTCTTCCGATTCCGAAGTGATTTCCAGGGGATGGTTGAACTGGATGTTCATGTACAGGGGATGCAACGAGGCCAGGCTTTTTGCAAGGTCTTGGGTGATCCGCTGGGGAAGCGCTCCCGGAACCCGGGTGTGGATGCGCAGGGTTTTTACATGGTTGATGGCCCGGAGTTTTTCCAGGATAAGCATCAGCCGGGAGTCCTCCATAACCAGGGGATCGCCCCCGGATAGCACCACCTCCCGGATTTCCGGCCTTGCCTTGATGTACTCAATCCCCTGTTCGATCAAATCCGTACTCACGGCTTTCATGCCCCCCACCTTGCGTTTGCGCAGGCAATGGCGGCAGTACACGGCGCATTGATTTTCCACCTGAAAAAGCGCATGGTGAGGATACCGATGAATAAGGCCGGGTACGGGGGACTGACTTTCCTCGCACAAAGGGTCGGGCAACAGGCTTTGACCGGAAAGCTCGTCAGGATGGGGGATCACCTGTTTGCCTATGGGACCGTCATGCTCCCGGATCAGGGCCAGGAAATGGGGCGTAATGCGCATAGGATAGGCTTGCGCCACCCGGGTGAGGCCTTGCACGTCCACGGGCAGGGTTTGGGATAGGTCATCCGGTGCGGTTATGCTGGCCGCCATGGCCTGGCGCCACGGAGGCGCGGATGTATCGAACATAAGGAGTGTCATGGCGCCTTGTCTGCGTTAACCCTTTTTAAGCAAATGTTCCAGGGCTGGCTGGATTTCCGGATGTTTGAAGGTGAAGCCCGCATCAAGAAGGCGCTTAGGCACAGCTCGTTGCCCGTGCAAAAGAGTGTCGCCGAACTCTCCCATGACCATTTTAAGCATAAATCCCGGAACCGGGATGAATGCCGGGCGTTGAAGGGCTTTGCCCAGGGCTT
This sequence comes from Desulfatibacillum sp., assembly GCA_016342355.1. GTDB lineage: Bacteria > Desulfobacterota > Desulfobacteria > Desulfobacterales > Desulfatibacillaceae > Desulfatibacillum. The sequence continues at coordinate 112,759 of JAEINP010000003.1, forward strand.
TGGTCATGCCTTTGTTGGTAACGGGATTGGGCGCGACAAAATTAAACACCCCGTCCAGTTCCTTATGCTCCAGGATAAAGAGGAACGCCGAGGTAAGGTCATTTGCGTGAATCCACGAAAACCATTGTTTTCCGCTGCCCAGGGGGCCTCCCATTCCCATTTTGAAAGCGGGAACCATCTGGCTCAGGGCGCCGCCGCTTTTCTGGAGCACCACCCCAAAGCGGGTGATAGCCATGCGGATATTTTTCTCTTCAGCTTCGCGGGCCTCGGCTTCCCAGTCCTGGCAAACCTGGGCCAGGAAATCGTTTCCGGGGGGGGAGTCTTCCGGGCATTCTTCATCTCCGGCGAATCCGTAATATCCAGCGGCGGATGTATTGATGAATGTGAAGGCAGGGTTATCGGGAAGCGCCTCCACCACCCGGCGGGTGGTGAGGATGCGGGAATCCAGGATTGCCTGTTTGTATTTGGGATTCCAGCGGCGGAAGATGGTCACACCAGCCAGGTTGATGACGGCGTCATGGTCGCGGACAGCCTGTTGCCAGGATCCTTTCTCCTGGGCGTCCGCGCTTACAAAGTGGTATTTGTCGTGTTCTATGCCGCCTTTTCCCCGTCCCCTGGCCAGGGCGGTCACATGGTGGCCCTTTTCCAGTAATTTTTTGGAAAGCAGGGTCCCCACAAAGCCTGTGCCGCCTACTATGAATACTTTCATAAATCGCCCTTGATAGAGTGGACCGCACATTCAAGCGGTTTGGGCGGCCTTTGTCCCATGAAAACCGGACTGGAGCCGCCTTCCTTCCATGGGTTCTCATACAACAATACACCCTGTTTGCCAACCAGGTAAAGGGTGAGGCTTTTCGCCCCATCATCTTGTGTTTTCGGGTGGGGTATCGGTAAGGGGGGCCGCATATGCAGCCCCCCTCCGGATTATGGGTTATTCCACCAGCATACGGATGTCCAGGGGCAGGACGCCTTTTTCAAATACGCGGACCGGATTGAGGTCCAGTTCCTTGATTTGGGGGTAGTCCGCCATGAGGTGAGAAATTTTCAGGATCAGATCCACAAAAGCGTTTACATCGCCCGAAGTCTGCCCCCGGGCCCCTGTCAGCAGGGCATGGATTTTAAGGGTGGACAGGCTTTCCAGGATGTCGTCGCGACTGGCCGGGCACGGGACAGTTGCCAGATCCTTAAAGACTTCCATATAGATGCCGCCCATGCCAAAGACCACCACCGGGCCGAAGACGGCGTCCTGTTTGGCGCCGATGAAAAGATCCTGGCCTTCCCGTGCCATTTCCACAATGCGCACCCCGTCGAATCGGGCGTTTGGATTGTGGCTTTTCAAATTTTCCCGGATGATTGCAAAGGCGTCCCCGGCCTGGTCCTGGGTTTGGATTCCCACCTTGACGCCGCCCACGTCGGATTTATGCAGGGCGTCGGGGCTGACCACCTTCATGACCACGGGAAAGGCCATGCCTTTCAGGGCATTGTGCAGATCTTCTGGCTTTGCGGCCAGGGCTGCCTTGGGCGATGGGATGCCGCAGGCCTCCAGCAATTCCATGGATTCTTCGCCCAGAGGCCCCTGGTTTTTGGCCAGCCATTGGGCCGCATGGGGGAATTGGGGGATAAGGCCGTCATCTTTGGACTCCGCCAATTTCAGTTTACGGATATGGTATTGCATCTGCAGAGCCATGGCCCGGACCAATTCTTCGGGGCTGTTGAATATGGGCACGTTGATAGCCTGTTTGAAGGCGGACAGGTTGGGAGTGACCAGGGCCGCGCCCAAGGGCTTGCCCGAGGAGAGGATAGCGCCCCAGGATTCCTTGGAAAGGTCGGTTTGGAACATCATTTTAAAGACGCTGTCGCCGGAGGGCATTTCCGGGGAAAAGCTGACGTACATGGCGCCGTCCACATGTTCGGAGTGCATGACCTCGCAAATCACGTGCGCCACGAAATTGGGGTCGTAGATATCGCCCAGGTCCAGGGGGTTGGAGAATTTTATAACCCCGGCATTGGAGAAATTCCTCAGGCTTTCATAAAACGCCTCACCCGGATTAGCGAATGCAAAGCCAGATTCTTCGCACAGGTCGGCCATCATGACCGAAAGCCCGCCTGCCGGGCTCATGATCATGACCCGGTTGCCTTTCATGGGGGGCAGTTTAAAGGCCTTGGCCACGGCCAGGAAATCGTGGAAATGGCGGATGCGGATGATGCCCGAGTCCCGGCATATGGCGTCCAGGACCTTGTCGTCGCTGCTGATGGAGGCGGTGTGGCTTAGGGCCGCATTCTTTCCGGATTCGGTGGTGTTGGCCTTGAACAGGACCACGGGCTTGTTTATCCGGGAGGCCATTTCGGCCAGTTCCCGGCCCCGGGTGATGCTTTCCAGGTACAGGAGGATGATTTCCGTATCCGGGTCCTGGCCCAGGTATTCCAGGAAATCCACTTCGTCCAGATCCAATTTGTTGCCTATGCTGGCGAATTTGGCCATGCCCAGGTTTTCGGTTTTAAAATGAGCCATAATCATAAGACCCAGCCCGCCGCTTTGGCTGACCACGGAAATATTGCCCAAAGGCGGCTTGATCACCGGGGCGAAGGGAAAGCACAGGCCGTTTTTCACGTTGGCGACGGTGAGGCCGTTGGGGCCCACAAAGCGGATTCCATATTTTCTGGCGATATCCAGGGTCTGGCGGGCCAGGCTGTCTCCGGTGTCTCCGAACTCGGAAAAGCCGCCGCTGGGGATGGCCATGCGCCGGACCCCCATTTTGCCGCAGCGCTCCACCATATCGGGCACCAGTTTGGCGGGAATCAGGCTGAAGACAATGTCGGGGATAATGGGTAAGTCCTCGATTTCACGAAACATGCGTACGCCGTCCACATATTCGTCGTCGCTGCGGGCATTGACCCCGAATATCTGGCCCCGGTATCCCCACCGGAGCATGTTTTCCAGGCTAAGGCGGGGGATATTGGTTTTTTTGGAGGAAAGACCCACCATGGCTATGGACCGGGGATTGAATATTTTATCCATGAAAAGAACTCCTTGTTTTATTTAGCCGGGGCTATGTATTGGGCTGATAGGGACAGGTCGCCGTTCCCGGCATGGGCATTAAAAATGAGCGACAGTCCGTGTATAGCCAAATAAATTTAAAAGAACAAGCCCTGGAATATGTCTCTAATTTTTATCTAATAATTTTAAAATGTTAAAAGCATGAATTTTGTTTTAATCATAATTTGAAAATGAGGCAAATTCTGAAAAGCATTCCAAGCGCTCTGTTCCATTTCACAATATAGTTAATGATAATAATCGGTTAGTGCCAATTTTTTCCTTGACAAAAATTCAGGGAACGATATTCTAAAATTCTTCCATTTGCTTTAGGCTTTGTTTTAAAATCAGATCATCCACGAAAGGGTATGGAACTCATGGCTTCCAAACAGTGCGCCTTTGTCGCGGCTTTTTTATTCGTCATTCTGGTTGCATTCCCCTGTTCAGCCGGGTCTCCAACGGATTTTGTGGTGAACGAGGTGCATGGCGACCCCCATGGAGACGCAAACGGGGACGGCGTCATTGACAATGGGGATCGCTTCATCGAACTGGTGAACATCAGTTCCCAGTCCGTGGATATTTCAGGATGGACCCTCACCGCCGCTGCGGGGATTCTCCATACCTTTCCCCCAGGCACGGTGATTGATCCAGGGTATCCCGTTGTTGTTTTTGAAGGAGACATTCCGGGCGGGTTAGGCCGCTGCGCCTTGTTTCAGACCGCCAGCTCCGGATCCGTTGCCATTGATTTTGCCATTGATATAGTCGGCTTGAATGACGGAGCCACCTCAAATTTGACCTTTGGAGTGATCGGAATCAATAACGGTCAATCCATCAACCGTAATCCCGACCTGGACGACAGCCAAAACACATTTTATCTCCATACTAATATTGACGGAGCCAACGGGGACCTGTTTTCACCCGGAACGCGCATCAACGGCTTTCCCTTTGTGAACGACTGCCTGTGCGCCGTGACCTGCGACATGGACGAAGACGGCGCCCTGGGCCTGGGCGACGCCCTGTACATTGTCCAGGCGGTGGCGGGAGGCCGCCCCGAGCCCGGCGCCTATCGTTGGAGTGCAGGGGAATGGTCCGCCTGTTCCCAAACCTGCGGCGGCGGCTTATCCACCCGACCCGTAGCCTGTCTGGATTGGAACGGAAATCCTGTGGACGGCAGCCGCTGCACGGAAACCAAACCTGCGGAATCCCAGGCTTGCAACGAGCACTCCTGCATCACCGCCTGGAGCGTGGGCCAATGGTCCGCCTGCTCCGCACTGTGCGGCGGCGGAACATCCGCCCGCACGGTTGCCTGCCTGGATGAAACCGGCAACGTGGTGGACGACAGCCTGTGTTCGGGGGATAAGCCCTCCGCATTACAGGGTTGCAATGAGTTTGCCTGCTCCTACGCCTGGAATTTGGGTGCCTGGTCCGACTGCTCTGCAGATTGCGGCGCAGGGACATCCACCCGTACGGTCACATGCCGGGACGAGGCAGGGAATAGTGTGGCCGACGGTTTTTGCCCAGGCGTCAAACCCGCCGCCTCTCAAATCTGCAACGATGAGCCCTGCGCCTATTCCTGGTTTATCGGACCGTGGGAGGATTGTTCAGTTGCATGCGGGGGCGGCGCCCAGACCCGCGCCGTGACCTGCCGGGATCAAGGCGGGAACGTGGTGGACGACGGGAACTGCGCGGACGCCAAACCTTCCACAAGCCAGGTCTGCAATAGCGATCCCTGTGTATATGGCTGGGTGACAGGCGCGTGGAGCGACTGTTCGGTGGATTGCGGCGGGGGCTTCTCCTCCCGGAGCGTGACTTGCCAGGACCAGAGCGGCAACGTGGTGGACGCGGTAAACTGTACAGAAATACAGCCTGCCGCCAGCCAGGTATGCAACACTCAGCCATGCCGCTGATGATATCAATCCAGCTTAAACCGCTCTCTTAAACGGAGCGAGAGTTCCCTCACCACTTTGAAGGCTTTTTCCACGGTCACTTCGCCGTCCGGGTTGATCAGGCAGCAGGTGGCCGGGGAAATCAGGCTCTGGGCGAATAGCATGTCCCGGTCTATGCCCCGGGCGGCCAGTTCGTCCCACAGGCTCACCAGATAATCTTCCAGCGACTTGATTCCCTCTTTTTCAAAGGGCTCCACGTTGGTGGGCACAATGCCCCATACCAGGGTGTTTCCCTTCTCCAAAAAACGTTTGATGGCCTGATGATACGAGGTGAACACATTGCCATTGGAATAGACATCCAGGGACAGGATATCCATGTCCAGACCCAGGAGAAAATCCCAGGACGGGTTGCCGCACAGATGGATTCCCCGGGGCCTGTCGATCATGGCGAAAAAATCGTCCAGGTCGGTTTTGGCTTTCATGTCGTCGTAACCCGAGAGGGCGGAGAAAATAAACTGGAGTCCGGGCTCGTCCACAAACATGAAGGCGTTGGGATTCCTGGCCTGCAAACGGGAGAGTTGCACATTCACCCGTTTGGCCATGAATTCCATCATGAATGGCCGGACCATGTCATCGAAAATGATGGGCCGGTCGTTTTCGTCCTTTACGTTAAACCCGAAGCTCACCGGGCCTTCCAACTGTCCGCGGATGGCAGGCCTTTGGGACAGGTCCATGTCCAGGAAACGGTGATATACGGCGGAGTAGTCCGGGCTAACGTCAAAATAGTCCGGCTCCTCAAAATGGGCCAGGGCCGTTTCCAACTCCAGGGCGAATTTTTCCGACGAAAAACCCAGTGTCTGTTTTTCCATGTCCAGGACAATGCCGGGGAAATGCTCGGAAGCCTGGACGTACATATCCTCATAATAGGAGAGCCGGGGCAACTGGGGCCAGAACGGCACGTCCAGGGAAAGGGCCAGGTCCAGGGCCTTGTTTGCGTCCGTATGGGGCATGACCGCCATGGCGGTGGTGCGAAGATTTCCGGGTATGGGCATGGTTAGTCTCCTGTTGATTGAAGGTCCTGGCATTGGCATCCGTGGTCGTGGCAGGTGCGGACCTCAATGCTTACGTGGGCCACATGGGGCAAACCCTTTAAACGGGTCTGATATTCCTCGGGCTGGCGGCCTTCTCCGGTCACTACGGTGGCCAGGACAGACACCTCTTTGGAGCCTAAGCGCCACACATGCAGGTCTGCGATGCGGCTTTCGTTGTCAGACTCAATAAGCTCCCTGGCCTGCTTCCTGATTTCCCCGTCCATTTCCCCGTCCAAAAGGATAAGGCCCGTGTCCTTTATCAATCCGTACGCCCACCTGCTGATGAGGATTCCGCCCACTATGCCCATGACCGGGTCCATAAAGGCCCACCCCAAATAGCGTCCCGCCAGCAAGGCGACCAGGGCGAAAATCGAGGTAAGGGTATCTGCAATCACATGAAGGTAGGCGGCCTTGTAATTCTGGTCCGGGCGTCCGTGGTCATCATCATGGTGATGATGATGGTGGGAATGGCCGTGATCATGCTCTCCTTTGTTATGGAGAATGAATACACTGGCCGCGTTCACGGTCAGGCCCACAATGGTCACCCAAATGGCTTCGTTAAAAGCGATGGGCACAGGGCTGAACAGCCTGGATATGGATTCGTAGATCATCCACAGGGCCGTGACGCCCAAAAAAAGTGCGCTGGTGTATCCGGCCAGGACGCCGAATTTGCCGGTCCCAAAGGAAAACCGGCTGGACTCCCGGTGTTTCCTGGCCAGCAGATAGGCGGCGTAACTGATTCCCAGTGCAAAGGCATGGGTGCCCATGTGCCAGCCGTCGGCCAAAAGGGCCATGGAGCCTGTCAGGTAACCGGCGGTGATTTCGACACCCATGGTGACGGCGGTCAGCAGGACCACCAGCAGGGTCCTTCGCTCACTGCCCTTATCGATTTCTCCGAAATCGTGGGTATGGGATGCTCTGCTTACCGTTTTAGCGTGCAACGTCCTATACTCCTTGTCTAACGTATTTTTTGAAGATGGTCGATGAGTTCATCGATCATGTCCTGATCGTTTTCCATGGCCGACTTGGCAATGCACCCCCGGAGGTGGTCGCCCAATACCTGGGTCCACACCCCCCGCAAGGCCCCGGAGGCCGAGGCCACCTGGCGCAGGACCTCCATGCAGTCCCGATTTTGCTCCACCATATTGGCGAGGCCACGGATTTGTCCTTCGATCCTTGCCAGCCTTTTGATCAGTCTTTCTTTATCCTGGTCTGTTCCGCACAAGCTCATGGGCTGCTCCCTAGTTATTGTTCTCTATATAGTATATAGGGGTATACCCTATGTGTCAAGCGCCAGGAGGAAAAGCAATCGGGCCGGAAAAGAAAAATCTCCCGACGTGATTTTGCATGCTTGACACATAGTACATATGTTCTATATTCTATGCCTGAACAAAGCTTTCCGCCAGCAAAACAGGGCGCGTCCCCACAGACGCACCCGGCCTGGCGCGGGGGCTTTCCAGTCTCTAAACGGAGTAAAAGCGTGTTCGCCCATTTGCATGTCCATAGCGGATTTTCCTTTATGTACGGGACCTTTTTGCCCGAGGACCTGGTTGTCCAGGCCAGGGAGGCTGGTTTCTCCGCCGTGGCCATCACGGACAAGAACGGGGTCTACGGAGCCGTGCGTTTTTGCGCGGCTGCGGAAAAGCACGGCATCCACGCCGTGGTGGGGGTGCAGCTTACCATTGAGGAACGGGACGATCTGGTGCTGCTGGCCAAGTCGCCCCAAGGCTACGCCAACCTGTGCCGTCTCATTACCCTGGCCCATGAACACGGTCCCCGGGATCTGCCTGCCTGCCCGGAGGATTTTTTGGCCCAACACAGCCAGGATCTTGTTTGCCTGACCGGAGGAAAGGACGGCCGCTTTTACAAGTTGGTGGAAGGGGCCGAGGGCTCCCAATATCGCAGGGCGTGCGGCTGGTTGTGGCGTTTGCAGGAAATTTTCGGCAAGGAAAATGTGTACGCGGAAATTCAGAACACCGGGGAAGTCTACGATGCCCGCCTCATGCACATCATGGCCGGGGTGGCCCGGCAGGCCGGTGTGCCCCTGGTGGCCGCCAACGATGTGGTTTTCCTGGCCCCGGACGACCTGCCCGTGCATCAGGCCCTGGTGAACATGCAAACCCAGGTGCATCACAGGGTTTGCCACGCCAGGGAAAGCCGGGAGTATTTTCTCAAAAGCCCGGAGGCCATGGCCCGGGTGATTCCTTATCCCGAGGCCCTGGAAAACGCGGGGATCATCGCCCGTCAATGCCAGGCCATGTTGCCTTTGGGCCAGAGCCATCCCCCGGTGTTTCCTGTGCCTCCGGGGATATCCCAGGATCTGGCCCTTGCCAAGATTTGCTATAAAAATCTGGCAAAGCGGTTCAATCCCCTGGATTTGCGCGTTTTGGGCCGTCTGGAAAAAGAGCTGGGCCACATTCGCAGGCGCGGGCTGTCCGGGTATTTTTTGCTGGTCAAGGAAATCCATGCCTTTGCAACGGAACGGCGCATCCGGGGTACGGTCCGGGGCAGCGCCGCGGGTTCGCTGGTGTTGCATCTTTTGTTGGGGGGGGTGGACCCCCTGGAGCACGGGCTGTTGTTTGAACGCTTTTTGAATAACGGCAGGCTGGACATGCCGGACGTGGACATGGATTTCGACTCCCTGCGGCGGGACGAAATATTTGAATACCTCATGGAAAAATACCCCAACCAGGCCGCCATGGTAGCCACGGTTTCCACTTTCCGGGCGCGAGGCGCATTGCGAAGCCTTGGCAGGGCCTTGGGGTATTCCTACGAAAAAATTGACCGCCTCACCCAGTTCGTGCCGCATTTTTTACGGTCCAACGATATTCGCAAGGCCATAGAACGCATGCCTGAGCTGGCGGACAGCCCCTTGCTTCAGGAGGACGAACTTTTATGGCTGGCGGAAAAAATCTCGGGCCTGCCCCACAATCTTTCCGTACATCTGGGGGGGATGGTGCTCACGCCCGGGGAGATTTTCAACTGGAGCCCGTTGCAGACCTCCCGGAAAGGCATTCCCGTGGTCCAGTTCGACAAGGACGACGTGGAAGCCCTGGGTCTGGTCAAGTTGGATATCCTGGGTCTGCGTATGCATTCCGCGCTCCAGGCCGGGGTGGAGTTGTTAAAGAAAAAGAACATCCGCCTGCGCCTGGACGAGGTTCCCCTGGACGACCCGGCCACGTTCCGGCTGCTTCGCACCACGGATTCGGTGGGCATATTCCAGGTGGAATCGCCCGGGCAGCGGCAGCTTTTGGGCAGACTCCAACCCCGGCATTTTCAGGACATCATCGCGGAGATTTCCCTGTTCCGGCCCGGCCCCATGTCCGGGGCCATGGTGGAGCCTTATGTGCTGCGCCGGAACGGAAAGCAGGCGGTCACCTATCCCCACCCGGACCTGGAGCCTATTTTAAAAAGCACCTTTGGGGTGGTGTTGTTCCAGGAGCAGATTTTGGAAATCGCCCACGACATCGCCGGGCTTTCCTATGGCGAGGCGGACCGCATGCGGCGGTCCCTGAGCAAAAAGGCGCCCCGGGCGGTTTTTCAGGAAATGGAAGCGGCTTTTATAAAGGGATGCCTAAAAAACGGATACGACAACCCCACCTCCCAGGCGCTTTTTGATTTGGTGGCCAGCTTTATGGGGTACGGATTCTGTAAGGCCCATGCGGCTTCCTTCGCCCACATCACCTACCAGAGTGCGTACATGAAGGCCCATTATCCTTTGGCCTTTTATTTTGGGATTTTAAACGCCGAGCATGTGGGGTCCTACCCCCACAGCGTGATCCTTAACGAAGCCAGGCGCATAGGCATTCCCGTGTTCTCTCCTCACGTAAATCATAGCACGGGCAAGTACACCGAGGAAAACGGAGGCATACGCATCCCGCTGATTCGGATCAAGAATATCGGCCCCAAATATTGCGACAAAATTTTATTGGAACGGGAACGGGGATTGTTTGAAAGCGCCGAGGATTTCGCCCGGCGGATGACCCTGCCCTGGGCCGCCCGCATCAGCCTGGAAAAGGCCGGGGCACTGAACGGCCTGGAAGGCGCCTGGGATGTTCCCCCGCCCATGTTCCGGGACCCCGTCGTCACCTCGCCCGGGCTTTCACCCCACGCGGCGCGGTAGGAAACTATTGGTTAATAGATAAAAAAGGTGTTGTAATTTCAATTCCTATCACGCGTGGATGAGAGGCTTGACAGGGGAGAAGAGAGCGGATACCCTTCTGGGTTGGGCATTGTGACGCCTCATCAGCTTATGCCCGGCACGGCCCTATAAGCCAGCACAAGGGCTTTTTATGAGATGGACGGAGCCGCCTGGAGACTGTGATGGAGATTTTTCACGCCCCCGGATACGGCAAGGCCGTTTACGGCAAATCAATGGGCTGACCCGGGTGCATGGCCTGCGGTAGACCTTCCTCTTCACCGGAAAATTATTTCATGTTCCTTCCAACAACCAAACAGGAACTTAAACAGTGGGGCTGGGATCGCCTGGACGTGATCCTCGTGACGGGCGACGCATACGTGGATTCGCCCCATGTGGGAGTTGCGGTGATAGGGCGGGTGCTCCAGAACGCCGGATACAGGGTGGGGATCATCGCCCAGCCGGATATGGAATCAGGAAACGACATCACCCGCCTGGGCTCTCCCAAACTTTTTTGGGGAATCTCGTCGGGGTGCGTGGATTCCATGGTGGCCAATTACACGGCCCTGAGAAAGAAAATCCGGAAGGACGACTTCACTCCCGGAGGAGTAAACGACCGGCGGCCGGATCGGGCTGTCATTGCTTACGCAAACCTGGTGCGCCACCACTTCAAGGACACCGCACCCATCGTGCTGGGAGGCGTGGAAGCCAGTTTACGGCGCGTTTCCCACTATGACTTTTATTCGAACGCTATCCGGCGATCCATTCTTTTCGACGCCAAGGCGGACATCCTGGTGTACGGCATGGGTGAAAAGGCGATCCTGGGCGTAGCCAGAAGCCTTGCCCGAGGCGAGGATTATCGACGCGTCCGCGGGATATGCTTCGCGGACAGGCAAAAGCCGGAGGGCTTCCTGGAATTGCCTCCCCACGATTCAGTCCGCAAGGACAAAGCGCGCTTTACGGAAATGTTCAAGGTTTTCCAGGAAAACCAGGACCCGGAAACGGGCCAGGGGATGTGTCAGTTGCAGGATACCCGCTATCTGGTCCACAACCCGCCCCAGCCTCTTCCCGAAACCAGGGAACTGGACGGTTTTTACGAGTTGGGCTTTCAGCGGGACGCCCACCCCGGTTATGCCGGGCAGGGACCCATCCGGGCTCTCGACACCATCCGGTTTTCCCTGGTAACGCACCGGGGGTGTTTCGGCCAGTGTAATTTCTGCGCCATCAACGCCCACCAGGGGAGCCGGGTTCATTGCCGGAGCGAGGCCTCCGTGCTCCGGGAAGCCCGTCGCGTGGCCGCATTGCCTGACTTTAAGGGATATATAGCAGACGTGGGCGGGCCCACAGCCAATATGTACGGAACAGCCTGTAAGAAGCAAGGCGGGCCGGGAACCTGCTCCCACCGAAGGTGCCTGTGGCCCAAACCCTGCAAAAACCTGGTTTTCGGCCATGAACGGCAGATGGTGCTTCTGGCTGGCCTGGCGAACATCCCCGGCGTAAAAAAAGCCTTTGTGTCCTCGGGAATCCGTTACGACCTGATCCTTGCCGACAAGAGCCAAGGCGCCGATTACCTGCGCCAGATCCTGAAAAATCACATTTCCGGACAAATGAAAATCGCCCCGGAGCATTGTGCTGATCCCGTGCTGGACCTCATGGGAAAACCGGGAAAGGAAGGCCTCGTGCGGTTCAAGGAGATGTTCGACTCCATGGAGTCGAAACTTGCAACAAACCAGTTCCTGACCTATTACTTTATGGCGGCGCATCCGGGCTGCTCCATGAGCCACATGCGGACGCTATCCCGCTTTGTGCAGGATAACCTGAAAATGCGCCCCCAACAGGTCCAGATTTTCACCCCCACGCCCTCCACCTTTTCCACCCTCATGTACCACACGGGTAAAAACCCCTTCACCGGCGAAACCCTGTTCGTGGAAAAAGACCCCAAGGCAAAACAGGCCCAAAAGGAATTCCTGACAGGCCCGCCCCAAAGACAACAAGTCAGTGGATGGAAACGCTCAAAAAAATAGAAACCCGGGGCGATGCGCCGAAATCCATCCCTGTGCTTGCCCCACAAAAAAAAGGGTTACGCCCTAAATGACGTAACCCGAATATTTTCTATGGTGGGCCATGAAGGAATCGAACCTTCAACCATCTGATTAAGATTCACTTCTTCCGTGCCTTCTAACCTCCTTGATTTACGATATAAGCTCGATTTTACAAGAAATGTCATTTGTTGAATTTTTGCGAATTATTCCTATTTTTGCAGGGGCTCTTTTCAAGTCACACCCCTTAATCTCCACCTTGCAAAACCACTTCCACCAGTCCACCCACTTCCCGATCCCCTAACCCAAGCTCCTTTTTCACTCCTGGCAATACCCCCGCCTAAGTTTCCGTCGAAGTGGGCGAGTGGGTATCATCGGCGAAATAGATATTCACCAGCCAAGCTGGTATCCGGCAAATCTCCCGGAAAAAGTACAAATGGGCTAAACTATTGGCTGACTGATATAAAGGCCAAGTCCCCTTCGTGGTCAGAAATTCTCAAGATTCTTCCATAAATGTCCTACGCCAAGGGCTTCCAGAAAAGCCTTGACTTGATATTCAGTGTATCCATCTTTTTCCAGGGGTGAAACCCGGGCCAGTATTCCTGCAGAAGGGGCGGAGCCACGGATTGCGGCAAATTGCAGAAGGTGAATGCCTTGTTCAGGGAGACTCTTACCGATGTCGTTAGAGGGATGGGGTGGGATAAAAAGTCGTATGCCTGTGCTCTTGGCCTTGACCCGCAGGCGTACTCGTGCTTTGAGTAAACTCAGGGTGATGACAGCCGCCTGCAGAGAGGCCGGACGGGAGACTTACCAATCTGATTCCAATTTTTCAACCATTCGAAATTTTAAAAAACCGGTTAATCCTGTTTTGAGCTTATGGGCGATGGGCTTTAATGCGGCCTGAAAGGCCATGTGTGGGCGGAGTTTCCCGGAGATTTTCCTTCTTCATCAGGATTTTAACAATCATGGCTGGAGTAATTCGGCCCAGGCGCCGGAATAGGACCGGAAAGGCAGCGCCTGATGCCGCCCGTTTCCCCTTTGCCTTAAGTTCGTTCCAACCGTTATACAGCGGGCGGTGTGTTTAATCGCCCGGTTCCTATTTTAGAGCGCCCAAGGCAGGTAAACCCAAAGGCATAGTTATTTCAAGGGGTTAAAAAAATGAATTCGCCCGAAGGGTATGACATAGTAAAAAAAACAGGGGAAGGCCCTGTTTATACGATGTACTCCGGTATCCGCCAGTCAGACGGAAGACCGGTGCTGATCAAGCATATTCCCCCTGGAAAATTGTCTCCTTCCGAAATTATCCATATCAGCGATGAATATAGGCGCATAAGCGAAATGCGCTCCGACCGTACGGTTCGCCTTTTGGAATTCAGGCAGACTCCCAACCGTGAGGGAGATGCTTTTCTGTTTGTCTTTGACGATATACAGGGAATGTCTCTCCAGGATTATTTTCAGCGCAGTCCCGTCCAATACGTTGATTTTCTTGAAAAGGGCCTGGACCTGGCTCTCGGCGTAAACGACCTGCATCGAGCGGGCGTGATCCACAAGGAATTACGGCCCGCAGCCATTATTATTGAAGAGCATTCCCAAAGGGTTCTGATCAGGGAATATCCGTTTTTCTGCCTTCTCAATCGGGAGGATTTTCAGATATTCTCCCTGGACATCCTGGACCTGCGCATGCCCTACGCCGCGCCGGAACAGTTCGGAGGCAGGATGAACCGGTGGATTGATTACCGGTCTGACTATTACAGCCTGGGCGTTCTTTTTTACGAAATACTCACCGGAGCCCCTCCGTTTCATTATGACGATCCCGTGCAAATGGTGATGGCCCATGCCTACGAGGAACCGGTGTTTCCGGGAGACCTAAACAGCGATGTTCCGCGAATGCTTTCCCGGATCGTGATGAAACTGCTGCAAAAGGATCCGAAAAACCGGTATCAAAGCGGCGACGGCCTTATTTACGACCTGGAAAAATGCCGGTCCCAGCTTGCGCAAAAAGGGCGGATTCATTCTTTTGCCGTGGGAAAAATGGACAAGCCTGAAGACTTCAATTTCAGCCAGCCCGGGTATGGCAGGGACATCGAGGCTCGTGAGTTCCTCAGCCATTGGGAAACTGCGCCCCAGGCCAAAGATATGGAGGAGGCGCGTGTCGCCCTTCTGGAAGTCCATCAAAAATACCGGACCCATGTGGAAAACACCCAAGAGATCATCTGGACGACGGACATGAACCTGACGCCCACATACATCAGTCCGTCTAGTAAAAGGATTCTTGGATACAGTCCCGAGGAATTATTTTTGCGCTACAACCCCGCCCTGCTGACTCAGGAATCCGTTGAGCGTCTTTTAAAGGTGCGGAACGAACGCATGGAAAAGATGGCTGATTTTTTCCAGCCCTTCTCCATTGACTTTGACATTATCCACAAGAACGGCTCTGTCCGTCTTTGCGAAACCCATGTCCGTTTTTTAAGGGACGAACACGGTGATCCATCCGGCATTATCGGCATATCGCGGGACGTAACCGACCAACGCAGCGCCGAAAAAGCCCTCCAGGACAAAGAAGCCCAGTTAACGGCCATTGTGGGCGCCTTCGAGGGATTCATTTACATTGCCTCGCCGGATTATGCTTTACGCTATCTCAACGAACGCATGGTGGAATGGATCGGCCGCGACGCCGCCTCGGAAACCTGTTACAAGGCCATCCACAGCCGCAAGGCCCCTTGCCCGTGGTGCTCTATGGACAGGGTTCTGAAAGGCGAAACCGTGCGCTCGGAGATGCTGTTTCCCCGAGACAGCCATTGGTATTATTCGCTCAATTCCCCCACGCGCCAGACCTTTGGAGAGATTTCCCAACAGTCCATTCTTCTGGACGTCACCGAACGCCGACGCCGTGAACAGGAGTTGCAGGAAACGGAAAAAAATTTGCGGCAGGAGAACCTGCGCCTGAAGTCCTCCATGCGGGAGCGGTACAAATTCGGCGACATCGTGGGCAAAAGCCTGCCCATGCAAAAAGTTTATGAGATGATATTGAAGGCCTCGGAGTCGGACGCCAATGTCATTGTCTACGGAGAGTCGGGAACCGGTAAGGAACTGGTGGCAAGGGCGATCCACACCATGAGCGCCCGACGCAGGAATCGTTTTGTGGCGGTCAACTGCGGGGCCATTCCGGAACAGATCATGGAAAGCGAATTCTTCGGGTACAAAAAAGGGGCTTTTACAGGGGCTTTCGCCGATAAAACCGGATACCTGGAACAGGCGGAAGGCGGGACCCTGTTTCTGGATGAAATCGGCGAGATCGACCTGAACCTGCAAGTAAAGCTGTTGAGGGTGATCGAAGGCCGGGGTTTCACCCCCGTAGGCGGAGGCGAGGAAAAAAACACGAATAACCGCATCATCGCCGCCACCAACCGGGACTTGGTCGCCTTTGTGAAAAAGGGCCTGATCCGTGAAGATTTCTATTACCGCATTCATATCATCCCCATCCACCTGCCTCCCCTGCGCCAACGCAAGGAGGATATTCTTCTCTTGATCGACCATTTTCTCAGGGAATTCGGCAATGGCAAGTTCCTGGCCCCTCTTCCGGGACACGTCATGGAAGCCCTTTTAAACCATCACTGGCCCGGCAATGTGCGGGAGCTTCAAAACGTGCTTCAACGGTACGTGACCCTGAAAAAACTTGACTTATCGGGCCTTTCCGGGGGCATGGAAGCCCCGGATTTTTTTCCTGCCGTTGAGATTGGCCCCAAGGGGGAGGAAACAAGGGAACTGCTACTGGCCACAGCCCGTTTTGAAAGGGAATTTATCCGTCAGGCCTTGGAAAAGGAAAAGTGGCATAAAAGCCGCACAGCCGAGTCTCTGGGGGTCAGTCGTCGCACCTTGTTTAAAAAGATGAAGGATCTTGGGATTGAATAAACCCAAGTTGGGCATGATATTTCTCAATTTAAATATTTCGTTATTTATTAAATAGTTAGGTATTAATTCAAGCCTGATTGGGCGCGTTTGTTCCCAAAATTGCTTTTCCAATCCAGCTGCAAACCCCTTCCTCCAATACTGAATTCTTCCTGTTCTGAAAAAAAATGTACTCCGGCATTTAATTTCTCCGCCCTGGATCATGCCTGATTAAAATCTGAAATAAGCAATATATTCTCCCTGTTAAATTGACTTCCCCGCTAGAAAAGCAAACTGAAGTCCGGCCCCGACAGCAAAGACCTGTGCATGATTTGACGCTTTGCATCAAAGATTGGCACAGGTGTTGCTCCTTGTCGCGTCAAAGCAATTCACTTTAAGTTTATCTTTGCGGGAGAAGAGCATGACAATCGGCGATATACCCAGACTACCGGACAGGGACGTAAGGCGGGTGGAGGAACTCGTAAAAAGAGTAAAAAATGGCGAAACAAGCGTTTCCCACATTCTGGAAAAAGCCCTTTCTGCAATAGGCCGTTTCAGGATCGACAGCACGGGGCTTGAAATCAAGGGCCGCTTTAAAATGGGCGCGGAGGAGCTTCAAGCCCTGTTTGAATCAACAATATTACGCATGGAACTCCTTCCCTACCTCAAGGGAAGGACGGTTTATGTGCATGTCAAAGGGATGGCCCGGAATAAAATCATCCTCGGCTTTCCCCTCGGGATTTTTCCTGCCACCGAAGACGAAATCCAAAACACTGATTTGCCTCTCGTGGAAGTGGATCTCGACGTTATACCTTACTTTTGTCAGGGATTTGAAGGCATCTTGTATATGAGCGGGGAAAGGCTCCTGACCCTTCACCGAACAGACAAAATTTTTCAATGGATTGGGGACGGCTGGACAGGCGGACTAAAGGTGCTGGACTCGAACCTGCCGATGTTCTCGCTTACGACCAAAAAATTCCTTGGGCAAATCAGCCAGCCCCTGACTGCCCTGTGTGATGAAGTACTGACCCAATGTGGAGTGTAAATATGACAGCAAAAAGTCGGCTTGCCCAAATTATTGGTGACAGTCAGGTGTCTGATGATCCCGCAGATTTGGAGGGCTTTTCCACGGATCATTCCTATGCCGGGAAAACAACGCCCGCCCTGATTGTCAGACCCGGAAACCCTCAGGAAATTCAGAACGTGGTGAAACTGGCCAATGAGATGGACCTGAACCTGGTTCCGGTCAGTTCCGGGGCTCCCCGATTCCGGGGCGACAGCGTTCCCTCCGTGGACGGTGCAGTGATCGTGGATCTTTCACACATGAAAAAAATCATGTGGATCAACCGGCGCAACCGCGTGGCTTTGGTGGAGCCTGGCGTGACCTTTGGAGAGCTCCAGACCGAACTGAACAAACACGGCTTGCGGGCCATGTTTCCCCTGGCGCCCAAAAGCAACAAATCCGTGATTGGGGCCTACATGGAGCGGGAGCCCTTTACGGTCCCCAAATATGCATGGGATCTGGGAGACCCGGTGGCCGGAGCGGAATTCGTTCTTGGCGACGGCAATACCATGCGCACGGGAGGGGCTGCCGGTCCGGCGGAAACGCTGGAGGATCAGCGCAAAACAGGGGGCGCCCAAAAGCTGCCCATGTCTCCTATCGGCATGGATTTCAGGCGCATTGCCCAGGGATCTTCGGGCAATTTCGGCATTTGTTGCTGGATATCCCTGCGTTGCGAACTACTGCCTGAGCAGGAACAGGTGTTTTTTGCAGGAGCGGATTCTCCCGCTCCCCTCATGGAGGCCGCCAGGCGCTTTTTGACCCTGCGCCTTATGGACGAGCTTTATGTGGTGAACAGCCTGAATTTCGCTTGCCTGTTAAAAACAAGTCCCGAAAAAATCCACGCCCTCCAGGAAAAACTACCGCCTTGGATACTGGTTGGAGGCGTGGCGGGGTGCGGCGATCTGGCGAAGGATCAGTTCGACTACAAAGTCGCGGATCTAAAGGATGAAGCCAACCGGTTTGGGCTGTCCATGACTCCCCGGATCGGCGGTGTGTCCGGGTCCGCCTATTTGTCTCAGGTCGTGAGAAAATGCGCGGAAGGGGCGTATTGGAAACTCCGCCTCAAAGGGGACTGCCGGGAAATCTTTTTCCTGACCCCGCCTCATAAGGCCGCAGGCTATGTGGAGCAGGCCCTGGATATGGCCGGCAAGGCCGGATTCAAGGAGGACAGGATCGGAGTTTATCTCCAAATGGCGATCCAGGGGGCGGTTTGTCATTGCGGGCTGGACTACTATGTTGCCCCGGACGAGACAGATTCCTTTCAGCCTCTTTTCATGCAAACGAGCCAAGCTCTGTTTGAAAACGGGGCCTATTTTTCCAGGCCATACGGCCCCTGGGCCGACATGGTTTATCCCAGGTACGAAACCTTTGCCAAATACGCCCGAAACCTGAAGGCCATCTTTGATCCCAAAGGCGTCATGAACCCTGGAAAGCTGTGCTTCAAGGAGAACTAAAGCCCATGGCTCTATCAGATTACCATTATGAAATGTCTCACTGTCACCGATGCTCTTACTGCAAGTTCATTCCCTTTCAATTGATTAAGAGCAAACGGTTTTCCTACCTCTGTCCCTCCATCACCTTAAGGAATTTCCATTCCTTTTCCGCGGGCGGCAGGGCGGCCCTTGGGCTGGCGATCGCCGAAGGCAGGCTGGACCAATATACGGAAATGATGAAGCAGATAGTGTTCGAATGCACCATGTGCGGGGCGTGCCAGGTGCAGTGCCGCACTTTCAACTTCAACCTGAATCCCATCGAGGTCATGCAGGCCCTGCGAACCCATTTTGTGGAGCAGGGCGAAATTGTGCCGGAACACATGTTTGTGATCGAGGGCTTGAAAAGGGAGGACAATGTCTTTGGGGAGCCTAAGAAGCACCGGGGAGACTGGGCCGAAGGGCTCGGCCTCAAGGATATAAGCAGAGAAAAGGTGGACGTTCTGCTCCATGTGGGCTGCCGCATGTCCTTTGACGACGAGTTCTGGTCTGTTTTGAAAATGGCCGTGGAAATAATGCAATGCTCGGGTCTGAGTGTGGGCATTGCGGGCTCCGAGGAATCCTGCTGCGGAGGGCGGGCCCTGGAAATGGGTTTTGAGGGGGTATTCAATACCTTTGCCGAAGCCATGGCGGGCCGGGTAAAGGCCTCGGGAGCCAAACAGGTGGTGACCCTTTGTGCGGATTGCTATGGAACTTTTCAGGAACATTATCCGTCCCACGGCTGGGGCCTGGACGCCGAAGTCGTGCACATCACCCAGTTTATCAGCCATCTTATTGACCAGGGAAAACTCAAGTTCAAAAACAAGATTCCCCTGTCTGTCACCTATCACGACCCCTGCCACCTGGGACGGCGGGGGGAGCCCGGGGTGCAATGGAAAGGGGAGTATAAACGCCTGGCGCCCCACCTGTTCGGCCCGGTTCCGGAAAAACCCATCCGTTTGGGGCGGAACGGTTGCTACGACGCGCCCCGGGACATCCTTCAGGCCATTCCGGGAGTCGAGCTTACCGAAATGGAGAGAACCCGTGAATATAGCTGGTGCTGCGGAGCGGGCGGCGGCGTTTTGGAGGCCTTCGAGGAAATGGCCGAGAAAACAGCCCATGAAAGGCTCCTGGAAGCAGAAGCCACCGGGGCGCAGGCCCTGGTAACAGCCTGTCCCTGGTGCGAACGCAACTTTCGGGACACACTCGATAGTTCCGGCGGTTCTCTTAAGATTTATGACATCGTGGAACTGGTTCACCAAGCCATGGGAGGGGAATGAGTTGACAATACCAATAGAAGCAAAAAAGGCTCTGGAAGAGGCTCTGGGTTCGGAAAATGTATCGGACGACCCGGGAGTCATTGAAACCTATTCCTACATGAACGGCCTGGGGTCCGGAGCGACTGGCTACTGGTGGGCGCGTCCCGCCTGCGTGGTTCTTCCCGGCAGTACGGAAGAGGTGCAGAAGGCGGTAATAATCTGCAACCAGCACAAGCTCAGGTTCAAGGCTCATTCCACGGGTTGGATATGCTGCGCCCTGGCCACCTCCAAAAACTGCGTGCTCATGGACATGCGGCGCATGGACGGGCTCGAGATCGTGGAACCGGACGGTTACGTCATCACCGAGCCCTACGCAACAGCCGGGGAAACGCAGGTGGAGGCCATGAAGCGCGGGTACAATCCCCATCTGGTGGGGGCGGGCCCCAATGCCTCCAACCTTGCCAGCGCCACCAGCATGCAGGGAACGGGCGGAACCTCGGTCAGGACCTCCATGAACGAACGCAATCCCCTGGCCATTGAGTGGGTGTTGCCTTCAGGCGAAATTCTGCGCCTGGGGTCCTTGGAAACCCCCAACGCCGGTTGGTTTTGCGGCGACGGTCCGGGGCCCAGCCTGCGGGGCATGATGAGAGGGGCTGCCGGGAACATCGGGGGAAACGGCGTGTTCACCCGGATCGCTCTCAAGCTCTACCCCTGGTACGGCCCTCCATATGAATGCGAAGGCCGCCCTCCCTTTTTCAAAAGCAAGGCATTACCCCTGGGCTACGTCCGCTATGTTTCCTGGAAAGACAGGGACCTGGAATGCGACGCCCTGTATCGGCTCGGTGAAACTGAAATACTCGACTATTCCAACCGCTGGTCCGCATCGGCCCTCATGAGTTCCCTGGCAATCAGCAACCAGGATTACAGGGAAATGAAAAAGAAGGGGGAACTGCACAAGGTTTTCCCCAATGGCTACTGGACCTTTTTTTTCAATGCCAATTCCCAGCGCCAGTACGATTACAATGTCAAGGTGTTCGAGCACATCATCAAAGACACCGGCGGAACCATTATCGACCCAAGGGACCTGGGAGACCCGGCTTACGAAGTGGCCATCCAGAACGCTGTCCGGGCCCAGTGGATCGGCAAGTCAGCCTACATGCCCACAGGCAGCAACACGGGCGTGCCTCCCCTGACCTACGAAACCATTGATCAGTGCATGAAGTTCTCCCTGGATGAAACCATCAGCGTGAAAAAGGAATGGATCGCCAAAAACAAGATTTACAATGACGGCGAGGACAACGCATACGCCTGCCTGGATGAAAATGGGCACTTCCTGCATGTGGAACATGCTGCCCACTCTGATTGGGCCGAACCCGAAGCCGAGCCCCTGGGCATCATTCTCAAGGGATATGGCCGCGCATTGGAAAAAGGCCTGGGGCCCGCTTACATGTCCATGCCTGCGGGGTGGGCCAAGCGGTCGGAGTATTCCAGATACATGGTGCAGATTCAACGGATGATCGACCCTAATCGGGCGGCTGATTCCATGCTGACCAATGCGGCGGAAACCATGGGCGCCTGAGTTTTTTGGCTTTCGCCCAATAAACCCAACAGGCCATAGCGCCAATGAGAAAGACTCATTATGAATAATCAATATGATGTGATCGTAATAGGTTCCGGGTGCGGAGGGGCGGCTGCGGCCGCTCTCATGAGCAGCTTGGGCCGCAAGACCCTCCTGGTGGAAAAAGGCGCCCGTATAGGTGGAAGAGCCGCCA
Organism: Desulfatibacillum sp.; assembly: GCA_016342355.1. Classification (GTDB taxonomy): domain Bacteria; phylum Desulfobacterota; class Desulfobacteria; order Desulfobacterales; family Desulfatibacillaceae; genus Desulfatibacillum. The sequence goes on from JAEINP010000003.1 coordinate 134,398, forward strand.
CTTACGAAAAAAAAGGGTTTAAGCTGGACCATGGCCATGTGCTCATGCGCTGCCAGAAAGGACCCCATGGGGAGGTCCTTCGCCTTGCCAGGTGCAAGGAACTCATTCCCGAATTCTCCATTTGCAGAAACTGGGCTGTCAAATCAGTCATTGCGGACAAAACATTGGAAATCAGCCCCAACGCCTTGGGGTACGTTCTAAGCGGCAAAGGCATTCGGCAGCTTGCCTCCTTTGGTTTTACTTTCAGGGAACTGGCCTCCATGTTCCGGTGGAATCTTATCAGGCGAACCATGCCGGAAAGACTGATTCGCCGATACGACCATGTGGACATGCATTCCTATATGAAAACCTATATCGACAACACCTACATCAGCGCATTTTACGGAGGCCTGGCGGTGGTGGTCTTTGGCGCCCTGGACAGGGAAACCTCAGCCGGGGAAGGAATCCGCATGTCCCAGGCCGGTTTCAGGGATTTCCTGAATATGGGTTATCCCGTGACAGGGGAGGGAATAAGCGCCATTCCAAAGTCATTTGTCAGAGCGGCTCAAAAGTATGGGGCGGATGTGCGCCTGAGTTGCCCCGTGGAAAAAATCATCGTGGAAAACGGGCAAGCCAAAGGGGTGAGAATCAATGGCGAAAATATCTTGGCGGATGTGGTCATCAGTAACGCGGGAATCCGGGAAACCGTGGATCGGCTGGTGGGCCAGGAGCATTTTGACAACGCCTACATCAACGGCATACACAATCTCAAGTACTCTTATGGCGGCATCAGCCTGAAATTCGCCCTGGATCGTCCTGTTGTCCCCTGGGTATGGGGCGGCGTCATGCCCGATAAAATCGAGGTCATCAACCAGGATCTGTTGGAAGGCAGGATACCGGATCAACTGCCCATGATGTACATTTCCCCCTCCATGTTGGACGCATCCCTGGCCCCTCCTGGAAAGCAGGTGCTCTCGGTGATTTCAGGCGCCCCCATGAGCAGCAATGGATATAAGGAAACAGACTGGGACCAGGTGGCCGCCAAACTGAAAACCCAGGTGGAAACTTTTTTTCCGGGGCTTGCCGATCACACCCTGTTTTGCGACGTGTCCACGCCCAAGGATATTTCCAAATCCACCGGCCGGACTTTTGGCGATGCCATTGGCGTTTCCCAGCGCACTGACCAGGTAGGGGTCTTACGGCCTTCCAAGGTCTCTCCGGTTAAGGGCTTGTATTACGTTGGCGCAGACGTGGGACGGGGTAACGTGGCCTCTGAACTGGCCTCCCAGAGCGCTATCTCCCTTTTCCGCCGGCTGAAAAAGCAAAAATCATTAAACATGACTTCTTCCAACTGAACAGAGGAATTTTTGGTATGAACGCGATAAAGGATCTGGGTTTGTCATGGGCTTTGTTTGGACTATACGTGGTTCTCAAAGCCTCATCTCTCCTGCCCACGGTGAGCAGGGAACTCCAAGCCAATAATTTTTCCATGGTGTTTAAGACCGGTCCCGGGAAAACAGTCCGTCATTATACGATTTCCAAAGGCCGGGTGAATTCAGGAAAAAAAGAAATCCCTGACCCGGACTTGTCCATATCCTGGTCATCCGCATCCTCCTGCCTTGATACATCAATGGCTGTTCTCCGCGGAGACCGTTCCGCTCCCCTTAGGGAAATCCTGGACGGAAACCTCGCTATCGAGGGGGATGTGGGACAGCTTTTCCAATTTGCAAAGACCCTGGCGCCCATTGGCAAAAAGATTCCTGCTGAAAAGTTGAAAAGCCTTTTCGGGAAAACCGCTTAACAAATCAATAGGAGGGGCTTTAGCATGGGAGTGGTGTTGGCGTTAGTGGAATTGGGAAGAGACAATAAAGTGCTGCCGGTCTCTCTGGAGGCCCTCAGCGCGGGAAAAAGGATCGCTGAAGCCTGCGGTTCAGGCTTGACAGCCCTGGTTATGGGCAGCGGAGTGGACGAAGCGGCGGAATCCCTTCGCCATTACCAGGCGGATGAAATTCTGGTGGCGGACCATCCATTACTTGAACATTACCATCCGGAGTTCTTCGCCCAAAGCCTTGACCGGATTTGCCGCACCATCAAGCCCGGCTTTTTGGTTATGGCCGAAACCCTTCAAACCATTGATCTGGCGCCCCGCGTGGCCTTTGCCCTGGAAGCAGGTCTTGTGACCGGTTGTGTGGATTTGGAGTTTGATTCCGGGGAAACCCTGTTTATCAAACCCGTGTACAGCGGAAACGTCATGGCCGCCTATTCCGTGGAAGGGGAGCCCCGCCTTGCCACTATTCGCGCCAAGTCTTTTGAAGCTGCCGAACCCGGGAAAAACTCCCTATCGGATATAAGGTCCATAGCGATTCAACTCGACCGGCAAGGTGCAGAAATTCAAGTTGTTGAAAGAGTCCTGAACGATCATGGCAATGGCCAGGGACTGGAGACGGCGGAGATAGTGGTGTCTGGGGGAAGGGGGTTGGGCGGCCCCGAAGGCTTTGAAGTCCTGCGGGAACTGGCCAAAGAGCTTGGGGGCGCAGTGGGGGCCAGCAGGCCGCCCTGCGATCTGGGATGGATCGCACCCAGCGTCCAGGTGGGGATTACCGGCGCCATCATAGCCCCGGACCTGTATATCGCCGTGGGTATTTCCGGCTCCACCCAGCATGTGGGGGGGATGGAAGGGGCGAAAACCGTGGTGGCTGTTAACGAACGGGAAGACGCCCCAATTTTTAAGATCGCCGATTACGGCGTGGTGGATAATTATGCCACAGTGTTGCCAGCCTTTCTGGAAGGGCTGCGCCAGAACAGATAATGGAGACCCCAATGCACGTCATCGTTTGCATGAAACAGGCGCCTGACCCGGAAGGCCCAAGAGACGCTTTTTTTATCAACACCCAGGATACAAGAGTGGAGCCCCGGGGAATTCCGCCCGCATTGTCCCTCTTTGATGAAAACGCCCTGGAAGCAGCCCTCCGCATCAAGGACGCGGACAAGGAAAATGTAAAAATAACGGTTCTTTGTGCGGGAAAAAAGGTTTCCGGAGCAGTGCTTCTCAAAGCATTGGCGGCAGGCGCTGACAGCGCGGTCATGGTTCAGGGACAAGGCCTTGAGATGGAAAACCAGGACAGTTTTTCCTCGGCGGGTCTTCTGGCCGCTGCCGTGGCGAAAATTGGTCCGTTCGATTTAATCCTTACCGGGCGACAGTCCGCGGACAGCAATGCGGGCCAGACAGGAATTCTATTGGCGGGTTTGTTGGGTGTTCCGGCAGTCAGCCTGGCGCAAAAAGTTTCCCCGGACAAGGAACACGTCCTTGTCGAAAGGGTGATCCAGGGCGGTTGCGAAAAACTGAAAGTCCCCTTACCCTGTCTGGCCGTTGTGGGCAACGAGGCTGGTGAACTCCGCTACCCCGCCATGAAGGAGCGGCGGCTGGCCAAGAACAAACCGGTGCTGGACTGGAGCATGGAGGCTATGGGCCTGGATGTCGCTCCTGACAAAAAGGTGGTTCTCAGAAAACTTTTTGCGCCCACAACCAGAAGCAGGCAGTGCCGCTTTATAACAGGAGCCATGCTGGCTCAGGTTCTGCGTGAGGATCAAATCATCTGAAAATACTCCCATGGGATGAGACCCCTTGACATGCCAAATGAGGCGTCTCCTTGTGTTGGGTTTGAAGGCCGCATTGTTGAATAGTACGTACAGAAAAAGTCTGAGGGCGGCGCGCTGATCTTTTTCAGCGTGTTGAGGGGGGCCAAAAGCGGGTTGGCAGGTCCAGGGCAGGAATACTCCTGAAATAAAGGAAAAACGGCAAGGCTTATCCCGGACTTTCAGGCGTCCTGTTTGTGTGATCGGGTTCCCAGGGGGGGGATCCATGGGGCCTTCCAACCCGCCATACCCCAAAAGCCTTTTTTTTGGTAAATGAGAGGGCCCCTTCTGCTTGGCAGGGGCTCTCATTTGTGAAGGCGACTAAGGTTAGCCAATAGCGTCAATGTCTTTGGGAAGCGCATGACTTTAGTGACTTTATTGGGCGCAATATGCTGAAAGAACAGCATGTTATTACCAGGATCATAACCGAAAAAAAATTACTATCGCTTTGCAATAAAAAAACCTCCTGTTAGGATATAGGCGCACAACCAATAACCTAAACAGGAGGTTTTCAACGGAAAATCAGAATCCTAACAGGATAGAGGCTTTCAGCCAGCTCAAAACAGAAATTCACAACTCCCAGCCCCATCTCATCATCGGGATAGACGTCGCCAAGGAGAAGCATCACGCCAGTTTGGCGAGGGCTGGTTGGGGGGCATGGACGTGACCACACCCCCCATCGGTTTGGGCCTCACCCAAAGGCCCGGGCCGCACTTTATTCAATCCAACTGAACAGGTCTTGTTCGCAGGCCACGATGTTATTCAATCCAATTGACTCGTTCCCGTTCCCGGGCCACGATGTTATCCACCTGACCCGCTGGATAGCCCAGGGTCAGGGAGGACACGATCTTAAAGGGATATTCCAGGCCCAAAACATCTTTCACATACTTGTGGTCCCAGGTAATCCCCTTGATCAGGCTGACCCAGCATGTGCCTAGGCCCAGGGAATGGGCGGCCAGCACCATGCTTTGCCCGCAAATACCCAGGTCCAGGTCCGGGGACCCGATGCCCCGCACGTCCTTGGCCAGGATGATGAGGACCGGAGCCCGGAAAAAGGTCCGGTATGCGGGATCGCTGGAGATGGTGTTGATGCCGCCCAGGACCCGTTGGTCCACGTCTCCGGGAGTTTTCCGGGAGAGGGTGTAATGGAGGGCTTTTTGCCACCATTTTGGTTTGGCGCATTTGTCTCCCGGCGTCTTTTTGTCCACCCACGGGTGGGGCATAAGCATTTGAGGAAAAAGCCGGACCCTTTTTTTACAAATAAGGTCAATTTCCTCTATAATGTCCGGGTTGGTAATGGCCACGAACTTCCATGGCTGATTGTTGCCCGCCGAGGGGGCAAAGCGCCCGGCTTCGAGCACCCTGTGGACCAGCTCCCTGGGCACAGGTTTTTTCTTGTACAGGCGAATGCTTCGGCGTTTGTATATGACCTTTTCCGTTTCCGTGAGTTCTTCCTCATAGTCCGGGAATGCTGTCCCGTTTCCCATGCTCAGGGGATCGGGAAAGGTTTTGCCCCCTGCAAACAGGTGGCAATTTTTCCAGAATCCCTCGTGAACCCTATAGTCCCCTTCGATGGTGATGGCGTCCTGGGGGCACGACGCGGCGCAGTTCTGGCAGCAGATGCACCGGAAGTGGTCATAGCGTTCATTGGGCCGGGCCTTTTTGTTTTCATCCAGCATAAGAAGCTGGATGGGGCAACTGTTGACGCAACGGCTGCATCCCGTGCATTTTTCAGCATCCAGGCGAAAGACCGGAAAGTCGGTTTGCGATGGAAAGCTGACATGCTTGTGTTTTTCCAGCATGAGACGAATCCCCCCTTCCATGTCATTCGTAAGTCTTTTCAATGACCTGGGTCTTTTTGGTGGCCCTTTCCAGTGTATTGGGCTGGAGCCACTGGATTGCCGGGTTAACTTTAAGCAGGGATTTCATTTTGTTTTTTACCTTTTCTTCCAGGCTGGGCAGGTCATCCTCGCGCATTTTGTCGGAGAATTCGATTTTCAGCTTGAGCGGCGGAACCACACGGGGGGGAGGCTCGTCCAGGACTATGCGGAAAGCGCCGGTCAGTTCCTCGGGAAATGAGTGGATGACTCCCTCAATGGCTGCGGGATACACAGGCACTCCCTTGACCTTGAGCATGTCGTCGGCCCGTCCCACAATTTTGTACCGGAGCCCGCTTTTGCCGCAGGGGCAGGGATCGGTGAACACCTGGTGAATGTCGTTGAGGGTAAAACGCATGTCGAACCACACCGCGCCTTCGGGATTGAGGGAGGTGGCGGCCATGAGCCCGGTGGCCCCGTTTTCCATGGGTACGGACTCTCCGGTGTTGGGGTCGATTAATTCGTAATAACACAGGTCGTCCGCCAGCCAGTGCATGCCCTGGTAAATGGGGTGGTCACAGGAGCACCCGTAGCCTCCACCGCCGTCAAAGACCTTGGCGCCGAACTCGGTTTCCAGCTTGTGCCGGACTTCAGGAATCCCGGCACCGGGTTCCGCGCCCAACATCAGGAGCTTAATGCCCAGGGCCTTTACGGGGACGCCCAGGACTTCGGGGCATTTTTCGATGAGGTGCAGAGCCAGAGAGGGGGTTCCCGTGAAGATGTTGACTTTGAAGAGCTGGAGGAACTGGAGGATTTTTTCCGTGCCAGCCTCTGCGCCGATAGGCACGATAGTAAGCCCGGGATAATTCTGCAGCCACAATATCTGGGGCGTACCCGCCGCGTGCATGGACAGGCCGAAACACAGGCCAATGCGGTCTCCAGGACGCATGCCCATGCGCCATGCCACCCGGTGGAAAAGAGTTTGCATTTCCCTGATTCCCGCATGAAAATTGGGGTAGGGCGTGGGAATGCCCGTGGTGCCTGAGGTGGTAGTGATGAGGTACAGGTCGTCCATGCGTTTTTGGCCGAAGAGCTCACGCATGAGGGCGTCCATGTCCAGGCCCACTTCCTCTATTACCCCCCGGAGATCAGCCTGGCCGGCCACCGGGATCGCTTTTGCGTAGTCCTCGAAAGACTGGATGTCCTCGGGTTTTACGCCCGCCTTGTCAAAGCGCTTCCTGTTAAAGGGCGTGTTTTCGTATTGCCATTTAAGAGCGACCTTGAGTTTTTCAAGCTGCATTTCCTTAATTTCCGGCGTGTTGAGCTTGGGCTCGATATCCATGTCCCAGTATTTGCGATCTAAATTTCCCATGTCCATGATAACCCCCCTTGGTTTAAGATTTTAATATATGATAGGCCATTGCCGCGCCGTCGATTCCCAGAATGCCGCCGCCATTTTGGGTCATGCCGATTTTGGGATTGCCCGGAACTTGCCGGGGGCCAGCGGTTCCCCTAAGCTGATTAACCACTTCGTAGACCTGGGCCAGCCCGGTAGCGCCGATGGGGTGCCCCTTGGACGCCAGTCCGCCGGAGGAATTGGTGGGCATTTTGCCTCCTAGTTCCATGTACCCCTCGTCGATCCAATTAGGCGCATCCTCGGGCGGGCATATGCCCAGCTCGATGAGGGCGATGATCTCGGAGGGGGATGTGGCGTCGTGGATTTCGATCACGTCCACGTCTTCCGGGCCGATGCCCGCGACTTCAAAGGCCTTTTTGCCCACCCGGCGTGTGAGGGTGTCGTCCATGTCGTAACCCAGCCTGCCGCTTCCCAGGACAGAGGCTTCTATCCAAACCGGCTTGGTGGTGAACTGGGCGGCTTTTTCCTTGCTGCATATGAGGACCGCGGCGGACCCGTCCGACACGGGCGAGCACATCATCCGGGTCAGGGGATAGGCCACGTCGCCGGAGTTTAGCACCTGCTCCAGGGTGACTTCCTTCCTGTAATGGGCGTTGGGGTTGAGTGCGCCGTTCTTATGGGACTTGACGGCGATCTTGGCGAAGTGCTCCTGGGTGAGTCCGTATTTCTCCATGTAACGCCTTGTGTAAAAGGCGTACATATCCATGAAGATGCTTTTGTTCGCGCCCGCTCCTTCGGAAAACACCTGGTCTTGTATGCCAAGAGTTTTCTGGAATTCCTCCATGTGTTTCTGGCCCATTTCAATATCCGTGGCTGTGCCCAGGGCCATGTAAGACTTGAGACGGTTTTCATCATAGAGCTTTTCAAAGCCCACGGCCAAAACGCAATCAAACACGCCAGCGGCCACGGCGGTCCAGGCCAGGTTCAGGGCGGAGGACGAACTGGCGCATGCGTTTTCCACATTATACATGGGGATGCTGTCGATGCCCATGGCGCTCAGGGTCACCTGGGCCTTGATTTGCTCCTGACCGGTCATGAGGCCGGGAGCGGCAGAGCCCACATAGGCGGCTTCGATAACTCCTGACTCGACTCCAGCGTCGGCCAGGGCCAGTTCCACAGCGCCCCGTACAAGGTCTTTGATGCCCTTTTCAGGATGCCTGCCGAACTGGGTCATTCCGGCCCCCACGATTGCAACGTCTCTCATGCTGAATACTCCTTGGTTAAAAGTTGGCTGTTTATTATAAGCGTCTATTATTATGTTGAATGCTGAGATTACAGATCCAGGTCGAGCTGCCAGAAATACTCCTTGATGTCCTCCTTGGGCTCGTCCATCAAATGCAAACGAATCTTGGAATTGGGGCACTGGACGGCGCAAATGCCGCAGCCCATGCACATTTCCTCATTCACTTCAGCGAGACCATTTTGGTTGCTGATGGCCTCCAGGGGACAGGCTTCGGTGCAAATCCGGCAATGGCCGCAATTTTTTTCCGATGATTCATCCACTACGGCTTTCCATCCTATGGAGCGGAAACGTTTGCGCAGGTCATCCGGGGCGATTTTTGCCAGTTTTAGGGCAGTGCAGCAACAGGGGCAGCAGAAGCAGATTTCCAGGAACCGGTGCATGTCTTCGTCCTTGATGCCCCACAAATATTGTTCGGCCTCTATCCAGAGGGATTGCCCCACCAATCCCTCCTTCACAGCCCGGTCTATATGGGCCATGCCTTCCTCCACAGTGGCCTGCCGGGCGATTCCCTTATCCACCACCGCTTTGGAACCCTGGCCAATGAATATACAACCGAAATCCTTGGGGTAATCGCTGCAATCCTGAGCTGACCTGCAAAAGCATTTGTGCATGATGGCTATGTAGGAGGCCTCTGAAATGGCCTTTTTTATCAATTCAATGGGCATGACCACGTTTTTGGCGTTTTCCGCGATGTCCTGGTTCAAATTGAGGGCGATGCCACTGGTAAATTTTTTATGGGAAGGCCGAACGAACATCATGCGTTCGTACAGATAGCCAAATATGGGATAATGGGCCAGATTGCCTCCTGCTAAAACTGCCTTGAAAAAGTGGATGGCCTGGGAAATCCCCTTGTCTCCGGGTTGGATGGCTGTTTTGCTCTTGAACCAGTTATGGATTCCAAGGCCTTTTTTCTTGTGCTTGAACATATAGGGTTTCATGGACGAGCCCTCCGCTTTGGCAAGGTGGGATGCTTTAAGTGAAAAAACCGTATGGTTTCAGTGGTGGCTTATTACGCGGATTTTACGTCCACGTATTGTGCGATGCGCTTTTTCACATCTTCGACCGCCGTGGGGTTGTCCAATTGAATGGTGATGGCGTCCCGGGGGCAATACCGCTCGCACCGACCGCAATGCCTGCATTTTGCGGTGAGGACGGCTTTTCCGTTTTCTATGACAATGGCGTCAAAGCCGCAGGTTTCCAGGCACACCCCACAACCATTACATTCCTCTGTCACTGTAAGGGAAAGACCTTCCACAGGAGTCATGACGTGATCCAGTTGTTCGGGCGGTATATGCTTGAAATAGGTCATCATGCAGCAGCAATGGCAACAAAAGCAGACGCTCAGGAGTTTTTGCCTGTCCTTGACCAGGAAAATGTCGTTATCCACCCTGACCTTGCCTGTCATAGGCACCAACCCGGCGGAAATGGCGCGCTCCACATGGGCGTGGGCTTCCTTTTTGGTGGCCTTGCGGCTGATTCCCTTGGGGAATTCCAGAGTAGTGTCTCCCATGAACAGGCAACCGACCTCATGGGTGTGATGCTGGCAATTCTGGGCGGAACGGCACCCGCATTTGTTCATGATGATAAGGTTGTCGGCTTCCTCGATGTAGTCGTGGATTACCTGGGGCAAAAGGACTTCGTCCACGGTTATCATGGATTCGTTCACAGGCAGGTAGCTGAAGCTGTTCTTTTGGGTATCCATCCAGGGCATGACCTTGCGAATGCCGGGGATGTTGGTCACCCTCAGGGTGTTTTTCAAAACGCTCATGGCGCCCTTGAGCAGATAGTTCCGTTTCCACAGAAAAGCCACCCAGGCCTGGGAGAATTTTTCCTCTTTGACCTTTTGATTGGCTTCCAGATAGCTTAAAAAGGTTTCCGCCGAGGTGTATTTGGGTTTCCATCCCGTGGCTTCCTTGAACTTGGCATTGCTGGAAAATATGGTATTGCTGGCAAGGACCAGCCAGCCGGAACTGGCCGGAAGCAGCCTGAACTTGAACGCGATATCGGCGATGGGCTTTAAAAGGAAAAGAGGCATGGGGACAATTTTCACGCCAGCCATTCGGAACGTCCAATGAGAGGAAATGGCGTCGTCGGCGCCCACATTGTAAATCCCTGGCAAGTCCTGCTGAAAAGCAAGGTGCAATGCCTCGCCCAGGTCGTCCTCGTGAATATAGTGGATGTGGGAGACCGTGCCGACAGGGACAGCGGAAACCTTGCTGGCGTAAATGTCGGTAAACATGTTGTTGGTACGGGGGCCGAAAAGAAGCGCAGCGCGAATAATGGTGAAGGTGATATCGGGGTAGGCCTTGAAAAATTCCGAGGCAAAGGCCTCCACATCCACCTTGCTCTGATTGTAATAGCTCTCCTTGTTGCGGTACGTGGGCTGCTCTTCGGTCACATAAAGGGGGATTTCCTTGTAAGCTCCGTAAACCGTGTTGCTGCTGGTGTATATCACCTTGCGCACGTTGTTTTTCACGCAGGCCTGGAAAACGTTTTTGGAACCTTCGATATTGATATTGAAGGTTTTTTTCTTGTCCTGGATTTCGCCGACAATGAAGGCCAGATGATAAACCGTGTCCACGTCCTGTAAAATGGACAAAATGGCCTTGCTGCGCACATCTTCCTGGTGGAATTCGACCTTGCTGTATCCCCCTTTCCATGGGGTCACATCAATACCAATGATTTTTTCCACTTCCGGGTCAGATTGAAGTTTTGGCAGGAGCGTTGATGCAAAATAACTGTTAACGCCTGTGATTGCGACGATTCTTCCCATGAGTCCCCCCTCCCCTCCTCAATTAAGTTTGGCTTTTGTTAGAGCAAGCCCTGTGCCACTGGAAAAATTTTTCCTAAAAAGCAGGAGATAGCAGATTGGAAAGACAAAGAGGAAGAGATACTTCCAGGGAAATAAGCAGTAATATCAGGCATTAATTACAGTCAGCCGACAAAAAAAAATGATTTCCGGCTTGCTTTTAAGGTGTGCAGGCAGATCAGGTAGGGGAGAGCTATTCGGGGACAATTCACATATATAATAATTTAATTATCATATATGTGAATACATAAAGTAATTACCTTATATGTTAATTCAAATAGACAATCAGTATGATTACGCCAAGGGACTTGCGTTCATTGCTATTTAATACCTATCGGTATTTTTTTGTCGCCGTGACGGGTATAAGATGGTATCCTTAAACCCGGCAATAAAACAAAGGTCGTAATCATTGGATTAACCTGAAAGGGAGGAGCACGGCATATGAGCAAGGAAGTCTACAAAGAATTGTTGGGAGTGATGCAAAAGCGGGGCGGCGCATACTGCGGAATGGACATTCCCGAGTTCTTCGCCATGGTGGAAGAGCTTTTTTCTCCCGAGGAAGCTGCGGTCAATAATGCCATGCCCAGAGGGCCTTTTCAGGCCAGTGACTTGGCAAAGCAAATGGGCCGGGGGGAATCGGAGCTTGTTTCGATTCTGGAGGGCATGGCTGACAAAGGGCTATGCGTTGCCATGAAAATGGAGGAAACCCAGTTCTATATGGCCGCCAGGTTCATGCCCGGGATTTTGGAATTCCAGTTTATGCCGGGAAAGATCACGGATAGGGCCAAACGCATCGCCCAGGTTATCTATGAGTATGAGAGGGCTTTTGACGCCAACAGCGACCCCAGGGCGTCGACCTTCCCCACGAGCCGGGTCATCACGGTGGACCGGGTAATAGAGGCCGGAAATCAAATCCACACCTATGATCAAGTGCGGTCCGTGATCGAAAAGCATGAAAATATAGCTGTCAGCGCCTGCTACTGTCGCCATGCTGCGTTATTGCGGGGAGAAGACATCCATGACATGCCTACGGACGTATGCATGCAATTTGGCGTTAACGCCCAGTTCGCCGCACAACGTTTAGGGGCCAAGATGGTGACCAAAGACGAAGCGTTGGAAGTGCTGGCCCGCGCTGAAGAGGCCGGTCTCATTCACATGACCCAGAATACGACGGATGATATTGATTTTTTATGTAATTGCGATCGCTGGCATTGCGTGGCCATGAAAGCTATCATGGCAAAGCCCAAGCCGGGCGTTTTTTTCAATTCCGGCTATGATCCCTATTTTGATCCGGATTTATGCGTGGCCTGCGGAACCTGTATTGACCGTTGCCCCCCCGAGGCGCTTAGTATGGGAGATGATGAAGCGCCGGTCGTGGATTTTGACAAATGCTTTGGTTGCGCGGTGTGCGCCACGGGTTGCCCTTCGGAAGCCATCACCATGCATAGCAAACCGGAATTTCCCGCACCGCCTAAAGACCGCAAGGAACTTAAAGAAGCCGTGAAGGCCAGCCGCAGTTTTTCTTAAAATGGCGGTTGATTTTTTACCCATAGTATTGCTTGGCGGCGCGGCCAAAGGGGATACCCAGTTTTTTAAGCTTGTGTCGAAGGGTCATGGCGTTAATGCCCAAAAGCTCGGCAGCTCCGCCCGGGCCGTGGATTTTTCCCCGGGTGTGATGGAGGACTTCCTTGATATGCCGGGCCACGGTTTCGTCCAGGTTATGGGAGGTCGGGGCGGAAGTCCGCACCTGCCGGAAAGACCCTTGATTTGGATGGGTGGTTTCCAGTCCGTCAAAGGTGAGTTGCTCCCCGTTGTATAGGATCAGGGCTCGTTCCACGGCGTTTTCCAACTCCCGGACGTTTCCCGGCCACTGGTATTCCATGAGTTTGTCTATCTGGCCCGGAGCAATGGAAGGGGGAATGCCCAGTTTCATTTCCACGGACTTTTTTTGGATGAAGTGGGATACCAGCGCGGGTATGTCCAAAATCCGTTCCCTAAGAGGGGGGATGTAAACGGGGAAGACTTTCAGCCTGAAATAAAGGTCTTCCCGGAATGTTTTGTTTTGGATCATTTCTTCCAGGTTGCGGTGGGTGGCTGCAATGACCCGAATGTCCATACTGAGGGTTTCGGCGCCGCCCACCCGTTCGATTTCCTTTTCCTGAAGGACCCTTAGCAGGCGCACTTGGGCTTCCTTATGGAGTTCTCCCACCTCGTCCAGGAAAATGGACCCGCCGTCGGCCCGTTCGAAGCGGCCTCGTTTTCTTTCCGTAGCGCCGGTAAAGGCGCCTTTTTCGTGGCCGAACAGTTCACTGTCCATGAGAGATTCGGGAATGGCCCCGCAGTTGACGCCGATAAAAGGCTTATTGCTCCGGGGGGAAATCCGGTGCAGGGCCTTGGCGATAACCTCCTTGCCCACGCCGGTTTCGCCGATGAGCAGGACCGGGCTGTCCTGGTGAGCCACCCGCCGGATCATTTCCATGACAGGCTTGAGCCCGGAGTCCGACCCAATGACAAAACTGCCGGAAAGCTGGTTCAACTCCTCCTGATAATACATCTGGTTGTCGGCCACGATATCCTTGAGCTTGCGTATTTCCCGTTGTTTCAGGTGGTTCGACAGGGCAATGGCGAAGGGGGTGTTCAGCATTTCCAACAGGCGCAAGTGCTCGTCCGTGAAGAGGGTGTCCTGTCCATGGATGATGGTCAGTTTTCCCAGGACCTGGTCATCAAGAAACAGGTCCATGATAACCCCGGGAAGCTCCGCCGTGTGGGAAATTTCAGCGATGGTTTTGGTGCCTTCGTAGTCCCCCAGCCTCCTGACGCGCCATATCTTTTTGGAACGGCTACGGTAGGCTTCCATGTCTTTCTTGACTTTACGGGTATACGGTATTTTGATGGAATTCAACTTGATCCCGTTATCAGACACTTGCACAATGGCTTCCGCCAGGTTGGCGGTGTTGTCGAAAATATTAAGGATAACCTGATTGATGGGTATGTAATCCTTGAGGAATACAAAGCATTGCTGCAAGGCTTTCTCTATGTCAAGGGATCCGCAGATCCTCAATGTGGCTTGCCTGAAAAAAGTATCGTCATCGCATTGCATGGACACGTTCTCTTTGATTGGATTGGTTTTCCTTTCCCCGTTCAGCTTGCTGCAACGGATAAGGGAACTGAGAGGCAAGCCGGGAAGGTTGTGCCATGCTACGCCAAGGAGGCCTGTTCCGTCAACCTGCAGGGCTGCCTTGCCGTGGCCCCGGGAGATTTTTCCTTGAAAAATGGCAGGGAAGCATGTAACAGGTGTATGCTTAACCCTGTTCCATGCGCAAGCATGTAACCATAACCAAACATAGAAGGAAACCAACCATGAATCCCCTGGCAACGGAACTCAATCAAGATTTGGAAAAAAATGCGCCCAAAGTATTATCCATGCTCGGCTCCATAGGCAAGAACCTGTTTTTCCCCAAGGGAATTCTTGCCCAAAGCGCCGAAGCCAAGGAAAAGGCGTATAAATTCAATGCAACTATAGGCATAGCCACGGAAGAAGGGCGGACCATGTGCATTCCGTCCATTATGGAGTCCATCAGCGGCATTTCAGCCAGTTCGGCTTTAAGGTATGCGCCGTCTTTTGGAGTCCCCGCATTGCGCAAGGCCTGGCAAAAGGCCCTGTTTGAGAAAAACCCCGGCCTTAATGGCAAGACCATCAGCCTGCCCATTGTTTCCCAGGCCATCACCCACGGAATCAGCGTGTTTGGCGATGTGTGGGTGGACCAGGGTGATGCGGTGATTCTTCCGGACAAGTTCTGGGGCAATTATAGCCTTATTCTGTCAGTGCGCCGGGGTGCGCGCCTGAGCCATTACAGCCTGTTCAACGACCATGGCGGGTTCAACCTGGAGGCCTTTGAGGCCAAGGTAAAGGCCGAGGCCGCCGGGAACGAAAAAATTGTGGTGCTGCTCAATTTCCCCAACAATCCCACGGGCTATACGCCTACCAAGGACGAGGCCAAGGCCATTGCTAAAATCCTGACCGAAGTGGCTGAAGCAGGAACCTATGTGCTGGCTGTATGCGACGACGCCTATTTCGGCCTTTTTTACGAAGAGGATTGCGCCAAGGAATCGATTTTCACCCTGCTGGCCGATGTGAGCGAAAACCTCATCGCCATCAAGTTGGACGGCGCCACCAAGGAGGATTTTGTCTGGGGCCTGCGCGTGGGATTTGTCACCTATGGCACAAAAATCCCCGGAGACGCTGCCGTGGTATATAACGCCCTGGAACGGAAAACAGCGGGCGCCGTGCGCGGCTCCATATCCAATGCTTCCAATTTGTCCCAGTCCATTTTATTGAAGGCCATGGAGTCCAATAACTATGAGCCGGAGCGCAAGCAGAAAAGAGACATCCTCCAGGCCCGGGCCGTCAAGGTCAAGAAGGTGCTGGCGGACCCCAAATTCGCCGATGCGTGGGACGTGTATCCCTTCAACTCAGGTTATTTCATGTGCCTGAAAATGAAAACCGTGAATGCGGAAACCCTGCGGGTGCACTTGCTGAACCAATACGGCGTGGGATTGATTTCCCTGGGGCCCACGGACTTGCGGGTGGCGTTTTCCTGCCTGGAAGAGCAGGATGTTCAGGAGCTTTTTGATACGGTCCTGGCTGGTGTTCGGGACCTGGAAAAAGGATAATTCCATTTAGTTATGGCCAAAGAAAAAGGCAAACTTTTTGGAGGCCGTTTAGACCCCAAAAACACATATGCAATGAAGTGGGTGGCCCGTTTTGTGGCCATCGGCGTTGTGGCGGGACTGGGTTCTATCCTGTTCCATTTTTTGTGTGAAGTGGGGATGCGCTATTTCATGGACGCCCTGGCAGGATGGAGACCTCCTTCTCCTGCCGGGGAAACCCATAGTATGTTTAAACCGGGCGTCAAGGAGCCCATCCGGTGGATTCTCCTGCTCTTGCCTGCGGCAGGAGGAATTTTCAGCGGGTGGCTGGTTTATACCTTTGCCCCGGAGGCCGAAGGCCACGGAACAGACGCCGCCATTGACGCCTATCATAACAAAGGCGGATTCGCCCGGGGCCGGGTGCCTATCATCAAAACATTGGCCTCGGCCATCACCCTCACCACCGGCGGCTCGGGAGGCAGGGAAGGCCCTATCGCCCAGATAGGCGCGGGGTTCGGTTCTTTCCTGGCCACCAAGCTCAAGTTGTCGGATCGGGAACGGCGGATCATGCTGGCTGCGGGCATGGGCGCGGGCGTTGGCAGTATATTCCGGGCGCCTTTGGCTGGCGCTTTGTTCGCCGCCGAGGTTCTTTACAGGGACCCGGACATAGAAAGTGAAGTCATCCTTCCCGCCGGTCTGGCTTCCGTGGTTGCCTATTGTATTTTCTGCCTTGCCTTTGGGTGGGGCGCCCTGTTTCAAACCCCGGTCAATTTTGTATTTCGCGATCCCCTTGAGCTTCTTCCCTATACGATCCTGGCTTTGGTAGTGGCTGGCGCAGGATGGGTGTATGTTAAAACCTTTTACGGGGTGACGGGACTTTTCCACCGGTTATCCCTGCCCAACCACATCAAGCCCGCCATTGGCGGACTATGCACAGGGATAATCGGATTCTTTTTGCCCCAGACCCTGGCCTTTGGCTATGGGTATGCCCAGTGGGCTATTTCCGGCGATCCCCGGGCAACCATCAGCTTTTTACTGCTCCTGGCTTTTGGCAAAATCCTCACCACCTCCTTTTCCATCGGGTCCGGCGGATCAGGCGGGGTGTTCGGTCCTTCCGTGGTGATTGGCGGCGCCCTGGGCGGCGCCATTGGCATGGTCTTTCAGCAACTGGGATGGGTGGATGCGCCGGGGGCCTTTGTGATCGTGGGCATGGCTGGATTCTTCACCGGGGTGTCCAACACCCCCATTTCCACCATTATCTTCGTATCGGAAATGACCAGCTCCTATGGGCTGTTGTTGCCCAGCCTGCTGGTGTGCACCGTGTCCTATCTGGTATCCCGCAAATGGACCATTTATCAGATGCAGCCTAAAAACCCCATTGCCTCACCCGCCCATGCCGGGGATTTTTTCGTGGATATCCTCCAATCCTTGAAGGTCAAGGATTTGAAGGATCTGATCATCAATGTGCCCGGCATCCCCGAGCAGATGAATTTTTCCGACTTCAAGAAGTTTTTCGCCTCCACCAAGCAGCATTATTTTCCTGTGCTTGATGAGCGAAAACGCTTGACCGGGATTTTTTCCAGCACGGACGTGCGATCGGTCCTGTTTGAAAAGCATCTGGAACCATTGGTGATCATGCAGGATATTGCCATTTCCGATATCATCACCGTCACCCTGGAAGACGACCTGAATTCCGTCCTGAAAAAATTCACCATCAAAAATATCGACGCCGTGCCCGTGGTGGACGAGGAAGATCCCGGAATTTTGCTGGGCATGCTACGCCGCCGGGAAGTCATCGCCTTTTACAATCAGCGGGTGGAGGCCATTAAAAAGACAAAGACCCCGGATTGAAATCAGCCGGGGTCTTTCCATAAAATTAAATTTTTCATGTCTTTTCAGATGTTAGTATCCCAATTCCTCGGCGACGATGACCACGGTGATGTCCGTAAGCATGGGTCGGCGATGGAGGATGGTTGTAATCCGGCATACACGGGACGGAGAGTTGCAGTCCACACAGACCCCGGTTTCAGCGCATGGGGTTTCCATGTTCAGGCTCTTGGCCCGCATGGGCGCCGCCACGTAATGGACCCGGTCGATGGCTGCGTGAAGATCCTTGGCGATTTTGTTGGCGCCCGCCACAATCACCACCTTTTTGGGGCCGAATGACATGGCGTTGGTCCGGTTGCCGCAGCCGTCCACATTCACAATTTCCCCGGTGAGGGAAAGGGCGTTGGCCGAGCACAAAAAGCAGTCGGTCAGGCTTTGCTGACGTCGGTATTCCAGGCTTTTTTCAAAGGGAAGTTCCGGGTCGTTGTGGTCCAGGATGGTTTTTCCCTGTTCCTTCAACGCCTCAATCAGGCCCATGTCGCGGGTGGTGGAAGAGCCCCCGAACCCAAAGGTTTGGTATTGGGAAATCATGTTGAGGATGAAATCCTTGGCTTCCTGCGATGTCTTGAAAAGGTGGGCGTCAAAAGCGTGTTTCTTGAGATTATTGACGCATTTCTCCCCGGTTTTCTCCCATAGCCACTTGCGGTTTTCGTCTGCCATTGCTGATTCTCCCTGTTCCGGAAAACAAAACCCGCCTAATTGGGGGGCGGGCATTCATCCGGGTTTTCCCCGATGTCTTCCATGATTTGCAAAATGCGTTTGTAGGATTGATCCAGGACAATATCCGGCGAGGATTTTTCGCTCCCTCCCCTTGCATATTCCCTGGCGATATGAATGGCCTGCTTGAGCGCCATTTGTTTCATTTTCCGAGTCGCCATAGTGCCCCCTCCCTGGTCCTTGCATGAACGAGTGGATATATACGCCAATAACCAACACGGATGCTATTGGATACCACTGCGCGAAAAGGCAGTCAATCCCGGTGTTAAGGAAAGAGTGTGCAATACGAAGTTGGAGAGAAAAAAGCGGGAAAACAGGGAGCCCTGACAGGCAGGGCTCCCGAGGTGCTACTAGTATTCCGATTCCCATTCCGCCATATTAACTTCTTTAAGGTCGTCTCCCAGGTATTCCCGCTCGTTGGGGCCGAGAATGCCAAGGGACAGGGCGATCAGGGTCCACAAATGGACCGTATGGTACGGGGCTTCATAATGCTCGGCCAAGTCATGAACCTGGGCGTGGCAGTTATGGCAAGGCGTAATGGCATACGTGGCGCCGGTGGCCAGAATCTGGTTCAGTTTAATCCGACCGTATTCCCGGCGTTCCTCAGGCAAGCCGCTTTGAAGAAAGCCGCCGCCGCCGCCGCAGCAGAAGTTATTGGATTTGTTGGGGGTCATGTCTATGAAATTCTCTTCCCCCACCACCGCCTTGACCACATAACGCAGGTCATCCGCCACGGGATCACCAAAGGATTTCCTAACAAGCTGGCAGGGATCCTGGACGGTGAACTTGACGCCCAGTTCCTTGTTCCAGTCGGAATTCACCTTGAGTTTGCCCTCACGAATCCATTGGGCGTAGTATTGGATAATGCTCTTGATCTCGAATTTATGCTCAATTTTGAATTTGTTCAGTCCGGCCCGGACTGCGAAAAGTTCGTGGCCTCATTCAGTGTTGAGCCAGACTTTGCAGCCCAGATCATCCACGGCTTTCGCCTTGACCTCCGTAATGTGCTTCCAGGCGTCATCGTCAGCCATGAACATGCAGTAGTTTTCCGCAGCCCATCCCTTGGTCCCGTAAGTCCAGTCAGCGCCGACCAGGTGGAGGATCTTCCACAGCGGCACCATTTCATCGGGCTCGGTCACCGGCTCGCGGGAGTTCTGGTTCAGGAAGAACTCTGCGCCTTGTTTGTTTACGGGTGCCTGCATATCCTTAAAAGAAGGCTGGGCTTCCTGGTACTCTGCCAGGACGTCTTCCACCACGAACTGGAAATCCTCTTCCGTGGCGCCCATGGCGCTGCATGTGTCACTCCGGAGAGCCATGTCGCAGGAACCCAAAATACCTTTGGGCCGTTCTTCCCGGGGCACCATTTTCCGCGCATTGAAAACCAACTGGGGAATGTCGATTTTCATGGGGCACACGTAGATGCACCGTTGGCACATGGAGCAGCACCAAATCCAAGGAGAGTTCTTGATCTCCTCATCCATCCCGAGGGCTGCCATACGCAGGAACTTTCTGGGGTCCATGTCATGGAGCCCGGTGGCCGGGCATCCCGAGGAGCAGGCCCCGCAGGTCAGGCAGAGATTCAGATTTCCGCCTTCGGGCAGAATCTCCATGACCTTGTCTTTAAGGGTGCCCCCCTTTTTTCTGGTAAGCTTAATCACTTCTTCAGCCATACTTTTTTCCTCCCGTTAATTTGGGCGCGGGACGCACCCTGTGTGCGTCCCGCGATTGGCAAGCCCTCAGGTTCAGGAACTGGCCTTTTTAATGGATCTTTCCATTTCCACAGAAATTTCCGAGAATTTCCTTCCCATATTATTGGCAAGAGATGCACAAACCAGGCGGTCTTCGGGAAGACCTACAGAAGCCAGCATCTTCTTGATTTCCGCCGCCCGCCAGGAAGCATACAAAGCACCCTTGTCGGATTTGCAATTGCCGTTGTGACAGGTCAGAAGCATAACACCATCTGCGCCTTGCACAAAAGCATCCATAACATAGTCCATATCTATTTTACCAGCACAAGGTACTTCAATAGCCTGGAGGCCAGCAGGAACCCTGTAACCGAAAGTCTTGGCCATATTCACGGCTTCCAGCCCGGAATTCTTGCAGCAGAAGGCTACAATCCAGGGAGACTTGCCGGAAGTTCCCTGTCCATCCTGGATGGCCTTGGCCATGGCTTCGTCCGCGTAGTCGCCCAGTTGGATGGCGTCATTGGGGCATTCGCTGGCGCAGATTCCACAACCCTGACAGGCCGCCTCGGCGATAATCGCCCGGGAATCCCAGAAAATGGCGCCATGGGGGCAGCAGCGGTAGCAGGTCAGGCACACGGTGCATTTGTCCACATCCACAAAGGCCGTGTTGGAGGGTACTTCCAGGTTGCCGTCGCCCAGGAATTTTTTCACTTCCAGAGCCACGTTGCCCGCATCCTGAATTCCCTGTTCCACGCTCAGGAGATCACGCGCTGCGCCCGCCACAAAAATGCCGAGACGGGTGGACTTGACCGGGAAGTAATGGACGTTGTCCGGCTGCAGGAAGCCGTTTTTGTCAGCTTCGATTTGCAGGGGCTCGGCCAAGGCTGCGTTGTCTTCATCAGCCAGGATGGCTTCTTCCACCACGATGAGATCGGGGGCGACTTCCACCTGCTGCCTGAGAACCGGGTCCAGGATGGAAATGCACATGGCATCGCCGTCCACGGAAACCTTGGGTGCATCAGTGGTTTTGAAGTAGATGACGCCTTCCTGGCGGGCCTGGGCGTATAGTTGGTCCAGGCCGTCGGCAGCCAGTTTGATGTCGCCTACAAAGACATAGGCGTCGGTTTCGGCCACTTTGCCAAGGGCGGTAAGGCTGTCCAGCACCCGTTCCATGACCAGGGGATTTCCGTCCTGGCCGAATCCCACCAGAAAGGCCACGGTTTTGCCGGATTCCAGCTTGCCTTGGGCAAGGAGGGCTTCCAGCTGGGATTGGGAAATCACTTTGGGTCCCAGTTCCAGGCCATAGGCGTCGTTTAGCACCTTGGTGGTGAGGCCGGTGGCCACCACGATAGCGCCAAACTTGCGTTCCACCGCTTTGTCGCCAGTCTTGAGAGTAACGGCAAAGTCTCCGGGGACTCCCATCACCTTGGCAACCACGGTGTTCTTCATGATTTCGATGTCGGCGTTGGCCTCGGCCTTGGCCACCATGTCGGCGATTACGCCATTCTTGGTTTCCTGGGCGACCTTGTCTTCCTTGCTCGTCAGGACGACCTTGTAACCCTTTCCGGCGACTTCGTTCGCCGCGGCTACGCCAGCCGTCCCGCCGCCGATGACCAACACGTCGGTGGCAATCCGGATGATTTTCTTGTCTGCATTCATTTGGTCACCCCTATGTATTTAAGAGCTTCCGAAGCCGCAAAGCCTGCCTGAGCCATGGAAGCTGGAATGTTTTTGGGTCCCGCGGCCGTGCCGGCAAGGAAAACGCCTTCGCCCTTTTGGACCAGGAAACCGTCTCCATCCTGCTCCAGGGAGAACATATCCGCTATCTTTGCGTTGTCTTCCCCGGGGGTGATGCCAATGGACAGGACCAGCAGGTCAAAGATTTCATCCTTGCGTGCGCCGGTTTCCTCGTCTGCGTAAGAAATGCGCATACGGCCCTCTTCTTCCGGGTAGACGTCCACAGGAATATTCCGAATGAAGCCCAGTTGCTCTTTACATTGGGTGTAGAAGGCGGGGAAATTCTTGCCCACGCTCTGGATGTCCATGTAAAAAATTTTCACTTCGGCTTCAGGGTTGGCGTATTTGATCTTCCGGGCCATGCGCAGGCCGTAGGCGCAGCAGACCTGGCTGCACCACAGGTTGCCCAGACGGGCGTCCCGGCTGCCTACGCATTGGATGAATGCGGTTTTTGCGGGGGGATTGAGATCCGTGGGCCGCACCACCTCGCCCTTTTGGCGAATGAGGGCTTCCAGTTCCATGCCGGTAATGACATTGTCGCGAACGCCATAGCCGTACGTGGGTTTCTTGGCGGCGTCAAACGGGGTGAAACCCGTGGCCACGATCACCGTGTCGGCAGAGACTTTTTTCTTGGTAGCCTTGGCCTCCAGGTTGATAGCGCCCTTGGGGCAGATCTTGGCCAGTTTGGCGGCGTCCACTTCTTTGGCCGCTTTGGGGCAAAGCGCGTACAAGGGGCTGTTGTTTTTGGAGTAACCACGAACAATAGCGCCGGTGTTGCGGAATTCCTGAAAACATGCTCCGCAGTTGTCGCATTTTGCCGGATCAATATAGGCCGGAGCCAGCTCCAGGGAGGCGGTAAATTTGCCGCTTTGGTCCACCTTGGCGACCGTTGCCCCCAGGCTTACCTGGATCCGGGGTTCGTTCACCACCTGGGCCAGCATCTTGTCCACCGAGCAGGCGCCGCATTTAACGCATTCATCGGTCGCCTTGCAGCAGTAACTGATGCTGTGCCCGCCCAAAAAGGGGCCTTTTTCCACAAGCTCCACGTCCACCTGGCTCTGGGCAAGTTCCCAGGCCGCTGTCAGACCTGCTATGCCGCCGCCAATGACAAGAGCTTTTTTTGGTTTGTCAGTCAATTGCTTTCTCCTTCGATACTCCCTGCCCGGTTTGGGTTTAACCCCGGGGGCAGGTCTTGTGCGTCATGAAACAAGCACACTTGCCATTTAGAACACGGGGCGAGGCAACATTTTGGCCCGTTCGGCGATTTCCGGTACCTTGTGTTCCCATTCGATAGCCATGAGATGCACACCGGCTATCCCCTTCATTTCCTTGAATTCCTCAATCTGCTCGCAGGCGATCTTGATTCCCTCGTCGGAAACCATTTTCTTGTCCACGCCCTGAAGTCTCTTGATGATTTCGTCTGGAACATCCATGCCGGGCACCCGGTTTTTCATGTACTTGGCCATACCTACGCTTTTCATGGGAGTAACGCCAGCCAGGATGTAAACCTTGTCGGTCAGGCCCATATCATTGGCCATGGCAACCCAGTTACGGAATTTTTCCATGTTGAAGATACATTGGGTCTGAATAAAGTCCACGCCTGCGGCGATTTTTTTGGCCAGTCTGTGAACGCGCCATTCAAAAGGCTCTGCAAAGGGGTTGGCGGCTCCGCCGATGAACATTTTGGGGGGTTCTTCGATATCCGCGCCGCCCTGGAAGGTTCCCTCATCGCGCATGGTCTTGACCATTTTGATGAGCTGGGTGGAGTCTACATCAAAAACGCCCTTGGCGCCGGGATGATCGCCAAACTGCATGTGATCGCCCGAGAGGCAGAGAATGTTGTTGATACCCATGGCATAAGCGCCCAGGATGTCACCCTGCATGGCAAGGCGGTTTCTGTCGCGGCATACCATCTGATAATTAGGTTCCAGGCCTTCTTCCTTGGCAATGATGGAGGCGGCCCAACTGGACATGCGCACCATGGCGGTCTGATTATCGGTGATATTGACCAGGTCCACGTTTCCCTTGAGAGGTTTGGCTTTTTCCCGCACGTGCGCCACACTGGATCCACGCGGGGGCCCAAGCTCTCCGGTAAAGGCGAAGTGTCCCGCTTTCAATACTTTTTCCAGATTACTGTTTGACTTGAATTCAGCCATATCCTTTTCCTTCTCGCTTTCTTTCCGCAAAGCAAATCAGCGCCTCGGCCTAATCAGGCCGAATGGCCCAGTTATTTTTCGCTGAAAGCGGCTTTGCGTTGTTCGTAACCGGGCTGAACAATGGTTCGCGGCACATTGTTACGCCAATCCATGATTTCCGTGATTTTCAGGATGTTGTCCAGGCGGTTTTGCCCGGCCAGCCTCTTGTAAATCGCGTACCATGCGCAGGGCTGGTCCTTATTGATCTCGCAGCTTGTCTGATTGGTTCCGCCGCAAGGCCCGTTCATGAGGGATTTGGCGCACATGGTGATGGGACATATGCCCCCGGTAACCCCCAACAGGCAATTGCCGCAGGAACGGCATTTTTCCTCGTACCATCCCACGTCCCTGTTCACCCCGATGAAGGTGGTGTTCACCCCGGGAAAGACGGGTTTTTCCGGGTACCGTTCAGCCATGAACTGCACCCCGGCGCCACAAGCCATAGACACGATGGCATCGTACTGGCCGACTATGTCGTCCAGTTCGGCCAAAAACTCCATGTCGCATTGTCTTTCAACCAATGCGGCACCCGTCTCTATGGGCTTGCCAGCAACTTTGCGGGCCAGCATGAGTTCCTTATTCAGGAGGACGGCTTCTTTTTCGCCTCCTGCAAGGCACACAGCCACGCAAGTCTTACAACCTACTGTAAGAACCTTGTCGAAGCCGGCCAGCATCCCGCTGATTTCATCAAATGGTTTTTTCTCCGCAACTATCATGATTCCTCCTGGTCCAAATTCATACTGACCCGTAAGAGACTGTCCCTTTAAACGGGGCAAAAAAATTTCCCCCTCGCGTTGGCAGGCGCTCGGATTGGCCCGCAGCAGGAGGAAACGAATTTTCTCATTATGGGCCTATAGCGGGCAAAGGCACGATTGTCAACCGTTTCATTTGACAATTCCATTCCCCGGCCTTATGCTTGGCCCGTTTGCCGTCAATTCGCCTTCCCTCTGTTCAGGATTCCATTTCTTCACGGGCGATGGGCAAACATACTTCTCCATCCCATCGGGATTTTTTTTCAATTTCTTTACCTTAGAAGGCGTTTTGATTGTATGGATAGAATTATTGTAGAAGGCGGTAGAACCTTGTCCGGCGAGGTGCAGGTTTCCGGCGCGAAGAACGCGGCCCTGCCCATCCTGGCAGCCTCATTGCTGGTAGACGGCTGGAATACCTTTCATAATGTACCTGATCTTCAGGACATACATACCATAGGTCTGTTGCTGGAACACCTGGGGGCCAGGGTGGAAAAGGACGGGCATACCATTAGAATAGACGCCTCGGGATTGTGTGAAACCGAAGCGCCCTATGACCTGGTGCGGAGAATGCGGGCCTCGGTGCTGGTTTTGGGCCCCCTGACCGCCAGATTAAAAAGGGCCAGGGTCAGCCTGCCCGGCGGGTGCGCCATAGGGGCAAGGCCCATAGACCTCCATCTGAAGGGGTTGGAAATGCTGGGGGCCAAGGTGGAACTCTCCCACGGATACGTGGAGGTAACTGCCGATAAATTGCGCGGGGCCGACATTTACCTGGACACCCCCACGGTTACCGGCACGGAAAACCTCATGATGGCCGCCACCCTGGCCGAAGGGGTCACCTATCTGCGAAACGTGGCCAGGGAGCCGGAAATCGTGGCTTTGGCCGACCTTCTGAACCTCATGGGCGGCAAAGTGGAAGGCGCCGGATCTCCTGTGCTTACCATTACGGGCGTGGAGGCTTTGACTCCCACGGAATTTTCCATTATCCCGGACCGGATCGAGGCGGGCACATTTATGGTGGCTGCCGCCCTGACCGCCGGGGACGTATTGGTCAAGGACGCGGAACCCGCACATCTCCAGGCGTTGATCAGCAAACTTCGGCTGGCCGGGGCTGCTGTTACCATGGAGGAGCGGGGCATCAGGGTTCAGGGAAACAATCCCATTTGCAGCGTGGACGTGAAAACCCTGCCCCATCCCGGGTTTCCAACAGACATGCAGGCCCAGTTTATGGTGCTTATGACCACGGCCAAGGGGCTATCGGTCATTACGGAAACGATTTTTGAAAACAGATTCATCCATGTAGGCGAACTTGTGCGAATGGGCGCCAATATCTCCATTTCGCAGAACAGTGCAGTGATCCGGGGAGTGAAACACCTTTCCGCAGCGCCGGTGATGGCTTCCGACCTGCGGGCCAGTGCGTCCCTGATTCTTGCCGGACTGATCGCCCAGGGAAGCACGGAAATCCACCGGGTCTACCACATAGACCGGGGATATGAATCCATCGAAAGCAAATTCTCCCAACTGGGAGCCGCCGTTCGAAGAGTCAGGTAGGAACTCTTTCCGCATTTGGGGAAGGTTTCGAAGAACCCTGAGTGCGGCGCGTTGGAAATTTTTATGGCCCATGCCCGGCCTGGCCTTTACCCGGCCCATGGCCGGGCTGGCCATAGCCCAGGTCCTGGGTATTGCCTGCGCTTTT
The DNA here is from genome assembly GCA_016342355.1 of Desulfatibacillum sp. Lineage (GTDB taxonomy): Bacteria > Desulfobacterota > Desulfobacteria > Desulfobacterales > Desulfatibacillaceae > Desulfatibacillum. The sequence goes on from JAEINP010000003.1 coordinate 160,615, forward strand.
CTCCTTCCCGGTTCAGTCATTCCGTTCGTTTTTCTAACATTTATCCTTTTGTTTGCCGTCCTTGTGTTGGCCAGGGCTGCGCCCAGTGTTTTGGGAATGCCGCTTTTGTTCGCGGCAGGCTGGATTTCTCTCCTGCCATGGATGCACTCTGCGTTTCCGGCCAACCATATCATTCATTTCCTGGACACCGGCCCTGCCAAGATTACCGCCACCATTTGCGAAAGGCCGGAGCAGTATTTGCATCGGACCCAATTGATCCTGGATGTGGACCGCATTGGCGATGAAAACCCTTCAGGCCCAATAATCGGAAAAATTCGCCTGACTGTCAGCCCACCTGTCCGTGACCTTGCTCAGGGCTCCAAAGTGCGCTTTGTATCGGAAATCCGTTCCTTGAGGAATTTTGCAAACCCGGGGGGATTTGATTATGTCCAGTTCATGCGGTTCCGTGAGATTTTTGGCGCCGCCTATATGCGGGGGCAGAACGGGCTGAAGATACTCGGCGCAAGGACTGGCGCATTTTTTCATACAAGAAAATCCCTTTCCGAACTCATAAAAAATTCCGCGCCTCCGGAAACCCGGGCCCTTTTTTTCGCCCTGCTATTAGGGGAAAAATGGAGCATTGACCAGGAAACCCGGGACCTGTTCGCCCGGACCGGTATCGCCCATGTGCTTGCCATATCCGGGTTGCACATTGGCATGGTGGCTTTGTTTGCGTTTCAGGTGTTCCGATTGATCCTCTCCCGGTCCCGCAAGGTTTTACTGTCTGGCAGACTCTTCTCCCTGTGCGCCATACTGACCATGGGGCCTGTCCTGCTTTACGGGTTTTTAACCGGCATGGCGCCTTCCACCCAGCGGGCGGTAATCATGGTCAGCGTATTTTTGCTGGGTTATGTGTTTGACAGGGATTATGATTCCCTCAATACTCTGGCTGTGGCAGCCATGGTCATTCTGGTTTGGCATCCCCCAGCCTTGTTTGATGTGGGTTTTCAGTTATCATTCACAGCGGTGTTCAGCATTTTATATGGCCTGAAAATTGTCTCTTTTAAAACCATTCCCATCACATGGGGTGAGAAGGCCAGGCGCAAGGCCCTTGTTTATCTGTTAATCCCACTTATCGCAGCCTTGGGCACAGCGCCCGTCGTCCTGCATTATTTCGATCAGGTTTCCTTGGTAGGGCCGTTGGCAAACCTCCTTGTGGTGCCCCTGGTGGGCTTTATCATTTTACCCGTATCGTTAATGGCCTGTCTTGGTTTGCCTGTCTTGCCCGGGGTTTCGGGCCTTATGATCACCATGGCTGGATTCATGCTGCAAGGCGTATTGGGTCTGGCTCAGATGTTGGCCTCCATCCCCTATGCCTCCATCATGCCCATTAAACCCAATGCACCGGAAATTTTGCTTTATTATCTCGCTCTGCTTTCCATCCTACATATCAAAAAGCGATGGGCGCAATGTTTGCTGATCCTGTGCCTGATAGGGAGTGGGGTTGATGCGGGATACTGGATCAATCAACGTTTTGGCAATGCTGACTTGAGGGTGACTTTTTTGGACGTGGGACAGGGAAGCTCCGCACTGGTGGAGTTTCCCCATGGCCCGTGCATGCTGGTGGACGGAGGAGGGCTTTCCGCCACATCCACATTTGACACCGGCAGGATGATTGTGGCCCCTTTCCTGTGGCAACGGAAAATCCACACAATCGACTACCTGGTTCTGACTCATCCCCAGCACGACCACGCGGGCGGGCTGGGGTATCTTGCAGAAAAATTCCGCATAAAGGAATTCTGGTCCAACGGCCAGCCTGCCCCGATCCACGCGTACGAACATTTGATGGCGGCTTGTAGTCGAAAAAGGGCGCTTTTGCCGTCCCTGGAAGATTTGCATAAGCCGCAAGACATCCAGGGCGTAACAGCCCGTGTATTGCATCCTGCGCCGGGTTTTGAGGCCATGCTTGGAAAGGACCTTCAATTGAACGAAAACTCCCTGGTGCTAAAGCTGTCTTTCGGTAGCCAGTCCGTGATGTTTACCGGAGATATAGAGGCCGAGGGAGAAGCCCTGCTGGTGAACCGGTGGAATCCGGAAGCATTACAGACAACCCTTTGCGCAGCACCCCACCATGGAAGCCAGACTTCCTCCACGGATGAATTCGTAAACGCGATCAAACCCGAACATGTGGTTTTCGCTACCGGGGCAAGGAACTGGTACGGATTTCCAAATGAGTCCGTGGTGCTGCGATACCTTACGGCGGGGGCGCAGGTTTACGATACGGGCAAACAAGGGGCCTGTGCATTCAGCACAAAAGGTGATGCTTGGACAGTGAAGGTGTTTCAGGAAGAGTAGACGAAAAAAACCGGCCAGCCCGGGCAGGGCTGGCCGGAGGATTTTATTGAATTTTACAGCTCAAGGGCCATTTTGATCACGTTGTCCACATTGAGGCCCAGTTTGGTCATGACCTCGCCGCCGGGAGCGGAAGCGCCAAAGCGGTCTATGCCCAGAATTTTTCCTTCCAGGCCCACGTACCGTTCCCAACCCAATGTGATTCCTGCTTCAATAGCCAGGCGTTTGGTGATGGAGGGCGGCAGGACGCGGTTGCGGTATTCTTCCGTGCATTTTTCAAAGAGTTCCCAACTAGGCATGGAAACCACCCGGGCATGCACGCCCTTTTTTTCGAGCTGGTCCCTGGCCTGGAGGGCCAGGTTGACTTCGGAGCCGGTGGCGATGAGGATGCAGTCCGGGTCTTTGCCTTTGGCGTCGGCCACCACATAGGCGCCGTAGGCCAGGCCCTGGGCGCCGGAGTAGCGGTTACGATCAATCACAGGCAGTTTTTGCCTGGAAAGGATCAAGGCCACCGGGCCGCTGGTATGGGCGATCGCCTGACGCCATGCTTCGGCGGTTTCCGTGGCGTCAGCAGGGCGGATGACCGTCAGGTTGGGGATGGCCCGCAGGGAAAGCAGGTGCTCCACCGGCTGATGGGTGGGGCCGTCTTCGCCCACGGCAACGCTGTCGTGCGTGAAAACATAGATGGTGGGCGCTCCCATGAGCGCGGCCACCCGGATAGCCGGGCGCACATAGTCGGCGAATACCAAAAAGGTGCCGCCGTATGGCCTGACGCCCTTATGCAGAGCCATGCCGGACATGATGGCGCCCATGGCGTGTTCCCGGACCCCAAACCGGATATTGCGGTTTTGGTAGTTCATGGCCTGGAACTCGCCGGACCCGTTGATAAAGGTCTTGTTGGACGGCGCCAGGTCCGCAGAGCCGCCGATAAGCGTGGGCAGCTTGGCTGCGATGGCGTTGAGGACCGTTCCGGAAGCGGACCGGGTTGCAATGGCGTTGTCCTCGGGGGTGAAAACCGGGATATCTGCATCCCATGCTTCGGGCAATTCCCCGTTCATGGTGGGGATGAATTCCGCCGCAATTTCCGGGTGGGCCTTGGCGTAGGCCGCCAAAGTTTCGTCCCAAGCGGTTTCAGCCTGATTGCCCTTTTCCACGCATTGGCGAAAAACATCCAGGGCTTCCTGGGGAATAAAAAAAGGCGTTGTTTCGGGCCAACCCAGGTTCTTTTTGGTCAGGAGGATTTCTTCCTCACCCAAAGGCGCGCCGTGGGCGTCGGACGAATCCTGCTTGTGGGGGCTGCCAAAGGCAATGTGGCTGCGGATGGCGATGAGGCTGGGATGATCCTTGTCTTCCCGGGCCTCTTCAATGGCAGCGGCTATGGCGTCCAGGTCGTTGCCGTCTTCCACGGCGATCACCTGCCAATTGTAGGCCCTAAACCGGGCCTTAACATCTTCGGTAAAGGCGATGTCGGTGCTGCCTTCAATGGAAATGTGATTGTCGTCATACAGGCAGATGAGCTTGGAAAGGCCCAGGTGGCCAGCCAGGGAGGCGGCCTCGTGAGTGATGCCTTCCATCATGCAGCCGTCCCCGCAATAAGCATAGGTGTGGTGCGAAACCACCGGATGCCCGGGACGGTTGAAATAGCTGGCCAAAAAGCGTTCGGCCATGGCCATGCCTACGGCGTTCGCCAGACCCTGGCCCAGGGGACCGGTGGTGGTTTCCACTCCGGGGGTATGGCCGTACTCGGGGTGGCCCGGGGTTTTGCTGCCCCATTGCCTGAAATTCTTGATATCGTCCAGAGAGAGATCATACCCTGTCAAATGCAACAGGCTGTAAATCAACATGGAGGCATGCCCTGCGGAAAGGACAAAACGGTCCCTGTCATGCCATTCCGGGTTTCTGGGATTATGTTTGAGAAACCGGGTAAAAAGCACATAGGCAGCGGGCGCCATTCCCATGGGAGCTCCCGGGTGCCCTGAATTGGCTTTTTGGATTGCGTCCATGGAAAGGGTGCGGATTGTGTTGACACACAGGGTGTCTGTTGTTGCCTGGGTCATGAATAGCCTCCTGAAGACTTTTTTTATTGTAGTTCAAGATAGCCAAGGGCCTTGAATGGTGCGGAACCTACCACAAGGCAAGGGGGGTTGCAAGGCCTAAGCCCATCTTTAGCTTCATCTCTATAATCAATGGAAATCAATCGTTATTTCAAGTGATGGCAAAGGGCGATTCCTGACCGGGTTCAGGGCGCATTTCAGGGGCTGCAGATATGGGAATAATCTTGTTTGAAATAAACGCCGGGATGGGGTATCATTTCAATCTTCGCAGAATGTGTATTGGCCCCGTTGTTTAATGCTGGATTCGATTTTTGTTTTTCATGGAGGATGATATGTTCAGGTTAATCGTGATGGTTTTTTCGGCAATGTTGGTGGTTCTCCCCTGTGCGGTCGGCATGGCTGCCCAGGATGTGAGTCCCGAGGTCCGGGCCCTGATTGAAGAGGGGTGGGCTTATGAAAAACTGATACATATTGACTTAGACAACCTGGACAAGGCGGAGGCCGCCTTCAGCAAGGCCCTCAGCCTGGCGCCCGAAAGCGCGGAAACCCATTGGCGGATGGCGGAAATCGTCTATAAGCAAGGGGAAAATCGGCCTTATGACAAGGATACCAAGGACGAATTGTTCAAAAAGGCTCTGGATTACGCCACCAAATCCCTGGAGTTGGAGCCCAATAACGTAGGCGGCCTTTTCTGGACAGGCAGCATCAACGGAAAAATGGCTCAATTGGTGGGCATTTTCAGCGCGTTGGGCAAGGTCAAGGAAGCCAGAACCAATATGTTGGCGGTGGTTGAATATCATCCCGACCATCGTTATGCCAACATCGCCTATGCTGTCCTTGGCGCAATCTATTCCTCCACGCCCTGGCCCATGAAAGACATGGATAAAGCCGTGGAATACGGAGAGACCGCGGTCAAAAATGATCCCAAACTGACCATGGCCAGCGTTGAACTGGCGCAGGTTTACATCAAGCTGAAGGAATACGACAAGGCAAGGGCGGAGTTGAACCGCTGCCTGGAAGTCAAGGAGCCCACCTACATCTGGGACTCTGTCATGAAAAACTGGCCCAAGGCCAAGGAACTGCTGGAAGAAATCAAAGACAAATAGGCTTTTTGTCCGATGAATTTATTTGTCCGGTGGAGGCCTGCGGGCCTCCACCTTGAATTCGCTCCAATCCCATCA